>NZ_CACXXB010000006.1 GCF_902771435.1 uncultured Methanobrevibacter sp. | reverse complement strand
TACGGCATAGCCGTTAAGGGTAATTGCACGATCAGAAATATTAAATTGAGCTGCAACTTTAACAACCTCAGGAACAGCTGCACTGTTCAGTTTCAAGGTAATGTTTGTACCTGTAATATTAGCATCACCAGCATAGTTAATGGTAATTACAGCACCGTTTTCACCTTTTACTGTGAATTTACCGTCGTTAGCAGTTACAGTAGTATTTGCAGCACCATTTACAGTGTATGTAATTGGAGCGCTAGCAATAACATTACCATCACCATCTTTAAGCACAATTGAAATGGTTAAATCATCATTGATTGTAATTTCACTGAACTCAGATGATTTTGGAACGACAGGTTCTGTCTTATTGGTTTCTACAGTAGCAGTACCGTTCACATACTCAATAGGATATTCAACACCATCAACAACAACAGTCTCAGGAAGTGTACTGTTAGTAGCGTTAGCCTTAGCTTCCTCTAACTGTTTAAGTAAATCTTCGATTGTTTGATAAGCATCAGCCAACTCACCAGCCATATTATCAACCTTAGCATTAACATCAGCCAACTCACCAGTCAAATCAGCAATCTTATCAGTAGCATTAGCTAACTCATCAGTTAAATCAGCAAGAGCATCAGTCAAATTATCAACCTTAGCATTAGCATCAACCAACTCATCAGCCAACCTAGTAGCATTAGCCTGAGCATCAGCCAACTCATCAGCCAACTTAGTAGCATTAGCCTGAGCATCAGCCAACTCACCAATTAAATCAGCAATCTTATCAGTAGAATTAGCTAACTCGTCAGTTAAATTCTCAACCTTAGCATTAGCATCAGCCAACTCACCAGCCAATCTAGTAGCATTAGCCTGAGCATCAGCCAACTCGTCAGTTAAATTCTCAACCTTAGCATTAGCATCAGCCAACTCACCAGTTAAATTCTCAACCTTAGCATTAGCATCAGCCAACTCACCAGCCAATCTAGTAGCATTAGCCTGAGCATCAGCCAACTCACCAGCCAATCTAGTAGCATTAGCCTGAGCATCAGCCAACTCACCAGTTAAATCAGCAATCTTATCAGTAGCATTAGCTAACTCACCAGTTAAATCAGCAATCTTATCAGTAGCATCAGCTAACTCACCAGCCAATCTAGTAGCATTAGCCTGAGCTTCTTCTAACTCACCAGTTAAATTCTCAATCTTTTCTTTAGCTTCAGCAAGCTCATCAGGTAAACCTGTTTCAATGGTAACAGTGCCGTTGACTAATTCACCAGGATACTCAACACCATCAACAATAACAGTAACGTTATTATCCTGTTCAACAGGTTCTTCTTCTACAACAAATGTGTATGTTGCAAATCCTGCAGCATAATTTTCTGTCGCAGCGCTTTCGGCTGTAATAGTGTATGAACCGGCTTTTGTGATTTCATATACTTCATTTACAGCTTCACCGTTGACTTTAATGGTTAAAGCACCATCACTATCAGCAGTAACTTCAATTGTTACATTATCGCCGACTTTAGCATCAGTTATTGGAGTGATTTCAACAGTTGCATTTTTAATGCCGATTAAGAATACTTCACTGTATACTTCAGCCGCATATTCATCGTTTTCTTTAGCAAGAACTGTAACGTTGTAGATTCCTGCTTTGCCTGCAGTGAATTTGTATGACTGTTCAACTGATTTAAGGATATTGCTTAATGATGCGCTTAATACGCCGTTGGATCCAGGATTGAGTTCTTTACCGTTGAGCAATACAATCAATTCAGCGTTGGTATCGGCTTTAACGATGATTTCGACTTCATCACCAACAGTCAGGTCATATTTAGAGACAATTTCCACTTGAATGTTGGCAGCTTCCTTATCACTGACAACAACAGTTGCAGTTTCAGATTCACCTGCTTCATAATTATCATCACCCATATATTTGGCAACAATAGAGTATTCGCCGGTCTTATCAAATGCAACAGTAATATTATTGGTTTTTTCCAAATCAATTGCATACTCAGTGTTGCCGACATTAACGATTACAATGCCTGTGGCACCTTCACTAACATTGACAGAGATTGTTGTTTCAACACCAGCTTTAACTTCGCCAGCAGCAGTTACGTTAATCTGTGACTGCAGTTTGTCAACTGTGAATGATTTTGTCTCGTTTGCAGACGCATGATCTTTATCACCTGAATATATTATATCCACATAATAATCGCCTGCAGAGATATTCTCAATAGTATATGTTGCATTACCGTTTTCATCCAATGGAATCTCTTCCCTCTTGCCGTTTACAATGACTGTTACATTTCCTGTAGCTTCAGGAATGCTTACGGCAATTACTGCATCTTTTCCAAGTTCGGCATCAGAGACTGTAACGCTTACTTTGGAGTCCAATTTGGCCACATTCAATATTGTGCTGTTTTTAAAATCGCCATAGATGTCTGATTTGAATATTGCGGTGACTTTGTAGTCTCCTGCAGCAAGGTCAGAAACTGTAAGATTTCCAAATCCGCCAATAACCTCAACAACATATATTTCGCCATCGACAACAACTGTCACATTATCATTGACATCACCGTTAAAGGTAATGTTGACTGTTGCATCCTGGCCGACGGTAATGTTTGAAACTTCAACAGTCAGTTTGGAAACGTCTGACGGCAGGTTATCCCTGACTACATTATTTTCGCCTGAAGCGATATTTACGGCCTCATCGCTTATCAGTTCATGGGCATATAATGTGTTGCCGGTTACGTTTGAATCCTTAGCGCTCATAAGATATACTGCATATTTTCCTTCAGTGAATATTTTATTGTCCCTGATGTCATAGGTGTGGGTTCCTGAAGTGTACTGGGCATAGCTTATTCCATACAATGTATTTGCATCGTCATATGCTGAAATGCTTCTGGAGTAAATGGTATTGTTATATACCTTAGCGGAGCTGTCCTGAAGTTCCATGCCTGAAACAAGTGCATATTCATTTGATGTAGCATATCCTGTCACATCAATGTTGTTGTTTGTTACGATAATGTCTGTTATGCCGTCATAGTTTTGTGAGTAGATGCCCAATGCAGGTCCTCTGGAGACTGAAGTCAGGTTGTTGGTGGTGATAACAAGACCTGAATACGGACCTGTGGCCTGTATAGGATAGGCTGTTCCAGCACCATTTTCACCGGTAGTTGTATTTATAAGAATGTTATTGTTTTCAACAGTTACACCTTCAAAGTTGTATAAATCCAAAACGTTTGCATATCCCGCTTTTCCAACACCGGTGAAGTCGGTTTGAGTAAAATTATTGCCCTTAATCAATAAATTGCTGATGGTATCCACCATGAATGAATCGATTGTTGCAAATTCACCGTCAGCTGATTTGGCATCGACAGTGACCTCATTGTCTGTGAACTCAACATTTTCACAGTCCTGCATTCCGATTCCCAATACAAGATCCTGATAGATTCCACTCAATTCAGAGTAATAATAATTGTATGCGACATCACGTGCAGGCAATGTGGCATTGATTTTGTTTCCTTTGATTTCAACATCACTGGAGCCGTCAATAATAAGTCCTGCCTGTTGGATTATGCCGGCCTTATTGTTTGCATCAAATATTATGGTTGAATCCAATAATTTGAATCCGTTTGAGGATTTAGCCAAGATACCATAGGCTGCAACATTAGCCGGAGCAGTGTAGTCAACAGATACATTGTTTAATTCAATGTTTTCACCTTCAACCAAAATGGCAGCTCCCCCATTTTCACTGAAGTCGCTTCCATCAGCTATTAATGAAATATCAGAGACTTTTGAATCATCAGACTGGATATGCAATGCAATGCCATTCAATACGGCATTATCTCCCTTAATAGAAATTGTTCTTGGAATGTTTATTCTATTAATGCCCAAATCGCTGAATTGGCCATGGAATACCAGTTCATCTTCTGTGATTTCATCCCTTAAATTACCTTCCTCATCAAAGAAGTTGAAGAATGTTTCATTGTAAAGTCCATAAGTTCCGCTGACTGTTAAAGTGGCATTTTTCTGAGCATTCTCAAACAACGGCAATCCGTTGACGTATTTTGCTGTCAGGTTATATATGCCTTCATTTTCAGAAATTACAACTTCACCAATAGCTTTGCTGTCTTTAACTTCAATGGTTGCTATCAGCTTTTCGCCGTTGACGTATAATTCAACCTCACCGTCATTTACGGTACTGTCTGAAGTTACATTGATTTCAACAGTTACCTTATCGTATTTTCTTGCATTGATGTCATTTATTTCAACGGTTACCTGTGATGATACCGCATACAATATCTGTGTTTCACCGTCAACGGTTGCTGCAATGAATTTCAGGTTTTCAGGGACTGTATAGTCGTATGTGAATTCACCATTTTCCAAAGTTCCTGTAATATCTTCGAAAGAGGTTTTAATTGTTTCACTGCGTTTTACTGTAATCGGCTTGGATAATGTGCCGTTTGCAGTTCCGGTAGTGTAGCTGTTGATGCTTACGGTTAATTTTACAGTGCTTCCGGCAACTATTGGAGTGTCATTTGTTACTGTCAGAATGGCCCATCTGTTTATAGTTGGCCTATATCCGTTTCCTCCAACAAACTCTTTTGGACTGAGGTTAGTTCCCCACCAGTTGTCGTTCAGTGTGATTGAAGGAGATGTGACCTCGGATCTTAATCCGTAAACTGCCAAATCATTTGCATCTTTGTTGTTTATAATTACAGAGTTTGCAACAGTTACGGTAGTGGTTTTGGCATGAATAGCTCCACCGTTTGAATCACAGGTATTGTTTTCAAACAGACTGTCAGAAATTGCCATTTTGCCCTGTCTGTCATAACTTGAAGGGGATGATGTATATATGGCTCCTCCACCGTAGCCGTCTTTTCCGTTTGCATGGTTTGCGATGAATTCGCTTCCTGTTATTTTTACATCAGAGTTTAACTGTTCAATTTGTATTGCTCCACCGCAGGATGTGCCTTGGGCTTTATTTCCTTTGAATGTTGTATTGTCGACTGTCAATGCAAATTCATAAATTGCTCCGATACGCTGAGCGTAAATGGCTCCGCCACCCCAGGTTTCCTTACCTTTTGCAATGTTATTTTCAAATGTTGAATTGAATATATTTATCTGAGTATCATCATTTTCAGTTTGGGTATAGACTGCTCCACCTCTGACTGCAGTACAGTTTGCTATTGTAGTGTTTATTATTGTCAGTTTGCCTACGCTGAAAATGGCTCCTCCGTTGTTTTGTGAAGCTGATGAATTTGCCAGTGTACAGTTAATCAGGGTCAATTCGTTGCTGTTTCCTAAAAGTGCACCACTTTCATCAATTGTGTATCCGTTTACCATGATGACATTGGAAATAACAACTTTTGCATCTTCACCAACGTAAAGTATTCTGTTACTGTTTTGAGCATCTATAATAGCTCTTCCTTCACCTGTAATGTTTAAATCATCAGACACTATTCCCAAATCACCGGTTTTATGGGTTCCTTCAAGAAGGACTATTTTTCCTTTAGCTGCAAGTTCCAGAGCTTTTGCGATTGTTGCAACAGGAGCATCGCGGGTACCCGGATTTGAATCATCACCGCCAGGTGAAACAAATATTGTACCTGCTTCAGGATTGAATGGGAATAATATTTCAGCCTGAGATGATTTTACGGATATTGACAAGTCTCTTTCATCAATAGTGTAATTTACACTGGCCTGATTGCCATTCATTGTGATTGTTTCATTCAATAAACCGCTTGTGGATGTTAAAGTTACATTAATGACATTCTTAGGAAGATTTTCATTGTCAAATCCAACAGCTATTGTCACTTCATCGCCTGCTGCGGCATCTTCAGGTGTTAATGTTGCAGTCATTTTAACGATGTTTGTAACTTCTGCATTGGTATTTGCCTTATCGTTGTTACCCCACCAGTTGTTCTCGGCAGTTACTGCTCCACCAGCAGCATTGACTGCATATCTCTCATCACCGTCGTTGGTAAGGATGATTGAATCTGACACATCAAGGCTTCCGGCACCGATGTAGAATCCTGCATCATTATTGTTTTCCCCGTTACCAGTGTTATTGATGAATACTGATTTGCTTACAGTTATTTTACCTGTTCCTGTTCCAATATATACTGCAGAACCGTATCCTCCAGCATGGTTTGCACTCATATTGGCCAGGTTATTTGTGAATGTTGAATTGACCACATTTACGATAACGCTGCCGGACATGAATATTGCAGCACCGTTACCGTTTTGTGCAACGTTTCCGTCAAAGGTACAGTTTATTACATCAACACTGCCTGTTTGAGCGGAACTTGACTTACTTGCCCAAATTCCTGCACCTTTTTGTACGGTGTTGTTTCTGAATACTGTATTTTCAACTGTTGTTATTGCAGAGTTTGAATATATGACACCCAATGAATTCTGATTTGCCCTAAATAAATTATTGTCATAGAATTGGGAATTATTGATTATTAATTTAGTGCCTGAGGATGCGGAAACACCATATTTGGCGCTGTTTTTATAGAATCTGACATTCTCCAAAGAGAGATATTTACCGTCGGATGAAGTGTATATCAAATTGGAACCAGAAGAATATCCGTTTGTAAATCCGATGTTGGTGAGATTGAGACCCGCACCATTCTGGATGAATCTGTTGTTGTTTCCATCTATTACCACATCACCGATACCTCTAATGTCAAGGTCTTTTGTAATCTGTAATGTTGTGCCAAGCACATGTGTTCCTTCCAGAAGAATGATTTTGCCAATGCCTGCATCTGCAAGCTCAACTGCATGAGCAATAGTTTTCACACTGGTATCTGCAGTCAGACCATCACTTGCATCATCACCGTTTTCATATGACACATAGATTGTACCTGCAGGAGCTGGAGGTTCTATCGGCATTACCACACTAACATCACCAGAAGTTGCAGTGACATCTACATCACTGATGTCAATTGTATAGGTTGCACTTGCCTGTGCATCATTAACGGTTACAACCTCATTTAAATTACCACTGGTTGATGTAAATGTTACTTTAATAACACCATCAGGTAATTTATCATTGTCAAATGTTGCGGTCACAGTTATATCATCACCTGCCTGAGCACTGATTGGTGTGAAACCTGCATCCATCCTTACCCAACTTTGCACTGTTATGCCACTAGCTATATTTGCAGGTGCATCATTACTTCCCCACCAGTTATCATTGGCAGTTACAGTTGCAGGATCTGAATAGGTACTTTCATACCTGCTGATTGCATTACCATCCTCCAATATTATTGAATTTAAAACACTAGTAGTACCACCATATGCATATATTGCATCACCAGCAGAAGCACTGTTATCTGTGAAAACACACTGATTGATAGTTACGCTACCCTGTGTATATACTGCACCACCATACCTATTGGCAGTGTTCTTGTTAAATGTAGAGTTAGTGATTGTCAAAGTAACCTGATTACCACTACATCTTACTGCAGCACCATCACCATAACCTCCACTTGCACCATTTTCATCAAAGGTACAGTTAACAATATCAACGACAGGATTAACCAAATTGGTATATGAGTACATTACATATACTGCACCACCACTGGCAGCCTTATTGTTTTTGAACTGTGAATTTGAAATTGTGGCCTTATTGTATGCTGTTATTGCAGCTGAAGCAGAACCTGTGCTGGAAGACACATCATTGTCTAAAAATCTGGAATTGTTTACCAATAATTCTCCATTGCTGCTTATAGCTCCATAAGTGCTTGAAGAAGATTTGAAAGTGGTTCCGTTGACTTTCAGGGTTGCACCCTTAATGTTTTGGATTACGCCCTTGGATGAAGTTACCTTAATGTTATTGAACTCTGAAGTGTTGATTAATAAATTTGCATTGTTTAAAATTAAAACATCTGATATACTTGCCGGAACAAGAGTGAACTTGATGTTTGAAATATTAAGGTTTGCGTTGTTTTCTATTAAATTGTAGATAGTTTTGGTTTGGGTTACCCAATCTTCATCCCAGTCGTCCCATTCTTCATATGTGATTGTAGTTCTGGCGTTTGAGTTTACAGTAACATCACCTTCACCGATTATTTCCAAATCCTTAGTGATGTTCAATAATGTGTTTACGGTGTATTCGCCGGTTAAAACAATAATTTTACCATCAGCGATTTCCACAGCTTTTTCAATTGTTTTAACTGCAGTTTCTCTGGTTTTACCATCGTTTGAATCTGCACCATTAGCCCCATCAACATAGATTACAGATTCAGCAGAACCTTCAACGGTTATTGGAATTTCAATGCTTGCTTTAGAGGAGCTGACTGTTACAGTATCATCACCTGGATTGACCGCTGTGTAAAGGAATTTGACAACATTGTCTTTAGTGACAGCCTCAGTGGAGTTTAAATCACCATTGACAGCACCTGATGTGACCTCAACTTCAGGAATGCTGTCGCTTAAAGGTTTTAAGTTGTTGGCTGGATCCATATAATTGGTAAAGTCAACTATAATTTCCACGTTGTCTCCAACTTCAATAGCTTCACCTGTCAAATCGGTAGCTACATTCATTACGACCCATCTTGAGGAGTCGATTTCACATGGTGCATCATTTCCCCAGTCGTCTTCATAGGTTCCGACATCATTTAATGATTGAGGATTGCTGTTGGTTCCCCACCAGTTGTATTTGGCGTTGACTTCATTTTCACTTGATGAGTAAATAATTCCGTTTTCACCATCGCTTAGCAATACACAGTAATTGATGGTCAGTCCACCGGCATTGCTTATCGCATCACCGTGACATCCTGCACCTGCGGCGTTATCAATGAATACTGACTTGGTGATTGTTGCCATCCTGTTGGATGCTACATGAATTGCACCTGCATCCTTATTAGCCTTATTTCCAATGAATGTGGAATTGGTAACTGTCAGTTCATCAAAATCGTTGATTGCACCACCATACCCAACATTATTTGTGTTGTTGGTGAATCTGGAATCCCTTACTGTAACCTTGCCTGATACCTTTACAATTCCCAATTGACCAACATTGTTTGCAAATGTGGTGTTTTCAATGATTGCATTGGTATTGGAAGTTGTATAGATGATTGCATAATCTGTTACAGTGTTATTTTCAAATACTGTATTGGTAATGTTAATGCTTCCTCCATCAATAATGTTTCCGCCGTTGTGATTTGCAACTACACAGCTGTCCATGGTCAGTTTACCATAGTTTTTAATCAGGCTGCCTGAACCTGGGTTTTCTGTCAATTTCACATTGGTTAAAATCAGATCGTCTGCAAAACTGTATACCACCTGACCATGATAATTATTAGCGCCGACAACAGTTAAATTGGTTAATATTAACCAATCTGCACTATCACCATATTCCATTGTGAATAATCTTCCGCCATCAGCATCCAAAACAACATTGCCGTTACCGGTAACGTTTAAAGCTTTAGTTACATGATACATGTTTCCTTTGTAAGTTCCTTCGTTTATGACAATCTGGCCCAATCCATCGTTTGCAAGTTCAATAGCTTTAGCTATGCTTGAAACAGGAGCGTTTATAGATCCTTCCTGACTGTCATCACCGTTTACGTCCACATATATTATTCCATGATAATCATTTTGGCTTGACTGTCCTTTAAATACTATATCTTCACTGGCTTCACCTGACTTTACATTAACAAGCGCATCTGCACCGGCAGCAGTGAATGTTGCCTGTTTTACTTCACCTTTTAAAACAGTGAGAGTTTCAGGTTCGACTGTACCGTTCACAGCTGTGAATTTGACATCGTAGCTTTCTTTAGGAATTTCACCACCACTCAATTCTTCCAAAACTCCGGAAGTGGTGTTTACATGGTTAAAATCTACTGTCAATGTTACTTCATCACCTGATTCCACCTGGGAAGTGCTGGCTTCAACATTCATGACAACCCATCTGTCGACAGTAATGTTTTTCCCGGACACTTTTGCTGTCGGATCGTTGGTATTCCACCAGTTATTGTTTGCAACTGCAATTCCCTGACCGTATACTGCACCATATCCCTGTCCGGTACGTGTTTCAATAGAAATGTCATTTATCAATGAGGAGTATGAAATGTACAAAGTCTGCATATCCACATAGATTGCAGGCAATGTTGCGTCAGTTGCACTGTTATTCTCAATCACTGAATTTGTAACAGTTAAAGTTTTTACAGACGGACTGCCGCTTGTAGGTCTTGTAAACTTAACGGCAACCCCTTCACTTCCGGCTTTATTGTTGGTTAATACACATTTATCCGCAGTTGCAATACTGTCATATAAATAAACTGCACCTGAATCATAAGTTGCGGAATTATTGTTGAATGTGGAATCAACCATGTTTACTTCATTAGCCTGCAAATAGACCCCTCCACCATTATTGGCAGAGTTGTTTTCAAATTTAGAACCGTAAATTCCCACATTAACATCAGGAGAGTAACCAACACAGACAGCTCCTCCCCACTGGCTTACATTCATATTATAGAAATTGGATCTTTCTATTATGATATCTCCCTGAACATACCATGCATAAATAGCTCCGCCACGTTTAGTGGTTTTAAGCTCATCGAAAGTACAGTTATCGACAAGGACATTAACATCAATAACATCCCTGCCGGTTCCGGATTCAGAATTCATAAAGATTGCTCCGCCGTATGACGGATTTGCATTTGTAAACTTGATGTTGGTGAAACTGGCTTCCCCTCCATGCATTACAAAAATGCTGTTGGAATCAGAACCTCCATCAATCACCACATTACCTTCACCTGCAATGTAAATCGGCTTGTCTTTATCGATTTCAATGTTGCTTTCTGTGTAGGTACCTTCAAGAATAATTACTTTACCCGGACCGTTATTTGCAAGTTCAACAGCTTTAGCGATTGTCCTGACCGCAGTTTCCCTGCTTTGACCATCGCTTTCATTGTTTCCAGTTACAGATACATAGATTGCATCACCAGTCCCGTCGGCCAGTGCTGTATCATCCAACTGGTTTTTCAAATCATCATTTCCACTCACGCTCAATACATCATCAGAAGCGTCATTAATTGCGATTTTATCGCCAATATCTGCTCCTGATGTCTGATTAAGCGGTTCGGTTGCACTGGATGCATTGATGCATAAAAGCATCATCAATACAATAGCCGTGCATATGAATATTTTTTTATCAACCTTCATTCAATCACTCGATTTAATATAAATTATTACTATAAAGTTAAGTCTAAAAAATGAACTTTACATTATTAATATATATCAAACCAAATATTTAAATCCAAATCATTTGATAAAAAATAAGTTTTAAATGATAAAAAAATCGTTGAAAAAAAAGAAATTAATAATGAGAAATATGATTCCCATTATTTAACTGTTAATTTAACTGACTTGACAGCTTCCTCATAAGTCTTATCACCTTTATAACTAATATCTGCTGTGTATTTTCCTTTTTTATTTAAATTAGTTATTTTGAAGGTGACTTGTCCATTATCGTTAGTTTTTCCTGTGTATGTCTTACCATTCACAGTTAGTGTGACAAGTTTAGGACTTAAATAGACTTTACCATCATGTACAGACGGAATAGTGGATAAGCTGACAGTGTACTTCTTGGTTTTGACAGATGCCTTGTATGATTTGGCGGATGCCTTAATGGTTATCGGCTTTTTATCCAGATCGACACATACGCATGCGAATGCATTGGTGTAGTTTTCATCACCTGCAAAGTTGAATGCCATTGTGTATCTGCCCGCCCTAATCATGTTGAGTTTATACGGATTGAAGCTGCCGTTTTCATAGGTTGTTCTGTTATAAATCTTGTTGTTTACAGCAAATTCCATGTATACATTAGATATTGGATTGCCATTAGCATCTAAAAGTGTTGTAGCATAGTATATTCCCTGTTCACCGGCAGGACCGTCAACGGCATAACCGTTAATGGTAATAGCACGGTTGGAAACATTAAATTGGGATGCAATTTTAACAACCTCAGGAACAGCAGGACGGTTCAGTTTCAAGGTGGTGTTAGTACCAGTAATATTAGCATCACCTGCATAGTTAATGGTAATTAAAGCACCGTTTTCACCTTTAACTGTGAATTTACCGTCTTTATCAGTGGTTGTTGTTTGTACAACTCCATTTACAGTGAAAGCAATTGGAGCAACTGCAATAACATTTCCATCACTGTCTTTGAGTACAATGGAAATGGTTAAATCATCACTGATTGTAATTTCACTGAATTCAGATGATTTTGGAATGACAGGTTCTGTCTTATTGGTTTCGACAGTAGCAGTACCGTTCACATATTCAATCGGATACTCAACACCATCTACAACAACAGCTTCAGGAACTGTGGTGTTAGTGGCATTGGCCTTAGCTTCCTCTAATTGTTTAATTAAATCTTCGATTGTTTGATTAGCATCAGCAAGGTCGTTTTCCAATTTAGTAGCATTAGCTTGAGCTTCCTCCAACTCACTAGTCAAATCATCAACCTTATTATTAGCATCAGCAAGATCCTCACTCAAATTAGTAGCATTAACCTTAGCTTCCTCCAACTCACCAGTCAAATCATCAACCTTCTTATTAGCATCAGCAAGATCCTCAGCCAAATTAGTAGCATTAACCTTAGCTTCCTCCAACTCACCAGTTAAATCATCAACCTTCTTATTAGCATCAGCAAGATCCTCAGCCAAATTAGTAGCATTAACCTTAGCTTCCTCCAACTCACCAGTCAAATTCTCAACTTTACCATTAGCATCATCCAATTCATCAGCCAAATTAGTAGCATTAACCTTAGCTTCCTCCAACTCACCGATTAAATCATCAACCTTCTTATTAGCATCAGCCAACTCACCGGTTAAATTCTTAATCTTTTCGTTAGCTTCGGCAAGTTCATCATCCATACCTGTTTCAATAGCTGTGCCATTCACCGCAGGAATAATATATTCCTTACCATCAATGACAACAGTAATATTACCCGGCCCTACAGGTTCTTCAGCAACATTAAACGCGTAGGTTGTAAATCCTGCTTTGTATTCATCGGTTTCAATACTTTCAACAGTAATTGTATATGTTCCCGCCTTGGTGATTTCATATTCGCCTGTCACTTTTTCTGTGTTTACTTTAATGGTTAAAGCACCGTCAGTTTCATTTACAACACTGATTGTAACTTTATCGCCGACTTTTGCATCAGCAATTGGTGAAACTGTAAGTATTGCCTCTTTTTTAGTTGCTTCAAATACTTTGGTTACGGTTTCGCCTGCATACTCTTCATTTTCACCTGCAATTACAGTAATATTATAGATTCCTCCTTTTAAAGGAACATATTTAACTTTACCGTTAGCAGCCTGGAGAACATCGCCTAAAGATAATCCCAATGGACCGTTTGCATAAATTATGCTTTGAACTTCTCCATTGATGGTGACAGCGAGCTGTGCATCAGTGCCGGATGTGATTCCTATTAGAATTTCATCACCAACTTTTACATCATCAGGAACATCAATGGAAATGTTGGCCCTTTTCTTATCGGCTACGATGAGAGTGTATTCCTGTGATTTTGATGATTCATAGTTATAATCACCACAATATGTAGCTACGATTGAATAATTGCCTGCGCGGTCAAAAATTAAATCCAAAGTATTGGTTTTGGATAAATTCACCATGTATGAAGTTCCGTTAATGTCAATTGAAACCATTTCTGTAGCTTTTTGAGGAACATCAACACTTATTGTGGCTTTTTCACCGACTTTAATGTTATCGAAACTCAATTCAATGCTGGATTGCCTTTTAGGAACAGTGAATATTTCGGATTTGAACTCTTTGTTTTCATATATTATTATTAAAGTATGGTTGCCTGCAGATATGTCCTTAACTGTGTGGTTTGCCTTTCCGCCAGCGAGTTGGTAAACATTGCTGTTTCCATCTACAATTACATTTACATTACCGCTGACATCCCCAATTTCTATATTGATTATTGCATCATCACCTGAAATCTCAATGCTGCTTTCAATTTCAACATTATCCTCAATGTTGATTGTGAATTGGGTTTCGGCTTCATTGAACTCATATTCACTTTCATTTAAAGATACTTTAACGTTATAAACATCATTTGCCAAATCAGGTAATATCAATGTGGCAACCCCATCTTTTGAAGTTGCATTATGAGGCCTGTTGTTAACAAGAACTGTGAATGTTTCATTTATGCGATTTGATCCGAAAACATTGATGAATGCATTGTTGCTATAGACATTTACATTCACGTCAATCCATATTTTTCCTTTAACGTTTATAGAATCTGTTGCATTTGAAGCGAAATAACTGTTGTCTCCATTAAATGATGAAGCTATGTCATAAACTCCCTTATCCATTTTGATATAGACAATAGCCTGACCGTTATTATCAGTTGTATTTACATATGTGGAGTTGTTAACTGTGAAAATGATTTGCCTATTTGATACCGCATTATCGTTTTCATCCAACAGAGTTATAGTGAATGCGAATGCACCGTCATCAGTTGCATTTAAACTGCGGGAGATAATTTTTGTCTTATACATCTCAATTACAAATTCCCCGCTTAAAATACCCGCAGAATAATCGGAATCATCGGAAAGTGAAACATGAACACTGTACAAATTATTGGCTAAATTCTTTATTGTTAATGTGTTAGTTCCGTTGGTTAAATTGAATGGAAGGTTTTCACCGTTGATATTCATAATTATGCTTTCATTAAGCGGTTTGTTGGCAGTTACTGTGATATTGACATTATTGAAAACCTTGGTAATGTTTAATGCCCATTCAATATCTATTTTTGGAAGAGTGTAAGATGTCATGTTGGAAGATGAATTGTAACCTGTTGCATCAAATGAAGCGGATATTGAATTGACCTTTTTATTAAAGCCATATGATAATTTTGCAACACCATTTTCCACACTGACAGTCCGGTTTTCGCCGTTTATATTGAAAGTGACATTTCCATATTTTACAAGATTTCCAAATTCGTCATAAATCCTGGCTGAAATGTTGGATAATCCCTCCCGTTTAAAATCAATGCTCAGATTTGTCAATGTATTGATTGGGTTTAAATATGTAAATGCCTTAATACAAGCCACACCTGAATTATAAGTGTGATCAGGGTAAGTTTTAGAAAAATTGTATAAATCAAACCAATTTACACCGTCCCAGCTTATATAAGAAACGCCTGGAGCATAAACCAATTTATTTAAAGAATATATTTCAGATATCGGAACACCCACATCGCCAGAGGCGGTAATATTGAATATGACCTCAAAGACATCACCGCTTTTGACTGGAATGAACTTATTGAGATTGAATGTATAATAACCTGAAGCTGAAATTCCGGATAATGCATCCTTTATCTCATCATTTACAAGAACTGTTGCTGTCCAGTTGGTTGCTTTTTCAAAGTATGTTGAAACAGCCGCCAGATATTCATCACAAGTTGATGTGAATCTGTTCTTGTACAATGCATTTGATGTGGTGCTGTAAAAGTAATCTGTCATTCCTGCTATATCATACTGGTAATTTTTATCAAAACGGATTGTGTCATTTAAAATGAAAGTATATGCAGAGGCTTCCACTTGAGGCCTTGCAAAATTTGCATCATAATATGACACATAGAAGTATCCCTTATTTCCCCAGTTTGAATTCCAGCTGTTTTTTACAATCCATGCACCGTCACCAGGAGCGCTGCCATATTTAAAATTATTTTTTGAGTATGTATCATCCCATCCGACGATTGTTACTGCATGGTTGCCACCAGTACTATACCCACAGTAATAAGCATATTTTTGATAGTTATAATAATCATTATGATAATAAAATGCTGTACCTACAGCACCGTAATTCAGGACTGCCCTTTTGATTTCATCGTTGTCTGTAAAGGAGCTGCGCTTTAAAAACTTGATGTTTTGAACATGCATGATGCTGTTCAATATCGGAGATAATGTTGACTTGTCATCAAACTGGTCATCAGTTTCATCCACAGGACCCAGCCAGCCTGCAAGATATCCCCAAGGCATATTATCATAGCCCCCCTCATTGGTATCTATTTTCCAGCCGTAGTCGGAATACATTGCAATGATGTTTTTCATATTTTCTTCAGAAAGATTCAATGTCTCACCGGTTGCCTTCAGAATGCATGATTCCAAAGCAGCCAGTGCAGTGAATGCCCAGCAGTTACCGCTGGTTTGCTGGTCTTTAACAGTGGTAACATAGCCCTCATCAATCAGACTGTATCTGCTTGGAAGAGATGATATCGGATTCACCTCCATATTATACATTGTGTAATTTCCATTTCCGATTGTTAAATTAATGCTAGAGGCATCATAATAATCGCTTCCATGAGCTGCAATATTAGAATTAAAAGTGTTGACTCTTGGAAATGGAGGGTTAAATTTATTTAAAATGGAATAGACTGCTCCTCCGGTATCGGTTGCCTTATTGTCTGTAAAAGTATTGCGCATGAAAATTGCGTTTGTGGAGTTGTCAATAAATATTGCACCGCCGTTTTTGGCAGAATTATTGATGAATCTTGAATATGACATTGTAAATCCACCATACATATGAAAAATTGCACCTCCATCATATTTGGCGGAGTTATCAGTCATATTAACATAGCTTAGTGAAACGGTAGTGTTTAATGTTGTCAATGCACCGCCGAAAGTTGCAGATGAATTTGAAATATCAATGTGGTCTGCGGTGAATCTGGATGCCTGCCTGATGTAAATGCTTCCTCCGGCATCTTCCTGTGAACGTGAATTGTAGAATTTGGATTTGGAAACGAAAATACTGGAAGCATAATCGCATGCTATTGCACCTCCATAATTGTATGCGTAATTGTTGAAAAACAATGAATTTGACACGTTTAAATTGCCCGCACCAATGTAGATGGCTCCGCCATACACCGCATAATTGTTTTTGAAGGTGCAATTGTTAACATTTACATAAGCGTTTTCATAACCATCCGGAGTATATATTGCACCGCCCCAATTGTTTCCATAGCTGTCCGGCCTGGATCCGTAGCCTTCTTCAAAAATCACATTGGATGCAGTGAATTTAGCATTATTAGTAATGGACAAATCCATAAATGTGACGTTTTTAACTGTAAACTGGTTGCTGACCGTGAATGCCTGGCCGTCATATTTGATTATTGTCCTGTCCACATCACTGCCTATAATATTTACCTCTTGAATGGTTTTGGCCTTATCCAAATTATACTGACCATTGGCAAAATATAGATTGGAATTTTCCTTTATATATTCAGCTTTTAGATATTTATAGGGACTGGATATGGATCCGTTCCCATCGCTTTCAGCTGACGCATCAAAATAATAATCGTTTGATGCTGCTAAAGCATTATCCTCCAAAGGAACTGAAACTGCATCTGTCACATTGGCAGTTTCATGACTCAATATTGCAGTAGTGTTATCCGCTGCAAAGCTTATTGGAATTAAGATCAATGAAAATAATAACAATAAGCCAATTATGATTGATTTATTCGATTTTACAAACAATTTTAGACCTCCACAAATAAAAATTATTTTATACTAATTTAATTTATATGGATAATATTATAAATAATCAACTTAAATTTAGAAAAAATATAGGTCATTTTAATATATCCTAAAGTCAAAGTAATCCATGATGAAAGGATGTTACTGTTTAGTCATCAGACTGGATGAAACTTCCGAGATTAAAATTGGAAAAAAATTAGGCAAAATCAAATTCAAGAAAGGTTATTACGTCTATGTGGGCTCGGCGATGAATTCGCTGATTTCAAGAATTAAAAGACACCTGAGCGATGATAAAAAGCTTCACTGGCACATAGACTACTTTCTAAAATATTCACAAATCACTGAGGTAATCTACAACAGATCAAATCGAAAAATAGAATGTGACCTCTCAAAATACATCGCATCAAAAACATCAGGAATCAGGGATTTTGGATGTTCTGACTGTGACTGTGAAAGCCATTTATATTATTTTAAAACAAAAAAAGAAGCTATTGAATGTGTAAAAGATGCATATGATTCAATAGCCATGGATTTTGAAATTCTTAAAAAATGAAACCTTTCTTTTTCTTGTGGTTATATGAAATTTCAAATGAATCTAAAGCCAGTTTCTTCAGGACTTTCAAATCATCATCGTTAATGTTGACGACACTTTCCCACTCGCGCTCAAGGCTGTCGATTTCTTCCAAAACCTCCCGGCCCTTTTCGGTTAGTGTGCAGTCATAGGCAAGTCCGTTATCGGGATTTTTGTCTATTTCAATCAAACCGATTTTGGCAAGTTTTTCATATTTCTTGAGATACAGTCCTAAATGCATGTTGAACAGGTCATCCTTTTCCGCCTTTTCATATTGCCTGATTCTAATGCGTTTGTGATGAGGTTTTTCATGCTTTCTGACCTGCTTTAAAAGAACAATCTGGCTTCTGTGCAGAAATACGCTTAAGTTTTCACGCACATATGTCATTTGAGACTCTTCAATTATATTAATTAAAGATGCCGGATTCATCTTTTCAATTGCCTTTACATGTGGATGAGCCATACAATCACCCTTATTTCATTTGTCCGAAAATTCCTCTCATGATTCCTTTTGTCACTTCACGGGCAGCGGTGTTTGCAGCCTGTGCGACAGCTTTTTCGGCCATTTTTTGGGTTTCGGACTTTTTGGCTTTTTTGCCGTTTGCAGGTTGGCCTCCACCTAAAACAGTTCCCAAAATGTCACCCAGTCCAAATGCAGGCTGTGCGGGTGCTTCCTGAGCAGGTTCCTCAACTTGAGGAGCAGGTTCTGCAGGAGCCTCATGACTTTCCTCAATTGCCTGTTCGATAGCTTCCTTGGTTTCAGGGACAACTTCACTTTCCAGATTGGAATCCTCTTCAATCTTATTCAATAACAGTTCATAAGCGGATTGAGGGTCAACTGCCTCATAGTATTTAGGTTTAAGCTCGGATAAATTGATCAGTTCGGCTCTCATTGCATCGTCAATGGCTCCTATATAGCTTTGAGGAGGTACAATGTCCACCTGTTCAACTACGGTAGGAACACCCTTTTCATCAAGAACTGAAACCAGTGCCTGACCTATTCCAAGCTCTGAGATTACATCTGCAGTGTTGAAGTTAGGGTTTGGCCTGAATGTTTCTGCTGCAACTTTCACAGCCTTTTGGTCTTTTGGAGTGTATGCATGAAGCGCATGTTGAACACGGTTTCCGAGTTGTGCCAGAATGTCATCAGGAATATCTGCAGGAGACTGTGATATGAAATACAGACCTACGCCTTTTGATCTAATAAGCCTTACAATCTGTTCGATTTTTTTGCCAAATTCAGGTGACATGTCATCGAAAAGCAGGTGTGCTTCGTCAAAGAAGAATACGAATTTAGGCTTGTCCATGTCGCCGACTTCAGGCATGTTTTCAAACAGTTCTGAAAGCATCCACAACAGGAATGTTGAGTAGATTTCTGGAGAAAGTGAGAGTTTTTGAGCATCAAGAATGTTGATGATACCCTTACCGTTTTCATCCAATCTGATAAAGTCATTCAAATCAAGTGCAGGTTCAAAGAAAAAGTCGTTGCCGCCTTGGTCTTCAAGAGTGATAAGGCTTCTTAAGATGGTGTTTGCTGATTTTTCGGCAATTGCACCATATTCGCTTTCATACTGCGCCTTGTTTTCAACGACATGATTGATCATTGCTTTTAAGTCCTTCAAGTCTATGATAGGTAGGGAATTATTGTCTGCAACCCTGAATACAATATTCAAAACACCAGTTTGTGCTTCAGACAGGTTGAGGATTTTTGCAAGTAGTGTCGGTCCCATTTCAGATAGTGTTACCCTTACAGGAAGACCTTTTTCACCGAACAGATCCCAGAATTCTACAGGATATGCCTGATATTTGAATCCTTTAGCTGCAAGATCGTATTTTTCAACATTTGTCTTGATTTTTTCAGTTTCTGAACCTATTTTGGCAAGTCCTGAAATATCCCCTTTCATGTCCGCTAAAAATACCGGAACACCCATATCGGAAAATGATTCCGCAAGTGTCTTCAAGGTAATTGTTTTACCGGTTCCTGTTGCTCCTGCTATTAAACCATGACGGTTAGCTAATTTTGGAAGTAAAAAAACATTTTCTGATTCATTACAACCTATCAATATTTTATCTTCTGCATACATTTCATTCACCCGTTTTCTATTTTTTTAATTAACCAATTAGTTTTCTTGACAAAATTTTGCCTGTTATAAGCTTTAGCAATTCTTTTAATTGCATCAAGGTTTTTTACAAAATTGTCCAGCCATGAGAAAATGTCTCCCGGATAGACTTGAATCTGATATTTTCTGAATAGCTTATTTGATATATCTTGAGGGTCCTTGCCTTTAAGTCTTTCGTGAACAATGACCTCTGAAATGCCCCTTTGCATGCAGCTGCAAAATGGCCTGTCCTGACATCTGCACTGCATGAAATCAGTCTGAAGGGCAATAAGCGCATCCTGGAATTTCTTGTCGACCTTTTCAATGGCTTCACCTGATGAAATTATATCCAAAGTGGATTCTGCAAACAGCCTTGTCGAAAATTTGATTTTGAGAGCATTTGCAATCTGATTGTGGATTACGCTTGACAGATACGCATTTTCAAACATTTCCAAATCAAGTGCCATTGCCAGAATCAGCACCTTCAGCTTGTCATACTTGTCCTTTTTCTTATACATCGGTGAAAGCCCTACATAGCGTTTGAGATAATTATAATCATTTAAGGTATTCTTAATGAATTCTGCATCCTCAATTGATAAAAATGATACTGATGCCGCCCGACCGTATTTTGTAACTTCCAGTTTATTGTTGAGGCTTTTATCTATCAGTCCCAGCTTCTCCATTTCATCAACAGCTATCTTGATGCTTACCGGAACATCAATGTTTTTATAGAATTTGTTAAGTTCATCCATTGATTTGATTGATGTTGATGAAATATCGGCAAGTATCTGTTCATAGGCAGACTCTTCATCATATTCTATATAGACATCCTCGCTGTTGCTTTCCAAAAGCTCCAAAGCCATTGCCTCTTCAGACTCTCCTGCAAAATCGTTTCCGACTTCAGGAATAAGATATACAATACCTCTGTCATGATAGGATGGCCTTCCTGCACGGCCCAGCATTTGTGAAAACTCATTCGGATTAATCCATTTGTTTCCCATCACCAGTGAGTCGAATATTACCTGGGAAGCCGGAAAATCAACGCCCGCTGCAAGAGCCGCTGTCGTAACGACACAGGAAATCCTGCCCTTGTCAAAGTCCTTTTCTATTTTTTCCTTTTTATAATAGGACAGTCCCGCATGATATGCCCTTGCATTTATATGCTTGTTTGTTAAAAAGTTGGCGATTTGATGAGTCTTTCGCCTTGAATTTGTAAATATGATGGTCTGTCCCCTGAAACCTTTCTTGGATTTGGTGTTGAATTCCTTTTTGACCAATCTTTGCATCAGATGGCGTTTTTGAGATTCGCTTCTGACGTATACAAGGTGCCTTTCAAGAGGAACCGGCCGCTCGTCATACTTAACCAGCTTCATGTTGAATTCATCGGCCAAAAATTCCGGATTTTTAACTGTAGCAGACAGTCCGATGATTTGAGTTTTGGGATATAAATGCTTGATACGCTTAATCAAACCGTTGAGGCGTGTTCCACGGTCTTCATCATCAATCATGTGAATCTCGTCAATCAGGACAACACCCAGATTGGACAGGCTTTTGGAGTTGCCGTTTCTTAAAAGATAATCGACTCCCTCATATGTTGCAACAACAATGTCTGATGAGGAAACATCGGAATCAGGGAAATTCAGCTCTCCTTTTGCCTTAACACGGTTTCTTCCAACCTTAATGGCTACCTTCAATCCAAGTTTGGAGTATTTCTTTTTAAAATCACGATATTTCTGATTGGCAAGAGCAACCAGAGGAGTTAAAAATACGAATTTCTTGCCTTTTAAGGCTTCTGTAATTCCTGCAAGCTCACCGACCAGCGTTTTACCAGAACCTGTTGCGCTTACTACCAGCAAATCCTCTCCTTTCAAAAGCCCTTCCTTGATGGCCAAATACTGAACCGGCAGCAGTTTGGTGTTTCCGGAGTCTAAAAGAATTTGCTTAAAGTCCTTAGGTATCTTCAATCGCTTCATGTCAACCGGAGGGATGATATGCCTTGACTTTCTGGTTTTGTCAAACAATGTCAGATCCCTGTTTTTGACTGCATCAAAATGAGGGTCGAGAACAGATAAAGTTTTCTCCAGACTTCCTGTTTTCTCCAGAGTCTTTTTAAGATTTCTGAAAATGGCCTTATCGAATCCCTGAAGCTTCAGCTCTTCCTTGATGGTGTCATGAGCACAGTCCTTGCAGATCAGCTGATTGTTATGTTTATAAGAATAAGATGAATTTACAATGGTGATATTGCCTTCAAAGGCACAGAAATCACATACCTGAGTTTTCCTGACCTTAATGTTTAAGGATTTGAGGAATTTTTCCACTTTTTCATCAGGTGTTGCTAAAAATACAGCTTGGGATCTGAGTAATTTAATTACCTCACCCGGAGGCATCAGCTTCTCATTCAAGGAGGAATTGTCATTGAAATTGTAATCCGCAACAAATCTGGCAATGGCCAGCGTGTCGCCCTGATTTGAAAACTTGATGTTTCCAACAAATTCCGGTTCCCTTTTATGATTAAGAGCTCCTTTTGGAGAACCGATTGGATATAACCTCCACTGTTTTTTAACTTTCTTTAAAACCAACATTGATTTAAATTATATTTCTAATTGTTAATATAGATTTACAGAATAATATCAGTTCAAATAATATGACAAGCGGATTTGCCCGATTCGGCAAAAAAAGAAAAAAAGATGTAGATGTTAAAGACACCTACTTTAAGATTTTTGCAGTTCTTTTAACAGTATCCTTAAGGTAAGTCGCCTGGTAGGAAACTTTTTTTCCAGCCTTAAGCTTTTTGAGGACACTAGATTTGATGGTAACCTTTGCAATGCCTTTGGAATTGGTGTTTGACTTGTAGGTTTTGCCGTTGAATTTGAAGGTGATCTTTTTATTTTTCAGATATTTTCCGTTGACCTTTGCCAGACTTGCGGTTAACACCAGTTTTTTAGCTGATTTTTTCACGGTTGCTGATTTAAGAGCCACAATATGTTTTACAACAACATTATTTTTAACGCTAGCATTCCTATACTGGATTTTGATGGTGTGAGTACCGACTTTAAAGTTTTTATCGATTTTAACTGTAATGAATCCGTTCTTATCTGTTTTATAGGTTTTCATCTTATTGTCAATCAGTACAGTGACATTTTGGCCTTCAGTTTCAGGATTTCCATCGTCTCCAATAATCCTGACCTTATAATTGGCATTGCTTGCGTAATAAACTTTTAAATTCCTGTTGTTTTCAAATCGCTTCAGGATTTTCAGTGCTGTTGTGGAATTTCCGGCAATTGCAGATGAAACAGTGACATTATATGTTCCTGCATTCAGGTTTGCTTTAACACTTGCCAAACCATCATCATCTGTTATTGCATAATATTGATTTGACATTACAGTAAATGAAATCAATTTGTTTGAAATGCCGTTTCCATTCTCATCAATTAATTTTACCTGATAGTCATAATCGCTATTGTATCCCCTAACCATGTCATGTGCATCAATTGATGCTGATTTGACATGGACGTTTATCTTTGTTTTGTTGGAGGCATAATTATCATCACCGCTATATGTTATTTTAGCTGAATAATTGCCTGACTGCAATTTCGGAAGAATAATAATGCAGCTTCCGTTTGAAAGTGAGGAAACATACTCAATATCATCCAATTTAACTTTAACTGTTCCTGTCGCATTGCTTGGAAGTGTTACAGGAATTTCCGCATTTTCATCAATGGCAATGGAAATGTCACTTAAATTCAAGGAAACATCCTGTTTTTCTTTTGTTTCCCTGCTTTCATTTTCGAGGATTTCCGCTAAAATTCCATCCCTTACTGTGTTTTTGCAGAAATGCAAATAGGACATGTTGAAATAATTGGCAATTGTTCTTGTAATTACCAATCCCGGTACGAATGTGTTGATTCTTTCAGCATTGATATTCAGAATTGTTTGATAATTGTCTTTTGTCGGCTGGCTGAACATATCAAATAAATAATCCAGCATTGAAACAGGAATACTGTCTGCATCATCGTCAATGGATTCCATATATACCAGAACTTTCTTGATAGTCTTTACAGTTCCTCCAATACCGAATAAATCATATCTTTGAGTATCGTTAGTTACGGAAAGCTTTTTAAGCTCATTTAAAACCCTATTTTCTATTTCCTTCATCTCAGTGCCGTTCGGAAACATTTCACTGACACAATCTGCATAAATTGAGTTTGAACCTATCGGCATACTTTCGGAAGTTATTACTGTTTTATTGACAAAATCAATCACTTCACAACTTCCTCCACCCAAATCAATAACAATACCATTATCTGTTGTCAAATCAGTGTTTTTAACAGCATTGAAGCTTGTTCTTGCCTCTTTTTCACCACTCAACAAGTGAATATCCAATCCAACTTTCTTTTTAACGGCTGCAATAACTTCCTCACTATTATCTATCTTTCTTAAGCTGGCGGTTGCAAATGCATATTTGGTCTTGACCTTGAGCAAATCCATTACACCATTAAAGTCTTTCATAATGGATACAAATTCGTCAATCCCCTTTTCTGACAAAGTGTTGTTTTCGACATAAATTGCTGTTACTGACTTTTCAGATAAAGAAAAAACAGATTTGGGCTTTCCACTTTTCTTAATTTCATATATTCTCAATTCCATGGAATTTGAACCTATATCCACAATCCCATATAATGGAGATTCACTTTCCTTTGTAGAACCATCATCAGCCTGCAAAACAGCATTAGCTTCATTGTCAGATACATTCAAGATTTTTTCATCCGGATAATCTTCAAGCGGATTATCCTGCGAAACAGTTAATACATTATCATCATCCAAAGACAAATCATCGCTGACATCTGCAGTCAATGTTTCATTTAGCTCTCCTGCACTGACAGCTGCAATGGATGAGAAAATGACAATAATCATCACTAGATATATCAATTTAAATTTCATTTTTTCACCGGTTATAACAAAAAGTAATTTGTTAAATGATATATCTGTCAAGATAATTATAAATAATTTTACAGAAATGAACTTCTAATCAAAAATTTTAAAAAAATAGCTAATTGATTACATTATAGTTAAACTAATCAATGTAATCAAATCTGGTTTCCAGAATAATAATCAGTCCGAAACCGATAACTGCAACGATGAGGCACGGGAACAGACCTGCAAAATTCAAGCCGACTGAATTTGCAATTTGAAAACCTGGAACCCTTAAAGATCCAAGCATTACACCAATAAGAAATGCCATTGTTACCTTTTCATGATTTTTGAGCAAATAATTCAGGATTTTTGAAAATCCAAGTATTCCAATCAATGCACCAACCACAAAAACAATGATATCTACAAAATGAAGTTCATGAAGTACATCCAACATGTATTTGTACTGGCCCAGCAATAACAGCAGGAATGAACCTGAAATACCCGGCAAAATCATTGCACAAATGGCTATCATACCTGAAATAAATATTACCGGCAGTGAATGATTGGCCGCTATAGGATTCAGACTTACAAAGATATAAGTCAAAATTGCACCGATAACGGCAAATATTATGTTTTTCAAATTTATTTGGTTGAGTTTTTTAAATAAGATTACCGCTGAAGCTATGATCAAACCTAAAAAGAATGAATATGTAAGCGCAGTATGAGTATCCATACAGTAGGTTACGACTTTAGCCAGTGTCAAGAAAGCAACACCAATACCCAAAACCAGAGGTATGAAGAATTTGAAATCGATTTCATCAAAGAGCTCGTTTTTAAAACCCTTAATGTCACCTTTAAGAAGTGGCCTTACAAATCCGAATTTGATTTTACTTATTGCTTCAATTAAATGACCGTAAATTCCTGTAATCAATGCTATTGTTCCACCGGAAACTCCGGGAACAATATCTGCAGAACCCATCAGGACTCCGCGAATAAAAATTAAAATAGCTTCCTTAATATCAAAACTCAAATAATCACCTTATATTATAGTTAGTTCAATCTCAATTATATAAGTAATTATAAAAACAATTATTTTGATAAGGTTTCACTAACAAATTCGGGACTAACATCAGCAAGTCTTGCAATATCCTTGATGGAAAAACCTTCCTTATCCAAGTTTACAATAACATTTTGCTTGGATTTTTTAATTTCATCATCCTTAGCAACCAATTCCTCATCCTTAGCAACCAATTCCTTATCCTTAGCAAATAACTCATCATCTTTTGCCTGCAATTCCTTTTGGAATTCTACTTTTGCTTCATCTACTTTTCTTTGAGCATATTCTTCCACGATTTTCATGTTACCACCTACCAAATTTGAAATTGTTTTGTTCAATGATTCATCTTTAACAAATTTTAATGACAATAAACAATCAAAAAGTCAATGCGAAAAAAAAAAGAAAAAAGTAGAATAATTCAAAATAGAATTATTCGTCGTTGAATGGTTGTGGAAGTTCGCAAACTCCACTGCCTTTTGCTAGATATGCATATGCAAATGCTGCACAGATTGCACCAAGAATAGGTCCAACCAAGTATATTGGGAAGAATCCCCAGAGGTTTGCACCGCCAAGCAAGGTATCCAAGAGGTATGGTCCGAATGTACGTGCAGGGTTGATTGAAGCACCGGTGAATGCACCGAGAACTACGATTACTGCTGCAACGGTCATACCAATTGAAATTCCAGCAAAACCAGGTTCTGCCTTTTTATCAACTGCAACACCCATTACAACCATCATAAGGAAGAATGTTCCTAAAAACTCGGCAAACATTGCCTGAAGGTAACTTACGCCAAGACCAGGAGCTGTTGCACCTAATCCTCCGATTGTTACTGCAGGAGCTCCAAGGCAGAGGAACAGACAGAGACTTCCTAAACATGCACCAATAACCTGTGCAATAATATAGTAGACACTGTCGATTAAGTCAATGTTTTTGGTCACAAGCAGTCCAATTGTTACTGCAGGATTCAAGTGTGCACCTGATATCTTTCCGAATACATAAATACATATCATTACAGTCAGACCGAATGCCAAAGCTATGGCAATCCAGTCACCTAATCCGCCTAAAGGTCCAATAGCTGCAGCACCAGGAGTAACGGTATTGGAAATCAATAATGTTACAACTGCTGAACCAGTACCGAAAAATACTAGGAAAAATGTTCCTAAAAGTTCTGCAAAGAATTTTTTTCTTATATTACAAGTCATTTCTATCGCCTATACAGCTTCTCTCCATTGACAGTATTCATGTTTGTTATCCACAAGTGAAGCAGCAGCACAGTTTTTACAACCTCTGACTGGAGATCCTGGTGCTTCTTTGTTAAGTGCAATGATATTTGTCATCATAGTTGCTGTAATTGGCTCTGAAGTTAAAAGACATGGATAGTCTGCTAATCTCATAAGTGAAGAGAATCTTACTGTAATTGCACATGCAGGGTAAGTGTATCTTTGTGGATTCATTACAATTTCGCTTTCTAAAATAGGACTTAGGTCAACTGCAAATCCGTTGATTTTTGGCACAAGTTCTCCGCCAGTACCTGCTCTGAATTTACGAGCCCCACTGATTGCATTGAATCCTCTGTAAATCATGTCCATGAAGTCACAGTTGTGCAATTCTGCAGCTGCGCCTCTTGTTGGATATTGTTGTACGAAGTTGTGGAATCTTTTAGAGAATAGGTCTACAACCATAGGTGCGTTAAATCCATCCAATTCTAAAATAAATTCAGTTGCACATGCAGATGAACCAGTTGCTAATTTGAGGACATCAAATTCTGATTTATAATTGTCCAAGTTGGATGTTAATGTGTTTCCTATAACATCAGCGGTTGCCTGAACAATAGCTAAAGTCACATCATCCTTACACATGTTGTAAGTGGATTGGCCGATATGGTGTCCTATATCCCCTACACAGTATGCAGGTACGGTTACGATGTTACCGTAGTGGACTCCATCATCCATTGCGGCTTTGACTGCTGAAGTCATTGCCTTTTTATATTTGTTCATGTAATCTCTTACATCAAATGAAGAATGGTCAGCGTCATCCATTAATGTACCTTGTCCTTCAATAGGAGTTTTGTAAATCATTTGCAATGCTGCAATTTCCTTTTCAGTTGCTTCAGCTGCAGTCGCTCCTGCTTCAATAGCGTTTGCAAAAGCGTCACCAATACCATATGAGGTGTTCATACCCCATGATTTTGCAGATAAGATTGCCTGTTTGTGAGCTGCAGGAATGTCAGTTTTTTGCAATATTTGATTTACAACATTACTGGTACTTCCAGGCATTAATGCAAAGTCTACAACACATGTTGGTCCATAAAATCCACCATATCTTCTGATTGATTCTTTTGCAACAAGAGCTTCATTATCAGCAATAGCTTGAATAAATTTATCTAAACTGTCAGCAAAATCACCATCTTCCTCACATAAAATTTCTAAAACCGGAGGGGTTTGGAAATGTTCAATGAAAGGATCATCTTCACATTTCAATGTGTCTGTAATGGAAGATAAAATTTCAAAGTGGTTTTTTACAGATTCCTTGTGCAGGTTAATTACGGATTCTGCTTGGTTGTCTAGCGCTTTCATGCCAGCCACAGCGTCAGCATATGGCTTTGCATCAGTGATTTTAAAGTCATTATACCTGTTTTCAGATATAACTGCAACGTCTGCTTTTTGGGCAGCCATTGATTCATTTATCATTTTTTCATATAACTCTCTCATCATTATCACCGATAATAATTGTACTATTAATAGGCTTTAAACAAATATAAAAAGTTACCTATTATTAGTGTTGATTAAATGTTTATTAGTAAAATATATAAATTTATTGAAAAAGTTATAAAAAAATGACTTCATATAATATATTTTTTTTAAATTATAAATCAAATATTGAATAATATAATGAAAAAAATAATGAAAAATTAGTAAAACACGATAAAATTATTAAAAAAAATTGTTTAAAATAATAAAAATAGAAGATATTCTATTTTCCAATATCTTCTACCAATTCCTTTGCATACGGAGTTATGTTTTCATCAAGCATTCTCTCAAGGAATTCACCAGTATATGTTCCAGTTTCAGCAACCTCTTCAGGAGTTCCGGTAGCTATGACCTCACCTCCGCCGTCACCGCCATCAGGACCCAAATCGATGATGTGGTCGGCAGTTTTGATAACATCCAGGTTATGCTCAATGACAACTACTGAATTGCCTGCATCTGTCAATCTTGCAAGCACGTCAAGCAACCTTTTGATGTCTGCAAAGTGAAGACCTGTAGTCGGTTCGTCAAGAATGTACAAAGTCTTGCCTGTACTGGTTCTGGAAAGCTCTTTTGCAAGTTTAATCCTTTGAGCCTCACCACCGGAAAGTGTTGTTGCAGGCTGACCGATTTTCATATAGCCAAGGCCGACATCATACAATGTCTGGAGCTTTTTGGTGATTTTTGGAATGTGTTCAAAGAATTCCAATGCCTCTTCAACTGTCATTTCCAGGACCTCATAGATGTTTTTGCCCTTGTATCTAATATCCAAAGTCTCCTCGTTGTATCTCTTACCGCCGCAGACCTCACACGGGACAAACACATCCGCCAAAAAGTGCATTTCAATCTGCACAATACCATCACCCGAACAGGCTTCACATCTTCCGCCCTTAACGTTGAATGAGAATCTTCCAGGTTTATATCCTCTGGCTTTTGATTCAGGAGTGTTTGCAAACAGATCACGAATATCCGTAAATACTCCAGTGTATGTTGCAGGATTTGACCTTGGAGTCCTACCAATCGGTTTCTGGTCAATGGCAATAACCTTATCGATGTTTTCCAATCCTTCAATTTCATCGAATTTGCCTGCAAAAGTGAATTTCTTGGCCAGTTTTCCTTTAGCTCCCTTATAAAGAATTTCATTAATCAGACTGCTTTTTCCAGAGCCGCTCACTCCGGTTACACAGGTAAATTTGCCCAGTGGAATATCAACATCGATGTGCTTTAAGTTATTTTGGGCCGCACCCCTGATTGTTATGAACTTGCCGTTGCCTTCACGTCTTGATTTAGGAATGTCAATCTTTTTAACCCTTGAAATGTACTGGCCGGTAATGGAATCCGGATTGTTCATAATATCCAAAGGAGTTCCCTGAGCGACTACTTTACCACCGTGCTCACCGGCACCTGGACCTATGTCTACAACATAATCCGCTGAGAGAATTGTCTCTTCATCATGCTCAACAACAACCAATGTATTTCCCAAATCTTTAAGTCTTTTTAAAGCTTCAATTAGCTTCATATTGTCTCTTTGGTGAAGACCTATACTTGGCTCGTCCAAAATGTACAATACGCCAACAAGCCCGGAACCTATTTGAGTGGCCAATCTGATTCTTTGAGCCTCACCACCGGAAAGTGTACCTGATGATCTTGACATTGACAGGTAATCGAGTCCCACTTCAACCAAGAAGCTTAAACGTTCCTTAACCTCTTTTAAAACTTCTTTTGCAATGAAGTTTTCACGTTCTGTAAGTTCCAAATCCTGGAAAAACTGATATGAATCCTTTATTGCCAAATCACAAACGTCAATGATGGATTTTCCGCCGACAGTAACGGCCAATACTTCAGGCCTTAAACGCTTTCCGTCACAGACATGACATTTTCTGTCGCTCATGAATTTGGAGATGTATTTTCTGGAATAGTTTGATTTGGTTTCAAGGTATAATCTCTCCATTCTTGGAATGACCCCTTCAAATTTACGGTTGACCATGTAAGATTTATTTCTTCTCTTGAAAGTGAACGGTATCTTCTCATTGCAGCCATAAAGAATAGTGTTTTGATATTCTTCGTCCAGTTCGTTGAATGGAACGTCCATGCTGAAGTTGAAGTGCTTTGATACAGCTTCAAGCATCTGATAATAATAGTTTTCCCTTTTGGCGGATTTTGACCATGGCGCAATGGCTCCCTCATTCAGTGTCAGTGTGGCATCCGGAACTATCAAATCAGGGTCAATCTCCATTTTGGAACCTATACCGTTACATTCAGGACATGCGCCCTGAGGAGCATTGAATGAAAACATCCTTGGAGTCAGCTCCTCAAAGTTTATTCCACAGTCAACACAGGCAAAGTGTTCTGAATACTTTTTCTCATATTCCTCTTCACCATTGTCAAATAAAACGGTAATCAGACCTCCTGCAAATTCGGCTGCAGTTTCAAGGGAATCCACTAATCTTCTCTTAAAGTCCACATCTCGTCTTATTTTAAGCCTGTCAACAACAACATCAATGCTGTGACGATAGGTTTTAGGCAAATCTATGTCTTCCTCCAAATCCCTTATTTCACCGTCGACACGGACTCTGACAAAACCCTTGTTTCTCAGATCTTCCAGGACATCCTTGTGCTGACCTTTTTTATCCCTGACGACCGGAGAGAGGATTTGAATTTTTAATCCTTCACCTTCCTCGATGATTGAATCTCCAATTTGTCCAATGGTTTGCTGTGAAATCTCCTTTCCACAATTGGGACAGTGCGGAATACCAATTCTTGCATAAAGTAATCTCAAATAATCATAAATTTCTGTAATTGTACCTACAGTAGATCTTGGGTTTTCCCTTGTTGTTTTCTGGTCAATTGAAATGGCAGGAGATAGTCCCTCTATGGATTCCATCTCAGGTTTTTTCATCTGACCCAAAAACTGTCTTGCATAAGCTGAGAGTGATTCGACATATCTGCGCTGTCCTTCAGCATAGATTGTATCGAAAGCCAGTGAAGACTTACCAGACCCACTGATACCTGTAATTACAATGAATTCATCACGGGGGACACTGACATCGATATCCTGCAGATTGTGCTCACGTGCACCCTTGATGACAATTTGTTTTTTAGAATTTTCAGCCATAATAATCTCCTAAAATTAGTTATATAATATTAGAACAAACTAGCTTATAAAGTCTTTCAGAGAGCATTTGATAAGTATTTTTTAATTGCTTTTTATGCTTTAAAGTGCTTGTTCACTTTACTAAAATACAAAATTAACTTTTTTCTCTGTGGCATATTGCTTCTTCAAATTTTCCAAAATCAGAATTAACAATAACATATGACTTCCATTTCAGGCACATTAATTATATTTTTGGCAACAGTACTGAATGGTTGATCTATTTTCTCATTATCTATCAATAATTCCATAAGAAGGTTTAAAGATATGCTTGAATTGGTTATAGCAATTGTAATATTAATATTTTCTATATTGTTAAAACAATCTTTTTTAACAGAGAACAAATCACTGATGTCTAAAATTTCTAATGCCACAGGAATACCCTCCTCACTGAAATCCAATATTATACCATCTTCAAGCTCCAATGATTCCTGATATTTATAGTTCTCTGTAATTTTAATAAATATGCTGTCAACTTCAATGTCATACGAATATTTTAAATCAAATTTTTTAATTTGGCTCATGTTCGCGAAGCCTCCTTGAACTATTAGCTGTATAGATTGTTTTTAGAGTTATTTCTTGTCTATTAATTATCATAATAATCAAATATATATCTTTAGATTTTCGATAAGGATGCTCAAAAACAACTTTATACGTCCCAGTTTTTGTTTTACCAACTTGTACTGGTTTTTCATTTAATAATAAATCATAAATCATCCCAATATCTTCATTTCTAGTGATATTTGATTCGATGAAATGTCTTGACTCTTTTATTTGAGATTCATCCAAGTCCTTCAGAAACAACAACAATTCTTCTAATGTGTAATCAAAAATAACAACCACCACCAGAATTAATAATACTAATTATATTAAAAGTATTACAAATAAATTGTTGAAGTGCTATTATGCACAAAATCACAACTGTGAGAAACTATTTGTCAAATCCTTTTAAGGCATAAAGCTTGTTTCTTAAATCGGCAGCCCTTTCAAAGTCAAGTCTTGATGCTGCATCCTTCATGTCCCTTTCCAAATCCTTAATCAGCAATTGAAGCTCATCTTTAGGCATTTTACTGACATCAGTTCCAATGCCTCTGTATTTCTCATCTTCTTCAGCGAGTTTTTCTTTCAGGGTCCTTTGGGTTGATTTTGGTGTTATTCCGTGAACTTCATTGTATTTCATCTGGAGCTTGCGCCTTTTGAGTGTGGTTTCATAAGCGTTCTTGACAGAATCTGTCATGTCGTCAACATACATTATCACACGGCCGTTGACGTTTCTTGCAGCCCTACCGATTGTCTGTATGAGAGAGGTTTCATTTCTTAAAAATCCTTCCTTATCTGCATCGAGAATGGCGACTAAAGAGACTTCCGGCAAATCCAGACCTTCCCTTAAAAGGTTTACTCCAACGAGGACATCGAATTTACCCCTCCTCAAGTCATCCACAATATCGATTCTCTCCAGCGTGTCGATTTCAGAGTGCATATACCTTACTTTAACGCCTATTCTTGCATAATAATCAGTCAAATCCTCTGCCATTCTTTTTGTCAGTGTTGTAACCAGCACACGCTCATCCTTTTCGGCTGTTTTTCTAACTTCCTTGAGCAGATCTTCAACCTGACCTGTCACAGGCCTTATCAATACTTCAGGGTCCACAAGTCCTGTCGGCCTGATAATTTGTTCAACGACATTTCTTGATCTTGTAAGTTCATATTGTGCGGGTGTTGCAGATACATAAATTACCTGATTTACAGATGATTCAAACTCATCAAATCTCAAAGGACGGTTTTCCTTGGCTGAAGGCAGTCTGAAACCGTATTCAACCAGAGTTTCCTTACGTGCACGGTCCCCATTATACATTCCTCTTATTTGCGGAACGGTAACGTGTGATTCATCAATTATTGTTAAGAAATCATCGGGAAAGTATTTTAAAAGTGAGTATGGCTTGTCTCCCCAGTTACGGCCTGACAGGTGCATGGAGTAGTTTTCTACACCCGGACAGTATCCCATCTCATGAAGCATTTCAATATCAAAACGGGTACGCTGTTCCAGCCTTTGCGCTTCAAGGAGTTTACCCATCAGTTTAAGTTCCTCCAGCCTTTCATCCAATTCTTTTGAAATGTTGTCTATAGCCCTGTCCATCTTGTCCTGGCCGACGACGAAGTGCTTTGCAGGGAAAATCATGTATCTCTGAAGGGATTCCTGTTTTTTTCCGGTGACCTTATCGATTATGCTTATGGCATCTATTTCATCGCCGAACAGTTCTATTCTTATTGGAGGAGTTCCATGAACCGGATTGATTTCAATGACATCTCCCCTGACTCTGAACTGACCTCTGTCAAATTCAATGTCATTTCGCTCATACTGCATGAACACCAGTCGTCTGAGAATTTCAGATCTGTCATAAATATCCCCAACGGCAATTCCAAATGCAAATTCACCGTAATCCTCAGGAGATCCGATACCGTAAATGCAACTTACGCTACTTACAACAATGACATCATCCCTTGAAAGAAGAGACTGAGTTGCAGAATGCCTCATTGTGTCTATTTCCTCATTGATTGAAGCTTCCTTGTCGATGAATGTATCCGTTCGAGGCACATAGGCTTCAGGCTGGTAATAATCATAATAGCTGACAAAATACTCCACCGCATTGTCCGGGAAGAATTCCTTGAATTCCTCATATAACTGTGCAGCCAGAGTTTTGTTGTGTGAAATGACCAAAGTGGGCTTTTGGACTTTTTCAATGACATTTGCCATTGTAAAAGTCTTTCCCGAACCTGTTACTCCTAAAAGAGTCTGTTCCTTTATGCCGCTTTTTATGCCTTCGGCTAATGAGTTAATGGCTTTTGGTTGGTCACCCAATGGTTTGTAGGGTGACTTGAGTTTAAATTCTTTCATGATAATCTAGTTTGGAACTGTAATATTGAAGCTGATATGAGTGTAACTTGGAGAGCAGCATGGAGTGACCTTCTGGTCTCTAACGACCAAATCCCCATATCCTTTCAGCTCTTTTTCCAAATCTCTCATGACATTTGGAATGACCTCATAATTGTAAACCTTAAGAGAGCCCAAAAAAATGGTTTTTGCAGCCATATTCATTACTGAAATGGTTTCAACAACATCCATTTCAGAATATTTCTCCAAGATCTTATTGGAAATGTCAACCAATTCACGTTTTATCTGTTCCTTATCCATTCTAATCCCTCAAGGCATCAGCAATTGATTTTGCAAGTGATACACGTGAAGTGTCTGAAGAAAGACTGTTTGTTCCGATAATCTTATTGGCGCCTGCTTCATAGATTCTTGTAGCGCCGTTATTGGTTAAAATAGGATGTACGCAACATACGTCGATTGATGAAGCACCGTGCTGTTTTAAAATGTTTATTGCATTGACAATGGTTCCTCCGGTTGCAATAATATCATCAATGATGATTGCATGCATTCCTTTTACGGAATCAACATTAACAGTGTTTTCACTTTCGCTATCACATCTTACGTCCACAATTTTAGTTTCAACCTTATCAGGACCTAATCGGACTTTGGTCAGGTATGTGCAGTCACATCCTATGATTTCAGACATTTCCTGTGCAAATCCATATGCTCCTTTATCAGGTGCAATAATCAATGGCTTTTCATCGCTTTTCCTGAAGTATTTCTTGTCCAGATATTCTGCAATGGCAGGCATTGCTGAGACGTTTTTTGCAGGAATGTCAAAGAAGTTTAAAACACATGCCTCGTGAATGTTGAATGTTATGAATTCATCTGCACCTGCAGACTGTATCAAATCACAAACGATTTTTGCAGAAACGGTTTCACCTGGATTGAAACGTTTTTCCTGTCTTGCATATCCCATATATGGAACTACTGCCCTGACTTTTTTAGCACCCAAATCCTTGAGATTGGCTATTATAAATAATAATTCCATCAAATTTTCATCCTGAGGGTAACCGGTAGACTGAATGACTGTCACTTCATCATCAATGACACCGTCAATTCTCAAATACCTTTCACCATCTGGAAACTTTTTAGTTTCAACATAACGTAATTCTTCGCCAAGTTCACGTGCAACATGAGCTGCTAAATCTTGAGAAGCTGAACCACCAATAATCACAATATCACCAAAATATTTATGTTATCATATATGTTTTTGATAATTAAAAAAGTTAAGTATTTATACTTATAAGAGTTAATACAAATGATTATGAAAACCGGAAAAACAATATTGGGAATAATAGCGATAATTATTATTGCTTTTTTATTGTTTACAATGACAAGTCCAATATTAATTCTCGCTGAAGATACTGACGAAGGTGACCCTGGAGTAGACATGGCAGCTAAATTTAGTGTTTTGGGCGGTTTTGAATGGATTTATCCTGGAAATTCATATCATCCAAATGGAGATACCCTGCATAACATCCATCTGTTTTCACCTAACAATCCTTATGGAGCTGCAAAAGAAATTATGGAACACACTTACCATTTCACACCCCATCTAATCCTTAGTGTGAATCCTGAAGCTGCCGAATCCATTTTTGGAGCCGGTCTTGTTGACAACATTCGTGCCAATGACGCATACAACGGTTATGCCGGAAATGATCAGGTCAGCGGAACCATGGATAGGGGAGACGCAGTCAGTACAGCCATGAGCAAGGGTACATTCAATCCTTTAGCAGTTCCGATACAAATTTTAATGGGAAATGTTAGCTTCCATTTTGTCTAAATTTCCCCTTTTTTTCTTATTTATGCAACATCAGATAAAAAGAGAGACCAACACCAACCAGTGAGATTAAAAGCTGAATTATTCCATGTTTTTTGATTTGAGGATGCTTTGACTGGACCAGATAGAACGGCATGAAAAATCCGAAAAAAGTAAACATTGTAAAGCTTGAGGTTTTTGAAATCAGCCATACTATCACACCGCCCCAGGACAGGAATATGGTTACCAAATATGATATCAGCAGATTTCTTTTATTGACTCTTGGCTGTGCCCTATAGACATAAAACTGTTTGGGTTTCGCTCCTTCCACAAGAGGAGTACCGCATTTGGCACAGTAATCATAATAATCCTGATTTTCAAATCCACAGTTAGTACATTTTCTAGTCATTAGTTAAAATTAACATTTCTTAGTATATAATTATTTTTCAAGTTTCAATGCAACCTCTGTGAAAAATTCATGCAGATAATTTTCATTTGTCATTTCTGCATAATATTCAAAACCCAATTTTTCCAAAACCCTTTTTGAACGGACATTTTCAGTCCGGTATGATGCATATATCTGTGAAATTTCCAAATCTTCAAATGCATGGTCAATTATGGCTTTTGATGCTTCTGCAGCATATCCATTTCCCCAATGCTCCTCAGCTATCCAGTAACCCAGCTCAACTGCTCCTTCACCCCACCAGTGATTGGTATCCGGATGAAACAGCAAGCCAACACATCCTATTGGAACACCATCTTTCACAATAGCATAAGTTTCCTTTTTGGCAAAAACAGTTTTTATGATGTTCAAGCTATCTTCAACACTTTCATGTGGAGGCCATCCGGCTATCGGACCCACATTAGGATTTTTAGCGAAATGATATAAGCATTCAGCATCATCTTCACTCCATGGCCTTAATGTGAGATTTGCGGTTTTGAAAATCATGAAATTAAATTTGTTTTCAAAATATAAATTTTTAATTACTTCAAAAAATATATATTTAATTATGAAAGTTAAAGATGGGATTTGCGGTTTTGTAGTGGGCGATGCATTAGGAGTTCCTGTTGAATTCTATTCAAGAAATGAACTTGAAGCTGACCCCGTAGTCGATATGAGAGAATATGGAACTTACAACCAGCCGAAGGGCACCTGGTCTGACGATTCATCAATGACAATAGCCACCATGAGAAGCATTGTCAACATGAATGGGATAGATTACGACAACCTGATGGAGGAATTCTGCAACTGGGCTTTTAATCATGAATATTCACAGTACAGGGAAACCTTTGACATTGGAAATACTACAATAAGAGGCTTAAACAGATATAGGGACGGCACCGAACCATTGAAATCCGGAGGAACCTCAACTCATGACAACGGAAACGGGTCTTTAATGAGAATACTGCCCCTTGCATTCATTTCAGACATTGACTATGAAACCATTGAAAACGTTTCCAGCCTGACCCACGGCCATGACAGGTCAAAAATAGCCTGCGTATTATATGTTGAAATAGCAAAATCCATGTTAGCTAATGATTTGACAATTGACGAACACATAAGCAACGCCTGTGAAAAAATTAAACAACACTATGCAGATAATGAGGAGCTTGGCGAATTCAAAAGAATATTTGATGATGACTTTTCAGAGGGCATCATGAGCGGAGGATATGTCATTGACACCATCGAAACCGTTGTTTACTGTTTGAAGACCACCGAAAACTACAGGGATGCAGTTCTCAAGGCAGTGAATTTGGGTGGAGACACTGACACCAATGCGGCAATTTGCGGAGGACTTGCCGGAATCTATTACGGTTTTGATGCAATACCTGTAGATTGGATTGAATCAATTCCTCATCTTGATAAAGTGATTTCATTATGTGAAGAGTTCGAGGCATATTGTGATGAATCTTAGCGAAACTATTAAAAATATTAGGGCTTCCTGCAATAATTATGTAGACCCTGATTTGGTTGCTACGCTAATCCATGACAATTACTACATGGGCTCAAACAACATCAGCGAACTGGAACAATACAGCATTAACATCAACGATAGCTTCGAAGAAAAGATTTTGAAAATTCTAAAACATGAAAATGTCTTTTTAAACATAGGAATGTACGTGTTCATCCCAGTAATCAATGAATGCGACATCTACTCGACACAGGATTACAATTTAAAGCTGTCACCTGAAGAGTTTGAAAAATATGCAAATGAAAAGGAAAGAGTTTTCGGAATTTTAATAAAAAAAGATTCATCCGATTACATCATCGGAAGCTGTGATTTGTGCGGCTGCAGCATTGATGCTGCCTTTAAAGAGATTGAACCCTCAAATATGGAGTTCTATAAAAAATTAAAAGAGATAATAGATAGTAAAATTATCTATTAATCATTTTCTTTTTGATTTCTTCCCACATTGCCTGTTCCTCACCGCAACCGGTCATGATTACATATTTATAGTCGGAATTTCTTGCAAGCTCATTTAACTTTTCTATTCTGACACCCATCTCATCATAGCTTAACGGGTAAAACTCGGCGTCGGGATAATCCTCTTTTATGATATTGTAATATTCTTCAGCCTTTTCAATTGAATGTCTTCCCGGAACCACAATAATATGGTCCGGATTCATGCTTTTTATTACACTATAGTGATCATTAAAGATTTCTTCCTCTTTTTCATCAGGAGTGGTGTAGATGAATTCAAAAGGAGCATCTATGAACTGATTCATAAACATTGCATTGATTTTGAGTGCATCCCCATTGTCTCCCTGACCCAATCCTACGAATTTTCCTCCTATATCAACCACTTCAAATCTTCCAGGGGGAATGAATGACATGTCAAGATTGTTGAAAATGTCTTTGACTGTAGTTTCTATGTTTTCCACTTTTGGAGTGAATGTTGCATAGGCAGTGATTGAAGCCAAGGTATTGTAGATATTGTGGAAACCGAATGGAGGTACATTAAGTTTTAAATTAAATTTAACATTCTTTTTGGCAATATAATTATAAAGGTCACCTTCAATATCCAAAATCCATTTATCTGAACCGAATTCGACATTGACTAGTTTGACATTAGGCTCCGGGCGTTTAAATCCGCATTCACAGGCATAGATTCCTCTGTGATTCAGGTAAAAGTGAGAATAATCCAATTGTTTGCCGCATTTAGGACATTCAATAGTGCTTGCGCCAATATCCTCAATGGCATCGGTTTGGATTCCGTAATAGTTAACATTGACATCACCTGATTTGTCGATTCCAATGAACGCTGTTCTCGGATCATCACAGTTGGTCACTATAGCTCCTCGGGTCATGCCTTTTGAAAGCAGCCTTTTTGCTTCATAATAGGATTCGAAAGGATTTTTTACACCTGCAACCTGAGTGTGCTCCTGTGAAATTGTAGTATAGACAACACCTATCGGTTTGATTAATCTTTCAACAGTGTCCGGAATTCCCCAAGTCAGGTCACGAATTCCATATTCAAAAATACCCAAATCCCCTTTTTGAGATAAAAGTGCTGTTACAATAGAGTTTAGGATATTGTTTTCATAACTTTTTCTTATTTGAATATCCTTGGACATTAGTTTTATCAAAAGAGTGGTTGTAGTTGTCTTACCATTAGTTCCTGTGATTAAAACTGAACCGTACTTCAAATCGGAAGCCAATTTTGGAATAGCTTCCTGCCCGGCTATTTTTGTAAAGATGTGTCCGGGATATGTTCCTCCACTTCCGGGACCATATTTTGCAACTTTAGATGTTACCTTCCCAGATAATTTTGCCATATTAAATTTAAAAAAACTAACCATGATAAATATATTACAAATATATTATATATAAAAATTGTTATTATGCAAAATAGTTTAAAAAAAAGTGTTAAATCAAAAAATAAAGAAAAAATAATCCAAATTAATTTGTAGTTGGATTATTGATTGTGGTTTGCGGAACTTTTTCGGCTACTCTAGAACCTATGTTTTTCATTTTTTCTATGAGTTTGTCCTTTTTAGAACCGCTGATTAAAATATTTTCCAATACGTCGCTTAAGGTTTCGGTAGGAATGATTTCAATCATGTCTTCGTATTTTTTCTCAATCATAACGTCCTTCAAGTTAGACTTTGGAATCAATACTTTTTTCATTCCTGCTTCTGCGGCAGCTTCGATTTTGGCTGTTGCTCCACCGATAGGCATTACATCTCCACGAACATTGAGTGAACCTGTCAATGCTACTGTCTGGTCGATTGGAATTTCTTCAACAGCTGAAATGACTGCGGTAGCAATACTTACACTTGCAGAATCCCCTTCTACACCATCGTAGGTTTGGATGAACTGGACGTGAATGTCATAGTCTGAAATGTCCTTGTTAGTGTATTTTTTAATTAATGCACTTACGTTCTGTACGGATTCCTGAGCTATTTCACCCAATTTACCGGTAGCAATTATTTTACCACCGTTTTTGGACTGTGTAGGAGCTGCTTCTGCTGCAATAGGAGAAACAATTCCACTTCTATCACCGATAACTGCAAGACCGTTTACAAGACCTACTCTTCCACCTTCAGCAGATACCATACTGTAGTCTTTTCTTTGCATGATTGAACGGTCAGCTATTTGCTGTTCAAGTGTCCTTGCGAATTTTTTAGCTTCAACAACATGCTGTGCAGTAACCAGATTCGCGCCTTTTTCAATAGCTACGTCCCCTGCAGATCTTACAAGACCTCCAAGGTCTCTTAATCTTAAGGTTAAGGCATTCTGTTTTCCGGACCTTCTTTTCGCTTCCATAATGATTTCATCCAATGCATCCGGAGCAAAGTGAGGAATTCTTCCATCGTTTTTAACTTCCTGAGCTACAAACTGGACAAGTTTCTCTCTGTTTTCAGTAGTGTCATCCATATAATCCTTCATGAATACTTCATAACCGTATCCTCTGATTCTGGACCTCATTGCAATATGCATTCCTTCCAATACCTGAAGGTTTCCTGATGCTACAAGTACAAAGTCACACGGTACTGCCTGTGATCTTACCATTGCACCACTTGAGTTTTCACTTTGACCTGTGATTGCATATTGTTTTTCCTGCATTGCAGACAAGAGTTCCTGCTGAGTCTTCATGCTCATTGTACCGATCTCATCGATGTATAAAACTCCACGGTTTGCCTTGTGAATCATACCTGCTTCCACACGTTCATGTGCAGGAGTTCCTAATCCTCCTGACTGATATGGATCGTGACGAACATCTCCAAGCAATGCTCCTGCATGAGCGCCTGTCGCATCCATAAATGGTGCAAATCTTGATTCTTCATTGTTAACCAACAATTTTGGAGACATATTATTGGTTTTTGGCTTAATTTGTATTGAGATAAGTAAGATTAAAGCAGCTGCAATAATAGATTCAAGCAATCTTCCATACATGAATCCGATGACTAAAATTCCACCTATGGCAAACATTGTAATGATTGTCTTTCTCTCTTCATGACCTTTTGCAGACCCTTTAGTTGCTTTGACTATCTTTTTACCTTCACCTGCAGGAACTGTCCTTACCAAAGGATGGTTGTTGTCCTCCATGTTCGGATATACCAATACATCCTGAAGGGTTTCATGAGGCAGTATCTGTGCCATACCTTTTGCAAGCATTGATTTACCTACACCCGGGTCTCCAATGAGCAAAACATTTCTTCTTTGTTTTGCTGCTTTTTTAATTGTTTCTATGGACTCTTCATGCCCAATTACTTGGTCAATTAATAAAGGTGGTACATCAATATCCTGTGAGCTTTTAATGTTATCATAATCTAACATATGTTTTGGTTCATCAGATTCCACTTCAACCGGCTTTACTATTTCTTCGGCTGAAGCATCTTCTATTGGCTCTTCTTGTTCAAATTTCATAAATTGACCTCACTTCTTTGAATAAATTCATCATTAAAAAGTTAAGTTTCATATACTATTTAAATATTATTTAATATTTGGATATATAAAAAGGTTTCTATTTTAGTAAATAAAGGTTACTAAAATAATTCCAACCGCATTTACCTCTCCAAAAATTAATGAATGTAAAAAATATATTATCGAAATTAAAAAATACCATTAAAAATTATTAAATTTACTTTAAAGTGATTTTAGCATATTAAACTTTTAAATAATAAAAATTTATAGTTTTTAGAATAATTTAAATATAATATCAAATAAATTAATTAATACAAAATTAATTTTCGATGATTAATTTTTGTTAATCGAATTTGAAAGGGCAGATACATAAAGTTCACACAGTCAACATTTAGCAAATTCAAATGCTAAGGCCCCAAACAGAATACTATGTGTTGCCCTTCAAATCAGATTAAGAATAACTCATTTTTAAATTATTTATAACATTAACTAAATATATTCTATCATGACAAAATGTATCATGGTTCAAGGAACCTCATCTAATGCCGGAAAAAGTATGCTTGTAGCAGCACTCTGTAGAATATATAAGACAAGAGGATATAAGGTAGCTCCTTTTAAATCTCAAAACATGTCCCTAAACTCTTTTACCACCAAGGAAAACGGTGAAATAGGAATAGCACAGATGTTACAGGCCGAAGCGGCAATGATAGAACCAAGCATACACATGAACCCTGTTTTGCTAAAGCCAAAAGGGGATTTCACTTCAAATGTAATCATCCAGGGAAAATCCATTGGAGACATGAACTTCTATGATTACCAGCACAAATACCATGATACGGCATTAAACGCCATTAGAGAAAGTTTTGACATTTTATCAAAAGACTATGACATCATAATCATTGAAGGTGCAGGTTCTCCGGCTGAAATTAACATGAGAGAGCAGGACATTGCCAATATGGAAATTGCGCATATGGCAGATGCCAATGTTATCCTAATAGCAGATATCGAAATGGGAGGTGTTTTTGCAGCGATTGCAGGAACTTATGTCCTTCTTGACGATTATGACAGGTCACGTCTAAAGGCAACCGTCATCAACAAATTCAGAGGCAATTTGGATATTCTAAAGCCAGGGCTTGACAGGATTGAAGAAATAACAGGTGAACCTGTTTTAGGAGTTTTGCCTTATGATGAAACCTTAAAATTGCCTGAAGAAGATTCCGCATCCCTTACCACACACGTATTTGAAGAGGACAAGGACATCACAATAGGAGTGATTCGATTGCCTAAAATAGCTAATTTCACAGACATCGATCCATTTGAATACGAAAGTGATGTTGCGCTTAAAATGATTGGCGTTAATGATGAAATCGGAGATGTCGATGCCATTCTGATTCCAGGAACACGTAATGCAACAGGAGACATGTTCGAGTTGCGTGAAAGCGGACTTGCAGACAAGATAATTGAAAAATCATCAGAGATTCCAATTGTAGGAATCTGTGGAGGTCTGCAGATTTTAGGAAATGTTATTCACGATGAGGAAAAGCGGGAATCAAAGCATGGAACCCTCAAAGGATTAGGTCTTTTGGATATAGAATCAAGCTTTTCAAGACAGGGAAAGATTGTTACACAGTCAACAGCAACAATTCCTGATAATCTCGAAGGTATTGCAGGCGAAATATTCAAAGACATTGCCGGTGAGGAAGTGACAGGCTATGAAATTCATGAGGGAACAACTGAACTTTTTAATTCAACAGCCCTTTTAAACATTAAAAAAGGTCAGGGAAACAACGAAGATGGAGTGCTTGATGGAGCAAGCAATGGAAATGCATTTGCAACCTACTTCCACGGAATATTCCATAACTACAACTTCAGAAGGGAATTTTTAAACTATATCAGAGTTAAAAAAGGTCTTGAAGCCAAATATGGTGAAGACCCTTACAAAACTCAAAAAGATTACTCATTGAACAGACTGGCGGAAATTGTTGAAGAGCATCTTGACATGGACATCATTGACGAGCTGATTTTCGGCAAAGAGGATTAAATCTTATTTTTTGTGTGCTTTTGCCATACCTTATCGTCATCATTGGCGGAAGCCTTATTGTCGGCCATTACCCCTACCAGATCATGAGCGACGTACGGTTCTTCCAGATAACTAATATCATCAGCAGTTAATGTCAAGTCAACAGAATTCACAGCACCTTCAACATGATGCAGTTTTGTGGCACCGACGATTGGAGAAGTGACCTTTGTAAGCAGCCATGCGAGTGAAACTTCAGTCATTGACACATCATAGTTTTTAGCAATTTCACTGACACGCTGAATGATTTCCATATCCTGAGCTTCACTGTTCTGATATTTTAATTTGGCATAGAAATCCTCATTTAATCTTTTTGACTCTTCACCAGGCAACCTTGAAAGCCTACCGGAGGCAAGTGAGCTGTATGGGGTTGTTGCAATATTATCTGCTTGACATAGGGGAATCATTTCACGTTCCTCTTCTCTGAAAATTAAATTATAATGGCCCTGAATAGACACGAACTTACTGAATCCTTCACTTTCGGCCAATGCATTTGCCTTTGCAAGCTGCCATGCGAAACAATTTGAAATACCAATGTATTTGACTTTACCCTCTTCAATGACTTCATTCAGCCCCTCCAGAATATCATATAATGGAGTGTTGTAATCCCACATATGGTAGATATACAGGTCAATGTAATCCAGACCCAGATTTTCAAGGCTTTTATCGACAAAACTGTGAATGTGCTTTTGTCCTGAGACATTGTTTTTTATCTCGTCTTCTGAACGTGGCAGAAACTTGGTTGCAACGACAACATCATCTCTTGATGCATATTCCCTTACTGCACGACCTACATACTGTTCGGAAGTTCCGTTCTGATAGCCGATTGCAGTATCGAAAAAATTAATTCCATTATCCAAACCGTTTTTGATAATCTCTAAAGATTCATTTTCAGGCAACGTCCATGTGTGCATTCCGTTTTTTGAATCTCCAAATCCCATACACCCCATACAAACACGACTTACCTTTAAATTTGAGTTTCCAAGTTTAGTATATTTCACGTTAACACTTCCCAAAATGCATCACTGACATGATGCTGATTTGAAGCAAATGCCATTTTCAACACCGCCCAAAAACTGCAATATTCAGCAATGTAAAAATATGATGACATTCCATTACTTTAAATTTAAACCGCATTATTTAAAAATGTTAATATACATAAATATAAACATCAATAATTTGGAGATTAAATTATGATTTTAAATGTAAAAGCAACTAATAAAAAATCTGGTGAAGTAATTTCATTCGCATTAGACGGTAACGCAGACGAAGGATTCGAATATGAAGGAACCCATATGCAAGAAGTAACTGATAATAAAATCAGAGAAGTTTGCAACGGTTTAATCTTACTCGGTTCCCCAATTTACACCATTAAATCCGGTGAAACCGAAACTATTGAAAACATGACCTTCGTTACTGAAGTAACAGCAGCTTAATTCTGCTACTCTTTTTTTCTTTTTTACAAAATTTAGTTTGGCTTTTTAAAAAACAGACTAATTTTTTATCTTTTTTCATGAATTGCATTCAAAATAGTAAATCCCTATTTTGGATGTACAATTTTAAAAAAATTTAAATTAAAAATAAAACATATTAATTAACATAAAGAAAAAAAATTAGGGATTACCATGGATATAACAAAAGAATATAATGAAAAGGAATTGACAATAACTGTCAAAGACAAGATTGACACAACTACAGCTCCTGACTTTGAAAATGAAATAATGGATGAAATGGGCAAATTCGATTCATTGATAATAGATTTTACTGAATTGCAATACATTTCAAGTGCAGGTTTAAGAGTTTTAATTGCTACTGAAAAAAAATTAAAACCTGAAAACATTCCATCAGTCATTAAAGTCAACGACACCATAAGAGAGATTCTCGTAATGTCCGGTTTTGATAAAATCTTAAATATCGAATAAGTTACAGAATCAAAAAAAAAACTTAATATTGAAAAGCCGACACTTCACAGATTTAATGATTTCTAGTGAAAAGTCTTTTTCAATATTTCACTACTTTTTTCATATCAACCTCAGATTTTACCCCTTCAAAGCCATCAGCACTATTATGCATTATATGAAATGTTTTTCAAAAATAAGTTAAACGCTGAATCATCCAAATCCGGCTAAAAGACCTATGTTATAAATTAAAAATGAAACAACATATGCGGTTGTAATGGTAATTGCACACATGAACAAAGCCCATTTAAAACCTTGAGTTTCCTGTTTAATGGCACCGATAGTACCGAAACACGGAGTATAGAGTAAAGTGAATGCCATGAATGAATACGCTGACAATGGAGTGAATGTATCATGTATCAAATGGGTTATGCCGCTTTCATCATCAGCATCCATGCCTCCAAGAGTACCGAAGGTGGATACAATAACCTCCTTAGCGGCCAAACCTGCAATAAGAGATACAGCCGCCTGCCATGTACCGAATCCTAATGGGGCAAAAATTGGAGCTAGAAAACTGCCAATCATACCCAATATACTGTCGGGTGATCCGTATTTGACCCCTAACGGGAAGATGCTTAAGGCCCATAGCGCGATGGAACATCCAAGAATTACGGTTCCCGCTTTTCTTATGAATCCTTTAACCTTTTCCCAGGTATGCAGCAATACCCCTTTCAATGAAGGAATTTTATATGAGGGAAGTTCCATCACAAAAGGAGTGGACAATCCCTTGAATAATAACCTTTTAAGAATTGCTGCTACAACAAGCGCCACAAGGATTCCTAAAATATATATCGAAAGCAATACAAGGCCATGATGCTCCTCGAAAAATGCCGCGATAAAAATCGCATAAATCGGCAGCCTTGCAGTACAGGACATGAACGGCACAAGCATCATAGCAAGTTTACGATCATTTTCGTTTTCAAGTGTCCTTGTTGCCATAATAGCAGGCACACCACAACCAAATCCTAAAATCATTGGAATGAATGCCTTACCATGAAGACCGACCAACTTATGCATAAATATGTCCATGGTAAACGCTGCCCTTGCCAGATATCCACAATCCTCCATGATACTTAAAAATAAAAAGATCATAACAATTATCGGTACGAAAGAAATAACTCCTCCTACACCCCCAATAACCGCATCACATATGAATGATGCCAAATACACATTTGGAATGTGGGCTGCCAAAAAATTTGAAAGCATTCCAAAAGCATCCCCAATCAACACTTGGAATGGAGATCCCACAGTATATGTCACCTGAAACATCACATACATTGCCAAAAGGAAAATTGGAATGGCTAACAACCTGTTTGTTATGATGTTATCTATTTTATCACTAACTGTTTCATTTTCAACAGGAGGCCTTTCAACAGCTTCAGCCATCAGCCCGTCGATGAATGCATATCTTGCAGAGGCAATGACCTCCTCCGCACTTTCACCAAAAATATCATAAAGGTGTTTTGATACCTTATCGGATTCCCTGAAAATTGATGAGCTTTCAGGTGATTTTTGAACTTTCTGAATAATGATTGAGTCCTTTTCAAGTAATTTGATTGCTGTCCAGAATGCAGGCACATCCAGAAGATTTTCATCTTTTTCAATCAATACCCTTATATCTTTCAAATGTTCTTTTAATTCAGCTCCATAATTCAATTTTTCACTGGTGTCAATCGGATTTTTCGCCTGTTTCTCAACAGCATTAAATAATTCATCTATACCTTCACCAGTTTTAGCATTGATATTGATTACAGGAAAGCCCAATAGCTTACTCATCAAATCTATGTTAATTATATGGCCTTTTTTCTTTGCATAATCATTCATGTTTAGTGCCAGAACAAGATCTGCTCCGAGTTCCATCATCTGAACTGTCAGATATAAGTTACGCTCCAAATTAGCTGCATCAACCACATTTATGATTACATCTGAATCATCGTCGACTATGAAATCCCTTGATACAATCTCTTCAATTGAACGTGCCGTTAATGCATAGTTTCCCGGCAAATCAACAATGTCATACTCATATTCCCCAAGTATAAAATGGCCCTTTGCTTGTTCAACTGTTTTTCCCGGCCAGTTTCCAACATGTTGATGCATGCCTGTTAATGAATTGAAAACAGTTGTTTTACCAACATTTGGATTTCCTGCCAAACCGACAATTAATTTCTCCATTACTACGCCACCACAACCAAACTTTAATTAAAATTACTTGAGAAAAGATTATGAAATCCTTTGAATTATCTATTTTTTTTAAAAAAATTAGATTTTTTATATATTTATATCTTCTTTTTATGTTATTTAAATTATTGATATTTCATTTGAATTTTAAAATTTAGGCATGCCTACATTTTTGAAAAAACGAAACATAATCCCTCAAAGAACTTAATTAACATTAACGATGAGAATATGTTGTTGAAAACTGCTTTTGAAAAGTAGTTGATGTATATGCAGATTTGAAAATCTAATTGGTTTTTACAAAGCCTTCCGTTAATGTAAAACACATATCAACAAATCGTGTCTAATTACAATACATTCAATTTATTTGAGAGTTTCATTGATTATTCGATAGGCTGCAACACATTGAGAAATGGCGGGAATTGTGATTAAAAAATTTAGTTAAAGAATGAATCTGAATCCATTATCTTCAAACAGAATCTGGATACAATATACAATACAGGCAATTCTATCAGGGGCCCGATTACAAGAGCTATTGAAATTAGTTCATGACCCGGAAAGGAATTAATAGCAATTGCAAGTGCCAACGGAGAGTTACGGGCCAATGTTGTCATTGTCAAACTTGCATATTCAGAATATGTGAAATTGATCTTTTCAGACACCAGCAAATCGATAGCAGTATTGACCAAGAAAAATATGATTAACGGAACAAATAAAACTGCAATGGAGTTTAAATTTTCAAACAGTAATTCACCCTGGCTTGCAAAGATGCAAAATACCGCAAGGGACAATAACCATATCTGCAAACTTCCCATTAGTTCGCCCGCCTTTTGTTTCAAAACATTGTTCATTACCAATTTAGTAAGCTGTGCTGCAACGAATGGAATGACAATGACAAGTGAATATGCCAGTTGTGAATAATCCATAGAATTTGCAGTTGAAAAAAACACAACCAAATAAACAGGAAGCAATATTATCTGCAATATCAGATTTATCGGAAGGATTGATAAGCTTAATGTCAAATCACCCTTTGCCATTTTTGTAAACACCAAATACCAATCTGTGCATGGAGTCAGTATCAGCATGAAAAAACCAATCAATACATCGACATTTCCCCACAAAAATAATGAACCTACAAAATATCCGAATAATGGAGTCCACAAAAAGTTGATTATCAAGCTTGTTGATGTGAATTTAACATTTTTAAAGCTGTCTTTCAGCTCATTTAATGGAACTTCCAAAAACAATCCGTAAAGCATTAGACACAGGAATATGTTTATCAGATACTCAGTGTTATCAGCTATAATCCCAATATTGCTGAAAAGCAATCCGATAATGACCGCTGAAAAGATTATTACGGGCTCCAGCTTTTCTATCAAATCCATATCATCACCTTTAGGTATGACTAAATTTTATATTTGAAAATATATATCTTTATTGGTTTAGTAAAAAAAAGATAAATAAAATTAGCTTAATCTAGGTTAAAAATCCATTACACAACCATTTATAACCAACAAAGTCAATATTTACATTTACAAGGTGAAAAATATGAATCCAATTGATATTGATGGAGACAAATGTATTGTCTGTTCAAAGTGTATTGATGACTGTCCAAACTCCTACCTCTTTTTAGAAGATGAAAAAATTCAAACTAACCAGCAAGGATGTATGGAATGCGGACACTGCTATGCGATATGCCCGCAGGGCGCCATAACCATGACCAATTATGATTCTGCTGATGAAGAAGTTGTACTGATGAGTGAAATCAACCCAGAAACATTGCTCAATGCAATGAAAAGCAGACGTACAATCAGACAGTTTAAACCAGACCCCGTTGAAGATGAAAAGATAGAAAAAATCCTGGAAGCCGGGCGCTATTCTCCTACAGGAGCAAACAGACAGATGGTATCATACACAATACTCGGATCAAAGCAGAGAGAAGCTGAAGAGATATGTTTAGGCCTGTTTAGAAAAGGCAAAAAATTCGGGTCTGCATTTGCAAGCTATCTAAAAAGAATAGAAATAGACGATAATTTCTTTTTTAAGGGAGCGCCATTAGTGATAGTTGTTGCAAGCAAGAGTACAGTTGATGGAGGTCTTGCTAGTTCATACATGGAGATTATGGCTGAAAGCCTTGGACTTGGAGTTTTATACAGTGGATTTTTTGTAGCCTGCAGCAAAATGAGCCGCAAGCTTAAAAAGCTACTTGAGCTTGAAAAGGGATATGATGTGGTTACATGTATGGTAATCGGATATCCTGACGTTAAATACAAAAGGATTGCACCGCGTAAGGATTTGAAAGTGAAAAAACTTTAAAAAAGAGATTTGTTTAAATCTCCCCTTATTTTCATGAAACTAATAAGCAAAATTAAGCTATTATTGCTTTTGCAAATTCCTGTGCATTCCTTAAATCTTCATCGTTTGGCCTTCCTCTGTGGACAAACTTAAATGCACCTCTGCAGTGGAATTCCATTTCGCTCATTTTCAATCCTTTAGCTTCAACTTCCTTTTTTACCTGTTTGTAAGTGGATTCAATCAGGGCGGCGGATGAGAAATTTACGACTTCACCAACATTGACATCAATGCTTTTAATGAATTCCTTAACCTTTTCATCGATACCGGCAGCATATACTGCACTTCCCAAAAATAGAATGTCTACGTCTTCACTGAGCGGTTCATCAACTGTCTTTGCTTCAGCACCAACAACCTGGCTGATAGCTTCAGCAAGTTTTTTTGTATTTCCTGTTTTAGTGTAGTATCTAATAGCTATTTTCATAAAAATCACCAAAAATAGTTTAAATTAAAATTTTATGTATAATAATATTATATCCAAATATATTTTCAATATATTTAAAATTAATCATCGTTCAATATCTTTTAATACAAATAATAATAAATATTAATTTATGAGTGAAAATGCACAATGGGATTCGACACTGACTTTTATTTTTGCAATGATTGGAGTTGCAATCGGCCTTGGAAACATCTGGAGATTCAGTTATGTAGTATATTCCAACGGAGGAGGAGCTTTTTTCCTCCCTTATGCTGTTGCAATAGCCATTATGGGAATTCCATTTCTAATATTAGAGTACGGTATTGGATTTTCATTTAAAAAATCGTTTACTGAGATTTTTAAATCGATTAACCCCAAATTTGAATACCTCGCATGGGTTCTTATTTTCTCAATATCCATTGTGCTGATATATTATATGGTCATAATCAGCTGGGATCTATTCTATATGGTTAAAAGCTTAACCTTTAGCTGGGGAACTGATACTGCAGCATATTTTGTCCATAATGTTGGAGGAGGCGAAAATCTCTCAAAAATAGGCAATTTCTTCATTCCCGTGGGAGTTGGAGTGGTCGTTTCATGGATTATTCTGTGGTTTATATCCCACAGGTCAATTGATAAGGGAATTGGACTCGCTTCAAAGATTTTAATACCTACAGTATTTATCATAATGGCAATCATCGTTATTTTTGCATTAACCCTGCCAGGGGCAGGTATAGGAATCAATGCTTTAATAAACCCAAATTGGAATCTTTTATGGGACATTAACATATGGATTGTCGCATTTTCACAAATCATTTTCTCCCTGGGAATAGGTGAAGCTTTGGCACTGACCTATGCAACATACCTGGCAGACAATAAGGGTTTGACAGATAATGTATTCCTTGTTGTTGCATCAAACTCCAGTTTTGAAATATTTACCGCTTTCGGAGTATTCTCAATCCTCGGTTATATGTCCGCAACATCAGGAACTCCACTGGTCGAATTAGTCAGTGAGGGAACAGGATTAATATTCGTAGTATTTCCAAAAATATTCAGCCTGATGGGATTTGCAGGACACATTCTTGCACCGTTATTCTTTTTAGCAGTGTTATTTGCCGGAATAAGTTCAGCATTCGCATTTTTTGAACCGATAATAGCTTCAATTTCATCAAAATCAAATATGAGTCGTAAAAAACTGGTAACAATTTTAAGCATTATCGGATGTTTGTGTTCACTGATTTTCACATGTGGAATAAGCAGTTATCTTGTCGGAATTGTAGACGGCTTTGTTAACACGTTCGGAATTTTGCTTTTAATCGCAGCCCAATGCGTAATATTCGGTTGGTATTATGGCGCCGAAAAGGTCATTCCGGTTTTAAATGAAAAATCAAGAATCCATATTGGTGCTATATGGACAACAATCATCAAATATATTCTTCCTGTATTTTTGATAATCATCTGGTTGATTGGAATAATTGATCTGTTCATGAATGCCACACCATTTGAACTAATGGTTGATATGACACTTGTCATACTAGTTTTAGTATTCTCCACAATATTCTACAAGAAAAAATCACCTGAAAATACCAAACTTTAAACCATCTGCCAATAATATGAAATAAACGATTATTTTAAAGAAAATTCCAGTGTAACATCACCGGATCCGAGGACCTCTTTTAGCTTATCTGAGTCTGTGTTAACTATTTTGCCTAATTTTGTATAGCTCCATGTATGAGAACCGTAAAACAAGGATACTTTGTCTCCCTGATATAGTACAATATCTCCAGGATTGGTATCAACCTTTTCATCATTTGTTGGAAGTGAAAAGCCCAAATCCCCCACTTTTTCAAAACCACCGTACTCAGTTGCATTAACTGTGACGTTACCCTTTTCCAGTGCTTTAATCAATTCCCGTGTGGCAGAATTATTTTCCAGTTTAACATCAAATACATTATCTTTGATTTTGACCTTAACTGTATCATTAATACTATCATCTCCGCTGACTGCAGCACAAGCAATCAAACTCAATGCAATTATCAAACCGATTTTTTTAATGAAAGACATTTGTATCACCTAAAATTATAAGTTAAGACTATATATAAATTTGATTAGTGTGATTAACTAAAAAAGAATGTATAAGATTCATTTATCTTATACATGAAATATCCATAAGTTTTTACATCACTTATCGGTTTTAGCGTTTTCTTTAATATTGGCTAAATTTGTTTTCAATACCCTGTAGATGTTTTCCGCACCTACTATTTCCTCATCAGGAACATTCCAATCTGAAGGATATAAAATAAACGGTTCTGACTGGCTTCCCCCAACTCCACCATGGCTTCCAACAAGCTCTTCAAAAGCACAAACCTCATCATTTTCAGCATCATAAAAGCTGTTGACTAAAATGTCCGGAGTGTATTTGAAAGAACTGTTTCTTTTTAAATGATGAGCAATATTATCTCCAAAGCCTTCAAGAGGATTTTCCCCTTCAATTTCATCACTATCGAGATAGTATATTCCATTTTTACCTATTGCCATGTCTCCTTTTTGAGATGATCTGACTAAAATAAATCCAATGTATTCATTGCTGACGATTTCATGAATCAGCTCTGGGAACATTTCATTGATTTCCTCATAGGTCAGTCTATGATTCCATTGAGTTAGATAAATCATTGCAAGATTTCCGGAAGCAAGAACAATAATTTCAGATTCTGACAGCACTTTTTCTTCATCTTCCTTGCCTCTGTTTTTAATGTAGTCAATTTTATCTGAAAAAGGAATGTATACCTCCGCAAAATGGTCTTCGTTTGAAGACATGTTTGCATATAAGTCCATGTCCTGAGGAAGCAGGGATTTGATAAAATCTTCAAATGACTGTCCATATCTTTGCTTGAATGTTGCACCGTTGGTTTGGCCATGGTCAGACTGTATCACGAACTGATATTCCCTTGGAGAATATTTGTTTCCTTCAAACAAACGTTTTATCTGTCTGTCCATTCCTCTAAGGGCAAACCATGCATCATCATCTCTGACTCCTGAATGGTGGGCGATTTCATCATAACCCAAATATGTGGAATATGCAACATCAATATCTCCAACCATCATGTCACCAATTAGCGTTTCAGTGTTGATTTCCCTCATGAATACATTTGTCCCTGCTCTTGTAGGAATATATGTGATTCCCCGTGAAATTCTTGGTCTGATGTTTAATATTTTATGTTTGAATTGAGAAATAATTTCACGAACAATATCCTCAAAGACCAACACGACTATACGTGCAAAATCGTTGGGATTTGAAAAAATGGAAAACCATGCGCCGTTATATAGTTTTTTCAGATCAGTTATTTTACTGAAAGTGAATATTACATTGTCTGTATCTCCTGAAAATAGATTTGATCTGCTCGCCCCATCATCCACAAGCAATCCGTTTCCGTCAGATATCCTTTCTTCAAGTATTTTTACTTTTGTAACACCGGAACATTGCATTATCTGATTGTCATTTTCTTTTTCAACCCATCTAAAAGCAGTGATATCTTCGTTATTTCCATGGAGGATTCCGGCCTGGCTGGCTCCGGTCTGTGAAGAGAGATCTGTTTCCCATTTTTTAAGGGTATGGGTTTTGCTATCCATCATTGATTTGACAGTCGGCATATGACCATTTTCAATAGCTTCACATAAAACATCATAAGCAAGACCGTCTATTTCAACGATTATCAATCCAGGGTAATCCTTAATGTCCCCTTTTCTTTTCCTTTGAGCTTCTCTTAAAACAGATTGGAAATATGCGCCGTCATCATCCATTGTAAATATAGTTGACAGGATTATTGTAATTAATGATATAGTCAATGGTGCTAGAATTATTCCCCATCCTGTAATGTTTAAACCAAAATATGGTCCGAAAATTGCAAATAGGCCTCCATTTAAAAGAAGACCTGCTATTCCAAAAGTCCAAACAAAAAACGGCATTAACATCTTTGTTAAAAGTGGCCAGAATAATATATTGAAAATACTGATGAAAAATATGAATAGTATAACACGATTAAGATTGTCAACGGTAAAATCCAATCCGAAGCTAATCAGATACAATCCTATTATGTTTGCAATAAACATTATCAAATAACTTTTCAATGATAATCCGGGTGTCTTTTTAAGTTCCTCAATGTCTCTCATGCTTTTACCTACCCTTTTTTAAATTCCCATAATCTCATAAAATTCTCCGAGAATCCGGTTGTCCGAAGTTATTATATTTGCACGGACTTTTCCACAAATCCAATAAATTGAGCTTCACATTATCGAAGGTGTTTTAATTTCAATAACTCAAATGAATAATTTAGGAAAAATTATATCTCAATAATATATTTATAGCAAGTTATTTAATAATCTATCGAAATTTTGAACTAATTATAGCAAAATTTAGCATGAATATGAAAAAATTAATTTACATGATAATCTTCCCACACGGGATATGAATAAACACCAAAGTGAACATTAATGATAAAAAAGTCTAAAGAAAATAGACATTTCATTATCCGCAACATCAAAATTTATATTTTATACCATCATCCAAGGCATATTTTTCCATATTAATAGCAAACTATATATTTAAATTCCAATAAACTATCATCATATGATAGATTTTCTGTTTAAAAATATTCAAAATAAATAAATATGATTTAAATTTTTACAAATTTAATGAAAATTTTTTTATTTTCTATGATTTAAATGAAATATATTTTTAACAACAATCATCATATTATTTGAAACATATTGAATATGAGGAGAAAAAATGAACTTTAAAAAAATAGCCATTATACTATTAATTACTTTGGCTGTACTTTCCTGCTTAAATGTAGCAAGTGCCGGCTTTTTAGACTTTTTAAGTGGTGGAAATACATCAGCACCAGTTAATAAGACCATAGAATTTGATAACTTTACATTATCATTGCCTGCAGACACTCAGGTTGCAAACGCTACCATTGAAAAAACAGGTTTGACTGTTAATTCATTCAATGTAACTTCCAATTCAACTGATTTAAAACAAGTGGACGTATTAACTGGTTCAGCAGTAGTTAATTCAGCAGAGGATTATATACGTGTCATAGCTCAAAATACAAGTAATTTAACCAATCAGAGTTATGGTAATTGGTCTATCGGAGATTTATCCAAACTTCCAGATAAAGGCCCATATTGCGACTACATGTTAGTTTACCACGACGGATCCAAATTAGTTTCACTTCAATCCGATAATTTAGACACCCTCAAAAAAGTTGCAGACACATATAAAGCAAAATAATGTTTGTTAATTAATTTAACAAAATCCTACAAACAATATTCTGTCAATTGCAATAGAAGAAAAAAAATAAGCTATTGAATTTCTTCTGTTGTTTCTTTTTATTTTTTAAGATTATCAATATCATCTTCGATTGAAATTTTAATGCAAACTTCAAAAATTTTTTTATAAAAATAGTTTAGCTTTTGAAATTAATTTACATCAACAACCTTGTAAATTTGATTTAAAATGAGTTTAAATTTGATTTTTTAAAAAAAAATAATTAATAATAGTGAAAATTATTCCACTACTATTTTTCTTATACTTTTTGATATTCATTTACTGCATTGAATTATACAGATATTTAATGTTCTTCAAGACAACTATTCATCATCAGAAGCACCAGCAATTTCAGGAGCGGCACTTTCCATGAACATTCCTAAGAATTGATTCAGGAATTCTGATAAATCAAAACCGTACATTTCGAACATGGATAAAATACCTTCAATATCCACAGGTAAATCTAGACTAGTTAATAAAGCAGACATATCAAGTTCATCTACATCAAATTTAACTATTAGTCCGGACATATCAAGTTCATCCCAGTCAATATTGCATACTTTTAACAAAGCATTAGCGACAGTCATGACAAATTCAGAATTACGTAAGATGTCAATAACATCGGACAATCTAATTTCAGAGAGGTCATAACCTTTCAAATTAATATCCAAACTATCAAAATCAATATCTACTGAATCCATCACTCCAGATAAATCAAGCACAACTGCATCCAAACAGGAATAATCTAAGTTTTCAAGCATAGCAGCTAAATCAAAGTCTGGATTTTCGAACATCTCTGAAAATGCAGCAAGGTCATCCATGGATAAATTGAAACTGGACAATAAAGCATCCATGTCAATATTTTCAAAGTCAATACCTTTTATTAATCCTTCCAAATCAATGTCATCTAGGTCAAGGCCGACTAATTTTAACAGGACTGCAAGAGTAGACATGTCAAAGTCAAAATTACCGAAAATGTCCATAAGATCGGACAATGTGATTGCAGACACGTCATAATCTGACAGGTCAATACCTAAAGCAGCCAAATCAATGCCTAATGAATCAATCAATCCGGATAAATCAAGCACAATTGCACCGAAACAGGAATAATCAAAGTTTCTAAATATGGCATCTAAATCAAGATTAGTGAATATTTCTAAAATTTTTGAAAGATCATCGCTGGATAAATTAAGACTGGCCAAAATAGCAGATAGGTCAATGTTTTCAACATCAAAACTGGCTATTAAACCTTCCAAGTCAAGGTCATCTACGTCAATGCCTACTAATTTTAACAAAGCTGCAAGTGTGGACATGTCAAATTCGCAATTATTAAAGATGTCAATAAGGTCTGACAATTTGATTGCAGATAAATCATAATCAGACAGGTCAATACCTAAATCAGCTAAATCAATACCTAATGAATCAATTAAACCAGTTAAATTAAGTTCAATTGCACCTAAACAGGAATAATCAACGTTTTCAAACATAGCAGCTAAATCAAGTTCTGGATTATTGAACATTTCGATAATTGCAGAAAGATCTTCACTTGATATATTAAGACTAGCTAATAAAGGAGATACGTCAAAGTTTTCAGCATCAAAACTGGCAACTAAACTGGACACATCAAGTCCGCCAATGTCAATACTGGATAAGTCAAATTCGGACATGTCATAATCAGGATTATTAAAGATACCGACAAGATCTGGTACGCTAATTGCAGAGAAGTCATACTCTGACTCATCAATACCGAATTGGGCCAAGTCAATACCTGCTGATTCAATCAATCCGGATAAATCAAGCACCAGACCATCCATACTTGAATAATCGCAGTTTTCAAACATTTTTTCCCAGTCAATGTCTGAATTTTCAAACATAGCTGTAATGCTTTCAATATCCAATTCCTCTAAGTTAAGACTGGCCAATAAACTGGACATGTCAAAGTTTTCAGCATCAAAACTGGCAATTAAACCTTCGAAATCAAGTTTTTCCACATCAATACCTAATAATTTCAGCAATGCAGAAATAGTAGACATGTCAAACTCGAAATTATCGAAAATACCCATAATTTCTGAAATTTTGATTGCAGATAAATCATAATCGGACAGGTCAATACCTAAAGCAGCCAAATCAATGCCTAATGAATCAACCAATCCAGATAAATTAAGTTCAATTGCATCCAGACAGGAATAATCAAAGTTTTCAAATATTTTTTCAAAGTCAAGGTCTGAATTATTGAACATATCAATAATGGCGGAAAGATCATCAAGGGATATATTAAGACTTGCTAATAAGGCAGATATGTCAAAGTTTTCAGCATCAAAACTTTTTATTAAACCATCTAAATCAAGTTCATCCACATCAATATCTAATAATTTCAGCAATGCAGAAATAGTAGACATGTCAAACTCGAAATTATTCAGGATACCCATAATTTCTGACAATTTAATTGCAGATAAATCAAGGTCTTCTAAGCCGATGCCTAAAGCAGCAACATCAATGCCTAATGAATCAACCACACCGGATAAATCAAGCACAATTGTATCTAAAATTGAATAATCGAAGTTTTCAAATATTTTTCCTAAATCAAGGTCTGAATTTTCGAGCATATCCAAAATGCCAATCATATCCTCGTTGGTTAAATTAAGACTGGCTAATAAATCAGAAAAGTCGATTTTTTCCAAATCAAGTTTAATTAAAATACTGGACAGGTCAAGATTTCCAAAGTCCATTGTTAATATATTTAAAACAGATGTAACTGCAGGCAGGCTAAAGACAGAATCTTTAAGGGCGTCAATAAATTCCGGCACGCTGATTGCAGACAAATCATAATCTGACATGTCAATACCGAATTCAGCAAAATCAATACCTGCTGATTCAACCAATCCTGATAAATTAAGCACAATTCCATCCAAAGTTGAATAATCAAAGTTTTTAAATATGTCAGCTATACCAAAGGCTAAATCTGATATTGTTGCACTGGAAATTTCATCGGCACCGATGAAAGAGCCGCTATATAAGCTAGACATGTTTCTCATGTAGGTATCCATGTCAAATCCAGAACTTAAAAGAGCACCAATGGCTAATAAGTCCATTTGATAAACATCTAACGGAGATATATGACCAATCAGATTAACAGGGAATTCATCAGCAGCAGTGGCGTTTTTAAAGGTTGCAGTATCGACATTTAACATTGGGAACAATTCATCGAAACTTGTACCCGTGAAATCAAAACTATCCATACCGATAACTACATCAAAACTATTTGCATTGACAACAGGAACAAGGGATACATTTACATTATCCATATTAACATTAACATCATCAAAGTTTGTGTATTTGAAATCAGCCATGGATATGGATATGTCAAGATCTGATAAATTTAAATCAGCCAATACAATATCCAGATTTAAATCGGACACATTTACCTTATAGTCTTTGCTTATGAGATTTAATGAAGGCAAGTTTATTGATATATTTAGTTTTTGTCCGTCGGCACCTATTGACATACTGAAATCAAGGTCCTTAAAGTTGAAAGTTCCATTATTAAAGTTAGGATATAAAAAGCTGTTTATGCCAATATCTACAGCTATGCCGTTTTCATCAGGAAAAGCTTTGAAAATCAAATCAAGATCTTTCAAATTTACATAATCCCTTTCAGTTATTATCTCCAAACTATCCAGAAATGCTGAAAACTCAAGGCTTTGTGGATCTGAACTTGGCAAAATAGATAAATCAAGGTCTTTGAATGTGAATACTGTACTTTCATAGTCTGAGTAGGAAACTTCAGGAATGTTCATTTTCAAATCGACATTTGAAGAATCTGAAGCAGCTACAATAGACATAGTGGAATCAGACATGCTCAAACCGTTTTGAGTGAAACCCTCAATATTTAAAGTGGTATCCTCTCCCTTGGAGATTTTGTCTTTAATAGCCAATTCATCATAATTAATACCATAATTACTTAGTGCAGAAGTTACCGGATCTTCAGCAACTAGAGGAGACAAATCTACTTTTTCAGCTTCACTATCGTCACTGGATGGCTCAGCTGAATCTTCATTTAAGATAGGTAAAACTCTTTCAACCAAATCTTTCTTTTTGCCTGAAGTACTTAAATCATTTTCTTTTAAAATAGATCTTAGTTCTGCAACGGTGTATTCATTAGATACTTCTTCGGCAGTTAATGTTTTAATTTTCTTTTCCGTCATAATATCAGTTCCATTAAATATTATATGATAAATAATTTTTTGTGCATTATATTTAAATTCTTTGATTTAAATTTAAACATTATTTAATTTATAATTTTTAAAGTAAACAAATTTGACTAAATTAATAAATTTATTTAAAATTATTGAATATTTTTTAAAAAAAAAAATCGTGATTTTAAATTGGTTGGATAAAATTAAAAAAAATATTAAAATAAAACAAAATAACACAAGAAGTTTTTAAAATTATAATATTGAAAAATATAATTAATAAAAAAAATAAAAAATTTAAAAAATTTAAAAATTATTCGACAATTTAATAAAATATATCATATGCTTGCAATATCCCACCTTACATAGGCAGAACAAAAGCAGATTTGTGAACACGATAATTTTAAATAATTTAAATTTTTCCAGAAAATGTAAAAAATATTTATCTTTTAAATTATTTTTTCAAAAAAAATATATTAAATCACAATATAATATGAATTATGGTAAAAAGCAGAATTATTTCTAACCAAAAAGTGATGATTTTATCAATAGTTATTGTCTTTCTTTTGGCCGTTTCCACATCATGTGCTGCGGACAATACAACGGATGCCATGGACAATACGGAGGATGTTACATGTGTAAAATACACAGATTCAATTTCAAAAAATCCTAAAACATTTTCGGATCTGTATACAAAGATAAATAATGCCACAGGTTCTGAAATCTATCTGGATGACGATTATATATTCAACAATGATTCAGATTCAGGTTTAAAAAATGGAATCTATATAAAGCGTGCCATGACAATTTACGGTAACGGTTCAACAATTGACGCAGGAGGCAATGCCCGTATCTTTCTTGTGTATGACAATATCGGCAGTGTTGTTTTTAAAGACATAGTTTTTGTCAATGGAAAGAATATGTATGAAGGTGGAGCAATTAAGGGAAAAGCAACTGTAATTGACTGTATTTTCAAAAATAATCATGCAAATGATGGTGGAGCTATCTACGGTGAAACTACAGCAATAAACTGCATATTCACAAACAATTCAGCTAATTGGGGAGCTGCAACTCACGGATGTTCCTGCATAAACTGCAGTTTCAACGACAATCACGCCTCTACTGGTGGCGCTTCCGCTTACGGAAATTATATCAACTGTAGCTTTAAAGACAATTGGGCTGAAGTTAATGGCGGAGCAGCATATGTATCAAGCAGTTCATTTGAGAACTGCAATTTTAAAAATAATTCTGCATTTAACGGCGGTGCAATCTATGGGGCAAAAGCCTCTGTTGTAAATTGTACCTTCACTTCCAACTTTGCCGAAGAATGGGGCGGTGCAATCTATGGAAGTTCCACCAGGGACTGTATATTCATCAGCAATAATGCAAATGAAGGTGGAGCAATTTATGCTGAGGGTAAAACCTCAATTAACTGCATCTTCAAAAACAATTCTGCCACCAATGGTGGAGCGGGCTACAAAATCAATGCATCAGACTGTCTGTTTTACGCAAACTATGCCACTGAAAATGGTGGAGCAATCTGTGGAGGCGTTGTTCTCAGTTCGAATTTAACAAATAATCATGCCAAAAAAGAAGGCGGGGCTGTTTATGATTCCGGTGTGGCTGATTGTTTGTTTGAATATAACTCTGCAGCCAATGGGGGTGCAATGTCTAAAATCATGGCAGTCAACTCAACATTCAACCACAATACAGCAGATGTTGGCGGAGCTGTCTCCAATGCCAAGGTTTCAACTGACTCCAGATTCGCCAACAACACAGTTAATGACACCAGTAATGTCACATTCTTTGACAGACAAAGCTTAAGCTCCTTTTCTGATTTATATGATCTTATCAGCACTAATGAATCAGTAATCTATCTGAATAAAAGTTACAATTACTTTTTCATAACCGATGCCAGTTTTAAAGATGGGATTGTCATTGACCATAATTTAACTATCTACGGCAACGGATTTACTTTGGATGGTGAAAATTCTGTTCGTATTTTTAAAGTTCTGGCAAGTAATGTTGTATTCAGAGATATTGTTTTTATAAATTCCAATGTATTTGGTGACGGCGGTGCCGTTTGGGGAAACTCCACATCAATAAACTGCACATTCAAAAATAATCATGCCAGCTACGGAGGAGCCCTATATTCAGGCAGTGCTATAAACTGTACTTTCGCCTCAAACTATGCATCTTCAAGTGGTGGGGCCATATGCGGAGGTTATACCATAAACTCTATCTTCACTGATAATGTGGCAGATGCCTGTGGAGGAGCCATGAATGGAATTTCTGCTATAAACTGTACTTTTAAGGGCAATACTGCAATGTACGGTGGTGCCATTAATATCGGTTCTGCCATAAAGTGTACATTTGAGACAAACTATGCATCCTCCTGGGGAGGTGCCAGCAGTGAATTGTCAGCTGTCAACTGCATTTTCAAAAATAATTCAGCGCCTGAGGGTGGTGCCATCTCTGATGGATTGGCAGACAGCTGTATTTTCAAAACTGATTGTGATACCCTCGTTAACACAGAAATTCTCTACCCTGATTTAAACGTTTCCAATTTCACTTCCGTTTATAGTTCAGATGATAAAGTGACATTTAACCTTACAGCCAAAAGCGGATTTAATATAACTGACAGTGCCATTGAGGTTAAGGTTTATGAAAATGATGTTTTAATTCTATCAGACCATTTGCTGAGCGGTGAGCAGTGGACACCTAGATTGGATGCAGGATCATATTCTGCAGTCATTAATGCCACAGAATTTGATGTCACATCCAATATTACATTAAATATCAATAAACTCTCAACAAAAATCTCTGCTTCAGACCTGACAACAGTCTATAATGGAGGCAAATATCTCTATGTGACCTTAAAGGACGAATTTTCAACTCCTATTAAGCGTGCAAAAATATCAGTTAAAATCAAAAGTGCAAAAACAATAACAACAGATAAAAACGGGAAAGCCAAATTGACAACAAATGCTTTGGCCCCAAAATCATCATACACTGCAAAAATCACATTTGCAGGAGATGCTAATCATATCAAATCAACAAAATCCGTTAAAGTCACTGTTAAAAAGGCAACTCCAAAACTGACTGCCAAGGCAAAGTCATTTAAAAGAACAGTTAAAACCAAAAAATATCAGGTAATCTTAAAAACCAATAAAAACAAGGCAATGAAAAAAACAAAAATCACATTAAAGGTTAAGGGTAAAACCTATTATGCAACAACCAATAATCTGGGAAAAGCAATCTTTAAGATTGCCAAATTGACCAAAAAAGGCAAATTTACTGCAGTAATAAAATATAAAGGCAGCAAATACTACAAAGCAAAAACTGTTAAGGCAAAACTAACCGTCAGGTAGATGTATTAACATCTACTGATTTTTTTCTTTTTAGTGTGCGGAGAATTATGATTTATTCGGCGAAAACTTTCTCTTCAGATATGAAAAAACTACCTTGAATTATTGAATCCAAGATAGTTCAATGGGAACTGTTTTCAAAAATCTAAAAATATTAAATAAAAGAAGCTAAAGAAAATTAGTTAGCTCCTATTAATTTCATATTCAATATTATTAAATCCCAACACTTCACTAACTTTGATGTTATCTTGTGAAAAGGATTTTTCAATATCTTTCAATACTTCCCTTTTTCCCTCATCCTTCATATTGATGGTAATTTTATCATCATAGTCTATCAATAATATTTCCACATGCACTTTTTTATTGTTTGAATCAAAAATGGTGTTTATTATATTATCCAATGTTTCAATAGATGAATTTTCCACATTCAAACTCTCCAAATGACTGAACATTTCAGATTTCACAACATCATTTTTGCTTTCTAAAGTGTAATTCCTAGTTTTTTCTATTAAACCCTTTTTAATGAAAAACAGGCCATAATATTCGCTGTCATTTCTTTCAACTAGTTTTACATAAATGACAACGGCAACTATAGATAGAACAAAACCTAACGAGAAAGATAACCAGACACTGGTGATGCCAATGTAAGGGAACAATAAGTATGTAAACATTAACGGCCCTAGAAATTCTGAAATGACTGTAATGATACCGGATTCGACGGTTCTTTCAATTCCTTCATAATAAAACAACAGCATAGTTGAAAATGCCATAGGTATGAATGCTAATGAGTATATTCTAATCGCATTTTCCACTAATGAATCATTAGGCATTTGGTGAAGTTTGAAAAATATTAATAATCCATCAGGATACACTAACAGAAATACAGTGAATAACACTGAACATGCTAATGTTATAATAACTGATTTTCGCACAATATGCTTCAGGTTATAATAATCATTTTGCGCATAATAAATAGGAACAATGGAAGATAATGTTTCGGCAAATCCCATAATTAAAATACTAATTATCAACAATGCACTCACACACACATTGAATATGTCCAAACCTAGCTCTCCTAAAACTCCACTGACAATTAAATTCATGATATAGATCAACAATACATTAAAAAAGCCCATACTTGCGCCTGGAAGACCAATTTTAATTATTTCAATTGTTGAGGTTATCCAAGTCCTTAATTTCAATTTGGATAAAACGAATCTGAAAGTTCTTTTTGAATCAAAATGATATTTTAAGATACACATTGATCCAACTACATAACCTATCAACATTGCAAGTGATGCTCCTTCAATGCCCATATGTAAAATGCCGAGGAACAAATAATCTAAAATGATATTGATAATATTTACAAGAATAATTACCCCTGAAGCAAAATTTGGTTGTCCATCAACACGAATGAACTGACATAAAACCCCCAATACAGTTGCAATTGGGAAACTAATGAATAAATATACACTATATGCGTTTACATAAGGTAGTGCTCCGGCAGTTGGATGCAATAGATTAATTAAGGCATCCTTAAATAAAAAGCTTACCAATAAAATCAAAATTGAGAGAACTATTGTTGCAAGCATTGAAGTTGTGAAATAATGGTTGCTCCCATCTTCATCAAATTCCGCCTTTTTATTTAAAGCTAAAATTTGACCTCCCAATCCAAACAGCCATTCAAATATTGTGATTAACAATACCAAAGGTTCCAATACCTGTAAAGCCGCCTGTGCATTGTGTCCGATATATGTTGATACAAAACTTGCATCAACAACAGAAGCTATGTTTAAAGCCATTGCTATAAGCAATGACGGCAACAACAATTCCCGGAATTTATGAGAAATAATTTCATTTGACACACTATTCACCCTCATTCAAAATAATCGAATTTATTTAAATAATCGAATAATCGTTTAAGATACTTAATATCCGGTTTAGGCCAATCAAATCCTAATGATTGAAGAATATCAACAGTCTGTTCAATTTCTACATTCTCCTCGAAATCGTCTTCTTCATCAAAGTCATCAATTGAAAAATCGGCAGTTATAATACCCTGTATATTCTCATTAATGTTATGTTCGAAAATCTGTTTAAATTCTTCGAAAATCACTTCAGCAATTCCATAACCGTATGTATTTAATGCATCGATAATATCCCTATGGGAAATGTAATGATTATTCATACAATGGAATACTCTGGATTTTTCTGGAGTCTTAGATAATGCAAGTATTCCTTTTGCAACATAATCGATTTGACTCATGTCAACCTTTTCATTAGCCATCATAGGATTCATAGCACCTAGTTTTTTAATGGTCTTTATGTTATTTAAAAATGCATTTGTATCATAGTTTTTCTGGAACACACCGTCTGAGTAACGGCTCATCAGGTTTCCTACTCTAATTATTTTTACTGGAAGTCCTTTAGTCGCCGCCTGTAAAACTGACCTTTCAGCTAAAAACTTACTGCATACATATTTATTTTCCAAATCCTGTCCGTAATATAATGTTCTTTCATTATATTCCTGATTTGGATATTCCTCTTCATTTAAAGAGTATGATGAGAGAACACTGATTGTTGATATTTGCACATATTTTATGTTATTTCTTGTTTGGGCAAACTTAAGTCCATTGATTACTCCATCGACATTTACCCTGAATATATAATCGTCAGCAGTATAGTGTTTTACTAGTGCTGCTGAATTTATTATTGTATCAATCGGTTCGTCTTCAAGTTTTTTAAAGTCATCAATTTCAGTTATGTCCCCTTCAATAACGATAATGCGTGACCCGATTAGATCAGTTAAATCTTCATCAAAGTAATAATCCATCATATCAATTAATCTTTCTTCACATGAATCAAATTTACCTTTTCTTAGCATACAGTAGATTTTACCTTCCTCATTTTTGATGAATTCATATAGGATATGGATTCCTAAAAATCCTGTAGCTCCAGTCAATAGGACATTGCCCAATTCCAGGTTTTCACCATCAAAGAAGTTTTCTAAGGTATTTTCTTCTAGAAGTTTGTTGATTTCACTGTAATCGTAGTTTTTGATAATGTCCTCTTCTATATTCAACTCATCCTCTTCGGAACCGCTTTCTCCAGACAATAATTTCGCTAGTTCTTTAGGAGTTTTCTTCTTGAATATATCATCATATCTTACAGTATATCCCTGTTTAAGCAATTCAATAATTAATTTTGATGCAATAAGTGATGTTCCACCAATTTCAAAGAAATTATCCTCTGCACCAACAGTTTCTACATTCAATATGGATGAATATATTGCACAGATTTCCTGTTCAAGTTTTGTTTTCGGTGCCACATATTTCAAATTCATTTTTGGTTCCGGAAGTTTCTTAGTATCCGTTTTTCCGTTTGGTGTTTGCGGCATTTCATCTAACTGCATGAACACGGTCGGAATCATATAATTTGTAAGCCTGTCTTTTAAAAACTCTTTTAAATCATCACTGTCAATTTCACAATTGGCAGTGTAATATGCGCATAAATGATCAACATTGTTAATCTCTCTAATTACAACAACCGCTTGCCTTATATCTGGATATTGACCAATATTGGTTTCAATTTCGCCAATTTCGATTCTTAATCCTCTTAATTTGATTTGGTTGTCGATTCTTCCTTTAATGTCGATTTCACCATTTGGAAGTTCAATAGCATAGTCCCCACTTCTGTAATATGGAATGCCATTGATGGTTAAAAATGATTCTTTGGTTTTTTCAGGCATGTTGTAATATCCTTTTCCAACGCTCATACCTCCAATGTATAATTCGCCCATTACACCATTAGGAAGCAATTTACCGTCAATGTCACGAACATCAGTGACATAGTTGGTTAAAGGAGGGCCTACAGTCAAATCATTTACATCAGTGACCTCTTTGTTGTTTGAGGTGATTGTTGTTTCTGTTGGACCATAACTGTTATAAACAACTGCATCACTGTATTTTCTTAAATCTTCATAAACTTTTGCTGAGAATTGCTCTCCACCAAGGAAAATACATTTTAGACAAGAAATCACATTACAGAATTCCTCTAATTCAAGATAAGAGCCTATTCTTGAAGGAGTAATTTCTAAAACTTCAGGTTTATTCTCATCAATCAATTTAATAAGCTCAGGAACATTTCTGATTTGAACATCATCAGCCAATATCAATTTCAACCCATTTGAAAGAGATGTCAATATGTCATCAACAGACACGTCAAAAGAGATAGTTGTAATACAAAGCAAGCTATCATAAGTGGATTTAGGGTTTTGAGCCTGATTACAGATGTTTTTATGACTAATCATTACTCCTTTAGGATTACCTGTTGATCCTGAAGTATAAATCATATATGCCAGATCATCTGGAAGAACTTCAACATTCGGATTAACAGTAATTCCATCTTCAAGAAGTTCATTGACATCGATGGAATTATCAGAAGTCTCATAGCTTATGATATAATCCGCCTGACTGTTTTCATAAATGTAGTTGATTCTTTCCTGAGGATATTCCGGATCAATAGGAACATATGCGCAACCTGCTTTCAGGACACCTAAAATGGAAGCAATTAAATTACTGTCCCTTTTAAGCATTATAAGGACATTGCTTTTAGGCTTTACACCTCGCCTGATTAATGCATTTGCAATCCTATTACTTTTCTCATTCAACTCCGCATAAGTTAAAGTAGCATCACTTGCAACCAATGCCACATCTTTTGGTTTTTTAACAACCTGTTTTTCAAAGCGTTTATGTAAAATTGGAGTGTCAATTTCAATAAATTCTGGAATTTCCCCTTCCATCAATTCAATATCATTTATTTTTAGCTTATCCATATCGTTTACAAAGAATTGGAACAATACATATTTAATTGAACGCAGGAACATATTAACATACTCTTCAGTATAGATTTGGTCGTTATATTCCAAATACAGAGTAATAAGTTCCCCATCATCATAAATATCCATGTTTATTTTATAATCAGTTGAAACAGTACCATCAAGGTCAATAGCTTCATAAGCTTTACCATTAAGTTCAATATCATTCGTTAAGGATTCATGGAATGCATAGAAGAATTCCGGTTTTAGTTGATAGTCTTCTGAAAGTTTTGTGTATGGATAATCGCTATGAATTAATGCATCTTTCCATGCTTTATCAACTATTTTTACATAATCTTCAACTAACATGTCACGATTTTCGCCATTTACAATAATAGGCAATGTTTTAACTAACATTCCCTGAGTATTTGAATAATTTGAGTTTGCCCTACCGTTGAATATTGTTGTAATTAATGACTTATCACTAAATGTAAATTTATTAAGGCTTAAAAGTGTAGCCGCCATAAATAAAACATTTGAACTTATTGAGTGGTCTTTACAGAATAGCCTGACAAAATTAGAACTTATTTGGTCTGAAACAAGTTTAATATTTCCAATATCAGGATTACCATTCATATTTGGAGTTAAAACTGTTGATTCAATGTCTTGGCCAAATTGTTTTTTGAAGAATTTCTCGGAAACTTCACTAACAGAGGTTTTCTCTTCAATCAGACTGTATTCAAATCCGTTAATTATTTCAGATTCAATTTCTTCATTGTTATATGCTTTGGTCAAATCATTAAAGAAAATACCTTGAGATACACCATCAGTAATAATATGATGGAAATCGACGAATAATATTGTTTCTGCTGGTGTTTTATAGATTTTAAATCTAAATAATTGATTATTGTCTAACGGAATTGGTTTTATGTCTCTTTCCATTATTTCTTCATTACTAATAGAATCTATTTCTTCAATTTCTATTTCTTCAATTTCAGCATGATCGCATCTTTTTTGCAATACTTTTCCATCATCCGTGTTAATAATTCTTGTTTTGAGATATGGATGTGCATCAACAGTTTTAATAACAGCATCTCTAAGTTTATTAGGATCAATACTGCTTTCAAACCTTATTGCAAAAGGCATTGTGTATTTGATTTTTTCAGTTTGCATACACTCATAATAAATTCCCATTTGGTTTGAAGTCAATGGGAAATATTCCATATCTTTTGCAGTTTCAATAATTTCATCCACGTCTATTTCAGATTCTATATTATTGTCAATTTTATCTGCAAGCGATTTTATTGTTGGATTTGTAAACAATGAGGTTACATCAATATTCACATTCATTTCATTGAAAATCATTGAGTTTAATTTCATTAATGTTAAAGAAGAGAAACCCAATTGATATAAATCATCTGTTGTACCGAATTTAGTTGTATTGGCAATGGATGCAACAAGTTCAACTAATTTTTCTTCAGTTTCGTTTTCAGCTTCAACATAATCTAGATTTAATTTTGGTTTTGGAAGTCTTTTAATATCCGTTTTACCATTTGGAGATATTGGCATCTCATCAAGAGGCATAAATACGGTTGGAACCATATATTCAGTTAATTTATTTCCCAAATACCTTTTCAATAGATTTATATCTATTTCTTTATCGGATGTGAAATAAGCACATAAATGTTCAACATTATTGATTTTGTCAATTACAACGACAACCTGTCTAATACCTGGGAATTTGGCAATATTGGATTCAATTTCACCAAGTTCTATTCTCAATCCTCTTAATTTAATTTGGTTGTCAATTCTTCCTTTTATTACCAACTCACCATTTGGAAGTTCAATAGCATAGTCCCCACTTCTATAATATGGAATATCATTAATAGATAGGAATACTTCTTTGGTTTTTTCTTCCATATTGTAATATCCTCTAGATACACCTTTACCTCCAATGTATAATTCGCCCATTACACCACAAGGTACCAATTTTCCGTCAATATCCCTAACTTCAGTTATGCAATTGTGCAGAGCCTTTCCAACAGTTATATTTTCAGCAGCAGTAAGCTTATGAGTATTACATGTTACTGTTGTTTCAGTCGGACCGTAAATATTATACACTTCTAAATTAGGATACTCTAAAAGCCGTGAAATTAGGTCCTGAGGCACCATTTCTCCACCAACACCAATATACTTGAAGTTAGGTACTTCTTTGGCGAATTCCTCATATTCCAAATATTGTTTAAATCTTGATGGTGCGGAAAATGTAAGTGCATCTGGTTTTTCTTTTTTAACTAACTCAGCTAACTCCTTAATATTTTTTATTTCACTATCATTAGCCAGCACCATTTCCAAACCATAGGTTAATGGCATGAAATCAAGTAAAAATGCATCAAAAGATACTGTTGAAAGAGCAAGGGTCTTTTTCATTTTTGAATATGCATTATAAATTACACTATCCTCACTTTTTGAGAACAGATTTGTAATATTCATATGACTGGTCATTACTCCCTTAGGATTGCCTGTAGAACCTGAAGTGTAAATCATATAAGCCAAATCATCCGGATTAATTTCCACTTGAGGATTTGAGGTATTCTCTTCTTCGAGCAATTCACCAATATCGATTGAATTTTCAATCACGCCATCAGCTATTAAATAATCCGCCTGACTGTTTTCGAAAATATAATTAATCCTTCCAGCAGGGTAGTTTATATCAATAGGTATGAATGCACATCCTGCTTTTAAAACACCCAAAATAGCTGAAATAAGCTTGCTGTCCCGTGGAAGCATTACTAACACATTACTGTTAGGTTTTATTCCTCTGTTTATAAGGGCATTAGCAACACGATTTGCTTTTTTGTTAAGTTCACTATAGGTCAATGAACAATCACATGCAACTAATGCTGTGTTTTCCGGAGTTTCATCAACCTGTTTTTCAAAGCGTTTATGGATAAATGGAATTTCCACATCGACAAATTCATGTAATTCCACATCATCTTTTAGTTTTACGTCACAGATTCTGCAACTGTCAATATCATTTTCAAGGAATTGAACTAAAATGTTCTTCATAGATTGTATGAATGTCCTGACATAATCTTCACTGTATAGCTGGTCATTATATTCCATGACAACATTAAACTCATCTCCATTATCATAAATAGCCAAATTGATTTTAGATTCAACTGTAACCATATAAAATCCGGCTAACTCTTGTGGAATGTACTCTTTATTGTTTATTTTTATTTCATCTGATCCCAAGAATTCATGATAAGCATAGAAGAATTCAGGTTTTAATTGATATTTTTCAGCAATTTTAATATATGGATATGAACTGTTTCTTAAGGTTTCTTTCCAAGTTTGATCAATGGAGTTAATGAAATCTCTGACAGACACCTGCCTGTTTTCATTATTTATTATAAACGGAACAGTTTTTACCAAAAATCCTTGAGTATTGAAATAACTCGGACTTGATCTTCCATTGAATATTGTTGTTATTGATGATTTGTCACTGAATGTAAATTTGTTTAGATTTAAAATGGTACTTGCGATAAACAAAGCATTTTTACTTATAGAATTATCATTACAGAACTCATTAATTAATTCTGAATCAATAGTATCAGAAACATTTTTTATTTTGCCTTCATCAGGATTTCCATTAAGATCTGGAGTTAGAACTGTGGATTCTATTCCTTGAGTTAATTTATCATCAAAAAATGCCTTTGCAGATTGATATGTTTCACTGTTTTCGGCATCTTTTTCCAGAATACTGTAGGTATAACCATCAATTATCTCTTCGGATATCTCCCTATTTTCATAGATATCTGCTATATCTCTAAATAAATTGTTTTGCGATACACCATCAGTAATTATATGATGGAAATCTGTGAATAAGACAACTTCATCAGGAGTTTCATATATTTTGAATTTAAACAATTGACTGTCCTCTATAGCGATTGGGGCGACATCATTTCTAACAATGTCTTCATCAACAATGCTATCGACTTTAACAATTTCAATATCGTTGATTGCTAAATCATCACATCTTTTCTGTTTTAATTCACCATCATAATTTACAATTCTTGTTTTAAGATACGGATGTGCTTCAATAGTATCAATAATTGCTTGTTTAAGTCTATTTGCATCAACATCATTACTAAATCTTACTGTTGTAGGCATTGTATACTTAATCACATCAGGATTTTGCTTACACTCATAGTAAATACCCAATTGATTTTCTGTCAATGGGAAATACTCCATGTCTTTAGCGGATTCGATAATCTCTTGAATGCTAGCCTCTTTTTCAGATGAATTATCAATTGCTATTGCAAAGTTTTTAACTGTTGGCTCATTGAATAATATGGAAATGTCTAAATTCGCACCCATTTGCTCATAGATTATGGAATTTAATTTCATTAATGACAATGAAGTAAAACCAATAGTGTATAAGTCATCTGTAACACCAAATTCATCAACATCTGCAATGGATGAAACAATTTCAAATAATATTTCTTCCGTTTCAGTTTCAGGCATCACCAAAGCCAATTTAAGTTGAGGTTCAGGCAGTTGTTTCAGGTCTGTCTTGCCGTTTGGTGTTTGCGGCATCTCATCTAGCTGCATGAACACGGTTGGAACCATATAATTAGTAAGCCTGTCTTTTAAAAACTCTTTTAAATCATCAGTGTCAATTTCACCATTAGCAGTGTAATATGCGCATAAATGATCAGCATTGTTAATTTCTTTAATTACAACAACAGCTTGCATTATATCTGGATATTGACCAATATTGGTTTCAATTTCACCAATTTCGATTCTTAATCCTCTTAATTTGATTTGGTTGTCGATTCTTCCTTTAATGTCGATTTCACCATTTGGAAGTCCAATAGCATAGTCCCCACTTCTGTAATATGGAATACCATTGATAGTTAAGAATGATTCTTTGGTTTTTTCAGGCATGTTGTAATATCCTTTACCCACACCAGTACCACCAATGTATAATTCACCCATTACGCCATTAGGAACTAATTTTCCATCAATGTCACGAACATCAGTGACATAATTGGTTAAAGGAGGACCCACAGTCAAATCGTGCACATCAGTGATCTCTTTGTTGTTTGAGGTGATTGTTGTTTCAGTTGGACCATAACTATTATAAATAACCGCATCACAGTATTTTCTTAAATCATCAAAAACTTTTGCTGAGAATTGCTCTCCACCAAGGAAAATACATTTTAGACAAGAAATCACATTACAGAATTCATCTAATTCAAGATAAGATCCAATTCTTGACGGAGTAATCTCTAAAACTTCAGGTTTATTTTCATCAATCAATTTAATAAGCTCAGGAACATTTTTGATTTGAACATCGTCAGCCAATATCAATTTCAACCCATTTGAAAGAGATGTCAATATGTCATCAACAGACACGTCAAAAGAGATAGTTGTAATACAAAGCAAACTATCATAAGTGGATTTAGGATTTTGAGCCTGATTACAGATATTTTCATGACAAATCATTACTCCTTTAGGATTACCTGTTGAACCTGAAGTATAAATCATATATGCCAAATCATCAGGATCAACATTAACGTTAGGATTTTCTGAATTGCCTTGTTTAAGCAGTTCTTCAATATCTAAAGAATTCTCTCCGGATTCATTGGCAATAATATAATCCGCCTGACTGTTTTCATAAATATAATTTATTCTCTCTTTAGGATATGCCGGATCAATCGGAATGAAGGCACAACCCGCTTTAAGGATACCCAAAATGGAAGCAATCAAATTACTGTCCCTTGAAAGCATCACTAAAACATTACTTTTCGGTTTGACTCCTTTATCTATTAAAGCATTTGCAATAACATTTGCTTTTTCATCCAATTGCTTGTAAGTCAAAGTGGCATCACTTGCAACAAGAGCAGTTTCATCACCTTTGTCGACCACTTGTTTTTCAAAGCGTTTATGTAAAATCGGCATATCAACAGGTGCAAAGGTAGGTGCCTCTTTACTTTCACCCAATTCTATTTCACCAATGCTTAATTTTTCAATATCTGCTTCAATTAATTGATTTATAACATTAACAATACAATTTAAGAATGTTTCTATATAATCATCACTGTACAACTGGTCATTATACTGGATAAACAATTCAAGATTGTCTTTGGTTTCATTAACATCCAAAGATATTTTATAGTTGACTTCAAGTGAATTCAAATATTTAACTTTATAAGTTTTTCCATTAGGTTTCAATCCAAACTCTTCAGAAATCTTAGTATAAGAATAATCAGAATGATTAATGGTTTCCAACCAGACATCATTGACTGAATTTAAATATTCTTTAAATGATAATGTCCTATCCTCACTGATTGAAACAATTGGAAGTGTTTTAACTAGAAATGCCTGTGTATTGATGTAGGATGAGTTTGACCTTCCATTGAAAATAGTTGTAATCAATGTTTTGTCATTGAATGTATACTTATTCAAATTCAGCATGGTTACAGCCATAAACAAAACATTAGGGGATATCCTGTTTTCACTGCAAAACCTATTAACCAATTCAGAATCTATATTTTTGGAAATTGATTTTAAAATTCCCTCTTTAAAATTACCATTCAAATTAGGAGTCAATACAGTTGAATCAACTTCTTGAGTTAATTTATCATGGAAGAATTCTCTAGATAATTCATATTTTTCACTGTTTTCATTCTCACTTTCTATTATGCTGTTAATGTAACCATCGATTGTTTCTTTTTCTATTTCAATTCCCTGATACGCATTGGAAATATTTGTGAACAACTTATCTAAGGATTCACCATCCGAAATGATATGGTGGACATCAGAGAATAAAATTGTTTCACTAGGAGTTTTATAGATTTTAAATCTGAATAACTGGTCATTATGCAAATCAAATAATTTCAGATTTTCTTTTTCGATTTCTTCATCGGAAATCTTATCAACATTAACAATAGGAATATCATCAATATCTAATGAATCATCACGTTTCAGCATCACTTTACCTTTTTGTGGAACAATTCTAGTTTTAAGATAAGGATATATCAATTTCACTGCCAAATCTTATGATTGACGGCAGATTATATTGTGCAACATCACCGCTTTGAATGCACTCATAATAGATTCCCATCTGATTTTCTGTCAATGGATAATAAACCATGTCCTTAGATGATTCTATTAGCCTATTCAAATCTAGAATATCATTGTTTTCTATTTCGTTTGCAATATTTTTGATTGTAGGATCATTCAATAATGAAATAATATCTAAATTAACACCCATTTCCCCATAAATCCTTGCATTTAATTTCATCAGTGACAATGAAGTAAATCCGACAGCATACAAATCATCAGTAGTACCGAATTCCTTTGTTTTGCTGATGGATGAAGCAATTTCATGCAAGATTATTTCAGTTTCAGTTTCAGGGAGTGTAAATGACAATCTAAGTTGTGGTGCTGGCAGTTGTTTCAGGTCAGTTTTACCGTTTGGTGTTTGCGGCATTTCATCTAGCTGCATGAACACGGTTGGAACCATATAACGAGTAAGACGATCTTTTAAAAACTCTTTTAAGTCATCACTGTCAATTTCACAGTTAGCAGTGTAATATGCACATAAATGT
>NZ_CACXXB010000005.1 GCF_902771435.1 uncultured Methanobrevibacter sp. | reverse complement strand
ATGCAAAGTGAGAGTATACAGGAAATTACAACAGACTTTGAGTTTTAGTAAAATTCACATCAATAAAGTTAATATTAAGCAAAAAATAGATTTTTTTAAGATTGAATAAGGATAAATTTGTTAAACAAATTTTGACACATCCTCATTCAAGTAAGGATACTGAAGATTCTGATATTGGTATTTTAATAGTTTATGATTATTGGGAAGAAATTGATTCATTATTTACTGATATGTTGGTGATGTTGTTTTACTGATTTGATATTTAATATTTCTGAATAGAATATTTTTCTTTAAACGGGAATATTATTTTTTTCCTGATAGCACTCTATAAACGCCATAGAAAATTAATAAGATTGGAAATATAAATGTAGTAACTTTTTTAGTATAATAAAATCCAACAATTGCAACAATTAAAGCCAATATTCCGCCAATAAGCCATTCCATTCCTCTATCCATTTTTCAACCTCCATATATATGATGTCTTGTTATATTATATATAAATTTTTCTTAAAGTTTAATGTCGATCATTTTTAATCATAATTTCTTTAGATAATAATCACATTTTGAATCATTTATTTTTAAAACATTAAACTAAATCTTAAATTTTATTATATATTATATTCAAATATTTTAATATGAAGTTTAAATACCTGTTTATAATGAGTTTAATCCTAACTATTCTTATGGTTGGTGCAGTTAGTGCAACTGACACCATTTCTGAAGATATCGTCTCGGATGCGGATGATATTCCTTTAGAAAGTACAGACAATGATGTTTATACGACAGGAGAAAGTTCATTCAGTAACTTGACTGATGAAATAAAAAACACGGGCACGTCTTTAGATTTAAATCGGGACTATGCTTTCAACAATGAAACTGACAACAAAAACGGAATTGCTATTGCTAAGGACAATTTTGTACTTAATGGTAATGGCCGTACAATTGACGCAAAAAATCATTCAAGAATATTCAACATTACTGCAAACAACGTGACAATAAACGATTTAATCCTAATCAACGGTAATGCCGAAAAAGGTGGGGCAATCTATACATCTAAATCATTAACATTAAACAATGTCACATTCATAAACAACTATGCAAGTAAAAATGGTGGTGCTGTAGCACTCTACGAAGATATGGCTATTAATTGTAACAATTCCAAATTCATTGACAATTATGCTGGTGAAAGCGGATCATCAATTGCAGTTGCGACAGGAAAACTAAATCTTTACAATTCATACATTACCTCAAAAATATATGCTAAAGCGGGTCAGGTCATGGGCACCCTTGCCCAATTGTATCTCGAAAACATTACCTTTGCCAATACCACTGCCACATATTCGCCGGCAATATATCTTGTAGGTTCCAAGATTAGAATAATTGATTCCAGATTTATTAATTTAAAAGCTAATATTACTGCAGGTGCAATGAGCCTTAGGGAAGGCGGTGAACTCTACATTAAGAATTGTGAATTCATAAACACTACATCTTCCAGAAATGCTGGTGCCATCTATGCAGATATTACTGGATATGTGGCGAGCAATGAAGGTAATGTGACAATAATCGATTCCAAATTTAAGGATGCCTCTTCTGAATTTGCTGGAGCATATGTCCAATTGGGTGGACAGTTCTGGCTAAACAATTCAGAATTCATAAACAATCATGCTACCATCAATGGTGGAGCAATTTACCTTTCATTTACAGCAACTGAAATCAACAACTGTACTTTTGAATCAAATGGTGTTGACTTGATTGACGATTATTCAAGTTATGGTGGAGCAATATTCTCCGATAACTCTACACTAAATATAACTGACTCCAAGTTTTTCAATAATGTTGCAGGTGCAGGAAATGCAATCTATGCATATGATACCTCATTCAACATTAAAGGTTCAACATTCAAAAACAATACAAATGCCATTTTCAGCGTCTTTACTAAAAAATACAATATAGATGCAAGCAATGTTTTCAATAATGATACTGTTTCAACCAACAATACATTCTATGCAACAATAATGGTTGGAGAAGGTATGCAGTTGACTCCGGTTAACAATAGCATTAATGTTAATGTTATTCCAAGCAAATTTGATTTGCGTGACTGGGGATGGGTGTCACCAGTCAGAGATCAAGGATGGATGGGTGCATGCTGGACATTCGGAATGTCTGCAGCATTAGAATCAGTATTATTAAAAGCCACAGGAATTCCATTTAACGTTTCTATGAATAACATGAAAACTGTTATGAGATATTCCCCTTATGGAGCTATGGATGTATTTGAAGGGGGAGCCAATCTTGCTTCTGTTGGTTATTTATTGAGCTGGCTTGGAGCAATTCCATATGGCGTAGATACTTATGATGAGCTTGGAAAAATTACAATGCCAATCACAACAGGCAAGGACATTCATGTTCAGGACGTGATATTCATACCTAATAATGAAATTCCTAACGGTACACAAATTAAATTGGCAATCCTGAAATACGGGTCTCTGGATGTGTCCTTTTTCGGACAAGCTTCATTCGATGATGAAGCTCAGTATTATAATCCGAAAACCTGTGCACAATATGCCGATTTGCCTGAAACTGCAAACCATGAAGTATCCATTATCGGATGGGATGATAATTTCCCAAAAGAAAAATTCCTATACACTCCTCCGGGCAATGGGGCATGGATTATCAAAAACAGTTATGGTTCTGACTGGGGAGACAACGGAGTCGTCTATGTTTCATATTATGACAGATCACTTCTGGCATATAAGCCGGGCAAGGTCACTGATTACGCCGCCATACCTATAATCGAAAATACTGTACCATACAATAAAAACTATCAATATGACATTACATGGCTCTCTCATTTTGCGAAAAGCAATGGAACTATAAGTTATATGAATGTCTTTGAAGCATTGGATGACGATTTGATTGCCGGTGTTGGAACATACTTCAATGAGAGCGGCGTCAATTATACAGTCAAAATTTTTGTAAACGATGAATTAAGATTGACTCAAGAAGGAGTGTCTCCATATGTTGGTTATCACACTATCAAATTAGGTAGTTACGTACCAGTCAAAAAAGGTGATGTATTTAAAGCGGAAATAACATCAAATTGGGCGCCATACACTCTTTTAGAAGATACTAGGGTTCATTATACTCAAAATATTTCATTTGTCTCATTTGATGGAAAAACCTGGAAAGATGCTTATGACTTAGGTTATATTGCTTGTCTAAAAGTCTACACCGTTGCTGATGACACCAAAATCATCAACAATAAGGACATTTCTGTTGATTATGCGGGTGGCAAATACTTCTCTGTTAAAGTTGTAACTGCTGACAGTCGTGTTGCTGTTGCAGGTGAAAAAGTCACATTCACAATCAACAAAAAGACAAAAACAGTAACAACCAACAAAAACGGAATAGCTAAAATTAAAATAACAGACATTCCTAAAAAATACACAATAACAACCAAATTCAAAGGTAAAACCTACAAAAACACTGTCACTGTAAAACAGGTACTTAAAACTAAGAAAGTCACTGTCAAAAAGACAGCCAAGAAATTTACCTTACTTGCAACACTTAAAATTAATGGAAAACTCATTAAAGGTAAAGTCATTAAATTCAAATTTAACGGCAAAACCTACAAAGCTAAAACCAACAACAAAGGTGTAGCAAAAGTTACCATTAAAAAGAATGTTATCAAAAAGCTTAAAAAAGGTAAAACATACACTGTCAAAGTGACTTACGTTAAAGACACAATTAAAACAACTGTTAAAGTTAAGTAGATAATTTTTATCTACTTCTTTTTTTTATTTACAGTATATTTCATTCTTCTACATTAGAGCTATATTCTGATGCCGTTTCATGGTGGATGGGTGTATTATCGTGTAGGGCTAAAAGTACATTTTCTCAAAGGTTAAAATAGTAAAAAGTAGTATATGTGTTTAGAATTTTTCTAAAATTCTGGCATACACTGCTTTTAAATCATCATCTGATTTTTCATATATTCTTTTTAGAATCAATTCGGGGGTACTTTTTGCAAGGAAATTCATTTTGGGTGTTCTATCAACAATTAAATTGTAATCTTCATCCAGTCCCTTAGCTTCAATACCGTCTACTCGGATATCGGTGTAATTCATCAGCTCTCTGGCCATATGAGTTACAATAACTCCGTAGGAATTGGATTCTTTTATCATATCTATGAATGTTGATATGATTTTAACTGCCGCATCAAGTTCTGTTATTCCTTCAAGTTCATCTAGTAATACTAACTTTTCACTATTGGTGGTGACGATTGGTATGAACACATTTAAGAATGATTCAAATGCACCTGCATCGAGGGAACGTTTTTTAGAGAAATGATAAATTTCATCAAATAATTTTATCTCAGCACTGTCTGCACTTACAGGAAGTCCCATCTGCGCCATTATGGATATTTGTGTCAATGTTTCAAGAAGGGTGGTTTTTCCTCCACTGTTTGCTCCGGTTAAAAGTGCAATGTTTTCATCTTTTGTTAGCTGATAGTCTACTGTCTGAACATAATCTTTGTCTTTTTTAAGCGCAAGCTCCAGATGTAGAGCTCCGTTTAATTTTATTTCATCGCTGAATTGTGGTCTGCATAATCCGTATTCATATGCAAAGCTTCCCAGACTGAATTCATAGTCGAACCTTATTGCATCTTCAACTTCCTCAATTGCTTTTTTCTTAATGGAATTAAGTTGTATTGCAGCACTTTTCTTGATGTCAAAAATGTCGTTTTCCTTTTTGGATGACTGTTCCAGAGTCACCCTTTGGATTTCTGTTTCATCAATTTCAATCGGATATGTTCGAAGATATGGGTCAAAACTTATGCCTGTTTTTTCACGGATTATATCTTTGCGTTTATTTATAATTTCATCAAATATTTTACTTATCTTTGGAGGGAAGTTATTGTTTAATAAGTTAAGTATTTCATCTCCTTCAAGATCAATATTTTTTATAGATTTTTCCAACTCTTCATCCATCTCATCTTTCAGGGATAAGACAAGTTCTTCAATATCCACTTCCCTTTTGTCGATGATATTCAGTTCATCGATGATTGGGATTATGTCGCCCAGGACACTTTCCTTATTTCTGATTTTTTGAATTTCATGAACCCTGCTGAACAGGTCCTTGTTCTGGATAAAGAAATTGATTATTTTTTCTGGAACGATTTCATAATCATTTTCCTCAATGTTGATCATTACGAGATTTGGCATGCCTTCAAAATCAAGGATTCCCTGTGAGTAGACATAAAATACCAAATCGTAATTCATCATTTCTTCCTGAAGCAATGGTGAATCGCTTGCAGTAATGATTGGGTAGTATTGGTTCAGGCCGAGGTCTGTAAGGTAGGAATTATCCTCTTCACGTTCAACCAGAATGGCTTTGCTTGGATCATATTCGGGTTTGGCTTCTTCAACTTCCCTTAAATTTTTCATAAGGCCTCTTAATTTGATTATTGGAAGCTGTGAAACGTGTTTTTTGGCATCCATTACAAAATCAAGCTGGGAATTGATTTTATCAATGTCTTTTGTAGGAGAAAGCAGCAATATTCTGTTTTTTGAATATGTTGTATTTGAATAGGACAGGATTTTGTTAATAATGTCTTCATAAAGCTCCATAGCCCTTTCACTTTTAATGAATTCATAAGTTGGATTGTTCAGCAGTTGGTTCATTATTTCAATTGCTTTTCTCTGACTTATTCCTTCAATGTTAGCTATTTTTTCAACATCAACATTATCAACTATTTTTTGGAGTTCTTCCTCTCCTCCAACGCTGTTTAATATTTTTTCAGAGATTTTATCTCCTATTCCTTTTATATTTTGCAATGTGATTCTTTCTCCTTGCATTTTTACCAAACCCTTTTGTAATATAATTTAGTATTTAAGTATATATTCAATATTTGCCGAGAGCATTTGATGAGTATTATTTGTAGTTTCCAAATGTATTTTTTGGACTGTATTTCGGCAGTTCTTTTTTGCCAATATTTCCGTTCAATGCCTGTTTATAGATGTCAATAATTTTATAATGATTTTCATCTTTGTACCTGCCGTCAATTGCGAAATTGCAAAAACCGATGCTTTTAAGATGACTGATTTCATCCAGAAGTGAGAGCTCGCTGTCATTGAAGATAATTATCTCCTCATTGGATATGCTTTTGTGAATCGGGTATATGTTGTTTTTCCGGTCAATCAATTTGTTTTCATAGTTCCTTTTAAGTTCGTTTTCATTTAATAGGGCATATCTGCTTTTCATCAGCTCTACTGATCCCTGAACCAGAATTTCAATTTTATTTGGATTGCTGCAGCAGGTAATGATGTCCTCATAGTCCTTTTTGGTAAGTTCAGGTGACAATGTCACAATCTTGTAGTTTTCAAGGCTTTCAATGGTCTGTGTGTTTGTAATGTTCATGGAATAAGGTCCGTATTCTCCGTTGAATGCATTGCTCATGATTGGGATGCTGTAGTGCATCTTATTCAGTATTCCTCTAACTTTATTCAATGCCTTTATTAACCTGTCGTGGGCAATGTCGGGCCATTTCCAGATTAGTTCATAGTCCTTTACAAGTGATATTTCATAGGCTTTCCTCAAAAAGCTGATCATATAATTCAGATTATAGCTTTCCTCGAATTTCATGTCCAGATTGTCGTTGCCGTTTGGAATTTCCAGATAAACTCTTTTTATGCCTGAAATATTTTCCAAATCTTTCAGACTATTTGTATAATAGCTTATGTTTGTCTGATTGCAGTCGTTAATGTTGGTTTTATTTTCCAGTTTTATTTTCTTGGATTTGTGCCTGTACAGCTCATTTACTCCGTTTTCCAGGCTTTTAAATAAGTTTCTCCTAAGTTCATTTATCTTGCTGATTGGGATGAATAATGTTCCGTCATAGTTGACGTTAATCTGTGTGATTTCATACGGATAACTGTCGGTTTTTGAGAGCTGCTTTTTAATTGTATCCACATCGACTGCCTTTTTAAGGGGCTTTTCAAATGGGGTGTTTCCCCTCACTTCACATTGTATTTCCTTCCTGTTTGCCAGCGTCAGCCTTCCTTTAAGTACAGGAAACCTGTTTTTAACAGAAAAAGTAAGAATCAGTTTGGATTTGACAAAACTGTTGCCTTTGCTTTCTATTTCCTTAACCTTTTTGGCAAGTTTGTTTCTTTTGGTCAGGTACACGTCAGACTCATTTAAATTAAAATTACTTTTTTTGTTTTGCCATACCTTTTTAACAATCATGACTCTGTCTTTTCGATTCAGGTCTTTTATTTCCTTATTCTTGCCTTTTTTGAAGTGGTTCAATGTTGTTATTGTCGGGTTCTGGGATATCTCAAGGCCGTAATCCTGATTATTTTTCACAATCAGAAGGCCGTCTCCCTTTTCTGGAATATTTTCAAGCCTGTCATTCAGCCTGATTGCAATCCTGTTTTTATGCGAATCAATGACACGACCTATTTTCAGCCCGATGTGGCCTGCCCTCAGGCTCCTTTTTGATTGGTGGCTGAATTGACCTTCGATAAATCCTCTGTTAAACACCAAACTTATTTCTTCACTTTCTAATTCTTTTTTGGCTTTTAATTTATTTAGAGCCTTTCTGTAATTACTTATTGTGATGGCAAGATATTCCTTGCTTCTCATTCTCCCTTCAATCTTGATGCATGCTATATTCAGCTCGGCAATTTCTTTCAGTCGGTTGAATAGGCTCAAATCGCAGGGGGAGAGATAATAATCCTCTCTTTTGATACCGCCTATCCTGTATTTTTGACGGCATGGTTGTGCACATGTTCCTCTGTTTCCGCTTCGCCCGCCCTTAAAGCTGCTCATGAGGCATTGTCCTGAATAACAGTAGCATAAGGCTCCATGGGCAAAAATCTCAAGTTCCATATTTGTCTTGAGTTGCATGATTTCCTCTTTTCTCATCTCACGGGGGAGGACAATTCTTTTAATTCCCTTCTCTTCAATGTAATCAAGTTTAAGCTGGTTTTCAGCGGTCATCTGTGTGGAGGCGTGAATATTTAGATTGGGCAGATGTTTTCCTATCAAGTCGACCAGGCCCAAATCCTGAACTAAAACCGCATCAACTCCCATTGCATACAGCTTGGAGAGATAATTCATGACGTCCTCAAGCTCATCCTGCTTGATTAACGTGTTCACGGTAACATAAACCTTAACGTTGTGCAGATGGGCTATATTCACGGCTTCACTGATTTCATCTAACGTGAAGTTGGCTGCATATTTGCGGGCTCCATAATCCTTTCCGGATAAATAGACGGAACTGGCTCCGGCATTAATCGCCACTTTCAGATGGTCCATTGATCCTACCGGCGCCAACAATTCGGGAATTCTCATTATTTGTCCTCGTGTAATCTTCCTTCAATAAAATTGCCTTTGTTAATGTATGATTGTGAGAAATCCATAATCTGATATTTGTATTTGGTCAGTTCTTCGTCGTCCTTGTTTTTAAGGCTTTCATTATAGATTGATAAAATTTGGGTGGTATACTTTTCATTTGAGTATCTGCAGTCAAGTATCAGTGAATCAAGACCCATTTTTTTGATTTCATTTATCTCCTCAATTAAACACAGGCAGTCCTTGTTTATGATGTGGCTTTGTTTGTTGTAGTCGAAAAATATTTTGTACTTGAATTTTTTCCTTTTTTTATCTTCTAGGGTCGCATAATCAGCATCATTTGAAATTATGAAGTCCTTGCCGTCATTCAGGTTGGTAAAGTCATCCTTGCTTACAATAACTTCCAGGTTTCCGTTTACAATCATTTCCAAATCAATGTTTCTGTCGTGGTTTCTCTGAACCAGCTGTTTTATCTCGTTGCCTGAAAGCTCTGATGAGAGTATCAATGACTTGAATCCTGAAGAGTTCAGGTTTCTCACACAGAAGCTGTTCCACACGTTCAGATTATGATTCCCATAAATCGGACAGTCGAATATCTCTTTCATTCCAGGAAAATCGCCCATTACTGAGATGATGATTCCTTCATTTTCCAGCTCTTTTATGATTTCATTGCATTTTACGGCTTCCTCTTCAGATATGAATGATGATAGGACCCAGACGAATTCTGTCGGGGCGGCCATCAGGCTGCCTTTTTTCAATGTTTCCTTTATGTTTTTGAAATAGTCATCGGGGTTGTTGTAGTGGCAGTTTCCATCAAAGTAAATTCTTTTCAAATCAAAGCCGGATGTTGCCTTAATCTGGGCAAGATCATCTATGAATACTGACAGTTTAGGTGTTTTTTTCTTGATTTTGCCGGGATTGTTCTCATAGTCTTCAAAGAATTTGGTCAAATCTTTGCGAACAGCTTTGACGGATTTTTTGGTTGGGGTGTAGTGATTCTCCAGCAGTTCAGTGGTGGTATCCAATATTTCACGCCTGATCTGGTTGATTTCACGAATAGGTATGAAGATGTCGCTCGGCATGTTGTTGAATTTGATGCTGTCAATGTAAAACGGTGTTCCTCCAGTCTTGTTGAGCTGGTTTTCAATAACCTCTTCGGTTACCGGTTTGTTTTTGGCCTTTTCGAATTTACCCAAAGTCTTATGTCTGAAATTGATCAGCTCATCGTCAATGTTGAATTCCACTTTGGTAAAAAGGTTCAGATTTTCATCCCATGTCATGGACAGATTAATTGGAACATTGTTTTTGACGGTTTCCTTTTCAAACTGTTTTAGATAATCGTGGGTGGCTTTGGAATAGCTGATGAATACTTCTGTTCCGACCTTGACGAGACGTGTTGTGTCAATGATGATTTCATTTTCATCCTGTTTTATGATGTTTTCCAAATAAATCCCTTTGATTTTTCCGTTGTATTTGAATGCAATGCCGTCACCAGGCTCCAGAATGACTGGAATTTCCTTGTTTTTGATTTCAATTGTGACTTTGGTGTTTTCAATGTTTGTGATGTCTCCAATGTAGAGGCCTTCATGGCCGGAATGGCCTCTTCCCATCACATCTCCAGGTTTGTCTCCCATCATGTATCCGTCAGTGAACTGTCTGTTGAAGACAAGGTGAAGGTCCTTTTTATAGTCTCCCGGATTTCCGTCGATGAGATTTCTGTAGCTGTTGACTATGGTTCCTATATAGTCTCCGGATTTCATTCTGCCTTCAAGCTTAAGGGATTTCACTCCCGCATCAGCAATTTCGTCCAGATGGTTGTAGGTTGCAAGGTCATGTGTTGAGAGAAGATATCCGTTTCCAATATTGTATCCTCTGTATTTGAGACGGTATTCCCTTCTGCATGGCTGTGCGCAGGCTCCTCTGTTTCCGCTTCTTCCGCTGTTGTATGATGACATGTAGCATTTTCCGCTGACACAGTAACACAGTGCCCCATGTCCGAACACTTCAATGTCCATATCGATATTGTCTTTTTTAAGCTGTTCGGTGGTTTGTCTTATTTGTTCGATGCTTACTTCCCTTGGAAGCACCACTCTTTTTATGTTGTTTTTGCCAGCCCATTTTATTGATGAATAGTTGTTCAGTCCCATCTGTGTTGATGCATGAACTTCCAAATTGGGAATGAGTGTTTTCAAAAGCCATATCAGACCAAAATCCTGTACGATGACCGCATCAACCCCAATTTTGTACAGTTCAAAGAGATATTTCATCACATCGACAATTTCGAAATTGTTTATTAAAGTATTTACAGTAACGTGGACTTTAACGCCATTCAAATGAGCATATTTGACAGCCTTTTCAATCTCATCCATCGTGAAATTTTTTGCATAAGCTCTTGCTCCATAATTCTGACCTGCAATATAAACAGCATCGGCACCTGCATTGACAGCAATCACCAACACTTCATAGGAACCTGCCGGAGCCAATAATTCTTCTAAAACCATTTTATTTAAACACCTTGCATTGATTTATTCATTTATCTTTTTGTAATTAATTATATATTAAATTAAAACATATTCTATTTTATGTATATAGTATTTGAAGGAATAGACGGTGCTGGAAAATCAACCCAAATTGGAATGCTTAAGGAATGGATTGAAGCTAACGGATTTAAAGTTGAGCTTCAGGTTGAACCGACAGATTCTGAAGTCGGAAAACTGATTAGGGAGATTTTGCAGCGTCCTGATGCAAACACTGAGAGGGTTCAGAGAGTATTGGGGCTTCTTTTTGCAGCAGACAGGCTGCTGATAATGGATAAATTGGAAGACAAATCAAAAATAATCCTTTCAGACAGGTCATTCATATCATCCCTGGCTTATCAGGGGGATGCTGAGTGGATTGAAATTTTAAACAGATATGCCAAAAAACCGGATCTGTTGATTTTGCTGGATTTGGATGTTGAAAAATCCGTTGCAAGAACTTCAGGTGAAGACACATTTGAAAACGTGGAATTTTTAACAGGAGTCAAAGAGAACTATCTGAATTTGGCTAAAAATTATACCTCTGAAGTAATTGATGCAAACAACGGTATTAACAAAGTATCTTCAGATATCAAAAAGGCAGTGGCACCATATCTTGGAATCTGTCCTGACTGCATACCTTAAACGGGATGCGAAAGTTGGGATTTGCAATACTCTCAAGCAGATTTAAAAAGCCAAAATATAACTTAAAATGAGAAAAAATAGATAAAAGAATAATTAATTAAATAATTATTCTCCTTCAAGTTCATTCAATCTTTCCTGAATTGCATTGGCCAGGAATTCCTTAACTTTTACAAGCTCATCATATTCTCCAATTAGCATTGGACCGAATTCGGTCTGTTCCAGTTTTATGTCGAATTTCTCATATGCATGAGCAAGCATCTGTTCGCCAACACCATTCGGCAAACCCATTTGGTATTCTTCTTTTTCTTCCATTTAATTTTCCTCCATGAATTGCCTTACAGGAGCAAAGAACTCAATTAAGAAATCTTTAATTCCATTTTTCAAATCCATCGGGTGCAGGTTTCCTTCACTGAAATCCTTAATAAGTTCATCATGTGTAAGTTCAATGTCCCCTCCGAATTTTTCAGGTCTTTTGATAAGTAAAGTATCTTGATTTGGGAAAACGAATGTTTCTGCAATCTCAATCATAGGGTTTCCTTCAACTTCTCCCTGAGGACAGAAACTTTTCTTGATTTTTTTGGTGATTTCTTCAACGGAATCATCCACAGCAATGTAGTTTCCTTTACTTGAAGACATTTTAGCATCACCGTCAAGGCCGTGAAGCAGTGGAGTGTGAATGCAGACAGGCACATTTTCACCTATCTTTTCCAAGTTTTCACGTGCAAGCATTTGGATTTTTCTCTGTTCCATTCCACCAAGTGCAATATCAACTTCCAAGGCAGCCATATCTACGGTTTGCATAATTGGATAAAGTACGCTGGCCACTTTTGGATTGTCATCTGCACGGCTTACCTGGTCCATACTTCTTCTTGCTCTTTTTAAAGTGGTCATTGTAGCCAACTGATAGACCTTGTCTGTGTAATCTGGTTCCAATTGGAAAGATGATCCTAAAACAAATTCAGTTGTTTCATCAAGGCCAAGTGCCTGGAAACATTTTTTGTTGTATTCAGCGGTTTCGGCTATTTCTTCAATAGTTCCTTTTCCATTTAAAAATGCATGATAATCTGCTAAAAGGATTTTAATTTTAAAGCCTAAGCTCTGTAATTGTTTTAATTTTTGAACGGTTACTGCATGCCCTAAATGGATTTTTCCAGAAGGTTCATAACCTGTATAAGCTATAGGTTGTTCCTTTTCAAGAACATCTTTCAATTCTTCGGTATCTATAACTTCCAAGGTTCCATTCTCGATTAACTGAATTTTTTCTTCAATATTCATTTTATCACTTAAATCAATAAATAAACGTTGTTGTCAATTCTGATGAGCTTCACTTCCCCACCAACATTCAAATCCGCATATTCCTCTTTCATGTCCAAGTCAACTGCGGAATAATCAACAGGATCCAAAATCTGTATGAACTGTGGAGATTTTGAAATTATTGATGCGGTTTCAATCTCTTCCGCTTTTTTGACAAGTTCAATGTCCTCCATGTTCTTCATTGGAATGTTGTGTTTCTTATGGGTTGTAATTTCCACTCCGACAAGACTGTTTTTGCTTATGCTTTTCACCTGCATTGTCTTGCCTTCATATCTGATGAAATCTCCGATTTCAAACTCTGGAATTCTGACTGAAATCCAGATTCTGTAAAGTCCCTTTCCGGTGGATTTGTCTTCACTTATGAGTCTTGGAGATTCCTTTATGATTCCTCCAAACTCTTCCTTCAATGCTTCAGCCACTTTTTTACCGGTTTTAAAGGAACCTATATAGTAATCATGTCCCTCTTTGAGCTTGGCTATTTGAGGGCAGTATGCCAGTTTGTCCACTTTTGACTGCTTTATGAGTGTTCTTTCAACAACCTCATCTGCTCTGGCATATTCTTCAGCTTTTATTTCTCTTTTGTCTGCCCTGAACTGGATTACTGTTTCGTAATATCCTGCCTGAATTTTACTGCAGGTTGGACAGACTGTTTTTTTAATCTTGACCTGGCTGTCATGTGTCTCTTCAATTCCAACACCATGAACCTCGCCTGTGACTTCAACAAAACATTCGGCTATTGTGCCTTTAATCTGGTCAATTTCAAGGTTGATGATTTCATTTGAAACTTCATCTGCGATTTTTATATTTCTCTCAAGTGCTCTGTATATGATTTCGTCTTCAGGAATGAATTCGTCACTCCACTTTCCTTCTTCCAGTTTGCTGTTGCAGTGACTGCATATCTGAACTTCAATGTTTTTAGGTATTTCAATCATTTGAAATTCCTTTAAAAAACAGTCGATACAGATATCGCCAACCATTTCCTTATCTGTACTTCCACACTCTGGACAAAACATAGTATCAATAAAAATAAAATAAAAAAAGTAGAATTATAATGATTTTAAAGGTGCTGTAGCACCGCAAGCAGCACATTTAAGCAAGAATATTCTACCTTCTCTGATAATTCTGGTATCTGGTCTGTTGCACTCGTGGCAAATTACATATTTGTCTACGTAATCTTCAATTCTTTCGTTGATTAGGTAATGTGTAAATTTACCCTGCAATATTGCTCTTTGACCTTCGATGTTTCCTGCAGTACCTAACTCTCTCATTAAGAATTTTAATAGATGTTGTGGGTCTCTGTTTAAACCTTCTGCAACATCCTTGAAGTTTTTAATAAAGGTTCTATTACCTTGGATATCTGAATAAGCTTTAGGAATTTTGAATCTTTTATGTTCAAATACTTCAGGAGGTAATTGGTCTATTGCTCTTTCTAATAAATCTTCATATTTGTCCATGTTATCTCTCCTTAAAAAATCAGTATAAGTATAATATATTAATTTTAGTTTTAATCCTTTATTAATGTATTGTATTTTTGGGATTTTTCATGAAATTTTTAATAGGATATGAAACTAATGTTTAGACATTAATGTCTGAAGAATTTCAAAACTGAAGAAAACTAATGGCTTTTGATTATAATGTTTTGTCGGGTCACATTAACATTAACGGCAGCCATTTGTTGTTTAAAACTTGTTTTTGAAAATGGCTATTTTCACATTTTTTCTATTGGTCTTAAAAAATAATGGGGAAAGATTAAGCACGCTTAAGATATCCTGTGCTTGGGAAGTAAATCAATCCTTTTTGATTCAAGTTTCTAACAATTGTTTCGACCTTTTCTTCACTCATGTCGTATTTGTCTGCCATATTGGAGACCAGTACGTTCATCGGTGCCTGGTCACCGTATTCCTCTTCCAAAAGGCCGACTTCTTCCATTACCTTTTGCATTTTTTCTCTCTCGGAAGTAGGTGTTCTTCCTTCCATAACTTCGATATCGATTTCTCCGGTTTCAGGATCCACTCCAACTTCCCTAAGACATGCCAGTTGTAGTCTTACAGCTTTTTCAGCATCCTCTTTATCGACGGTGTCTTTAAGTTTGATTTTGGCGCTCGCTTCAGCCAGACGGATGATAGCTTCCAGCTGTCTTGCAGTAATCGGAACTGGAGCCTGCTCTTCTGAATTGCTGTTTCTTGTGCTTACGTAGAATTCCCTTAAGACAGTATTTGCATCATCGGTTAGTTTCGGATTGACATTTTTACGGGCATAAGCAATATATTTTCTGAGCAGTTCCGGTTCAATTTCATAATCGACAGTATTTGACTGGTGTATTTTCAAAATGTGGTCTGCTAATTTTGTATCTCCTTCGACACTTGGTTTGTCTTCAATTACAAAAATCAAATCAAAACGGGAAAGGATTGGTGAAGGCAAGTCAATCTGTTCTGCAAGCACTTTGAACCTGTCAAACCTTCCGAATTTAGGGTTTGCAGCTGCAAGAACGGAACACCTTGAATTTAAGGTAGCCATGATTCCGGCTTTTGCAATACTTACGGTCTGCTGTTCCAGCGCTTCGTGAAGTGCGGACCTGTCTTCGGCCCTCATCTTGTCCAATTCGTCAACACAAACATTACCCTGGTCCCCAAGTACCAGTGCACCTGCTTCTAAGGACCATCCTCCGAGTTCGTCCCTGACTGCCGCTGCGGTCAAACCTGCACCACTTGTACCCTTACCACTGGTATAGATACTTCTTGGAGCAAGCCTTGAAACGTATTTCAATATCTGGGATTTACCAATACCTGGGTCCCCTACAATCAAGATGTGAATGTCTCCCCTGAGTTTGGTTTCATCTTCAAGCTGTTTTGCAGCTCCTCCAAATAACTGAAGAGCAATAGCTTCTTTTACATCGCGGTATCCTCTAATTGAAGGTGCGGTTGATTTGATTATCTTATCGTAAATGTTAGGGTCTTTGGACAGTTCGATAATCTTTTCTTCATCCTCTTCTGAGAGCTGAAGTTCTTCAAATTCCTGTTCCAAAGGTTCGATATGATTTACATAAATGTAATTTTTAAATTTGCCGCTTCTCTCTTCCCTGAAGGTTTTCAATGTCCCGGTAATTCTTACTTTGTCTCCGGGATTCAGTTCATCCACCAAATCGTCTTCAAGAACCATCAGCATCTGTTTAGGTTCGGTTCCTCCGGATAGATTTTCCAGAGGTTCCTGCATTCTGGCGGTCTGTGTGTCAATGTATTTTGATTCCTCCTGAAGCAGTCTGAATGATCTTCCACCACATTCACTACATAGTGAAGGTTCTATAATTCTATTTCCGGAACTCTGTTCGACCTCATGCAATCTCATACATCCTCTACATTCAAAAACACCTGTCTCTATACGAGGTCTTATCTCATCAGTTTTTCTAACGATTCCGTCTGCTGCAACAAAGGTCCCGATATATTTGCTTAACAAATCCTTTAGCTGGATTACGTTGGAAAGATTTTCGAAACGGATGTTTAAATCGGCATCCTTCACCAGGGGGTCTATGTTTTTGATGGCTGTTTGAGCGGCCTCAATAACCTCTTCAGGTTTTTCTATCAATAAATCCGCCAAGTCAGGATCGAACAATTCCAGTGTATTGTAATCCACATTGAGTGAACGTTCATCGGGGTATTTTTCCAGTATTTCGAACACATCATCCTTGTATGATGTTGCGAAAAATTCTTCAAATTTTCTTATTGATGTTTGAGATTTTGCAGTAGAATTCATTATATTCTTATTAATATTTCACACTATAAAAAAATATTGTATGATGTATTGATAGGTAAAAAATATATACTTAGAGTAATAAAGTTAATAGTTACATAAACCATATGTAAAATTGAGGTTATTATGAGAAAATCAAGATTAAGCTTATTCAAATCCACTTCTATGTTAATTTCTGTTGTTGGAATTATCATGATAGTTTCAACAATCATAGTTGTAGCGTATGTGGGTTATAGTACTGTTTCATCAGGAATCACTAATGAAATATCTTCCGGAAATCAATATGATGAGCTTGCACAGCTGAAATCATCATATTCAGACCTGGCAGTTAAGTTTGATAATGTTAAGGCCACTTATTATTCCGGCAGTGCTGATGATGTACAAACATACAACAATGCTAAAATCGAATTGACTCGAGCAGAATCTGCAATTGAAAACGTTCAAAGTGCATTGGATGCAGGAAAACCATCCAATGAAGTAGACAGCAGAATCAGTTTTGCTAAAGAGAAATTGGATGCAGCCAATACCGCATACAATAATCTTTAATTTTTATTTTCTTTTCTATTTTTTTTAGGCCTATATCCAAGGCCGACAACGTACATTTCAGAACTTTTTTTACGTGATGATGCTGGTTTTGTAGTTTTAACCTGTCTGAATTTGCCTTTCAGTGAATCCAACATTGACTTGTATTCAGGGCCCTGAAATACTTTCATTACCAGGTTTCCTTTCTCTTCAAGGATATTTTCGGCAATTTCAATGACTGCATTTGTCAAATCGATTGACCTCAGCTGGTCGATATTTTTAATTCCGCACAGTGACGGCGATGCGTCAGACATTACAACTTTTGCTTTTCCTCCAATCAGTTCGATAATTTTTTCCTGAACTTCCGGTGTTGTAAAGTCTCCTCTGATTCCATAATAGTTCTCTTCATGGAATTTTTTAAACCTGTTTAAATCAACGCCGACAACGATGCCGTCTTCACCAACTTTTTCCAAAGCCACCTGTGACCATCCCCCTGGGGCGGCTCCTAAATCTACAACAGTATTTCCCTGTTTTATGAGTTTAAACTTCTTGTCAAGTTGTTTAAGTTTATATGATGCTCTTGAACGATAATCTTCCTGTTTTGCTCTTTTATAATATGGGTCCTTATGCTTTTCCACTTGCCATCTGCTTCCCATTTCAATCCCTCTTGAATTTGTCAAAATCCAGTGCACTGCACACTGGTGATCCGATTTTAACGATTTGCACGTCCACTTCCTTGTTGTGTATTTCAAGAAGCATTACTGTCCTGTCGGCAAGTCTTGGAACAATCGGACTTCCAGGATTAATCAGCAGCACTCCATCTGTCTGCTCGATTTTTGGCTGGTGTGAGTGACCGGAGACTAATATGTTAACGTCAAGTTGCTTTGCCAAATACACCAGCTGTTGTGTGTCTGCTCTCGGATAGACTTCTCCATGAACCATTCCGATTTTCACACCTTCAACCTCCAATGTTTTGGCTTTTGGCAGATTAATTCCATTGGCTCTGTCCATATTTCCCTGAACGGCCATGACCGGTGCAATATTTTCCAATTCTTCGATAACGTCAAGTGAAGTTAAATCTCCTGCATGTAAAATCAAATCAACATCGCTGAATGCATCAATAACATTTTGTGGTATTATTCTGGCCCTGTCCGGGATATGGGTATCTGAAATTAAACCGATTAACATAATTATCTTTTCCTTAATAATTCAATTTATTATTTGTTTATTATCATTTTTAAATTTAAATAAAAAATATTATAAATTCATAAAAACATATATAATATCATCATTCTTTTAGGAGAGATATAATGGGAGAAGTTAAAAAGGAAGACATATTGGATATTTTGGCTAAATACGACAAAAGCGAAATCACAATAGCCACCCTTGGAAGCCACACTTCTTTACACATTTTGCAAGGTGCTAAGGAAGAAGGATTTAGAACAGCTATTGTTTGTGAAAAAGGAAGAGAAGTTCCATATCAACGTTTTGGTGTAGCTGATGAATACATCATAGTTGATGAATTTAAAGACATTGTAAATGAGGATGTACAGCAACAGCTTAGAGATATGAATGCAATTGTCGTCCCTCACGGATCTTTTGTTGCATATGCCGGACTTGATAATGTTGAAGACAAGTTCAATGTTCCGATGTTCGGTAACAGGGATGTACTCAGATGGGAAGCTGAAAGGGATAAAGAAAGAGCACTTCTTGTAGAAGGAGGCGTAAGAATCCCATTCAAATACAACGACCCTTCAGAAATCGACAGACCTGTAATGGTTAAATTCCCAGGTGCAAGAGGTGGAAGAGGTTACTTTGTAGCATCATCTACCGAAGAATTCGATGCAAAAATCGAAGCAATGAAAGCACGTGGATGGTTGGAAGACAGCGATGTAGAAGCAGCACACATTGAAGAATATGTTTCAGGATGTAATTACTGTATACACTATTTCTACTCTGCACTTGACGATAAAGTTGAATTAATGGGTATGGATACAAGATACGAATCAAGTATTGATGGTTTTGTAAGAATGCCTGCTAAAGATCAGTTAGACATTGACTTAAGCCCATCTTATGTTGTTACAGGTAACCACCCTGCTGTAATCCGTGAATCTTTACTCCCACAAGTATTTGACATTGCTGATAAATTAACAGAAAGTGCTAAAAAATTAGTTGCTCCTGGATTAAACGGCCCATTCTGTATGCAAACCTTAGTAAACGATAATTTGGAAGTAATCTGTTTTGAAATCAGTGCAAGAACTGATGGTGGTACAAACACATTTATGGACGGTTCTCCTTACTCCTACTTAACCTACGGTAAACCGATGAGTATGGGTAGAAGGGTAGCTGTTGAAATTAAAAGAGGAATAGAAAGAGATGAATTAGAAAAAATAATAACATAATTTTGTTATTATTTTTTAAATATTTTATCTACAAAAGTTGTTTTTTCATTTGTTTTTTGAACTTCAGCTTTTTTCTTTTTCTTTTTATTTTTATTCTTGCCGATTTGTTGTTGTTTTTCAAATTCTATTTTTGCTTTTTCACGGCTTGCTCTTGTCCATGCGCCAACAAGACCAACCATTGCCCCAACAAGAATAATTAAACCCACAACGGCATATATTCCGTTTTCACTCACAAAAAATCCGGTAGGTTGGCCAAAGTATCCTTCCAAATATAATATTGCAATAGGTGTTGATGCAAGTGCACCCATCAATGTTCCCATTTTAAGGTTTCCTTGTCCATATCCTGCATATAAAAGTCCTATTGCTGAGAATGGGTATAACCAGTCATTATATTGATATCCGAATAGTATAAATGCCGCAGCTATTGCTGCTCCGAATACCAATGCCTTCATATTTAATCCTAAATCATATTTCATTATATGTCTCCACGAAATTTAATTTCTATTTTTAGAGGATATTGCTCCTCCGATTGCTCCTGTAATTCCCATGACAATTGCATAATAAATCAGTTCAGATATGACTGCAAATAAACTGGAAATTCCTGCGATTGTAAATCCGGTAATGCCTCCGAAGAGTCCGAATAAGCTTCCGCCTAATGTTGCAGATAAGACAAATAATATTGCACAGACAATTGTGCCGAACGCTCCTGCAACGGCCGCATTCCACATTCCTCCAAAAATTCCGCTTTTGGCAATATATCCTGTGATAAATCCTACAATCAGCAATCCTACAAATTCGTAATGTGAAAAGAAAGATTCCACAATCACTGCCAATATAAATCCAATGATTACTGCTCTCCACTTTGTCATGGTATCACTTAAAAGATAAATTTATATTTGTATTTATTCATTTATTATTATTACTCTTTTGTTTTTTTGTTCAGTATATGTCTTTAAGTTTATCTTTTATCTGTTCAAGTATGGCCTGATGCATTCTTTTTGTAAATTCTCCTCGGTCATTCTGATTTAAAACATCAAGATATCCCTGTGAAACCAAATTAAATGCAAAAGGACTTGGTATTACTGTATCTATTGTTTTTATTTCCATTTCTTCATTTGCAACCATTTCAATTACTTTCAGGGCATTTTTTATGTCCATGTAATCCTCAAGGGCTTCCCGCCTTGCTTCGTTTAAAATCGGAAAGTCATCATCCATATCCTGAACAAATTTAAGCAGGATTTTTCCTCGAACCTGCTGGCGACCCACGGACTTGGACTCTCCCTTGTATCTTCGAAGTGTCATCAGTGATCTTCCTGCGCAATGCCTAAATCTGGAAGCGAGTGTTTCGGTTTTATTCAGGGATTTTGTAAGAATCGTTTCGAAATTTTCTGGGGTTAATTCCTTAAATGACTCCAGACCTCCAATTTTACCGTCTGAACTTAAATAAAATCCGTTGTCAGAAATGGATATTGTAACGTTAATGTTGTATCTTCTTGCAGCTACATATGCGACCGCACGGGACAGGGCATCATTTACTTTTCTTCCAAACAGGGAATGGAATATTACGAATTTTCTTCCTCCGAATCCCTTGTAGTATTCGATTAGCAGTCTTCGGTTGCTTGGAATGTGGGCATATTTGAATTGCTCCACAAAGTATTCATAAATGGAGTTTGCTGCAAAGTCATCGACATACAGGTATTCATAAATAAATTCCATTATCTCTTCTTTGCTTCGACCATATCTGAATTTAGCATCCATATGTGCTCTGAATCTTTGAATATCCATCGCAAGGTCGAAAGCCAGCGGAAGCTGTTGTGAAAACCATGAAGGTATTGTTGGAGGTCCGCTTGCGGGGGTTACATTGATGGTCATTCCCTTTCCGTAGTTGAATCTGTAGGTTCGACCTCCCAAAACGAATGTGTCTCCCTTTTTCAATCGTTCCATAAATGTTTCTTCTATTTTTCCGACGGTTTCCCCATCACATTTTACCAAAACACCTGAAGAATCTGGAATTGTTCCGATATTTGTTGAATAAAGCATTCTGGCTAGTTTTCCACGTTTTCCAAATGTGTTCTCTTTATAGTCAATCCATATTTTCGCATATACGTATCTCTCTTCCAGTTCAGGATATTCTCCGGCCATATAACTTAAGACGTCCTCGTAATCGTCCCTTTCAAGGTCCTTATAACAATAGCTTTTTCGTATCACGTCATATGCATAATCAATGTCCCACGGATTTTCAATGCTCATTCCGTAGATGTGCTGTGCAAGGACGTCCAAACAGTTTGTTGGTATTGAAATTTTATCTATCTTTCCCTCTTTTGCATTTTTTAAAAGGACAGAACACTCCACTAAATCGTCACGGTCAGTAACGATGATTTTTCCTCTTGATTTTTCATGCAACCTGTGTCCGCTTCTTCCGATTCTCTGAAGGGCTCTTGCAACGGATTTCGGGGAATTGATTAAAACAACCAGGTCAATGTATCCGATATCTATTCCGAGTTCAAGGGATGTTGACGAAATCACTGCTTTCAGTTTTCCCTCTTTCAGCTTATTTTCAGTTTCAAGACGCACTTCCTTTGAAAGTGATGAATGGTGAGCCATGATGTTTGAGTCATTGTAATGCATTGGATACATTTTCTTTAAATTGTAGACAAAGCGTTCCGTTCCGCTTCGGGTATTTGTAAATATCAGGGTGGTTTTATTTTCCCAAATCAAATCATCCAGCAGGTCATACATTCCAAGGCGGGTGTCCTCTTCATCAGCCAGCACGATATCGCTTACAGGACACATCACCTCCATGTCCAGTTCCTTTAGATAGTTTATGTTGACGATTTTGCAGTTTCTCTCAACGCCATATTCATATCCCACCAGATATCTTGCAATCTCTTCAATAGGACTTACTGTTGCTGAAAGACCTATTCTTGTATAATGGCCGATTAAATGCTGCAGTCTTTCTAAAGATAAGCTTAAATGAACTCCCCTTTTATTTTCCGCCAGTGAATGGATTTCATCAACAATGACATATTTGACGCCGCTTAGCTTTTCCCTGAATTTTGGAGCCACAAGCAATATTGAGAGTGTCTCTGGTGTTGTAATCAGGATATGCGGTGGCTTTTTAAGCATCTTCTGCCTTTGGTACTGTGAGGTGTCTCCTGTTCTGACAGATTTTCTGATGCCCAGGTCTTTTCCAGCTATTTTTTCTATTCCCTTCAAGGGTTCGTCCAGATTCTTTTCGATATCATTGTCCAATGCCTTGAGCGGCGAGATGTAGATGCAATAAACCTTGTCCTCCAGCTGGTCCTTTTCGGCAAGGGTTGTAAGTTCACTGATTATTGATAGAAATGCTGTTAATGTTTTTCCTGATCCTGTTGGTGATGAGATAAGTATGTTGTTCTTTTTGTGAATGTCTATGATTGACTTTTTTTGTGCTGGAGTAAAATCATCGAATTGTGAATCAAACCATTTTCTCACCCAAGGGTGTAGTGTTTTAAAAATTTGCTTTTTTGAGTAACTTTTGGTTTGTTCTTCAATCATATTTACCACACTTTTTTTGTTAATCTGTAAATAATATTTCTAGTATATTTTTTATTTTTATTTTTTTATAATTTATTATAATTTTTGTATCAAATTAGTGTACAGTTTTAGTATTTTATTTAGATAATTTGACCAGTTAAATTAACATTATTGGATATTTTTTATAATTTTATATAATTTTTTGAAAATATATTAAAAAAATCATATGATAATAGTTAAATAGTTTATTTTTTAATATATTTAATTATAGGCTCATGCCTAAGGTGGTTATAAATATGAAAAACTATTTTGATATTAAAGACAAAGTTGCAGTTGTAACTGGTGCTTCTTCTGGTCTTGGTTGGCAAATTGCTCAAGCATACGCAAGCCAAGGTGCAAAATTAGCATTATTTGCAAGAAGAGAAGACAGACTACAAGAAAACGTTGCTGAAATTGAAAAAGAATTCGGAACTGAAGTTATCTACGCAGTTTGTGATGTTGGTGACTACGACAGTATCACCGCAGCAGTTCAAAAAACTATGGATGCTTACGGAAGAATTGATATTTTAGTTAACGCAGCAGGTATGGGAAACAACAAAATGGTCACCGACCAATCCAACGAAGAATGGGAAAGACACATCCACATCGACTTAAGCGGTGTATACTACATGTGTAAAGCTGTCGGTGAAATCATGATTGAACAAGAATATGGTAAAATCATTAACATCGGATCCATCCACTCCAGAGTAATCTTCCCTGGTGGTGGAATTAGTGCATACTCCTCAGCTAAAGGTGGTGTAATGAACTTAACCAAAAACTTAGCTGTAGAATGGGCAAAATACAACATTACTGTAAACGCAATCGGTCCTGCAGTATTTGAAACCGAATTAACTGTAGATTCAATTGAAATGGAAGGATTCATGGACCTTATTGCTGCATACTGTCCTGCAGGTAGATTAGGTAAACCTGGTGAATTAGACGGTATTGCAATTTACCTTGCATCTGATGCATCCAGTTTCTGTACCGGTCAATTAATCTGTATTGACGGTGGTTGGACTGCTATTTAAATAAGAGATTTTTTCTCTTATTTTTATTTTATTTTTTTCATCAATTATTTTGATACTTGTTTTGTTTTCGATGATATTTTTTTACTGGTTTTTACATTAACGTTTGCCATTCTGTTTTTTGAACCTATTTTTTCAGGAGGATATACATCTGCATTAATTTTTGGAATCATGTTGTGAAATCGTTGATGTTAATGTAAAAAGATTATATATGCTTAAAATCTAATTAATATCATGACAAATTTAAATGAAGCTATTAACAATTTATCAGATGATGATGTTAAAGTTAGAAAAGAAGCTGTTGAATCATTGGTTGGAACTACCGATGAAGAAGCTATTGAACCATTAATTAAAGCAACTACTGATGATAATGCTCAAGTCAGATTCAAAGCGGCTGAAATTTTAGGTAGCATGGGTGATGTGGCTGTTGATAAATTAATTGAAGAATTTAAAAATGCCGAAGGTAAAAATAAACGTTTCCTGGCTTTTGCACTTAAAGAAACTGAGGATGAAAAAGTCATTCCTTATTTTGTTGAAGCATGTGAAGATGAAGATTTTGGAGTTAGAAAAGTTGCAGTACGTTCACTTGGAGAGCTTCAGGCGGAAAACGAGTTGGCCACCATCGAAAAATGCCTTGAAGATGAGGATTGGGGTGTAAGATTGGCGGCAATTCAGGCTTTGGGTGATATCGCCACTGATGATGCAATCGATTTAATCAAAAAAGCAAGAAAGGCTGAAGATGATAAGGACTTCAAAAAATCTTGTAACAAAGCAATTAAGAAAGCTCAAAAAAGACAAAAAGCCAAAGCTTCAGGTGAATCTGTTGTAAAACTCATTCCTATGAGCACACTTAAGGAAATGGAAAAAACCAATGTGCAAAAGGCTATTAAAGAATATGAAAGGTATGTTGAAACAAAACAGAAAAAAGATGCACCATATAAAAGATTATGTATTCTTTACAGAAAAGCCAACGATAGGGACAATGAAATTAGAGTTATAGAAACTGCAATTGAAGTATTTGACGGTACCAAAAAGGTCGATTACTTCAAAAAGAGATTGGAAAAGCTAAAATAATTACTTTTCAATGACTTCGTAGAGATCTTTCCTTTTGTTTTTCAAAAGCGGAAGTTCTTCCCTTACTTTTTTTATTTCATCCAAATCAATTTCACAAAATATTATCTCTTCTTTTTGACCGGCTTCAGCCAGTACTTCTCCCCAGGGATTTGTAACGATTGAATGACCGTAACTGTGATAGCTCGCCGCTTCATTCAATGCAGGAGCAACGCCAACACAATAGACCTGATTGTCAAGTGCTCTTGACCTGAAAAGCAGTTGCCAATGTGCGGGACCGGTTGTCATGTTGAATGCTCCGGGATAAAATAGAATTAAAGCACCATTTTCCACCATAATTCTTGCCAGTTCAGGAAAACGGACATCGTAGCATATTCCAATACCTATTTTTCCAAATTCAGTATCTGCCAAGGTAAATTCATTTCCTGCAGTCAGCACATCAGATTCCTTAAAAGTGATTTTATCTTTAACGTCAATGTCAAAAAGATGCATCTTTCTGTGTTTGGCTATTATTTTTCCACATTTATCAAAAAGATATGATGTGTTGAACAGTTTATCATCTTCCTTTTCGGGAATGGAACCCGCTAAAATATAGATATTGTTTTCACAGGCAAGTTTTGAAATTTCATTCAAAGTATGGCCGCCATCTTCTTCTTCACCATATTCAATGAATTTATCATTGGAATATGGACAGTTAAACATTTCAGGCAAAACAATAAAATCAGCTTTTTTTGATGCGTCAGAAATCATTGAAATGGCTTTTTTTATATTTTCCAGCTTATTATCAATAACATTCATCTGACAAAGAGCAAGTTTAAGTTTAGTCATAATAACACTTTAAAAAATAGAAAATAAGTATGAATTGAATCATACTTAAGCAATATCTGCTGAATTTATCACATTATTAATGCTGTCTGATGTGATTGAGTTAATTGAGTCTCCAGTTACTTTGAAAACATACAATTTACCATCAGTAAACATTGAAACGTATCTTGTGTAATTTCCATCAGCATTTTCCATAATTATATTTGAACCATTTCTTCCATCTAATGTTACTGTTTCAACAAGTTCAACTGCATCGCCATTGCTTATTGCGTTGCTGATCCTTTGTTGATTTATATCTTTCAGAGATGTAGCACTACTGCTAATATTATAGTGCTCAATGATTGTATTATTATCATTTTTGAAAAATATTGCAGTTTCATGGTCTGTATCGGTGAGATTTACCTTTTCCCAATTATTAGGATATTTAAATGAGAAATCTCCTGCGTTATATTCAGCCAAATCACTAGATTGGATTGGTGTGCCGGTTTTGTTTGAGCTTGTGAGGACAATTCCACAAATAACAATTAAAGTAATAAGCAATATGATTCCAATAATAAGTTTCTTTTCTTTGATAATATCCATTACACTTGGTTCATTGGAAGGTTTTTTCACTTTTTGTTTCTTTTCTACTTTAGGTATTTCTACTTTTGGTCTTTTTTCGACAATTGGCTCGCTATCAAAGATACTTCTTTCTCTTTTTTTACCGCCAACCTTTGGTTTTGGGAATTTATATCCACAATTTCCACAAACAGGAGCACCATCATAACTAGGATTTCCACATTCTGGACATTTTTTCACAGCCTAACCTCCATTGAAATTTACATTTTTTTTAAAGAATGTATATTTATAATAATGTTTTTATTATTATAAAAATATATTTATATCCGTGATAGCATGTCAAATGATGAAATTGTTAATGTTAATGATATAAATTATGCAATCTATAAAATTGGTGATTGGAAAAATGACTATGAAATAAATCAGATTGGGTTATCAAACGAAATTCCGGTCACAAAAAACACTGTATTTCATGTTAAAATGTCTATGGACGAAATTAGAAAATCTGAGTTTGCCTTTTCTGACAAGACTGTCAATGGATTTGTTGCAATTGCAACTCAATTAAATCCTAAAATCCTGGAAATGGATGTTGATGACATCATTTCTCTTGAAAAAAAAGAGTATGACAATATAATTAATGAATTGGATGGTTTGGAATTGTTAGCGGAAGATGACACCATTCCTCTTGACAGTGAGGAGTATCTCATTTATAAGTTACAGAAAGAATGTCATGTCACAACAGCCACACCTGCCAATGAGTACACTTTAAAGTTCCATGCAAATGAACTTAAAAAAATTGAAGATGCATTGAACTAAAATGCATCCAATGTTACTTTTTTGTCTCTTTTTAACTCGCGGGGAGGTTCAATTGAAACAAACTCAATGCCTTCCTCTTCAATCATTTCCTGAGCATCCTCCATTATGGAAGGTGCAACAAGTAATCCTCTGATTTTTTTCTTTTGGGCTTTGCAGTCTTTCAGGTAATCGTTTTCGGTATTTTCAAAGTCCTGAATATATCGTTTCAATTGCTTTACTGCATTAACGCCGGCTTTACGGGCTTTAAGCTCAAGTATCATTAAGTTATTGTCACTGTCCTTACCTAAAATGTCAATGAATCCATGTTCCACACTGTATTCTCTTGCGGTCGGTGTAAATCCTTCTTCAATCATGTGTGGCTTGTCCATTATCATGTCGCCCATGTCCTTTTCATATCCTGCCTGTTCAAGCTCTTCAAAGTCTTCGATATTGGCGAAATTAATGAATTGGATTTTCTTAACTTCAACAGTCAACAGCTCTTTAGGTGTTCTTCTGTGGCTTTCCAAAAAGAGATTGTCATTTTTAATGTATGTTCTTGTTCTTGATTTTGGAGGCTGCCAGTTGACGGGTTCCACCTTTTTTTCCTGATGGATTAAGAATGCTCCATCTGGTTTTATCATAATTATTCTTTCTCCCCAGTTTAATTCACTTAGTGCACGGCCTTCATAGTTGACTTTACAGCATGCAAAAATCAGTATTGTGGCCTTTTTTCTCAAAGCCTCCTGAACTAAATCGTATGCTTCATCACAACTAGGTTTTTCTAAAATTTTATATTTCATCACAATAACATTGTTTAGTTTAATTTAAATACTTTGTTTTTAATTATATTAATTAATCAATCAAATAGATAGGAGGGAATTTAAATGTTTGATGAAGAATTTTTTGAAAACGAAAAAAAGCAATTTATAATGGATTCATTCAAATTTCAAAATGGTGAAGTACTGAATGATGTTACAGTAGAATACATGACTTACGGAACTCCAAAATATGATGAAGACGGTTTAATCACTAATACAATTCTTTATTGTGGTGGTTCTCTGGGAAGTTTTGCAGGAATCAGCAAAATTTTGCCTCTGACATTCGAAAATTGTCCTTTTGATGCTGAAAAATATTTCTTTGTAAGTATGACTGCTTTAGGTTCATCAGGTTCATGTTCTCCATCATTGACTGGTTTGAAAAATAAATTCCCCGAATATACTATGGTGGATGTTGTCAATTTCCAAAAACAGTTTTTGGATGAGAAATTTGGCATTAATCATGTATTGGGATTGGTGGGCAATTCAATGGGGGGTTTTGTAGGCCTGACCCAAGCTATTGAATATCCCGAATTTCAGGACTTCATTATCTGCGGCGTAAGCAGTTACAAGGTTGCAGGTCATGATTTCATTCTTTCAAGGTTTGTAGATGAAATAATAGAGTCAGACCCTGATTACGCTAGGGGTGAACTGACCTACTCATTAATCAGGACATTGAGAATAGCCTGTCTTGCAGAATTCAATTTCGGCCTTTCAAAGGAGGCAATGAGAGCCAAAACTAATGAGGAATTAAGTTGTGAGTTTGAGGAATTCGGAAATGAAATGATTGAAACTGATATCTATGATTTAAAATACTGCAACAGGGCAAGCATGAATTTCAATGTTGAGGATGATTTGGGCAAGATTAAATCCAAGGTTTTAATCATTGCATGCAACCAGGATCCTCATTTCCCTCCTGAACTGGATGCGATTCCAATGTCTGAAATGATTGAAAACTCTGAACTTTTGATAATGGATTCTGAATTGGGTCATTTATGCTTCAATGAACTTGAAAACATATCTTATGAGCTAAAAGATTTTTTAAGTGGTTTTGATGATAGTTAACATAACAGATTACGGCAAAACGGACAGCAGCAATTTTGTCGAATATTCAGTAAGCGACTTGACTTTGAGTCAGATGGAATTTTTAAACGATAATTTGGGTGAGGAAACTGAAATAGATGGCAATGTTTTCAAATTAAAAATGTATTTTGATGACCGATTATATCCTTTTCAAAGCGATGTTGCCCAATTTAGGTTAGATGACTTCATAGCACGTGAAGAAATAGAAATGAATGTGTTTTTGTCTAGTTTTTTAGAGGATATGTGATGAAGCATTATTCGTACATGTCCGAATTTTACTAAAATTTATATAGTTAATTTAGATTAACTATTATATGCTAGGTGATTATTATGAAGTCTGATGCGGAGCATGGCATTCATGTTATGGAATCGTTTGAATTTGAATCAGGACAAATTTTGAAAAATGTCAATGTTGAATATATTACTTCAGGGTTCCCTAAATACGATGAAGAAGGAAATATTATCAATGCAATCATCTATTTCCCTACTTTAAAGGGAGGTCACTCCATTTTAAACAATTTTCATAACATTATTTATAATAGTCAGAAAGATGAATATTTTTTTATTAAAGTTACTTCACTTGGAACTCCAGATTCATGTTCTCCGTCTTCAACAGGCTTAAAACATGAGTTCCCATCATATACGTTTAGGGATAGGGTTAATTTTAAAAAACAATTTTTGGATGAAAAATTTGGCAATATTAAAAAGATATTGGGGTTAATTGGTGAAGGTACTGGTGGATTTGATGTTTATACATGGGCTAGCGAATATCCTGATGACATGGAATTCATTATCATTTTAAATTCAACTCACAGTAATTACGGGCACCGTTATGTCATGCTTAAGGCTGTAGAGTCAATGATTGATTCTTGTGATGATTTTTATAATACCGAGGAGTATAGTGTTTCAGTATCCAAACTTATTGTAGCAATTGCGAGAATAATGTTCATGACAATTCATTCAAAAAGGGTTTTCGATGAGTTGTCTAATGATGAAATAGATGTTCTGTTGGAGGATTATGTTGATGAGATATTATTCATGGACATATATGATTTCAAAACAAAAAACGACTGTCTTTTATCGTATAATGCTTATGATAAGTTATCCAATATTAAGGCAAAAGCATTGATTATAGGAATTGAGGATTATTTATCATTCAACACTAGTAAGGACATTTTGCCTTTAAAGGATATTATAAAAGATTCAAGAATAATTACAGTTGAAGGTGAAGAAAGCTTTTATCAGGAATCTGATTATTCAGAGGTGGGTTCAGAAATAGTTTCATTTTTAAAACAGTTTAAAACAAATGATGCATAGTTTATTTAATTATTATTTGAAGCAGTTTTCTCATGATTTTTTATATTGTGGAGTTATTCATGAGTTAAACTCGGATAATCTATTTTTTGATTATAAAAATGATTTTGTATAATGGGGGCATTTTTTGGAGTTTGATGAGTCATTTTTAGGGTATGGTATGTATACATTGGAAAGCTTCGAATTTGAAAGCGGTGAACAGTTGGATGATCTGGATGTGGAATATTTCATTTCAGGCACACCAAAATATGATGATGAAGGCAATATAGTTAATGCGATTGTTTTTTTCCATTCATATATGGGAACCTGTTATTCGATTAATGAAATGTATAATATGACATCTCAATGTGGTCCTTTTAATAAAGATGAATATCTTCTCGTATCAGTAACTGCTTTAGGTGTTCCAGAATCATGTTCCCCATCAAAAACAGGTTTAAAACAGCATTTTCCAAAATATTCTGTTTTGGATTGTGTAAATTTTCAAAGACAATTTTTGAAAGAGTTTTTGGGTATTGAACATGTTTTTGGAGTTACAGGTAGGGGAATGGGAGGATATGAAGTTTATACATGGGCTTGTGAATATCCCGATGAGATGGATTTCATTATCGTTTCTGACAGTTGTTATAAGACTGGCGGTTATAGGTATGCAATTTCAAAAGTTGTAGGAAGCATCATCGACTCTTCCGATGCGTTCTACTCTGACACTTATGACAGTTCATTATCCCAATCAATGGTTTCCATTAATAAATTGGTCTACTCAAATTTCTTTTCCAGAAAGGTTTTTTATGAAATGACTAATGATGAAATCGATGTTTTAATGGATGATTTTGTGGAAGAGGGTTTATTCATAGACATTTATGATTTGAAATTCAGAAACGATTCTGTTTTAGAATATAATGTTGAAGATAAGTTAAAAAACATAAAGGTCCCGACATTGATTTTAGCCAATGATGATGATATCTATTATTATCATGAGTTTGATACTCTTCCCTTAAATGATTTGATTGAAAACTCGGAGATTGTTTTATACAAATCCCCTGAAAATCCTGAAGAGTATTGGGACGTTGAATTTTTCATCGAAACCTTTGATAATTTTTTAAAAAAAGTAAAAAATAAAAGCTAGTTAAACTAGCTATTTTGATGCGTTAAGCATGTGTTCAACTGCTTTTCTGGATTTGTCTGCAACTTCTTTAGGCAAGACCACTTCAGGAGCCTCATTGGCAAGTGCATCCCTTATTTTTTCCAGTGTATGAAGTTTCATTGTATTACAAATAGCTCCTTCAAGCAGAGGATACAATTTTTTTCCAGGAACTTCGGAGTTGATTCTTGTAATCATGTCTATTTCGGTCCCGATTACAAATTCCTCCTTGTCGCTTTGGGCGATGTATCTTAACATTCCTCCGGTGGACATTACTTTATCGCAGGCATTCTGAACTTTCATGTCACATTCAGGGTGGCAGATGATTTCTGCATTAGGATACTGTTCCCTTTTAAGCTCTACATCTTCAACGTGGAATAATCTGTGAACATAGCAGTGGCCGTCTTTAGGGACGTGGATAATTTCCTTATCTAATTTTTCTGCCACATGGTTTCCCAGGTTTTTATCAGGTCCAAACAGTATTTTGTCATGAGGTAAACTTTCAGTAACTTTCACGGCATTGGCAGATGTACATAATGTGTCTGCATGCTGTTTGGCTTCGGCAATACTGTTCACGTAAAGAATTACGCCGGCATCGGGGTGTTCTTTTTTAGCTTCCAGGAGAACATCTTCAGGCAGCATATGTGCCATCGGACATTCGGCTTCCAGTGTTGGTATTACAATTTTTTTATCCGGATTTAGGATATATGCAGTTTCTGCCATAAAGTCAACACCACAGAATACCACCAAATCCTTATCATCAATTTCTGATGCTTTAATACACAATTCTAAAGAATCTCCAAGAAAATCAGCTATTTCCTGTACTTCTTTTGGCTGATAGTTATGTGCCAGTATTATTGCATTTTTTTCTTCTTTCAACTTTAAAATTTCTTCTTGTATTGTGCTACTCATTTTTTTTCACCAACCGTACGTATGTATTTTCTAATATCGTTAACAATTATTAATTTATATTTGTCTCTAGCATTTATTATTAATTGCCATCTGTTTTCACTGTCAACATCTTTTACCCAAAATGATACTTTAACTTCAACTTCCCAAAAGTCGGTTTTATTTGCAAAAACCAATGGTCCGCGAGTGTTGTCTATTGCATCATAGGTTACAATTTTCTTAGTAATGTATTCTTCAAAGTCCACCACGTCAACGTATAAAGGCAATCCTATACAAACATCAACCCGACGCAGTTCGTCAGGTTTAAATTCATAATATGGATTATTTGTTAATGTGGAGTTTGGAATATGATCCCTTACTCCTAAATTATCGACGATAACTGTTGATCTAAATGCAATACTCTCGACAGTTCCTTTTTTACCATCAATTTCAATGGTATCTCCAACTTTAATGCTTTTTCCAAGTATTAATATGATTCCTGAAAATAAATTGGAAATTATGTCTTTGGCTGCAAAACTCACAGCGATACCTACAATACCTAAACTCAACAATGTTCCTGCAAGGTTTACTCCAAAGAACTGCAAAATATACATTAATGCAACAAAATATATGCTGTAAGTTATAATGTCTTTAATGAGATACGCCGCAGTCATATCTTTGTCATGGGTTTCCCTTCTTTTCATAAAATAGGAAAGAATGTGTGTCATGACGGTAATTAAGACAATAATGATTATTATATAAAATATAATTTGTAGCTCTTTATTTGTTATAATGAAGTCCATAGTATCATTTAAGTTCAATTTCCATTAAATCGTAAGCGATTTCAGTATTTTCAAAAATTTCTCGTGCTTCATTCAATAGGATTTCAGAAAATTTCCCGTTATAGCGTGTGCTGATATGTGTCAATACTAACTCTTTGCAGTTGGATTGCTTTGCAACATATGCAGCATCAGCCGCTGTTGAATGGCCATGCTCTTCAGCATTCTCTTCATCCTGACATGTAAATGTTGATTCATGAATTAGAAGAGTACTGTCTTTTGCAAGATTAATCATTTCCTCACAGGGTCTGGTGTCCCCGGAGTATGTGAGTTTAATTCCTTTTCTAGGTTCACCGAGAACCTGTTCGGGCTTTATGATTTTCCCGTCAATTTCAACTTCTTCTCCGTTGTGCAATTTGCCGAAAAGAGGGCCTACGGGAACTCCCAATTCAATGGCTTTTTCCCTTAAAAACCTTGGCTTTTTCTTTTCTTCAATTGAATATGCAAGAGAGGGAACATTATGTCTGACGGATTGGCATTTGATAATGTATTCTTCAGTCTCGTTAATGATTCCTGATTCTATTTCAACGAATTCAAGAGGGTATTCATATTTGCAATAACCGAAGTTTAATATTGCATTTCTGACTTTATGCAATCCTTTGGGACCGTATATTGTTAATTTTTCTGTTCTTCCATGCAGTCCAAGGGATTGTATGAGTCCCGGAAGGCCTAAAATATGGTCTCCGTGAAAATGTGTGATAAATATTTCGGATATTTTCATGGGGCTTACTTTTGTGTGGAGCATTTGTCTTTGAGTTCCTTCTCCGCAATCAAACAGCATCACTTTTCCGAATGCCTTAACGGCAATTGAAACTTGATTTCTCTCTTTTGAGTGAACTGCTGAAGAGGTTCCTAAAAATATTATTTCCATATAAATCACTTAAATTATATTATAGATTAGATATATATTTTAAATAATATTAAAGTTTAGGTGATTTTTTGGATAAGATTATAGAATACATGTTGGCCGAAGATGAGGGATTTGGTGATATTACTTCAAATGCTGTTGTTGAAAAAGGTTTGGTAATATCTGCTCAGATAGTTTCAAAAGATGAAGGAATTTTAGCAGGAATGGACGTAATCAGAGACGTATTTGAAGAATATGGTGTTAAAGTCAATTTCTGGTTGAAGGATGGTTCATCAATATCTAAAAATGATTTGCTGATGTCAGTTGTGGGGGATGCAAGAACTATTCTGCTTCTGGAAAGGACAGTCTTGAATTTATCCATGAGGATGAGTGGGGTGGCCACTGCAGCCAGTCATTATGTTAAACTTGTTGAGGATTATGATGTGAGGGTTGCCGGAACACGCAAGACTTCACCCGCAATCGCCAAATTTGATAAATATGCGCTTCAGGTTGGGGGTGCAGATACCCATCGCTTTAGTTTGGATGACATGGTTTTAATTAAGGACAATCACATTGCTACATGTGAAAGTCCTTTGGATGCTTTGTTAAAAGCTAAAAAGAATACCAGTTTTTCTAAAAAAATAGAAATTGAAGTGGAAACATTGGATGATGCAATCGAATGTGTAAAAAATGGGGCAGATATTGTAATGCTTGATAACATGAATCCAAATGAAGTCAGTGATGTTATTGACAGGTTAAATGAGTTAAATATTCGTCAAAATTCATTAATCGAAGTGTCTGGAGGCATTACTGACGATACTATTGCAGATTATGCCAAGTTAGGTGTGGATATCATCTCAATAGGTGCTCTGACACATTCTTCAAGAAGTCTTAACTTCAGCATGAGGTTTTAAGACTTATAATCTTAATTTTAAAACTTCTTTCAGCTCTTCGTTGGTCATTTCAGTCAGAAATGTTTCATCGCTTACGATGGATTTGCTTGCCAGATCGGTCTTATGTTTGCTTATGGCATCAATTGTTTCTTCAAGGGTTCCCTTTGTAATGAATCGGTATACCATGACGTCGTTTTCCTGACCGATTCTATGCACCCTGTCTGTTGCCTGATTTTCAACCGCAGGATTCCACCATAAATCATAATGGATAACATTTTGAGCAGCGGTCAAATTCAAACCGGTTCCCCCAGTTTTAAGTGTCGCAACCAGGATTTTATAGTTTTCATTCTCCTGGAATGTATCAATTACGTTTGCCTTTTCAATCCTTGTCTGTGATCCGTGCAGGAACAGTACCTCTTGCTTGAACTTTTTGGAAATTAATTCTTGAATGAGCTTGCCCATTTCAACATATTGGGTAAAAATCAGAACCTTTTCATTGGCATCTAAAATATTGGACAGTATATCAACTAAAAGTTCCATTTTTCCGGATTCTGATATTTTGGGATTTTTAATGTCTAAAAACTGTGCAGGATGGTTGCAGGTCTGTTTCAGTGCAGTCAATATCTTAAGGATTATTCCTTTTCTCTGAATACCTTTTGAATTTTCAATATCAAAGAATATCTCGTCTAGAATCGCATTATATAGTTTTATCTGCTTTTTGGATAATGTGCAGTAAATGTCATTGATGAATTTCTCCGGCAGTTCCTTTTTAATGTCATCATCGGTTTTCAAACGCCTTAAAACGAATGGTTTGGCTATTGTTCTCAAATCATCTAAAGTCTCTTCATCTTCCAGTTTTTCTATTGGCATAACATATTGCCTTTTGAAATCATCCTTTGTTGACAAATATCCTTTATTTGTAAAATCAAATATTGACCAGTAATCCATAAGTTTGTTTTCGATTGGAGTTCCGGTCAATGCAACTTTTGACCTTGCATCAACGCTTTTGATGGCTTTTGTCTGTTCGGTATTTGGATTTTTAATATTTTGGGCTTCATCTATGATGCATAAAAACCATCTTTGGTCAACAAACATATCCAAATCAAGCCTGACAACGCCGTAGGAGGTCAATATGATGTCATATGTCTCCAGGGGAAATGTTCTGTTGGACCCGTGATAAATGAAATATGTCAAATCAGGTGTGAATTTTTTAATTTCATTTTCCCAATTGGATATTAGTGTTGGCGGAACGATTATCAAAGCTGTTTTGTCTTCCAGGAGATTATTTTCCTTATAATAAAGGATTGCAGATAAAATCTGTATTGTCTTTCCAAGACCCATGTCGTCAGCCAATATGCTTCCGAATCCATATCTGATGTTTTGAACCAGCCATGAATAGCCAATTTTTTGATAGGGCCTTAAATCCCCTGTCAAGCTATGCGGGACATCATAAATTTTATTTTCCCTGATTAATTTTTTAAATTTGGCAAAATCCTTTGCATTCAAATGTTTTTTAACTGAATCTTCTAGTTGGTTGGCCATTTTATATTCTCTTCAGATTTAATTAGTGATATTTTGTTGTTAATCGAATATTAATTTATGTTTCACTTTTAATTATATTCAAATATGATGATTTTTTTTCTTTAATTTTGAATATTTGTCTGAAAAACAATAATTTAATAATATAGTAAAATGATATATATTAAAGATAGAGATTATATTTTTTTATAATGGTGATTTAATGGTAAAAATAGCTAAATTGGCTTTGGAAGATGGAACAATTTTAAAAGGGGAAGCTTTCGGTTATGAAACCACCAAATTGGGAGAACTTGTTTTCTCTACTGGTATGGGTGGATATACTGAATCTTTAACCGACCCGTCTTTTAAAGGAGAAATTTTAATGTCTACTTATCCTTTGGAAGGAAATCATGGGGTAAGTGAGAAGTGGTATCAATCTGATAACATTCAGGTTGAAGGATTTGTTTGTCGTGAAGTTTGTCGTGAAGTATCCAACTTTGGACCTCAAAAAACTTTGGATGAGTTTTTAAAGGAATTTGAAACTCCAGGAATCAGCGGAATTGACACCAGAGATTTAACATTAAAAATTCGTGAAAGAGGTTCACTAAAAGCAGCAATCACAACAGAAGACATTGACGATGATAAATTGTTGGAAATGGCAAAGTCACAACCAAGCATTGAAGATAGGGATGTTGTACCTTTAGTTTCAACAAAGGAGATTAAAATATTCAATGAAGATGCCGACAAGAAAGTTGCATTGATTGATTGTGGTGTTAAAAAGAATATCATTAACTCATTTTTAGAAAGGGATATTGGTGTTGTATTATTCCCTTATGATACTGATTATAAAACTGTCCTGGATTACTCCCCAAGCGGTCTGATGATTACTTCCGGACCTGGAAACCCAGACAGAGTAACTGAGACAATTGAAACCATGAAAAAACTCTCCAGCAGATTGCCGATTTTCGGAATTTGTATGGGACAACAATTGATTGCTAAGTCTTTTGGAGCAAGGTCTTACAAAATGAAATTTGGTCACCGTGGTGAAAACCAGCCGGTTAAGGATTTAGCTACTGGAAAAGTGTTTATCACATCTCAAAACCATGGTTTCACAATTGATAAGGAATCTTTAAAAGAGACAGACTTAGAATTAGCTCAAGTTAACTTAAATGATGGAACTCCAGAAGGAATTTCCCACAAGGAATTACCTTTAAAATGTATACAGTACCACCCTGAAGCGGGCCCTGGTCCAAATGATACAAAAAGCATTTTTGATGAGTTTAATCAGATGATGGAAGATTATTAAAAAATTAATGAGGATTATATATGCCAGTTGATAAGGATATTAAAAAAGTATTAATTATTGGTTCAGGACCTATTCAAATCGGACAGGCAGCAGAGTTCGATTATTCAGGTTCACAAGCATGTAAATCACTAAGAGAGGAAGGTATTGAAACTGTTTTGGTTAACAGTAATCCGGCTACAATCCAAACTGACATTGACATGGCCGACACAGTTTATACTGAACCATTAACTCCAGAAGTCGTTGCTAAAATTATAAAAGAAGAAGAAATTGACGCTATTTTACCAACTATGGGTGGACAAACCGGATTAAATATTGCAACAGGTCTTGGAGATTTGGGATTGCTTGAAGGAATTAAGGTCATAGGTTCTGATGTTCAAACAATTAAAGATGTGGAAGACCGTGATTTATTTGCAAACCTGATGGAAGAAATTGGAGAACAGATTCCGAAATGTCAGGCTGTAGAAAGTGTAGATGCAGCACTTGAAGCCGTAAAAGAAATAGGTTATCCTGTAATTGTAAGGCCAGCATTCACCTTGGGTGGAACTGGTGGTGGAATTGCACACAATGAAGAGGAATTAATTGAAATCGCAAATCACGGTTTGGATATGAGTTTCATCAATCAGGTTCTCATTGACGAATCTGTTTTAGGATGGAAAGAAATTGAATTTGAAGTAATGAGAGATAAGGAAGACACCTGTATCATTGTATGTACCATGGAAAACATAGATCCTATGGGTATTCACACAGGAGACAGTGTTGTAGTTGCTCCAATTCAAAACCTATGTGACGAAACCATTCAAAAAATGCGTGACGCATCAATCAAGATTATCAGAGCATTAGGAATTCGCGGTGGATGTAACATTCAATTTGCGCTAAACCCTGAAACCGACGAATACAAAGTTATTGAAGTAAACCCTCGTGTATCAAGAAGCAGTGCGCTTGCTTCAAAAGCGACAGGTTATCCGATTGCAAAAATCTCATCAAAAGTTGCATTAGGAATGACTTTGGATGAAATCAAAAACGACATTACCAAAGAGACTCCTGCATCATTTGAACCTGCCATCGATTATGTTGTTATTAAAATCCCAAGATGGCCGTTTGACAAGTTCAAAGGAATAAGCCGCCAGGTAGGAGTTCAAATGAAAGCTACCGGAGAGGTAATGGCTATCGGAAGAACCTTCGAAGAAGCATTCCAAAAAGCATTAAGATCTTTGGACATGGGCTTTGACGGATTTGAATATGTTGAATGGACAGAAGAAGACTTGTCAAATCCGACTGATTTAATTTATTTCCAAATCTATTCCGCAATCAAGGACGGAATGGACATCGATAAGATAAGGGAACTTACAAAAATCGATAATTTCTTCCTATACAAAATCAGAAACATCGTTAACTTTGAAAATGATGTCACTGTTGAAAAATTGGATGATGAATACTACTTGAGAAAAGCAAAACAGTTAGGATTCTCAAATAAGAGATTAGCTTCACTGACTGGCCAGACAGAAGAATATGTCAGAAACTTGCTTTCAAGATACAACATCAAACAATCATATAAGATGGTAGATACCTGTGCTGCAGAATTTGAGGCAAAAACCCCTTACTACTACAGCAGCTATGATGTTGGAAACGAACTGGTATCAACCACTAAAAAGAAAGTTGTTATTCTTGGAGCGGGTCCGATCAGAATTGGTCAGGGTATTGAATTCGATTACTGCTGTGTACATTCATCTTTGGCTTTAAAAGAGGATGGAATCGAAACAATTTTAATCAACAACAACCCTGAAACCGTAAGTACCGATTACGATATTTCGGACAAACTGTTCTTCGAGCCATTGACCTTTGAAGATGTAATGGGTGTCATCGAACAGGAAAAACCTGATGGAGTCATCGTGCAGTTCGGTGGTCAGACATCAATTAATTTGGCAGTACCTCTGGCTAATGCAGGTGTTAAAATTTTAGGAACTCCTTATGAAAGTATTGATAGGGTAGAAGACAGGGAATTATTCGCTGAACTTCTGGAAAAACTACACATTCATCAGGCACCATATGGAACTGCAAACTCTTTTGATGAGGCAAAGGAAATTGCAGAAAGAATCACATTCCCAGTGCTTGTACGTCCATCATATGTTATTGGTGGAAGAGCAATGGAAATTGTTTATGATGTAAATGAGCTTGAGGAATATATGAAAGAGGCAGTAAAAGTTTCACCTGACCACCCGATTTTAGTGGACAAGTTCCTCGAAGATGCAATTGAATTGGATGTTGACCTTTTATGTGACGGCGAAGACGTATTCATAGCAGGTATCATGGAACACATCGAAGAAGCAGGTGTTCACTCAGGTGACTCTGCATGTGTAATACCTCCTCAAACCATTCCTGCACATATTTTAGATGTCATTCGTGAAAACTCCACTAAATTGGCTCTGGAATTGGATGTAAAAGGTTTAATGAATATTCAATATGCAGTCAAACTTGATGAGGAAATGGTATACATTATTGAAGCAAACCCTCGTGCAAGTAGAACAGTTCCATTTGTAAGCAAAGCTATTGGCGTGCCTTTGGCAAAAGTGGCTACCTGGATTATGCACGGAGCAAAATTAAAAGACTTCAATTTAACCAAAGAAATCAAGATTGACCATGTCGCTGTAAAAGAGTCTGTATTCCCATTCCTTAAATTACCTGAATCAGATACTATCCTTGGTCCTGAAATGAAATCCACTGGTGAAAGTATAGGTATAGATGAAAACTTCGGAATGGCATTCTACAAATCCCAACTTTCAGCGGGAATGGAACTTCCTAAAGAAGGAAAAATATTCCTCACTGTTAAAGAACAGGATAAGAAAAAAATCAGGCCTATTGCAGAAAAGGCTGCCAATTTAGGATTTGATATTGCCGCAACTAACGGTACTGGCCAGGCCACAGGTTTGACAGATATTGAAATAATCAAAAAGGTTTCACAGGGATCCCCTAACATTAGGGATGCAATACTTAATAAGGAAATTGATTTGATTATCAACACTTCTGAAGGAAAACAATCTGCTAAAGACGGTTATATTATCAGAAGATTGGCTATTGAACTTGGTATACCATATGTTACCACATTGGCTGGTGCAAGAGCAGCTTTAAATGCTATTGCGGCTGTACAAAACAGCGAAATTAATGTAAAATCATTAAACGACTATGCGGATGGAGAATAATATTTCTTTATCCTTTTATTTACTTTTTTTTTTTAAAAATAGAATTTCAATTATTGCATTCTCTATGATGAGTTCAGTAATTGCCGAATAGGTATTCTTTGATATTGATACCGCAGGATGGACATTCCTCTTCGCCGATTTTTAACCTTGTTTTACATTTAGGACAGAAGTTTAATTGAACTTCATATTCTTTGTTTTGATTAATGACGATATTGACGTCAATTCTTTCAGTGATGTTGCTTTTAAGGACGCTCATGTCCCAGGCATTGTCCATCAGGAGTTTTTTATAGTAAAACGCTTCTGTCATCGTATCGTAATAGCCGATAATCTCACCCATTCTTTTGATATAAAAACCTTTAACCTTATGATCAAAGAGGATTTCCCCTTCTCTTTCCTTTTTGTTAAATTTTGTTCCCTTTATACGTCCTCTTGGCCGTTTTTCGGGAAAAGGAGGCAATACCATATTTTCATACTTGTTTTCAAGGTCGCATTCAACAAGCAGGTCATAGTCGAAATTACAAAAAAATAGCGCATCTCGCTCATATAATGCATCAGACAATTTTCTAAACTCTCCATAATCTTTATTATTGTGTTTAACTCTATATACATCACCAGTTTTCACAATGTTTCGGTAAAAGTATCTTATTTCTTGAGAGTTAATTGAAATCATCTCCATTATCTTAAAAAAGCGAAGTGTTGAATTTGTGCAAAAATCTTGATTGCACTTGGTTTAATATTATTTTTTTAAATCTAATAAAGTTAATGAAAAATTATTTTAATAAAAAAAATTAGATTCTAGATTAATGTTTACTATATCAAACGGAATCATTTTAAAAGGTCAGAATTTAATTCCATCAAAGGAAAACATCGTTGTAGATGACGGTAAAATCATTCAGATAAAAAAAGATGCAAAAGAAGGTAAAATCATCGATGTTGATGGTGCTGTTGTCTGCCCTTCATTTATCAATGGCCATATTCACATTGGCGATTCGATAATTAAGGATGAAGGGTATGGTTTGTCCTTAAGTGAAATGGTCAAGCCTCCGGATGGGGTTAAACATAAGGCACTGGCAAATGCAACCGATGAAGAGCTAATCCATGCCATGCAGGAGTCAATGTGGGATATGGTTAACTCAGGAACAACCCATTTCATCGATTATCGCGAAGGTGGAATTAGGGGAGTTGAACTTTTAAGGGAGGCTAGTAAAGATATTCCGATTAAACCGATTATTTTAGGTCGTGACGATAGTTTTTATGGGGACGATCCTGATTTGGGTAAAGTCAAAATAGCTATTAGAAAGCTTTTAAAGGTTGCTGATGGAATTGCACCAAGTGGCTTTGGTGAAATTACACAGGACGTTGCAAATCTGATTGTCGATGAATGCAGTAAACAGGGTAAGATTTCATCAATTCATGTTGCGGAATCAGAATCAAATCAAATAGAATCATTGAATGAATTTAATAAAACCGAAATCGAAAAGGGCATTAACAGTAACTTTTCCCAGCTGGTTCACCTTACAAATCCCAAAAATAATGATTTGGAGCTGGTTTCAAAATCAAGTTCCAACATTGTAGTTTGTCCGAGGGCCAATGCAACATTGAATGTGGGGGTTTGCAGACTGAATGAAATGCTGGGACTGGGAGTAAGGCCGCTACTTGGAACTGATAATGTAATGCTAAACTCTCCAAATATGCTTAGGGAGTTGGAATTTACCTTAAAATTAATGTCTGTTTATTATAAATCTTATATTAGTCCGCAGCAGTTGTTACAAATGGCTACAACTAATGTCTGCAGCAATGATGTAAATAATATTGTACAAAAATCCTTTATAGATGAGGGTTATTTCGCCGAATTTATAATTTTCAAATCTTTTTCTAAAAATCCATACCTTAATATATGCAATAGGCTAGAAACGAAAAATATATTATATATCATTAATAAAAAATGTATTGTATAATATCATGGATATAAATCTATATGATATGGGAGTTGATAATGATGTATAAAAAAATATTGGTTCCGACTGACGGATCAGAATTTGCAAAGAAAGCTCAAAAGCATGCATTATTTTTGGCAGGTGTCACTGGCGCTGAAATAGTTGCCGTAAGTGTCACAGAGAACAATTTTGTCAACGGACTTCCATTGGATGATGAAGTGTACCAGTTAAATCAGGTCTTAAAGGAAAGATCTCAAGAGAATCTTGAAGAATTTGACAAATTAAATGCAGATAATATAAAAATATCTCATGTAATTAAAGAAGGTTCTCCTGCAAGATGTATTTTAGAAGTGGCAGCTGAAGAAGATATTGATTTAATAGTCATGGGAAGTTCAGGTAAATCTGGATTTGATAGATTTATAATGGGTAGTGTAGCAGATAAGGTTGTAAATTCGGCCAAATGCGCAGTACTTGTAATCCATTAGATTATTATTAATTTATTATTATAATTTTGTTAATATAGGTGTTTTTATGTTAGTTAAAAGAACAATGTCTAAAAATGTAGTCAGTGTTTCCGTACCAGGTAACAGAGAAAAAGTTTTAGACTTAATGAGAAAAGAAAACAAAGCAGTACTTCCTGTAGTTAAAGAAGATACTGATATTTTAGTAGGACTAGTAACCCGTTCTGATTTAATTAATAATCCTGACGAAGAACAAATTGCAATGTTGATGACTAGAGATTTAGTTACTGCAAATCCTAGTGAGGATGTAATAGATGTTGCTCGCAAAATGATTGAAAATAATGTAAGAAGGGTTCCTGTAGTAAATGATGACGGTGAACTTGTTGGAATTATCACATCTTTCGATTTGGTGTCCAAAGCATTAACTAAACTTACAATCAATGATGCTGTTGAAAATTATATGATTACTACTGTTCCAACTACATGGGATAAAGCTCCATTAAACGTTGCTTTCGAATCCATGAATCAATTCGGTTTAAAATCTATTTTGGCATTGGATGACAATGCAAAATTATCTGGTATTTTAACTGAAACTGATTTCATCTCTGAAATTGAAATTATTTCAGAAAGAAGTGAACACAGTTCCACTGTAGGTACTGAAGGAGATAAATGGTCTTGGGATAGTACTTCCATTTTATACATTGAGAAAAACCATTTGAAATTCACAGACAAAGTAGTTGGCGATGTTGCTATCGGCAATGTTGAAGTAGCTAACTCCAAAACTAAAGTTTCTGACTGTGCTAAAAAAATGAAATCCTTAAACATTGAGCAAATTCCTGTCATCGGTGTTGAAGGAGACTTAGTCGGTCTTGTCAGAGCTAGTGATTTGATTAAAGCTTTAGTAGAATAGCTGTGATAGGATGGCTGTTAGTCCGGTTTTAGTGATTAAAACAGTTGACGATAGTGTTGTAGGTGTTCGTGCAAGATTATATGATGATTTTGTCGAACACGAAATTGTTCTTAATTCTGTTCTTACTTATTGGTGGGCTAATAATATGTCCCCTGCTTTAAAATTTTTGGAACTTTTCGAATCAGTTATCAAAAGAACGATTAATGAATTGATGCCTCATAAGAATTTGAAACTTAAATATGAGGTTAAAGCCGATGATGTATTGGAAAAGGCTTCTGAAATAGAGATCAGTTTAATTGAAATAGAAGCTGATGATGTTGGCTTTAAGATCGAGGGTAAACAAGTGATTTTGAAAGGTTTAGTCAAAACAAGCGAAGATTTTGAAGCAAATGAGTTTGCTAAAACTATTGAAAAGACTATTGAGACTCCAGACATTGTTTTAAAAAAATACTTGGAAATGAACAAGTGAATTTAATTGCGTGATGTTTGATGGTAGTGTTAACACTTTCATTAACATTGATACTCAATCAATTAAATTCATAGTTTTATCTTATTTTTATAATTTAATTTAATGAATTTTTATTTTGATTTGTTTTGATTAAAAATTCCAATAAAATGGTTTGCCAAATCTATATCTCATTTTTAATACAGTGCAATAATTTTTTTGCATCTTCTTTTTTAATGTCTGGGGATTGGCGTATGAAATCAATGAGCTTATCCTTTTTGGAGGCATCCAGATTTGATGCACTTAAGGTTTGGGCATAGTTTCTTTTCGGATAAAACGTTTCTTTAGCAATTGCAAGTAATTCATCCTTTTCATCTTCAGTTATGATGTTTTCTTCAACTGCATTTGTAAAAACGTATTTCATATTTATCAGAGGTTCTGAAAGTGCCTCTAAGGTATCAGAATCAAGCATTACTGCAACATCATCATCAGAATCAACTTCACCGCTTGCATACTGGTTGTAGACATAACCTATTCCAGTCATTCCCAAAACATCCAGCTCGGATGCTCTTAAAGCACCCATGCTTGAAGCACCATAAACTTTGATGCCTTTTTTAATTGCATTTAAGATTTCCTTATGTCCGACAGCGGAGCTTTGGTGAAATACTCCGTCAATTATTCCGATAATGTCGGGATTTTCTTTTAAAGCAAGATTCAAATCTCCTCTTTGAATAGGTCTTTTATAGATTACTTCAACATCTCCGTGGGAGTCCAAAATCTCCTTCGCTTCGCTGAATGGAAGGGACAGTCCAGTATAAATTATGATTTTTGTCATGGTATCATACTTTTAAAAATCTATATCCTGCTCTGCTTTGGTCAAGTGCATAAAGCTCCATTTCCGGAATGATGACGCGAACAACGCTGATGTCCAATTCGGGTCGTGTCAAATCAGTGTATAGAATTTTACTGATGTCATTGGATATCAGTTCATCCTTAACGATTTCAATATCTTCTGTGATTGAAGTTGTAGCTTTATTTTCAATATCTGACAAGTTGATTTTATTTTCCTCTTCTTTGAAATAATACTTGTTGATTCTTTTCATTCGCTCATAGCCAGCTTCACGTGCAAAATCAGCTCTGACAGTATCTTCACGTGCGCCATTTATTTGGGTTGCCCTGCTTTGAGCTACTTCTGTCAATGCTCTGAGGATTGCAACTTCAGGATCAAGGTGCGTTCCCATTCCCAATGTCAGAAGTCCGGCATCTTTTGATACTGTATCGTCTGCTGAAGCTGCTATTGTTGGAACATTGATATCTGCAGTAAAATCCATTAGTTTTATCTTTATCCCTTCGGATTCGAACTTGTCAACGGTGTCATTAACGATATCACTTTCAATAGTGTCCAAATCTATTTGGGCATAATTTTTATGGGTTAACTCAAATATGCTCCATGCATCTCTTTCAATTACTTCAAACATTCCATGCAGAATAGCTTCATCAAGTACATTTCCTGATGCCAAACCGTTGGTATTTGATTTAAACAGTCCGTCAATGGAGTCCTCATGGATATAAGGGTGGTATACTGCATTTGACGGAACATAATATTCCTCACCTGAAATTATATCGAATGCCAGATTCCATTCCAACTTAAATTCGCTTAAATCCTGCTTTTCCAAATTCTGACCTAAATTCAGTGATTTCGGGTCAATATAGTTTCCTTTTTTAGCTATTTCATCCAAATTTGCTATTACTGTATCATCACTGTCTTGCTTTTCAGCAGAATACCTTTCAAATCCTTCCATCATTGCAGAGGCTTTGGCATGGTCTTTTGAAATTCCCTTTCCTCCGTAAATGCTGACTGCACCATCTTCTGCGGTCGGTCTGATGGCGGTATATATTGGTAGTCCGACCCTGTCCAAATCGGTAATGTCTGCAATACGGGTAATTCCTGCTGTTTTAAGTTTGTCTTGATTGATTTCAATAGTCTTTTTAGGAGCAATTACTCTATGAGTTCCCTTAAAGTATGTAAGTTTTTCAGTCATTTTAAATTCCTATAATTAGTCTAATAATATTTTCCACACCAATTGTCATTGACATTAATGTCATGAGTCCTGCAATAGCGAATATGATAAGCCAAATTCCGATATTCCATCTCAATACTTTTGATCCGTCAAGGTTTCCAATTGGAAGCAGGTTGAATGCTGCAAGAAAACTGTTGATGGAGTAACCCAAAGCGCAAATATTCAATATTAACACTGAAGTCTGTGAGTGGAATGCGGATGGGTAAATCGCAATGCATATCGCTAAAAAGATTAGTGCAAGAAGTATATTGACAATCGGACCTGCAATTGATATTTTACCGTTTATTTCATCGGTCATGTAGTTTGCATATGTGTAAACTGCACCTGGGGCAGCAAATACAAATCCGAAAAATGATGTAATGAGTGCAAATATTAATCCCTGAGGCCATAATTTGAATTCTGCCCAGTAACCATATTTCATTGACACAAATTTATGTCCGAGCTCGTGCAATATGAAACCGGCACCCACTCCAACCATAATCATTGGCAATAGGTAAAGTATTGCATTGATATCTCTTCCTGCATTTGCTATTGCAAAACAAAGTGAAATAACAATAAATGCAATTATTAAATCTCTTACTTCACTAGCTGTAAATTTAAACATAATTTTAAAGTATCTATTTTGACTTTAATAAAATTATCTTTTTTTTGATTTGAACGGATGTTTAAACTTTTTTTTGTATAATTCAACAAATAGTTTTTTATAGTTCGTTGAATTTAATTTAGTTTAGGGGAGTAGTCTATGCCATTAATGAAATTGAAAAAAGTGCTTGAATATTGCAGTTATGATGTGGTATTTTTCATATTCATATGTCTGATAATATTTCTTTTGAATTTGATTCCTGATTATTCTACGAATTACTTCGATTCAAATATTCAGGGCATAATTCGAATCCTTGTTCTAATATTATTGAATGGTTATGGTATGGTGATTGCTCGCGATAGGATAAACCATGGTTACAGATTGCCTAAAATTATTCCTGGTGATGTCATTAATCTTGGTGTAAAATCAACTTTTGTTTATGGATTTTTTGTTCTTTTACAAACAGCCCTTTTATATTTGACAGCATCTGCATTTGATTTGCCCCTATTTGATTTGCATCACCTGCTGTTGAACTTAGATGAAACAATTGAAATGTTCTTTGTCAACAGCCCGGAATTTATGCTGACGTTTATACTTGCAGGAGGTCTTGTATTTTATTTCACCACATTTTTTGCAGAGGTGTCCCTGGCAAGACTTGCAGACACTAAAAGTTTCTTTGCGGCATTTGATTTTATAGCTATTTGGAGAAGCATTAAGATATTTGGCTTTAGAAATTATATTCTGGATTATACCAGTCTTATTTTGGCAATTGTGTTTTTAACGGTCCTTCAATCCGTTAACCTTCTTCTTGATATTATGCTTGATAACTTATGGGAGATGATTTTCGGCTTTTTAATATTTGCAACTCAATATCTGGGTATTGGTGCAGTATACTGTGATATAAAGGATGCTGAGATTAAATCAAGACAATCTGAAGAATACTCCTAATTTTTTTATAATACCTCTTCCAAATAATTAATCATGGATTTGCATGTAAATAATATTTTAAATGATTTGGAAAAGGATGATTTTCAAGCTTATCTTCTTACTCAATTTACCAACGTGGAATATGTTTCAGGATACAGGCCCACCAGTTTTGCCTTTTGCATTATAAAGGAAAATCCTATTGTCTATGCATCAGGAATGGATATGGAATTGGCTAAAAACACTTCTTCAATTGAAGTGAAGGAGTATGAATCATATGACGTGATGATTAATGAGCTGAAGGAAGAGGGAATTAAATGTTTGGCTATTGAACCGGCACTGCCTTTCAGCACTTTTGTTCGATTTAGGGACGATTTTGAAATTGATGCAAAAACCTACATCGACAAACAGAGGATGATTAAAATGCCTGAGGAAATCAAAAAGATTGCAAAGGCAACTGAAATAGCTCAAAAATCATTTCTGCAATTGGACATATTAAATAATCCCGGTACTGAAAAGGAAGTGGCATTTGATCTGGTTCGCCATATGATTGAAAACGGTGCTTCAAAGGAATCATTTGACACGATAGTTACCAGCGGTGCTTCCTCAAGCTTGCCTCATGCAATTCCAGAAGCCAAAAAATTATCTCAACCCATATTGATAGATTGGGGAGCTATTTTTGATGGGTATTGCTCTGATAATACCCGTACTATGGTTTATAGTGAGCGTCAGCAGGAAATTTGGGATATTGTTGCAGAGGCACACGACAAGGCAATAAAAGCAGTCAAACCTGGAATGAAATGCTGTGAAGTGGATAAGGTTGCACGAGATATTATATCTGGTTATGGTTATGAAGATAAATTTATACACTCAACAGGTCATAGTTTGGGTCTGGATATTCATGAAACTCCCGGATTTTCACTTCGCGATAAGACAATAATTGAAGAGGGCATGGTCATCACGGTTGAACCCGGAATTTATCTGGAAGGAGAATTCGGTGTTCGCCTGGAAGATACTATAAGCATTTCCAAAAAAGGTGAGGTCATAGGAGATTTGCCGTTAAACATAGAATGACATTGAACTGAATTATTATTGATAACTAATTAAGTTTCACTAGTATTTTTTAAATCAAATAGATTATTAGTTTTTATTCGTAAATTTAACGATGTATGTGGGCACTTGCATTCGAAAAACTTTATATATATTGTTAAATAGACTGATTAACAAGTGGGATTGATGAAGTCCCCACAAAAAATTAGGAGAATATAAAAATGAAAATGCATAAACTCTGTCCAAGATGTGGATCAAAAAATGTTGATTGGATTATTCCTCAAAATTGGTCACAATGTGTTTGCAGGGATTGTGATTACACAGGACCTATTGTTGAAGGGAATGACGAATTTGCAGAAGAAATTCGTGAAGCATATCTTGAATCTTTAAAAGATGAAGAAGAATAAGAAAATATTGGGGGTTTGGTAATGTGTTAAATATAGACAATGGTCCAAATGACAGTAACATTAAAAATATTCCAAGTGATGATTCATATCCAATGGTCTCCATTTTATTTGCAAAAAATAAGGAGATGGGAGTAAATTCATTGTCACTTACCATACTCGGTTTAATCAATAATGATCAAATCAGATGCGATATTGATTTGGATGAGTCCTATGAAGTGGGTAAGAAATTAACTCCTAAAGATATGGAAGTTATGAAAAAAATAACTCTTAGAATCGCAAATAAGGGTGAATTGAAGACTTCTGAATCATTGGCCATAAAATTGCTTAAGAATATGAATAAAAATAAAAAATTCAACTTAAAAGCTATGGCAAAACAAAGCAATAACTCCTCAATTGCAAATAAATTCGAAAAGGATTTCAATGAATTTGTCAGTGCTCTCAATACAGAAAATGAGTATGACGGTAAAAATTATAGGGATATCCTGCAAAATTCTAAATTAACAAACAAAGGAAAGGAAATTAAAAAAGAATGGATGGACTATCGGGATTATCTAAAATCAAAAGATTTAACTGAAAAGTATCCTCCGGAATCAGTTTTGGAAAATTCAACACAGGTACTTTATGGAGCATGCTTTGACATTGAAAAGGATGCTTTAAAAATAAGGGAAAATAACTCTCCATTAACAGATTTCATTGATAAGGATGGATATAAATTATTAAATATAATATTCAATAATGCATTATTGAATGTTACTGAAAAACGAAAAGGAGATGGGATATTTTATGGTGTAAACGATAAATATACCATTCCTGGTGGGGGATAATCCTCCACTTAAATAATTTTCACTGCTTTTCAAAAATAGATTTAAATATATGATAATGTTGCAGGACTCTTCAGCTTGCCGCTAACTTTTTAACAGTTCCTCAACGTTATATTCAATCAGATTTGCCACATCATAATGGCTTGCGGTTCCAATTTTATAGTTTTTGATATGGAACAGATTAAACTTTAAATTATCATTGTCATTTTTGAGTTTAATCTCATCTTCAATTATAATTTCAAAGCTATCTAACTCTAAGTTCATTCCCAGACCGGTATATTTCATGTAGCTTTCTTTCAAAACCCAATATTTGAAAAATTCATCAGGCCTGTTTTTCACATTCATGATATTTTCATATTCGGTGTTGTAGAAGTAATTTTTCGCTATGTTTAAATCAATTGTAGGGTCAATATATTCAACATCGACTCCAACTTCCTCATTGGATATTGCACATAAAACTATTTTATTTGAATGGCTCAAATTAAAATAAATATTTTCAAAGTTAGATATGTATGCCTTACCATATTTTCCAGTTTTAAAGACGGGATTTTTAATGTTTGATTCGGACAATAATTTTTTTAAAAGAAGGTAAGCTCCGGCACTCAGTTTTTTATCTTTTTCAAATCTGTAAAAATCAATTTTTTCTTTTCGATTTTGAGAAACCAAGTCATAAGCTTTCTTCAAATCCAAATTTTCCACATTGCAATAGGCTAATTTAATCATTTTATCTTTAAATTTAATAATGTCGTGTCCTTGTAGATTAGGTAAAGTTCTTCATGTCATTCAATAATGAAACGGGGGGTTTTTTTATGGAAGTAGAGTATCGATAACTGCCGTTAATATGAATGGAATTAATATTTTCTTTAGTTTATCTTATGGTTCCACATTTTTAATAATTTGCAAGTGGTTTTCACCATTAATATAATGGTATTTGAGATCATCAGCCAATTCTTCAGTTAAAAAGATTCCCAGCCCTCCGATTTCAGCTTCTTCAATGCTAGTTGGAGGAGTATATTTTTCTTTTAAAAGGGGATTAAATTCAATTCCATTGTCAATGAACTCTAAAGTCAATGTAGGTGGGTTATAGTTCACATTAACTGTGATAAATTCTGTTTTTGAATAATCCACAAGATTGACGAATACTTCTTCAACTATTAAATCGACTTTAAGATCTTCTTTTTGAATTTCTTTTAAAATAAACTCATTTAAAGTGTGTAATTCAGATAATTCGGGTTTAAGTGTTATTGAATTCATTCTATCTTAAGTATTTTATCAAAACCGGACATTCTAAATATTTCTCCGACGGTATCGTTAACGTTTTTAATGACAAATGGTATGTTTTCCAGTCGTAATTTCTTTTGAGTAGCAATTAAAACTCTAAGTCCTGCACTTGAAATGTATTTCAATTCAGTAAAGTCAATAATTAATGAGTCAAAATTGCCAAGTTCATCATTGATTTCCTGTTCCAGTTCTTTTGATGTAATTGTATCAACACGACCTTCAACGGACAATGTCAGTTCTTTTCCATTATAATTTTTGGTTATTTCCATATCAACGACTCCAATTAATATTCATTGTCTTCTGTAATTAAATGCTATTCAGAATTATGATGTTATTTTTGGATTTTTTAATACTAAAATATTTTCATGTGAAAATATTGGGGAGAATGAAAATTCTTTAGTAAACATTCCATCTTTGCAAAGATATATGATGGTCAAAATTTCAAGTATCTTACTAAATCAATCCATAACTCCTGTTTTTCCCCTATTTTCTTCTTTTTTCATTTAGTCATAATATTCCGCCCCAATCAGAATCGCTTTTTGGTTTTGGCAGGTATGGGATTAGGGCTTCAGCTAATTTGGTAATCGGCATAGTTTGTATCCATACTTTTCCAGGACCTTGTAGTTTAGCAAAAAACAATCCTTCTCCAAATAATATATTTTTAGCTCCCTTGACTCTTTCTATGTCGAAATCAACAGTAGATTCCATGGCTGCAAGGTGTCCAGGGTCAAGAAGTAATTTTTCTCCGGGTTGCAGATCCTTTTCAATAACTTCTCCATCGATTTCTAGGAATACCATTCCTGTTCCGTTGAATTGTTGAAGAATAAATCCTTCACCACCAAAGATTCCGGTTCCTAGTTTATTGCTGAAGTATATGTCCACATCAACACTTTCTTCTGCGGCCAGGAATGCACATTTTTGGCCAATGATGGTATTTGATCCGGTTAATTTTATTGGCATAATCTTTCCAGGAGTACGTGCTGAAAATCCTATTTGCTGATTATCGGATTGTGCAGTAAAGAAATTAAAAAATATTGTGTCTCCTGATAACATTCTTCCAAGACCCTTTAAAAGTCCTCCGTCGGTATTGGTTTCCATTTTTATATTTGAGGTCATGAAAGCCATTGCACCGGTTTCATTTTTCATAATCTCCCCTTTTTGTAATGTACATACTACAATAGGAAAGGCACCGCCTCTTATTTCATATTCCATATTTATCACCTGATGTTGTCGTATAATTTTCTATTGAATTTTAGTGTATAAATAAATTGATATGTTGTTTTTCATCAATTTAATGTTCATATTGGATAGAATCATGCAGGAAGTTTAAACAGGCAACTTTTTCATCAATGATTTTTTAGATAGTTTAACATTTTTTAAATAATCAAATAAATTATTCATATTTTTTTTAATTGGTTTTTGGCGAAATTTCAAAGTATTTCTTAATAATTTAAATATTAAATTGTTCAATATTTACATATAATTTTATTGGGCAGCATATGAGATTTGTAAATAAACATGATATATTGATTATTGCTAAGAATTCGGGCATGCTAATGGTTGGGATAGGATTGATGTGTCTAGTCCCGATTATAGTCGATTTATTGTTTTTTGAATTCAATGTAGTTGGGTATATCGTGCCTGCATTAATATCCATATGTTCCGGTTTGATTTGCATAAAGGCCCTGGAAAAATATGATTCCAATAGGATCCGCCTAAAACATGGGATGATTTTATCTGCCCTGATTTGGCTATGGGCATCCCTAATCGGCGGTTTGGTATTTTATTTTGTGACAGGCATAAATATCATTGACGGTATTTTTGAAAGTATGTCTGCTTTAACCGGAAGTGGAATTACAATCTATCCTGATGTGGAAGTCTTGCCTTATGGAATACTATTTTTTAGAGCATTTCAGCAGTGGATTGGTGGTTTGGGAATTCTCGTTTTGATTATATCCTTTTTAGCAAAACCTGGTGCTGTATCCTCCAGATTATATCAGTCTGAAGCTAGTGATGAACGTTTCAGACCTACTATCAGAACCACAATTATAGAAACTCTCAAGATTTATTTAATATATACAATTGCCGGAATTGTTCTTTATGTTCTTGCGGGAATGCCTTTTTTTGATTCGGTTTGCCATACATTCACCACCATTTCAACCGGAGGTATGAGTATAAAAAATGCCAACATAGGCTTTTATCACAATGACATGATTAATTTAGTTACTATTGTTTTGATGATATTGGGTGCAACAAGCTTTTTTGTTCATTATCACATTATAAAGTCACGTGGAAGAGCATTAATTGAGGATTTGCAGTTTAAAGTATTAATTACTTTGATTGCTGGTACAACTCTGCTGATATATTTCATATCAAATATTGTGCCTATGGATATTTTATTCCATATTGTTTCTGCAATTACAACAACTGGGGCAAGTATTCAAAGTTCAACCGTAATGGGGACCTGGCCTGCCAATGTGCTTATTATTATAATGACACTGATGATTATGGGGGGTTCCAACGGTTCCACTGTAGGTGCACTTAAGCTAATGAGGGTTCTCACATTTTTCAAAGGGATATATAAAAATTTACGGGAAGTGCTGTCTCCGAACAGTGTTGTTAATCTGGAAATTTCCGGTAAAAGAATCTCTGATGATCTTGTATCACAAAGCGGAAATTACATAACACTTTATTTAATCTTTATTTTGATTTCTTGGATATTACTTTGTTCATATGGTCATGACCCGTTCAATTCATTATTTTTTGCTATTTCAATGCAGGGCAATGTTGGTTTGGAGATTGGACAGATTTCACAGAACTTGGAATTGCCGTTAAAAGTCGTGGGCATATTTTCCATGTGGGTTGGAAGGCTGGAGATTATTCCTGTGTTGGTCACATTCAGGGCATTTTTTGAAATCTTTAAAAGATAGATATATTTAATTATTTTAAGACGATAAATTAAAAATTAGGAAAGTTTAATTGGAGTTTAACTTTCTCGAAATTAAAGGTGATTATATGAAATCTAAAATAGTATTAATGTCTTTGATAGTTTTGGTACTTGCGATAGGTGCAGTTTCTGCTGCAGTTATTACGGATTACAATTCTCCTTCCGGTTTTGAAAGGAGTGCAGCAACTTTTACAAATGACGATTTTGAAATGGATATGAGGAGTTATAGTGCATTTATTGATTATGAGGATTATTTTGTAAAAAATGACAATCGTGATGTAAAAATAATTAATGGCACTTATGCACAATACAATGATTCAGTAAAGGATAAGGTAGGTGCTTTGGAACTTCTTAAAATTGATGATGATGTTTATATTATTGATTGCTCATTTGATGATGCGGATAAGAATAAAACCGCTGATTGCCTTAAATATATCCAAGAATTCAATGATTTAAACAAATTCAAACCAATTAAAATCGACAAATCTTCTTAAACAGTATCAAAATACTGTTTAACTTTTTTTTGAGAAAATATTTGATTATGTTTCAATAATTTCATGTAATTATTGGGAGTTTAAAAAAGAATGTACAATCAAAATTACTCGTATTTTTAGTTAGATTCTGCATTATTTTTAAATAAAAAAATCAGTAAAATTTATTTATTTTGTTTTTTTAAAATAATGTTGAGGGAGATTCATGGCATTTTTTAAAATCAAATCTGTATGGGATTATTGTACATATGATAAACATTTCCTTCTACTTATTTTGATATTTTTCAGTATTTTGATGTATATTCAACTATCTTATGAGGATTCAAATTCCACAACTGCAATTTTGATCCTTTTGGGACTAGAGGTGCCATTATTCGGTTACGGCATGTTAATCACTCGTGATAAGTTGAATGGCGGTATCAAATTACCAGAAATGAAAATTAAAGAGGGTTTAATTTTTGGATTAAAATCCACTATTATTTTTACGGTTTTTCTGTATGTTCAGGGATTAATTTTGGATTTTGTATGTTCTCCATTGAATTTTCCGGAGTTTGATTTGGAAGATATGTTGGTGGATTTTCCCGAAACAATTCATACCTTATATTCACATAATCCTGTTGATACATTTGTTTTCATTGTTTTAGGAGTCATTTTATTTTATGTCACTACCTTTTTTTTAGAAATTGCATTAGCAAGGTTGGCAGACACGGGCAGCATTAAAGATGCTTTTAATCTGATGGGAATTAAAAGAGACATTGATGCAATTGGATGGTGGTATTATGTAAAAGAGTATACTGGTATTGTTCTAACTATTGTTATTTTTGCTTATCTTGTTTATATTGTTATCCCGATTGACTTTATAAATTATATCTGGAATGTTTTTTGCTATATGCTAATGTTTGCAACTCAATTTTATGGCATAGGTGAAGTTTATTGTACAATTAAAGAAAAAGAAAAGATTGATTCTTCTTAATTGACTTTGGAAGGTAATGTCTAATATTTTTTTGGAAAATTTAACTTTTTTAGTAGCATTTTTTGAACTATATTTGTTTTAATATGTAACTATTGTTTTTACTTGTAAAATTGCTTTGGAATACAACCAACTCTTTATATGCTTTAAAATCTAATTTTTGTTTATGAAATTTAAAATAATCAATGATTTAGCAATATTTTTGGACAATTTTATACCTGAAAAGCATTTATCAAAATTACAGGAATTTTTGATGAGTGGAGCTATTTTTACAGAGGCAAGTAAAGTTTTAGCTATACTTATAGTCTTTATCATTATCTTAGAAATTGCATTGGCATTAACATTAATGTTTATAAACCTGCCAGTATCAGTGTTAATTTTGCCGTTTTTCACAATTCCAATTCTTTTCACATATGTTATTGTCCAACAGGAAAGGCGAGCGCAGGAGATCGAAAAAACTGCGCCCGATTTTTTAAGGCAGCTTTCAAGCATGCTTCAGGTAGGGCTCAGTTTCGAAAATGCAATGGAAGACATGTCACAGTACGGCAAAGGACCACTCTATGATGAAATGAGAAGAACTATCATTGAAATTCGTATGGGTCGCAATTTCGATGAAGCCTGGAGAGCAATGTCTAGAAGATTAAAATCAAAGGAACTTGAAAGAATTTTTGGGATTATTCTTGATGGAAGAAAATCGGGATCCAGTATTTCAACAGTTCTTAGTGATGTTTCTGATGATTTAAGAGATTTGATGGCACTTAAACGCGAGAGAAAATCAACTGTGATGATGTCAGTAATGTTTTTGTTAATTTCAGCCGTTATTGCGACTCCATTCGCAATCGGTATGGTTGGAGTTTATTCTGGGTTTATGCAAAGCTATGGAATGGAATCGGAAATTGTTCTGACTGCTCCGGTAGCGGGGGAAATCTATCTGATAATTCACTCAATTTTGGTAGGTTTTATCATTAGTATTATTATGTATGGAGATATTAAAAAAGGATTTAAGTTTTCACTGCCTCTTGCTACTGCATCTTTTGCAATATTCTATTTCATTTCTACCTTTGGAGGAAGTTTGCTTATGGGGGGATTCTAATGGATAATAAGGGCCAGGCATCCGCTGAATTTATTCTGCTGTTTGGTGGAATCATGGTTGTAGTTTTACTGGTCATTTATATGTACAATAATTATATAAGTGATTTAAGTGGCGAAGTTCAATCAAAAGAATTTAAGGAATTTAATGATGAGTTAAAAACATTGGGAAAATATTTCAAATAATGTTGAAATTATTTTGGGTAAGTTCCAGCCATCGGTTTTCATTTGTTAAATGAGATTAAATTTAATGGTTTTTTCATCATTTTTCTATCTTTTTTTAGAAAATTGTATAATTTCAGATTGAATGCTTATATTTAAATATTATTGTTCATATATTATTTATTAAGCTCTCAATAAGGAGTTTTTTAATTAATTAAAATTCAAAGGTGAACAAAAAATGGAATTAGGTGAAATATTTACTGATGCTTTAGTTTATCCATTTAACAATATTAAAGCATTGATTCTTTATCTCGTTTTAGGTATTATTTTAGGAATTGCCTTATCCGGAACTATTGTAGCTATGGCTAGTGGTGTTGCCGTTAATAATTTATGGGCGGTTATTGGATCAGGTATTATAGGTTTTATTGTTGCTCTCGTTTTAGGATTTATGATTACTGGTTATGAATTGGATATTATTAAATTAGGTATCGAAAGAAGTTCTAATGGTCCTGAAATTGATTTAATAAGACAATTCTTCAATGGTATAAAAGTATTTGTTGTACAAATTGTCTACATGATTATTCCAATTATTATTGCTGCAATTTTAGCAATTATATTCCAGCACTGGTTAGCAGCTGTAATAAATTTCATTGTAAGTGTAGTATTTAGTTTAGCCTTAATGATGGCTCAATGCAGATTGGCAAAAACCGAAGATTTAAGCGATGCTTTAGCTATTGGTGAAGCAATTGGAGATATTTCAAAAGTAGGTATTGTAAATCTTCTTATATTCATCATTGCTGTCAGTCTTATTACTATAGTTTTATTATTCATTGGTGGTCTTATCGCTCAATGGAACTCCATTGTTGGTGGTATTCTAATTGGAATTGTAACCATTTACCTTGTATTCTTCAGCGGTAGAGCATTAGGTTTATTATACTCCAATGTATAAATATAACCTACTTTTTTCTTTTTTTTTAAATTGAGGTTTTTTAAATGAATAAAAAACTGATATCTGCATGTATTTTACTATTTTTTTTAATAATTTCTGTTGGCATTGTTTCTGCAGAAAGTGGCGATGTTAAATCGATACATGTGAGTGCAACCGGGGATATGCCGGAAGCAATTACAGTTTCTTTGTTGTGTAACGGTAAAATTGTCGACTCTGCAACATTGAGTAATGGAAATTCATGGTCAACAACCTTTAAGGTTAATGATGATGGAGATTACAGTATTGTTGCAAAAGACAATCCAAATTATTCAATGTCCGTTAGTGGAAGTGAGGATAATGGATTTGTTGTCCATTCAAAGCATATCGGTGAAAAATTAGCTGCAGGTAATGATGATCCAGTTAAAGAAAATGATTCATCAGATGATACTGTGGCAGCCAATAATGTCAGTGATGTTAATGTCACTGATGATAATGCTACAGAGGATAATGGCACTGATGATAATGCTACAGAGGATAATGGCACTGATGATGATACTGCCGATGATAATGGAACTGGCCCTGGTGATGTAATTGATAACTCCACTGATAAAAACATCAACAAATCCGATAAGGACACAAACAAGTCCAATATCAATAAAACAGTCATTAAAAATAAAATTGTAAAAAAGGAAACTAAAAAACCTGTCGAAAAAAAGGAAAATAAAACTAATAAAGTTAAATTAAGGAATACTGGTTTACCTTTAGTGGTTTTAGTTATTGCAGCATTTGTGGCAATATTTGTTCCTATAAGTCGTAAGAAATAATAAATAATGAAAATTAACTTTTTCTTATTTACTTTTTTTATTTTTTTAAAATATTAATGTCTTATTTTGATTTTTGAGCATTTTAAACTTTTTTCTTGAATTGAATTTTTTTCTAATAATTGTCATTTTCCGTTTGGATTTCATATATTGTGGCGGAAATCCATTAGTTTTCATTCAACAATGTTATTTCAAACGGCATTTTCATTTAATTAATTATTCACCAAATTTTTTAAAGGTTTATTTTTTGGTGGGGGAGAGTATTTCCAAATGCATTGCAGGGGTAATTATTTTTTTGGGGTGTAGTTTTTATCGATTGACTTTTCATGTTTTTTAAAAAATTGCCTTTTCATGGATTTTTCTTATTGAATTTATTTAATTTTAAAATTATTTATCAGTTTCTAGTCAGATTATATTTTAGAGGTTGATTTGAATTCAGTTTTTGATTTAAAGTTATATAGCAGATTTATTGTAATAGTTTTCATTGCCAGTAAGTCAGGATTTTTTTCACTTTTTTCCATTTCGAATAGCAATTTCCTCAGTTTGCAAATCAACGAATTGAAATTTAAAATATTGTTATTTAGGGGGTTAATAATGAAATAAAGTAAATATTTGTTTCTGTTTAAAAAAAATAGGCATCTCAGCCATTTACACTTGAAATGCACCTCTCTTTATGATAGATATGATTGGATTTTTGGAAGTAACCATAATCCTAAAATTGAAATGATGCATGATGCGATAATCGCAGGAGGATAAATGAAGTATCCGATAATGATTCCTACTGAAACCAATATTAGGGTTATATACATGGGATGATGATTGTTTAACGCAAGATGCAGTGCAATATTTCCTGGATCGGCTTCCATCAGGAATTTTCCAATTATTGCTGAGAGGATTGCGGTCACTATAAAACAAAGACCATATATGAACTGTGGGAAAAATAAGAAGAAGTTTTCGCCAACGAAAATTGTAAAGTATGGAAGGAGTGAAAATATCAGCAATGTAACTCCCATGCTCCAAATAACTTTGGAGTCAATTTTGTTCACGATACTGAAGATATTATTGTTGTAGTTCCAAAAGTTGAAACAAACGATAAAACTGGCTGCATAAATTAAAAAATCATATCTCAGTTCATAAAGTGCTTCCCAACCTCCACTGGCTGGTAAAGGTATCTCCAAAACAATGATTGTGATGATAATTGCCAGAATGGCATCAATCAATGCTTCAAACCTATCAGTTTCCATTGCTTCGCCTCCTCAATAATCTGCCAATTAAAATCCATAAAACAACAGACAATAAACAGCAAACATAAATTCCGGGAATATAAATTGTATATGTCAATATAAATCCTAAAATCAGCACTATTACTGGAGCATTCATGTAATATGAATCGAAGTTCATTTTTTTTAATTGTTCATTATATGGATTGCTTTTGTATATTGCCCTTGTAGCCAATGTATTTAGAATATGTGTTACAATGAATAACAATCCAAACATTGTTTCTGCAGGAATTGAATAAATGTTATTTGCAACCCAAATTGTAAAATATGGCAAAAGTGAAATTGCAAATGCCATAAACCCAAAAATCCAGACTGAATTGTTATCAATGGTGTCGGTAAGTTGGAATAGATTGTGATTAGCATACCAGATGTTATATAAAATCAGAAAACTGATTAAATAGGAAATAAAAATTGGGTTTAGTTGTAAAAGAGCCTCAGGAGTAGCTGATGTCGGCTGAGGGATTTTTAAAACCAAAACCGTAATGATGATTGCAATGATTGCATCGAAAAATGTTTCAAATCTGGTAGTTTCCATAAGTGATTATTTATTGGTTTTAGTATAAATATTAATTTAGGTGATAAAATGGACATGTTGATTGGTGGAAAACACATCTCAGGCGAAGATTTATCTGAAGTTAAAAATCCTTATAATAATGAAGTAATTGATACAATTCCAATTGCCCACAGACAAACTGCAGATTTGGCAATAACTGAAGCGAATAATGCTAAAGAATCTTTACAGGAAATGTCAGCATTTAAAGTTTCAAATAAGCTGTTCAATGTTGTTGAGAAATTGAAAGATAACCGAGAGGATTTCGCTCATTTGCTGACATTGGAAGTCGGAAAGCCAATTAATGAATCTTTGGTTGAGCTTGACAGGTCAATAGAAACATTAAAGCTTGCCGCTGAAGAGGCAAAAAGGATATATGGTGAAAGCGTACCTTTGGATGCGGGCTTGAACGGAAAAGGATTCTTTGCATTCACACAACGCCTGCCGTTGGGTGTAGTTGCTGCCATCACTCCATTTAACTATCCTTTAAATTTAACTATACATAAAATCGCACCTGCAATAGCCTGTAAAAACACTGTTATCATAAAACCGCCAACAGAAGCGCCGTTAACTGTAATGAAATTTGCGGAACTTCTAAATGAGGAATTTCCCGATGGGGTAATAAATACAGTCACAGGATATGGGTCCGAGGTTGGAGATTACCTTGTCACTTCAAATCAGGTGAATAAAATATCATTTACTGGAAGCGTAACAACCGGATTGATGATATCTCAAAAAGCAGGAATGAAAAAGGTTACTTTGGAGCTGGGAGGAAATGATCCTATGGTTGTTTTAGCTGATGCAAATCTTGACAAGGCGGTTAAAGGCGTCATCAACGGAGCATTCCTAAATGCTGGTCAGGTCTGCATGGGCGTTAAAAGGATCATAATCGAGAATGAGGTTGCGGATGAATTCGGCCAAAAGTTAGTTACTGAAACAGAAAAATTGGTGATGGGGGACCCGTTGGATGCAAAAACCACTCTTGGAACATTAATATCCGAAAAAGCTGCAATGCAGGTTGAAGAAACAGTAAACAATGCAGTCAATGAGGGTGCTGAAATATTGACAGGTGGTGTTCGTGAAGGAGCATTTTACCATGCTACCGTCATTGATAATGTGTCCATGGACATGGATTTGGTTGCAAATGAAACATTTGGGCCTGTAGCTCCAATCATTCGTGTTGGGGATGTAGAAGAGGCAATAAAAGTAGCCAATGGCACTGAATATGGGTTGCAGGCCGGAGTATTCACTTCGGATTATGCAAATGCAATGAAATGTGCCCAGGAAATTGAAGCCGGAACAGTGTTTATAAATAAGCAGTCCACCTTTAGAACAGACAACATGCCTTTCGGAGGATTTAAAAATAGTGGTGTTGGTAAAGAAGGAATAAAATATGCCGTAGGTGAGATGACAAAAACAAAACTGATAGGATTGAATTTGAGATAGTGAATGTCTGATTAATTAGTTTTTCAAAACATTGTTATTGGAGTTTCGTTTGAACTCGTGTTAAAAGATAAAAAGAGAAAATAAGTGTTTAAACTTATTTTAAATAGTTTTCAACTAGATTACGGGTTTCGTTTAGGGATTCCATTGGAATTCCTTTAGGCATGGATCCAAGTTCTCCTTCAACGTCCTTGAGGATACTTCCATTCATTCCTAAAAACATTCCTTCACTTACGATGTCGCTGAATGACTGTGGAGGAAGCAGGGATACTCCAACTTTGTTCTCATCTTTAACATTTAAATCGTTGGTAACAACAGTAATTGCACGTTTTCCCAAATTGACATTACAGATTAATAAATTTTCATTTTTAGGGTGTTTTGTAACGCTCATCACTTCTCCAACCTTGATGTCAATTCCTAAAATGGGGTCATTGATTGGGCCTAACGCAAGGCGGTCTTTAAGTCCGATGATTGTATCCAGGAAAAATCTCACTTTAGCAATGTTTTCTTGAGTTTTTTCTCTGTCTTCCTTTGGAGCGTTGTTTAAAAACTTTTTATTCCAATCATCACCGCCCAAATATTCAATAATTTTTAAAGCTTTTTCTTTTAGTGAAGCAACCTCTGGTGAATTTACCAATTCATCTCCTTCCAAATAGGAATAGGTCAATGTTTGAAAATCACTGTTCATTTGTTTTCCCAAATCAACTGCTTGTTTTTTATTCCAGCTTCCTCTAAAAGAAGCTGTTGGAATCAGATTCAGATAATTTTCTCTCGCTTTGCTTGCCACTAAAATTCTATAATCTTTTGTTGTATCCCACAATTTAAAGTCTCCTTGTAATCTAAATTATATTTTAATTATTTAATTTAATAAGTTTTTTGTAAAATAAGCGATTTTCAAGTTTAAAAAACAAAAACTATTTATATTAACAATTAAATAAAATTATACATATTTAATTTATTATTATTTTATATTGTGGTGTAAAAATGGTAGAAGTTTCAAAATTACGCAGTTTAGATATTTATACCAACACAGGTCATTATGTTGGTCGTGTAGAAGATGTTATACTTAATATTAGATTAGGAACTATTTCAAAATTACAAGTAAGAGCAATTGAACAAGAAAGGAGACCTACCGGTTCTTTAGTGGGTCAAATTTTTGGTAGTATTCGTGGTGAGTCACCGGAAGACCACGACATGAGATCTTTCCAAAATGATTTATTGACCGTGGACTTTGATAAAGTTCAAGCTATTGGAGACATCATGTTAATCAATCCTAGGGACATAAAAAAAGTAAACCCTGAACCACAAATCCCTGAGGCTGCAACTCCAAAACAACCTGAAACTCAACCACAAAATGAAACCCAAGTTCAATTCGACTAAAAGATTAGAAATAATCTTTTAAATTCTTTTTTTTATTTAATTTTATATTAAAGGCTTTTTTTAGGTGATACTATGAAAGTAGGTATTGTAGGTTGCGGAGCTATTGCTAATATCATAACAACTAGCATTGTTCCAGAGGATAACGGTATTGAAATCAAATACTTTTTTGATAAGGATGTTGAAAGGGCTGAAAATTTGGCTAGCTTGGCTGGCGGGGTAGCTGTCCTTGACTTTGAGGACATGTTGAATAATGTGGATTTGGTTTTGGAATGTGCATCACCGGATTCCGTTAAGGAGTTGGCACCAACAGTACTTGAACATGGTAAAGATATGATTATCATGAGTATCGGCGCATTTATGGATATGGAATTTTACAATAATGTTTTAAAAATAGCTAAAGAGAATGATGCTAAGATACACCTGCCTTCAGGTGCTGTCGTTGGTTTGGATGGAATTAAGGCTGTAGCCAAATTTGGTCTTAAAGAGGTAAATCTCGTAACACGTAAATCACCGAAATCCCTTGGAAAAGACATAGATAAGGAAGAAGTTTTATTTGAAGGAAAGGCATCAGAAGCGGTTAAGGAATTCCCATTGAACATTAACGTTGCAGCAACAATAAGTATGGCATGTAACAGGGATATTGATGTTAAAATCATTGTTGATCCGAAAGTTGACAGAAATGTTCATGAAATTACTGCAAAGGGTGACTTTGGTGAATTCAAAACAACCACTATGAATTATCCGTGTTCTTCCAATCCTAAAACAAGCATGTTGGCTGCTCTTTCAGCAATAAGATTGCTTAAAAGTTTCAATGAAACCATCAGTGTGGGTATGTAATGAAGGAATTTGAAGTTTATTCGTCTTTAAGAGTTCCTAAAAACTCTAAAATTATCATTCGTCTGGATGGCAGAAGCTTTCATAAGTTGGCCAATGATTTAAAGCTTGTCAAACCATATGATGATAATTTTTACAATGTAATCTCTGAAGTTTGCAGGGATTTGTTTGAAGAGTTTTCAGCACAGTTCGTTTATTCTTTTTCAGATGAAATAAGCTTGCTTTTAGATAATGTTCCATTTGATGGTAGAGTTGAAAAAATAGATTCGGTTATAGCCAGTTTTGCAGCAAGCTCTTTTGTAATGCATTATGATGTTGAATTTAAAAAGCCTCCCGCATTTGATTCAAGAATCATTCCGGTCACTGAAGGTAATATACTCGATTATTTCAGATGGAGGCAGGATGAGTCCTGGAGGAACTGTGTCAATTCACATGGGATTGCATACCTGAAATCTAAGTATTCAAATTCTCAAGCCAACGATAAAATAAAAGGTATGAACTTAAGTGACATTCATGAATTTTTATTCGCAAATGGCATTAACTTGAATGATGTCGATACTTACAAAAAAAGAGGAATTGCAGTATATAGGAAAAACAAAAAGGTAACTGGTTTCAATAAAAAAGAAAATAAAAATCAGGTTTCATACAGAAGTTACATCTACACCGATTGGGAACTTCCAATTTTCAGTGAAAAATTCTTTAAGGATATCGGAGTGATAAAATGAGCTTTATTTCTAAAATATTGGGAAATGATGATGAGGAATTCCGGGAAGTTAGAGTTGACAGGGAAGTTCTGGAATCTGTAATCTATTACGCAAAGCAGGCATATCCAAATGAATTTTTGGCATTCTTTGACGGCCAGATTAAAGACAAGATTCTCTACATCACCAGTTTGATATTTGTTCCAGGCGAAACATGTGAAACAGGTGCTGTAGTCCACACAGAACTGATTCCAATGAACACCAAATATTTCGGATCCGTTCACTCACACCCGGGACCAAGTGCAATGCCGTCTGCCGCCGATTTAAAAACATTTTCCCGACATGGATACTTTCACATGATTGTGTGTCTTCCTTATAGTCTCGATACATTCAGATCATATGACCGTTATGGTCAGCCTTTAGGCTACACTGTTGGAGATTACGGTTATCTGGCTGATGACAATCATGGCGAATTTTTTGACGAGCATGACGTTGTAACCGATGATGACGAGTTCAAACCTGGATTTTTCGATGAGGATGATGACGAATTTTTCAAAAGTCTTGATGAAGAAAGAAAATATCACTATGGTGATTTTGAAAAGCGCAATCAGCCGCAGAATCATGTAATAAAAATAGAAATTAACTCTGATGGCAGCATAAAAAGAATATCAAAAGAATTCAGAGAATAATTCTTTACTTTTTTTTTAATTTAATGGTTGAAAAAATAAAAAATAAAAAACAATATGGTGAAAATTGTTTTTTATAATTCTAATCCGTTAGCTTCATAAACATTGTCTAAAGCTTGGATTTCTTTTATAACTTCTTTTGGAATTTCTTTATCTAAAGTTAGAACCATGATGGCTCTTCCGCCTTTTTCATCTCTTCCAACTTGCATAATTCCAATGTTAACGTTGTGTTCTCCTAATTTGGTACCGATTTTTCCAATGCTTCCAGGAACGTCTTCATATTTTGCAATGAACATGTGTCCTTCAGGAATAACATCAACCCAATAATCATTTACTTTTAATATTCTTGCTTCGTGCAAGTGTGTTCCCACTGCAGAGAATTGATCATTTGCACTTTTTGCAATAACTTTAATTAATGAGTCGTATCCTTTTGCATTGTCTTTTCTACCTTCAGTAATGCTTATTCCTCTGTCTTTTGCAACAAGGGATGCATTTACTGCATTGACTGGAGAACTTAAGAATGGATTTACAGCACCTTGAATGACTGTTCTTGTCAATATTTCAAGATTGTCGATTTCAGCTAATTCTCCACTGTAAATAATTTCAATTTCTTTAATTTTACCGTTAACTCCCTGTGAGATGAAACTACCTAATTTTTCACATAATTCCATGAATGGAGCTACTTCTTTGTAGGTGTTACTGTCAATACGTGGCATGTTCAACACGTTTCTTGGAGCTTTTCCTTTTGCCAAATCGATAATTTCATCAGCCACGATAATTGCAGCATCTCTTTGAGCTTCTTTGGTTGAAGCTGCAATGTGAGGGGTTAATACGATATTGTCAAGTTCAAATAATTTTGAGTTTTCAGCAGGTGGTTCTTCTTCATATACGTCTAAAGCGGCTCCACCAATTTTATTGTTGACTAAAGCATCGTATAATGCATCTTCATCAATAATTCCACCACGTGCACAGTTTACGATATATACTGTATCTTTCATAAGATCAAACTGTTCTGTGGAAATTGAATGTTTGGTTTCGGGAGTGAGAGGTACGTGAATTGTAATGAAGTCAGCATTTTTAAGCACTTTTTCCAAATTGGTTAATTCAACGCCCATTTGTTTTGCGACTTCTTCAGGCAAGTATGGATCATATGCCATTGCATCCATACCAAATGCTTTACATCTGTTTACTACTTGGGAACCGATTCTTCCCATTCCGATTACACCGAGGGTTTTGTTTCTAAGTTCCACACCCATGAATTTTTTCTTTTCCCATTTTCCGTCTTTAACTGATTTGTCTGCAATGGAAATTTTACGAGCCATGCTTAAAATCAATCCCATTGTGTGCTCAGCTACAGTAACTGAGGTGGATTCAGGGGAATTTACAACCATAATACCTTTTTCGGTTGCGGCGTTTAAGTCGATGTTGTCTACTCCAACACCTGCTCTTGCGATAATTTTCATATTGTCTGCTTTTTCGATTAAATCAGCAGTTAGTTTTGTCCGACTTCTTACGATAATTCCATCATATTCATGGATGGTATCTGCTAACTCTTCAGGAGTGATGCTGGTGTCTACAACAACTTCAGCCACTTCTTTTAAGTTTTCAATACCCTTTTCATTAATTGCATCAGCAACGAGTACTTTCATATTTTCACCATATAATCAATTTTTAAAATGAATATTTAATAATAAATATTACTTAAATTTATATTTTTTATTATATTTAAAATTTAAATAAATCCTCGGTTTTACAATAATTTTAATATGATGAATTAAATAATTATTATTAAACTTGGTATTTTAATTGAAAATGTTAAATTAATTTAAAGAGGTTTAATAATGGTATCAGTAGAAGAATTTCCAATTTCAACAGCTAATGACATTCCTGGATTCAGGATAGTGGAAACAAAAGGATTTGTATACGGTTTAACCGTCAGAAGCAGAGGTGCAGGTGGTCAAATCGGTGCAGGCGTAAAATCTTTATTCGGTGGGGAAATTAAACAGTATGTGACAATGATGGAAGAATCCAGAGATGAAGCATTGGAAAGGGTAATAGACCATGCAAAGGATATGGGCGCAAACGGTATTGTTGCCATCAGATTCGATTCAAATGAAATATCTCAGGTAATGCAGGAAATTCTTGTTTATGGAACTGCCGTTGTAGTTGAAAAGGAATAGTGATACTATGTTTTTTGAGGATTTGGAATATAAGGATAAGGCAATTCCAAAAACCATTTTGGGATATGGTCCATTCATGGCGGAACTCTATTTTGGTCACAGGTCCAGACTTTATTTGGATGACCTGTATAGCAATCCTCAAAATATCGCTGATGTCATCGTTGAATCTTACAAACAAGGCGTCAGAGCCATAAATTTGGTCAATGATTCCAATTTGCTTGAAGCCTATGATCTTGCAGTCCAGCAGGGCTGTGAAATGAAAGTCATCGCAACAATAGGCAAGTCCGACGTTGACTATCTAAACCCTAATTATGAAGTTGCAAAAGAAGTGGACTGGGAAGATGAAATTGAAATGTTTAGTGAGTATGACTGTCCTTTAATGCTTGTTGACGAGTTCATTGTTGACGGTTATGACTGGAAATTAACTTCAAAGATATTGTCTGAAATCAACAGTACCGGTGCGCTTTCAGGTCTTGTTACTGCATTTCCATCAAGAACTACTGATTTGCTTCCGGATAATCTTGACATGGGTCTGTTTGACTTTTTCATGATTCCGTTTAACTCACTGTCCTATATGATGGACATCAATGCATTCAATGCCGCTCAAAGAGAAGAGTTTAAACAAAGACTGGTTAGATTGGATAAAAAAGTAATAGCTACCAGAGTATTGGCCGCAGGCATACTGCAGCCTAAAGAAGCTTTCGAATTTTTAAAAACAATAGATTATGTTGATTTGATTTCAATAGGTATTGGAAAGGTTGAAGAAGCACGTGATGATTTTTCACTTTTAAGGGAATATTAAAGTTTTACAACTTCATATTCTTCAAATGGAACGAATCCGTCTTCCTTTAAGGTTTTATTCAAATCGGCCAGTCCGTTAATCAAATCTTTTATATTTTTATTTGACGGTTTTTTGCCTGTAATCTGCAGATATTGTCTCGGGGAAATTTCACAGAGTTCACATTCGAAATTGCAGCATCTGTCTTTTTCTTCACACCCGTAACCTTCCTGAGCCTCATCGGTTCCGATTACGATGTCATCCAAAATTCTTGATACCCTCTCATCTGATGCAAACATTGCTATTTTTTGTGTTTTGCCGCAGATGCCAATAGCTTTTTGTCCTTTATAGTTGCAAACCCATTTGATAGGATAATCTTCCATACCTGTAATCTGTAAATTTTCCATAGTGTCCCTCTAATTTTCTTTTCTCTCTTTAATCATTTTCAATAGTTCCTTGGAATTTTCAAATTCTTTTAACTCCCAGGATTTTATAACTGGTATTGTGCCTATTGACTCCCTGATCTTGTCATTGTTGATTATAAAAACGGGTTCTGAAGTTGTAACCATTGACAAGTCTTTTAGGGGAATCGCCATTCTTTTCAATGTTTTTTCACTTCTGTTTTTCTCAACATTCGCCATTAATGGTGAATGCTTTTGTGAAGTTTTCATTTTTGCCACTGCATCGAATGGACTTTTGGATGTGGATAGAACACCATATCCCAGTTTTGATAAGTCATTAACGTCATCGCTGTATTCGATATCATCTTTTTGAGGTTGTTTCAGCAAGTCAATGTCCAGAGTAACTTTCGTATTGAGGATTTCCTCCAGTATCATTGCAGTTTCTGTATTTGCACGGACAATGCCGTTTTCATATTTGTACATTGTAGCACGTGAAACATGAGCAAGACTGGCCAAATCTTTTAAGGACATTGAATATTCTTCACGGTATTGTTTTATAACATTTCCATCAATTTTAACAAAATATCCTCCACGGTCAGCTAAGATTTCCGGAAATTCATTGTAGACAATCATGTTTTTGAATGTTTCAAAGCCTATTGTAGGAATATCGTATCTTTCGTATATTACTCCTTCCTCAAGAAGGCCGTTTCTTGATTTTTCTCCAATGATGATTGGTGAGGCCAAAAAGATATTGGCTAATTGTTTCATTTCATGTGCATTTTGTTCATTAATGCTGTCAATGTTTAAAAATGTTTTTAAAAGTAAAATCAATAAGTTTTTTCTAGCTACCAAATCAAATGAGCCTTGATCATAAATATCTGAAGTCTCATAACCTTGAGATTTTAGTAAATTTTCTATGTTTTGCAGCATTTGTCCTCTAGTCAACATTTGATAACCTCATTAATTAAACTATATATTGTTTTAACTCTAATATATGTTTATAATTTAAGGTGATTTAAATTAGTGTTTTATATATTGGAATAGATGATACTGATTCTCCTGATGGAATGTGCACAACATTCCTTGCAAGTCAGATTATAAACAGATTAAGGGAAAATGGGATTAAGCTTCTGGACTATCCAAGGTTAATCAGACTGAATCCGTTTGCCAGGTTTAAAACTCGGGGCAATGGTGGGGTCAGCCTTAAGATAGAAAATAATGACCAGGCCAATTTGGCAAAAGAGATAGTTTTAAGCGAAGTTGAAAAGCTGTCCATGTTTGACTGTGACAACACCAATCCTGGCGTTGTTTTTTATTCTGGTGAAATCACTGAAGATATGCAGAATTATGCATTCAGAGCGATTTATGAATTCATTACCATTGAAGAGGCAGAGGAGTTCGGTAAATCAGTTGGTTGTGAAATTCACAAATTCAAAAAGGGAAGGGGAATCATCGGATCTATTGCGGCCATCAGTCTTCCGTTGGATGATTGCACTTTTGAATTGCTTGCATATAGGGCTCCTGAAAACTATGGAACCAAAAGGCAAATTGATTACGAATCCGTTTATGAGATGGATAAGAGGACATTTCCGGATACCTTTGAAAATATTGACTATGGGGAAGGTTATATTGCAATTGAACCTAAAACACCCTGCCCTGTTTTATATGGGATCCGGTCCAATACTGTTGAAGCTTTAAAGACTGCAAAAGAAATAGTCAAAGTCAATGAACCTATTGTCGATTCATGCATTTTTAAAACAAACCAGCACACTGACATGCATATCCAAAAAACTCCTGACATTGCTTCCATGAAACAGTTCGGATGCTATGAAGTGATAGGTGAAGTGAAAAATAGACCTAAAGTCATTGACGGAGGGCACATGTTTTTCTATATCATGGATGAATCCGGTGAAATAGAATGCGGGGCATATGAGCCGACTAAAAATTTCAGGAATGTTGTATCTGATTTGCGTTCTGGTGATATTATAAGGGTATTTGGTGGAATCGGTGAGCAGAATACCTTCAACATTGAAAAATTCCAGGTTCTAAAATTAAATGATGTTGAATATAAAAATCCAATTTGCGAATGCGGAAAAAGAATGACCTCCGCCGGTAAAAACAAGGGATTCAAATGCAAAAAATGTGGCAGGAAAATAGAATCTGATGAAAAAGTTCCTATTATAATCAAGCGTAATTTAAAAAATTCTCAATTTTACGAAACACCGGTTTCTGCAAGGAGACATCTTTCAAAACCACTTTGTAGAATGTAATATTCAAAAAATACTTATTTTTAATTATTTTTAATTGAAAATAACATCGTTTTTGTCGGTTTTCACTGTTCACTTTTTGTGTAATATTTTTTAATTTATAACGATTTTTATTCGTATTTTTAGAACTTTTGAGAACTAAATCGTACTAATTTATATAGTACTTATTTTAAAGTAAAAATTAATTAACACACTTATTGTGTTGGGCGGGAGAGGGTATTATTTCAAATAATGATAATGAGACGAATGAGATTCAACATATATATCGTAATAAGACCGATAAGCGTATTTTAAAGAAAAATCCCTGGAAGGATTATGGTTTACATTTGTCTGTACTTCTTTTGGTAATTATTGCGGAATTAATCGGACCTATTGAAATAAATCTGACAAAAGGTGTTTCAGTTTCAATAATGCCGTTGTTGTATACTATGGTTTTAGGGCTAATTTTTTATCTTGCAAAACCAATTAAATGGATTCAAAGAAAACAATCTAGAGTTGCTGAAGGAGCAATGATGCTTTTTATTGGAGTTTTGATTGCTAAACTGGCTGTTTCCAGTGGACAATCAATACATTTGATTTTTGAAATGGGTCCTGCTTTGATCTTACAGGAATTGGGTCACCTTGCCACCATATTTATAGCACTTCCTGTTGCATTGCTTTTAGGATTTAAAAGAGAGACAATCGGCATGACAAATTCTATTGGTCGTGAACCTGAAGTTGCCGTTGTTGTTGATAAATACGGGTTCAATTCTCCGGAATCAAGAGGAATTTTTGCCCTGTTTATTGTCGGAACAATAATAGGAACTGTATTCATTAGCTTTTTGACAAGCATCTGTGTTTCTGTTCTTCCTCTGCATCCGTATGCTTTTGCTATGGCCAGTGGTGTGGGCAGTGCCAGTATGAATGCGGCATCTTTAGGACCTACTCTTGCGGCATTTCCTAGTTTGGAAACAAGCATTGAAGCATTTGCAGGATTCAGTAATCTGCTTTCATTTTCTATAGGAATTTACATTGTAATTTTCATTGCTTTACCGCTAACCGAAAAATTATATGGATTTTTAGAGCCAAAAATTGGTAAAAAAGATGCCATCAATGAGCAAGGAGGTAAATAGATGGATTTTATCGATGGAGCGGAAAACGTTTCAGTTCATGGAATCTTTAACTGGATTTTGCTTTTGGCCATATTTTCGATTATCACAGTTGTTGGTAACTACATAGGCTATAAACATCCTATTGGTGATTCTCTTGTGGGCATGGCGATGTTGTCCCTCATTACATTGTGCGGGGTTTGGATGGAGAGGGAACTTCCCTTTAACATTTCCTCCATTATTTACATTAGTGTAATAGGCATAGTTTTGGCTTTTCCGAGCATGCCCACATCCAGTGTGCTGCTGCATTATGTTTCTCAAGTTGAACTTTTATCTATTGTAACCGTATTTTTAGCTTACGTCGGTATAGGTATGGGTAAAAGTTGGAATGAGTTTAAAGCCCTTGGATGGCGTGCGATAATCGTAACCGTTTTAGTTATTGCATCAACATATCTGGGATCAGCTGTTGTTGCTCATATTATTTTGGTAATGACTGGTGTTCCAGTTTAACTTTTTCTTATTTTGTGAAATAGTATTACTATATTTTTTCTATTTTTTTCACATTTAGTGTTATTTTTAAATTTGAATGATATTAATTTAAATATTATGTTTTAAGTAATTAATATTATACAAATGTAAATTCATATTGCCTGGGGAGTGGATTTTTATTCCGGATAAGGATGGTCAGATAGAGCATATTTATCGTGAAAAAACTGATAAACGTATTTTAAAGAAAAATCCTTGGAGAGATTTAAGGTTACACGGTACAGTACTTGTTTTAGTAATAATTGCTGAGCTGATAGGTACAATTAGGATTCCAATTACTAAAGATGTAGCTATCACAATTATGCCTTTGATTTACACTATTATTCTTGGTCTTGCCTTTTATCTGGTAAAACCGATTAAATGGATTCACAGAAAGCAGGCACGTATCGCTGAAGGGGCAATGATGCTTTTCATCGGTGTTTTGATTGCAAAGCTGGCTGTTTCAAGTGGCCAGTCAATAAGCTTGATTTTTGAAATGGGTCCTGCTTTGATTTTACAGGAATTGGGGCATTTGGCAACAATTTTAGTGCTTCCGATTGCATTGCTTTTAGGATTTAAAAAGGAATCCATCGGTATGACAAATTCCATTGGAAGGGAACCGAACGTTGCAGTTGTTGTCGACAAATACGGTTTCAATTCTCCAGAATCCCGTGGAGTATTTGCGATTTTCATCATCGGAACTGTAATCGGTACAATATTTATCAGCTTCCTTGTTACATTCTCTTTGTCTTTCATACCGCTACATCCATATGCATATGCTATGGCCAGTGGTGTGGGCAGTGCCAGTATGAATGCTGCAGCTATTGGACCAACCTTGGCGGCATTTCCTGGAATGGAAACACAAATCGAGGCATTCGCAGGATTCAGTAATTTGCTTTCATTCTGTGTAGGTATTTACATAGTTATATTTATTGCACTCCCATTGACAGAAAAAATATACAACTGGCTTGAACCTAAAATTGGAAGGGAAGCATTAGTGCCAGAAAAGGAGGATGAATAATGCCTGATTTAATAGACGGTTCTGAAAATGTATCCGTTCATGGTATCTTCAATTGGATTCTATTGTTGATCATATTTTCAGTCATTACCGTGATTGCCAATTATTTGGGTTATAAGCATCCTATGGCAGATTCATTGGTTGGTATGGCCATACTGTCATTTGTAACGCTTATCGGGGTATGGCTTGAAAGGGAACTTCCGTTCAACATTTCATCAATTTTATATATCAGCGTAATCGGTATTTTAATAGCGTTTCCGGGCATGCCGACATCTGAATTTGTTCTGTATTATGTTTCTAAAGTTGAACTTCTGGCTATTGTGACAGTATTTTTAGCTTATGTTGGTATTGGTATGGGTAAAAGCTGGGATGAATTTAAGGCATTAGGTTGGAGAGCAGTTGTAATAACAGTTTTGGTAATTGCAGCAACTTATTATGGTGCGGCTATTGTAGCACATATTGTTCTTGTTTTAACCGGTGTTCCGGCTGCATAAATTCTTTTTTTAAAATTCATAAGTTAACTATTTAACACTATTTTTACATATATTATAGTTAGGTGTTTTATGTTTTTAAAAAATATTTCTAAATTTATTTCAAACTATCGTTATGAACAAGCAACTGTGGAATCCATCACCACTGTAAAAGCTGCTTTTTTAGATTTTTTTGGAGTAACCTACCGGGGAGCAGATGAAGAGGCTTCAAAAATAGCTTTTAATACAGTTGAAGAAATATTTTCAGGAAACTTTAATCTAAATTTAAAAGCTTCAGTTATAGGAAGAAATCTAAAAACCAATATGCTGAGTGCCGCTTTTTTGAATGGTGTTTCAGCGCATGTTTTGGAGTTGGATGATGGTCATAGGGGGGCTCAAATCCATTTGGGATCAGTTATTTTCCCGACTGCACTGGCAATTTCTGAAAGTTTCGACTTAAGCGGAAAGGAATTTTTGGAAGGAGTTATTGTAGGTTATGAAGTGGGGATTCTTCTTGGAAAAATTGTCAATCCTGAACACAGAAACAAGGGATTTCATACAACTGGGACAATAGGAGCCTTTGTTGCAGGAACTGTAGCTTCAAAATTATTAAAACTTGATGAGGAACAAATCTTAAATGCACTTGGTTTATGCGGAACTCAATCTGCAGGACTTCTGGAATCTGACCATGGCGGAACTATGGGCAAATCCCTGCATGTGGGAAAAGCTATCTATAATGGTATGCTGTCAGCATTTCTTGCAAGGAACGGATTTACAGGCAGCGGAACAATCTTTGAAGGAAAGGAAGGATTTTTGAAAACCATGGTCTATGGTGATGATTATGATGTTGAAGATTTCTCATTTGAAAATGTCTTGAAGGAGATTGGAAAAGTGAGAGTTAGGGACATCTACTTTAAAAAGTATCCGTTTTGCAGACATATTCACTCATCTATAGACACTGCCCTGAAGCTGAAGGCGAGCATAGGTGATGAATATGACCATATTGAGAACATTGCCGTCAAGACATATGATGTTGCTGCCGAACATAATAACTTCAATCCTAAAAACATTGAGGAGTTAAGGCAGTCACTGCCGTATGCCGTTGCGATTTCCCTTGTGGTTGGTGAGGTCACTGTCGATGACATCAATCAGCTGATTGAATATGGTCTTTTGGATAACTATTCAACTGTTGATAAGGTAAACAGCATCAAAAATCTTGCAAATAGGATGATAATCCTTTCTGATGACAAGTTAAATGAACTTTACCCTGACAAAAGGCCGTCAAATGTAATTATCAAATTGGACAAGACCTTCAGAAACGGCGTATTCCAGAATATCACCATGCTTCCACGGGGTGATTTTGAAAATCCGTTTAAATTAAGTGAATTAATCGATAAATTCAAATCAAACAATCCCCTTTATGATATAAGAAATCTTACGGTAATCGATTCTATTGAAGAGTATTCTATGAAATATGTAGTTCAAAAATTAAATGAGTAGATATTATGGATAGAACAAAGGAATTTTTAAAAAAGATTGGAATTGAAGAGACTTTCAGCGATTTCAAATCCTCCAAGAGATTTGATGATGGAGGACAGTATCGTTTTGAGGTTCCCGGAATCCAGTCTCCGAATACAATGAAAACTCTTTTAATCGAATCCCGCAAGCATGATGTTTTTATTCATAGGGTTACTCAAACTAAGGGGATCATGCTTTTAAGTGATGATGAAATAATGTCGATGGTTAATCTGGCCAAGGATTATGGCTGTGAGCTGTTTTTATCAGTAGGTCCAAGGGCGACATATGATACTTCAGCAACTGTACACACGGCTGAAGGAAGCAGAATAGGCTACAGGCTTAGGGGTTATGATAATCTTGTTTATGCCATTGAAGATGTAAAAAAGGCATGCGAGCTCGGAGTTAGAGGAATTCTTTTATATGATGAGGGACTGCTTTGGACCTTGAATAAGATGAGGGCTGAAGGTGAAATTCCCAAAAATACTCATTTTAAATTATCTGCTCATGCAGGCCATTCAAATCCTGCAGCTGCAAAACTGCTTGAAGAAAATGGTCTGAATTCTTTAAATCCGGTCAGAGACCTTCAAATTCCAATGATTGCAGCCATAAGAAATGCAGTGGATATGGCAATTGACTTGCACACCGAAAATCCAAAATCCACTGGAGGATTCATCAGGCATTATGAAGTGCCGAAATTCATCGATGTTGCAGCACCGGTTTATCTAAAAACCGGAGGTTCCGTTGCGGCCAATCATAATTGGGATACAACTGAAAAAGAAGCAAAAGCTCGTATAAAGCAGGTTCTTCTTGTTAAAAGAATGATTGAAAGCTATTGTCCGGAGGCTATTGCATCTCCAAATCAGAGTAATGATTTATCAGTTCCTGAGTGATTTTATGGAGATTATAGAAGAGATTTCTAAAAGTATTATAGAGGCATCAACCACACTGACTGATGATAAATTGGTTGCACTTGAAAATGCAATTGAAATTGAGGATAATGAGAATGCACGTTGGGCGCTCTCACAAATCCTGGAAAACTATAAGGTTGCTGAGAAAACCAGATTTCCCCTATGTGATGATACTGGAATTCCACATGTAATCATTGAAGCGGGCTGTGAAAGGGAAATTACTGGAGACTTATTGAATCAGATTCATGAAGGAATAGCTTTAGGTTTGAATAATCTTCCGGCAAGGCCAATGGCAGTCAAAGGCAATGAAATCCAGAGAATAGAACAAAGCATTGGACTATATGAAAAACCGGGAATGCTCAAGCCGGCTTCCATTTTGATTGATTGTGCAAATGACGAATCCACATATAAAAGGGAAATATCTCCCGATACTTTGAATCTCCACTTCATCCTTGAAGGCGGAGGTCCTGAAATCAGAGCAAAAACATATAGGGTTTACCATAAGAGGTCTTTTAAAAATGTCATCGATACCGCAATCGATTGGCTGAGCGATTCTCTTAATATGCTTGGATGCACTCCATCCATTCCGTCAATAGGGATTGGAAGAACACACTATGAAGCCAATGCGTTACTTTTAAAATCAGTTGCATACGGAAATTTGACAAATCAAAGCGACACTGAAATATATGTAAATTCAAGATTGAATGATACTGGAATCGGACCGTTAGGCTTCGGCGGAAAAACTACAGTTCTGGGATCTTATGTTAATGTAGGTAATCAAAGGGCAAGCGGTGTCAGGATAGTTGCGGTAAGGCCATCATGTTTTGTTGAACCAAGAGTAGCAACATTAAAATTATAAATTGAACATATTAGAAATTAACAATTAAAAAGGTACATGAAAATGCAAGAAAATAATTTTAGAGTTAATCCTCATTCTTTAAAAACAGCCATTTCCCGCGTAGAGGAAGATAAAATAGTAACTATGGGTTATAACCAAAGGGATTTAATCGAAAAAATCCGTTATAGTGATATGGTTTATTTGCTCATGAAAGGAAGATTGCCGTCTCCCAAAGAGGGGAAAATATTCAATCATGTTCTTGTTTCATTCTGTGATCATGGTGTGACTCCTCCAAGCACTCAAACTGCAAGGCTTGTTGCTTCATCAGGTTCCCCAATGAATTCCGCTGTGGCTGGAGCGTTATTGTCTTTTGGCCATAAGCATGCAGGCGCAATCGAAAAGACTATGCAGTTATATCAGTCTAGGATAAATTCAATATACCGTACAGGAGATTCAGGCCTTGACAATAAGCAGATTGCAAGTCTGGCCATTGATATTTATAACGAATTCATCAACGATAAAAAAATTCCTGGCTTTGGACACAGATACCATAAAGTTGACCCAAGGGCGGATAAGCTGATGGAGCTTGTAATAAAGGAAGGTTTTATCGGACCCCATATCAAGTTGGCATTGGCCCTTGAAGACTTGATTTATCAAAAAAAGGATATCCGGTTAAATGTGGATGGTGCAAATGCAGCTATCTTGTCTGATTTGGGATTCACTCCAGACTTGGGTTTGGGCGTATTCATAATAGGCAGGGTTCCGGGAATTATTGCCCATATCCATGAGGAAAATATGGAGGAAGAGGAATTCAGACGTTTTTGTGACCTTGATGACATAATCTATGAAGGAGGAAGATATGATGGAATTCATTGATGTTATAACTGAAAGATATAGTGTAAGAGGATATTTGGATAAGGAAGTTGAAAAGGAAAAGCTGGATTATGTTTTAAAGGCTGCCACATTGGCTCCGACAGGTGTAAATTACCAGCCATTCAAAGTTTATGTAATTGACACTAAAAAACATAAGGAAGAGTTGTCTAAAATATATGGGGCAAGATGGTTTGTAGAGGCACCTATCGTATTGTGTGTAGTGGCACTCAGGGATAAGGCATGGACAAGACCTTGGGACGGTAAAAATATAGCAGACATTGATGCAACAATTGTAATGGATCATATGATTTTAGCTGCACAGGATGTGGGTCTTGGAACCTGTTACATAGGAGCATTTAAAAAATATGAAGCTCATAAATTCCTGAACTTGGATGAAAACGAAGAACCTGTACTGTTCACTCCATTAGGATACGGCAATGCCGAACCTCGTGAAACTCCAAGAAAAGAATTCGATGAATTTGTAGTTTACATTGATTAAAAATGAAGTTATTTATCTTGCCTGCAGACAGTTCTAATGAAATGAACAGGATTTCAGAGGAATTGTTGCAGAAAAAATTTAAGATAATGGATCAGGAAGAAAATTTTATCCTGATGATAAAAAGAAGATATGGGAATATACTGATTCAGGTAGTTTGCCTATTGGTGGCTTTAACCTTTTTCTGGCCACTAATAATTGTTAATTTAGTGTATTTTACATATTCTTACTTATGGGCATCCCCTCATGTGTTGATAACCACAGAAAAGGTTTCAGAGGAAGGGGATCCTCTTGAATTCAGCAATATGGATGAAGTGTTGAACAAGGCTAATGCTATCTTATGATTTCATCAACACTATACTCCTCTATTTTTCGAATTATTAATGGATTTTTTGAGTTGACGTATTCTGACTCTTCACCTATTTTTGCATTGATGAATACTGCATCAACAGTTTCCTCACTGAATAGCGCTTCAATATCTGATACGAAATCCTGATAATCCGCCTGGACTTTTTCGTCACTGAATCCTAAACGGGGAATCTCTTCTGTCCAAATGTCTTCTCCTGGAGAGAATTTTTCATCACAAATTTTGCCGTCTTTTATCTCACTGTCCAGTGTTAGTGAGAAATTTTCATTAAGTATTATCCAAACTGCACGGTCCATGTATATCATTTGGAGTATAATGGTATAAATATTATAAAGTAAATATTAAGATTAGTGTTATTATGGCAAATGTAAAAATGTTTAAATTATTGGGAGTAATGTTGGCATTGATGTTAATTGTTTGGGCAGTTTCTCCATTTGTTACTCACAAGCCAATCACTACAGAAGTTATAGCTACTGCAATCATACTTATTCTGATAGCTGTTGCTTATTTGATAATACTGTATAATCCCAGCTGGACTAAAGCGGTATTTTTCTTTGAGGGTATTGTCATTGGTGTAAGTGGGTATATGTTGCTTGACTATCCCTACAGTGTAGAATTTGTAATTGTAGGTTTAATCATCATAATAATTGCAGTCCTTGCTTATTTACAAAAATTACCTCCTAAAATCTTGAAATGGTTCTATAGATAATTTAATTATCTTTTATTTATTTTTTTTAATCATTTTTTTATCTAAATTTTATTTTTTGAATACTTTTTTTTATTTAAATTTAAATTTCAGCTATTTTTACTCATATTAAATAGTAAAAGATATATATATTGCTCAACAAAAATAAATACACCATGGTGATTAATTATGGCAGAGATATCAGACGCAATCGCAATGATAAAAAAAGCTGAATCTGATGCTGAACAACTTATTGTTGATTCACAGGCACAATCAAAAGATTTGGTTGCTGAATCTAGATTAAAAGCTGAAGAAATAATTTCCGAAGCTAAAATCGCAGCTGAAGAAGAAGCTAAAAATACTGTTTTTGATGCAGAAGATAAGGCTAAAAAAGAAGCACAAACAATTGCTGAGCAGTCTAAAGGGGAAGTCTGCTTCAATTATTGTCAAAAATATTTTGTAGTGTGAGATTATATGTTCAAGACAGCTAGAATGCGTAAAATTAGAATTGTTACACTGGAAAAGTATGTAACTCCTACAGTGGATGCTCTCCACGAATCAGGACTCGTACAAGTCAGTGATATTTCTGAAAGCATTCAGCAAGATCCTGAATTAGCGGAATTAGTAGCTCCTGCAAAGGCTACTCCTTACACAGGTAAATTATCTTCACTTCTCATGAAAACAAATGGTATATCTGAACTATTGGGAGATTCTTTATCAGAAGGCCATGGGTTAAAAGATACTTTAATGTCTTTTATTAGTCCAGACATGCCTGTTCAAAAAGAAGTAGAGGCTTTAGATACCGAGGCTTTCATTGAAAAAGCTGAAGATACTTTAGCTCAAGTAGAGAGTAAAACAACTGTTATTGAAGGAAAACTAGCCGCACTCGACGCTGAAACAAGTGAACTCAAGTCTAATAAAAGTTTGGCTAATCGCTTATCTAATTTTGACATGGATTTAGCTCTTTTAAAAGATTCCAAGTACACTTCTACTACTGTTGGTAGGATTAACGCTGAATCTGCTTCAGAAATCAAAAATGAATTAAGTAACTTGACAGATGAATTAGAAGTATTTACTGTTCCTATGGATGATAAGGAAGGAGAAATTATCACTGTAGTAACATTAAAAGAATTTAGTGATGATGTTTATTCAACACTTCGTAAATTCGACTTTGAGAAAATTGAAATAGGCGATGTTGAAGGTACTCCTCAGCACATTATTTCAAAAGCTGATTCCAGATTGTTAACCATTGAATCTGAACGTGATTCCGTTAAAAAGGAATTAAGAGCAGTTGCAGAACAATGGGACGATGAGATTTTGGCTCTCAAAGAACAGTTAGAAAATGAAAAAGAAAAGAACGAAATCCTTTCATCATTTGTTCAAACCAATGATGCTTATGTTTTAGAAGCATGGGTGCCTGTTAAGGACACTGAAAAAGTTGAACAATTGGTTGAAAAAAGTTCCGACGGACATTGTGCCTTTGAAACAATAGAGGTTGAAGGTACAGATGATGAAGATGTTCCGGTTTTACAACAAAATGGATGGTATTCAAAACCTTTCGAATATCTCGTAGATATGTACTCTCCAGTACGTTATAATGCGATGGACCCAACAATATTTGTTGCAATTACTTTCCCATTCTTCTTCGGTTTCTGTTTAACCGATGCAATTTATGGTTTAGTTGTATCATTGATTGGTGTTGTATTGTTGAAAGGTCTTGGAAAAGTTAAAGAATCAATGCATTCATTTGGTTGGATCCTTATTTGGTCCGGTTTATGGGCATTCATACTGGGTATGATTACCAATGGTTTTATTGGGGACTTCCCGGAAAGAATAGCTGGTTTCCGTTTGCCAACCGTATTCGGACCTGTTGAAGCATTTAAAAATCCTCAAAACATTTTAATAATCGCTATTGCTATCGGTTTATTATATGTAAATATCGGATTTGTATTAGGTGCTATTAACAACTTCAGATACGGAAGGGTTAAAGAGGCTATTGGATCTCAACTTTGTTGGTTTGTATTTGAAGCCGGTATTGCCTTAATTGCATTAGGATACGTCATGCCTGCAATAGGTATGATTGGAATGGCATTAGGTGGAGTATTAGTTCTTATCACTATTGGATTGTTAATTTGGGCTAACGGTGCTTATGGTGTAATGGATATCTTCGGATTTATGGGAGATGTTTTATCCTTTGCTCGTCTTTTAGCATTATGTTTAGCTACCGGTGGTATTGCTATGACTGTAAACATTTTAGCAGTTATGGTTAATGGTATGGTTCCAGCTGTTGGAATTATTCTTGCAATCATCGTATTCATTGGTGGTCATATTGCAAACTTCGCTTTCCAAGTATTAGGTGCATTTATTAACGCTTTACGTCTTAACTATGTAGAGTTCTTCGCTCAATTCTTTGAAGAAGGTAAAGGCAAGTTCGAAGCTTTCAAAGCAAAAAGGACATTTACAAAACTTAAAAATTAAAAATTTTTCATTTATATCTTAAATTAAATTTAAAAATCGATATTATTTCAAAGGTGATTAAATATGGCAGATATTGCTTTAGGTACTGCTTTAGCAGCTATTGGTGCTGGAGTAGCAATTGGATTTGCTGGATTAGGTTCCGGTTTAGGACAAGGTATGGCAGCTGCTGGATCTGTAGGTGCAGTTGCAGAAGATAACGATATGTTTGCAAGGGGTATTATTTTCTCCGCATTACCAGAAACTCAGGCTATTTACGGGTTCTTGGTTGCAATCTTATTATTAGTATTCTCAGGTTTATTAGGTGGAGGAAAAGGCTTACCTACCGAAGCTGGTATTGTAGCTATTGGTGTAGGTGCAGCTATTGGATTCGCTGGTTTAGGTTCCGGTATGGGACAAGGTATGGCAGCAGCATCCTCTGTCGGTGCTATCGTAGAAGACAATGATATGTTTGCTCGTGGTATTATCTTCTCTGCATTACCAGAGACACAAGCTATTTACGGTTTCTTGATTGCTATTTTACTTATGGTATTCGGTGGAATCTTAGCTTAAGGAGGCAATTTATATGAGCTCAGGCACAGATAAAATTGTTTCAAGCATTATGTCTGAAGCCCAAGAGAAAGCTGATGTAATCATTCAAGATGCAAACGCAAATGTTTCAGAAATTACTGCAAAAGCTGAAAAAACAGCAGAAGCGGAAAAAATTAAAATTTTAGAAAATGGTAAAAAACAATCTGATATGAGATATCAGCAAATTATCTCTGAAGCTAAGATGAATGCTCGTAGAGCAAAATTAGGCGCTAAAGAAGAAGTAATCGAAGCGGCTTTCAATCAAGCAACTGGAGAATTAAAAGCAAAAGCAGCTGATAATGATGATGAATATAAAGATTCATTAAGCAAAATGATTAAAGAGGCTGCTGATGAAATTGGTTCTAATGATTTAATTATCCATTTAAACGAAGCCGATACAAATAGTTTCAAACAAGATTTACCTTCAGGCGACAGTTTTGAAATAGATGGTATTAAGTTTACATTAGGTGAACCTATCAAAGCTATTGGTGGGGCCATCTTAAAAACTAGTAATGGAGATATTGAAGTAAATAATACTATAGAAGCTAGATTAGAAAGATATAAAAGTATCTTACGTAGTGAAGTTGCTGAAGTTTTATTTAAATAATTAGGAGGATAAATATATGGCAGATGAAATTGCTACCTTAATAAGTTCTGTAGGACTTACATCAGAAACATTTCTTGTTTTCTGTATCCTAGCAATACTTGTTGTAGGTGCAGTAGTTGTAATCATTACATCTAGACCAATTTTGGACATTTATCCTTATCTTAACCCAAGTTCAAGAGTAAGAGCTAGAAAAGGAAGATTATTTGATGAGAAACAGATTTCTGAAATCGTTGAAACTAACAACATTGAAGAAGTTGAAAACTATCTCAGAGGCATTCCTGAATATGCTGATGTTTTAGATGAGTATCCTCTTGACAAAGCATTGGACGTTGAACGTGCAAACACTTATGACTTTGTTGCAAGATTAGCTCCTAAAGACATTAAAGATCCATTTGTTGTAATGTCTAAAAAAGCAGACATTGACAATATCAAAAGTCTCTTGACAGCTAAAGAAGTAGGTCTTTCAGCTGATGAAACAAAAGACTTATTGATTCCTTGCGGATCATTATATGATGATTTAGAATCTTTAGCCGAAGCTGATAATGTAACTGACATTGTCACAAGTTTGGATGGTACCGAATACGCTGCAGCTTTAGAAGATGCTCTTCCACAATATGAAGATACTAAAATGATTCTTCCATTAGAATCTGCTTTAGATAAATATTATTTGGGCAAATTATTACGTTCTACAGATGTTCCATCTGATGAAAATAAACAGATTTTATATTCTTATGTTGGAACTCAAGTTGATGTAGCTAATCTTAAACTAATTATAAGGGCAAAAGAAGATGGCCTTGATTATGATGCAATCGCTCCTTATATATTAGAAGAAGGATACCAATTACGTGAATGGAAACTTAAAGATTTAATGGAATCCCCTGATGTTACTAACGTAGTATCCGGATTGGAAGGAACAAAATATGCCGAAGCATTAACAGATGCAATGCCTGTATACAATGAAACAGGTTCAGTTGCAGTATTTGAAAAGGCATTGGACACTTACACTTCCGACTATTCAAAATCTAAAAAGAAAATGAAATTAAAAATTTAAAAATTATTGCAAGAGCAAAAAGAGAAGCAGACTTCCCTAATTCTAAAATCATGGAGATGTTAATATGAGTTCAGTAGCAGTTATTGGTGATATTGACACCGTTTCAGGATTTAGATTAGGCGGTGTCAAAAAAGCAGAAGTGGTTAATACTTCTGAAGAAGCAATCGCAGCTTTTGATAAATTTTTAGATGAAGAGATTTCAATTATTATCATTACTCAGTTAATGGCGAATGAAATTAGAGAACATATTAACAGAACAATCGGTTCTGACGTTTTACCTATGATAATTGAAATACCAGATAAAGATGGGTCCTCTGGAGGATCATCTGATCAAATAAATGACCTTATTAAACGAGTTATCGGGGTAGAGATGGTTAAATGATTATTGAAGGAAATATTATTAAGATTGCTGGGCCTGTTATTGTCGCAGATGGTATGAGAGGGGCTCAGATGCTTGAGATGGTTAGGGTAGGTGATGAAAAGCTCATCGGTGAGATCATTGAGCTTGAAGGTGACACCGCAACTATCCAAGTATATGAAGAAACAGCCGGTATCCAACCGGGTGAAGTAGTTGAATGTACTGGTGGAGCATTGTCAGTAGAACTTGGTCCAGGTATTATGAGTTCCATTTACGATGGTATTCAAAGACCTTTAAGAATCATCAGAGAAGAATCCGGTGATTTTATTGCAAGAGGTATTGATGTAGATTCCATTAACAAAGAGAAAAAATGGGCTTTCAAACCTGTGGCAAAAGTTGGAGATGTCTTACAAGCTGGAGACGTACTCGGTGAAGTACAGGAAACCACTGCAGTTTTACACAAAATCATGGTTCCTCCTTCCGTTGAAGGTGAAGTAACCGAAATTGCAGCTGAAGGCGAATACACAGTATTGGAAGACATTGCTGAAGTTGGCGGACAAAAAATCCAAATGCTCCAAAAATGGCCTGTAAAAAGAAGCCGTCCATATGTAAGAAAATTAGACCCTGATATACCTTTAGTAACTGGTCAAAGAGCACAAGACACTTTCTTCTCTGTAGCTAAAGGTGGGGCAGCAGCTATTCCAGGTCCTTTCGGATCAGGTAAAACTGTTACACAACAACAATTAGCTAAATGGGCAGACGCAGACATCGTTGTATACATCGGATGTGGAGAACGTGGTAACGAAATGACAGAAGTACTTACCGAATTCCCATTCCTTGACGACCCTAAAACAGGTAACCCATTGATGGACAGAACTGTTCTTATTGCAAACACTTCCAACATGCCGGTAGCAGCTCGTGAAGCATGTGTATATACCGGAATTACTATTGCTGAATACTACCGTGACCAAGGTTACGACGTAGCGCTCATGGCAGACTCAACCTCAAGATGGGCTGAAGCTATGAGGGAGATTTCAGGTAGGCTGGAAGAAATGCCTGGGGAAGAAGGTTACCCTGCATACTTAGCATCCAGATTAGCTCAATTCTACGAAAGAGCTGGAAGGGTTGAAACCATTGGTTCAGAACCACACATTGCATCCATTTCTGTAGTTGGTGCTGTATCTCCTCCTGGTGGGGACTTATCCGAACCTGTTACACAAAACACCTTACGTATCTGTAAAGTGTTCTGGGCGTTAGATGCATCCCTTGCGGATAAACGTCACTTCCCTTCAATCGACTGGCTACAAAGTTATTCATTATATGTTGACAGTATATGAGCTTATTACAAAAAGAATCTGAGTTACAAGAAATTGTACAATTAGTCGGTCCTGATGCATTACCTGAAACTGACCAAGCTACTTTAGAAACTACTCGTATGTTAAGAGAAGACTTCTTGCAACAAAATGCATTTGATGATGTAGATACATACTGTGCTCCTGATAAACAGTACAAAATGTTAAAAACAATCCTTTTATTCTACAAAGAATCTCTTGCAGCAGTTAACAGAGGTGCTCCAATCGCAAATATTGTAGCTTTACCTGTTAAAGAAGAAATCGGTAAAATGAAATACATACCACAAGATGAATTTGATGCAAAAATTGCAGAAATTCAATCAGCAATTACTAAACAATGCAGTGAGGCTTAAAAATGAATACAAATATTAAAACTAGAGAATATACTACTGTATCTGAAGTCTCCGGTCCTTTAATGGTTGTTGAAGGAGTAGAAGGCGTTGGTTACAATGAAATTGTAGATATTGAAACACCTACCGGTGAAAAAAGAAGTGGACAAGTTCTTGAAGTAACTAAAGATGTTGCTGTTATTCAAGTTTTCGAAGGAACTAATGATTTAAACACTAAAGATACCAAAACAAGATTCACTGGTCAAACCGCAAAAATCGGTGTATCTAGAGACATGGTAGGACGTATCTTTAACGGTATCGGTAAACCTATTGACGGTGGACCTGAAATCATCCCTGATGAAGAATTGGATATTAACGGGGCTCCTATGAACCCTGCTTCTCGTGAATTCCCAGAAGAATTTATTCAAACTGGTATCTCTACCATTGACGGAATGAACACATTAGTAAGAGGACAAAAACTTCCTATTTTCTCAGGATCTGGTTTACCTCACAACGATTTGGCTGTACAGATTGCGAGACAAGCTAAAGTATTAGGAGCTGACGATGAATTTGCAGTAATTTTCGCAGCTATGGGTATTACAAACGAAGAAGCAAACTTCTTTATGAGAGACTTCGAACGTACCGGAGCATTAGAAAAATTAACAGTATTCATGAACTTAGCAGACGACCCTGCTATTGAAAGAATCTTAACTCCAAAAATGGCTTTGACTACTGCTGAATATTATGCATTCACTTTAGGTATGCAAGTATTGGTTATCTTAACAGATATGACCAACTACTGTGAAGCTTTAAGGGAAATTTCTGCAGCTAGGGAAGAAGTACCTGGAAGAAGAGGATACCCTGGTTACATGTACACTGACCTCGCTGGTATCTATGAAAGAGCAGGACGTATTGATGGTAAAGAAGGTTCCATTACTCAAATGCCTATCTTAGTTATGCCTCAAGACGATATTACTCACCCAATTCCTGA
>NZ_CACXXB010000004.1 GCF_902771435.1 uncultured Methanobrevibacter sp. | reverse complement strand
TTAATATGTATTTGAATGATGATTTCTTATGTGATTTTGTTGTTGAGTCTAATTGGATGGGTTGGACTTTAGATGATTTGGGAATTGAAGAAAACGGAGAGTATAATGTTCGTTTTGAAAATGGTGATGGTTATTTATGTGATGCATGGCTGAATGTTAATGCATTTAAAGAATTCAGTGTTGACGTATGGGTTAGTGAGGAATCTTCCCTTTATACTGACACTGTAAGTCCTGTAATCCATATTGATATTCATGAAGGCATGTTTGGAATGCTGGATGTTATTGTCGATAATGTTGTCAAATACCATACTAAACTCGTTTCTGAATCAGGTTCTGAGGATGGTTTTAACGGATATGAATGGGATTTAAGATACTTGGGCATCACTGAAGCCGGCCTTCATAATGTCACACTTAAGTTTGAAATTGATGGTGCGGAGACAGTTAAAGAGTATTTGCTTGATGTGGCCGATTTTGACAATTCCACTTTCAGGGCTCAAGTCCGAGGTAGTGATGAACCGTACTATCTTTATTTATTCACTCCGGCAGGCGAAACTGGTACAGCCATATTTACCTTTAAAGGATGGGATGATGATAATGAAAAAGAGGTAATTCGAGGTAATTTAACACTTGAGCTTAATGAGTCATATTGGAATAAATGGGTTCTGATAGATTATTATATGGATTATGATTGTAACCGTGTTGACATTAGCATAGATGGAGATGAAATTGGTGTCGAATATTCCCTTAATGAAATGGGCGTTGGAAATTATTTTCAGGTGAGTTATGATAAAATATACTCTCCTGAAGATATCGTGATTTATGTCTCTGCAAACACTACAGACAACAATTACACAGTCAGCATTACAAGTGGAGATGAGGAATTCCTTGTAAATGTCACCGATCTTGGAGATTATGAATGGGTAAATGGCTTTTATAGTTACTCCATCACTCTTGAGGATTTGGATTCTTTCTTCAGTAAGCTCAATGATAAGGATAAAATTTTGATATTCTATGATGTTGGTGGTGGAAAGTCCATAGCCTACAGGGAACGCCCATACAACACGTTTACTATTCAAAAAGAGGATGATTTCATAAGGTTACATAAATATAGCGATCTTCGCATCAATTTAATTGGTATTGGATGGGCTCACGATGAGGATGAGGAATACGATGATGACAACATTGTAATAATCTCCGTTCCAGACGTCTTAAACATTCATGAAACCGCATTAGTCCATTTTAAATATGGTGAGCGTGAAATCACCAAAAGTTTAAGTGACTTATACGGTGAATATGACTATGAATTTTTGGGAGTGAATTATTATGTTACATGGAATGATTTAAATCTTGAAAATGTTCAGGGCAGTTATGCATTGAATATTTCAGTGACTGCAGATGATAAAGTGATAGGATTTAATAACTATTTCATATCTTTTGATGATGAGGAAGGTTGGGGAATCGATGATTATGATGATTCAATCGGCTTGACATTATATTATGGTCAAATTGGAGACCTTGAATTTGGAATGGATGGAAACCCTGACATGATAATCAGATTGACAATTCCAAAATATCTAAACATCACGGAAGGAACAATAGTGATTAGTGAAGAATCCGGCGAAGTGATATTTGAAAAGTCATTGTCAGAATTTGGGGAAAATTACACATCATTTGATGATGTTCAAAGCGATTATTACTGGATTTCCGATAAGGTAACCGAATTCGATTACAGTATATTCAAGGAAAATGTGCCTTTCACAGTTTCATTTGCATATGGAAATATAACTAAAGTTCATGCAAAAGGTGTTAGGGTTGAAGATAGGCTGCTCAGAATCAACACTCCCGAAGTCGTTGCAGAATTCTTCAAGATAACAGTTTCCGACGGTATTTTAGTCAACGGCACTGAAAATGCAATCATAATTGAATGCACTGACAGTGCTAACAGACAAAGCGTACCTATAGAGATGGGCAGAGGTTACTTTGTTGTTTATGTAAACGATAAGAAAGTTGAAGATTTGGGAAGGTTGATTAGGGTTGATGATGAGACTGAACTAGATATCTACCGTTTGGAAGGTGGATCAGAGGGAGTAACCAAATTAATAATATATCTGTCAGATTTAAACATTACAGATAACGGATTTTACAATATCAGAGTTGCACATCACGCTGATGGTGGAGGTACTGGCGCTGAGGCAGAAGTTGAATTGTTCAACCAAAACATCACATTAACCTCCAACGTCAAGGTCGACAATGTAACTTCAGAAGTGTTCACAGGTTTCGGTATGGACCCAATCCTGCTTTACTTGGACACATATTATGGCAACATCAATGAAACCAGCGGTAAAATCACTGTCTTAAACTCTGAAAGTGACGAAATTTTCACTAAAGACATTAAAACCCTATCTAAAGATGAAAAAGGCAGATACTACTTGAAATACTCAGACTTTGAAGGCAGTAACTTCGGTGACATCATCACTGTAATGTACGCTGACGGTAATGAAAGAAGCGGAAACACTACAGTAAATGTAACTTGGAAGGATGTTGACTCAGATGTGTTCAATCCTGTCGTAAATATAAATGTGGAAGATTACTATGGTGATTTTGTAAATCTGGACATTCCTGAATTGTTAAATACAGGTCAAATAATTGTAACAGTCAAATTCAAAAACAATCGTAATTCCCAAATTTCAAACATGAATGTAACAACAGATTTTGGAAGTCAGGCTGTTTACATATTTGACATAACCGATATAAAGGTAAATTATAATAATGACTTTAATTTGGCTCTGTCCGATTTAGGATTTTATGAAGTGAATGGTGACTATGAAGCAGATGTCCAATTCACTGCGGGAACAGACTTATTGGATATTACCAACAATACATTAAAAGTTGAATTATCAAAAGATATTCTCATAAATATTAATAGGACTTCCAGATATGCAAATACATTGCCGTTTGCAACCGTTCAAATATTTGAACCTATTTCTGCTTACGCTGAGTTATACATTGATGGAGTATTAAATGATCATAAAACCTTCGAAAAGGGTTTAATCACTTTTGATTCATTTGCTGATTGGGCTCCGGGCAATCATACTGTAGAAATAAGGGTTTGCGACAGTGAATTTGGAACCTTATTGAACTCTTCAGCAACATCATTTGAAACATTAATCCAAAGTGGTGATGTTGAAATAATCATGGATGAAGTTGTAAAAGAAACAGAAGAGGTTTTAATAACAATCAATGTTCCGAAAGCAAGTGTGGCAGTAATACAAATAGATAACGGTGATAAAGTTCCATATACATTAAACGCCGGAGAAAATACTATTAATTTAGGTGTTTTAAGCTATGGAAACCATACTGTAGGAATTGCTTACAACACTACTCTTGATGATGGTAGCCCTTCATTTTATACCAATTATCTGTCATTATTTGTTGGAGATGACGGGCACTGGCTGCAATTGCCTGAACCTCTGATATTGGATCATGATGATATAATTAAAATGAATTTCGGTCCTGATGCGCAAGGAAATGTCATAGTATTAATTGACGGTGCTGTAGTTGCAAATCAAACTCTGATAAACGGAACTGCAGATGTTTCATTAACAGATTTGATTTCAGGCGTAAATAAATATGGTCAACATACTTATAATATTACCTATTCAGGTGATAAAACTCATGATTCCCTTTCAAAATCAGGCGTATTCAATGTAACCTATTTATTTAAAGATAATTTGGTTAAAGAAGGTTTCCCACTTAAGGATTATTATAATATAATAATTACTCTACCTGAAGATGCAAAAGGAAGTGTTGACCTGTCTGTTAATGGCAAAAAATTCACTTCAAATGTTGATAGTGGAAAAGCAACATTTAAAGTTCCTGATTTGACTATGGGTGAACATGATGTAATCGTAAGTTATTCCGGTGATGATAAGTATCCAGCCGGCAGTTATAATAACATATTAAACGTCTCCTATTTTGCTGTAACTGGTGAGATAGAAAATACTCAATGCATGGTTAGTCTAGTTCTTCCGAGCAATGCTACAGGTAATCTGGTAGTTTACAATAACAACAGAAAATCCCAATTGTTCCTAAAAGCTGTTGAAAATGGTAGGGCATCAATCGATTTGACTAGTTTGACTGTTGGAAAATACGATTTGAGAATATATTATGATGGCAGTGACTATGATGTAAAAGAATTCACAACTCAGTTTGATGTGCTTCCGAAAATATACATTAGCCAAAATATTACTGTCGGAGATATTGGACAGATATTTGTGGATTTGGATAATTCTACTGGTCACTTATTGATTTTGGTGGACGGATTATCCCCTGTTCTTTTGGAAATTGAAGAAGGTATTGTCAACTATACTTTTGATACAGAAGGTCTTTCTAAAGGAAATCACTCTGTTTCATTCCAATACTTTGGAAATAGCTTTGATGGAAACATATTCTATGCTGAAAATCAGAAAACAGGTTATCCAATGCCAATTTATTACAACATGTATCTGCTTCCAAAATCACCTCAAGTCAATATGACTGCTGGTGATGATTGGGTTGTTGTTGATTGTGGAAATGCAACAGGAACAATTGAAGTCTTTGTTGATGGTGTTTCAAAAGGAATATTTAATATTGTAAACGGTATTGCATTAATTGATTTATCTCAAGTTAAGAACGGAAACTACAATATTACATTCATGTATTCCGGTGACAGTGTTTATGATGGATTTACCAGAGATATGGTCGTAAGTGTTAATCATAAAGTACCTTCAATCACTGCAAAAAACGCCAAGGTTTTATACTCATCTAAGGGAAAATATTCTGTAACTGTCTATGATAAAGATGGTAACGTTTCAGAGGGTGTAAAAGTAAGTTTTATTATCGGAGGCAAGGTTTATAAAACTTCCAAAACTAATTCTAAAGGTGTAGCAACCATAGTCATCGGTAAAAATCCTGGAACTTATAAAGTCACTGTAAAAGCTTTGGATGTTAATGTGACCAAAACATTAACAGTTAAACACCTGCTGACTCTTAAAAAGGTAACCGTAAAAAGATCTGCTAAAAACCTAATTTTAACAGCAACCTTGGCTAAGGTCAACAAGAAATACCTTAAAAACAAAAAGGTCACCTTCAAGTTCAATGGCAAAAAGTACACTGCAAAAACCAACAAGAAAGGCGTTGCAAAAGTAACTATTAAATCCAGTGTCTTGAAAAAGCTCAAAGTCGGTAAAAAAGTAAAATATCAGGCAACATATCTAAAAGACACTGTTAAAAGAAGTATTAAAGTTAAAAAATGAGGTTTTATTCATTATATGATATAAATTTCTAATTTCGGGTTGTTTTACAATGAAATTAAAAAAGATAATGCTTTTAACATTATTGTTATTAGCTGTTTTAACAATTGGGACTGTTAGTGCGGCACATGATAATTTCAATGAAACACTAACAGTTGATGAAGCTCAGGAAACACTAAATGTTTCTTTAGATGATGATATCAGTACGGATTATGAAAATCCTTCTGGAAATGATAATGTTCTTGGTGAAGCCAAATCAGAGGATTTCACACCGCATGTTACAAATGAGCAGGTAACTGACTATTACAGTAACGTTGTTGATTTAAAAATACCTGATTCAATAAATGATGGGCAAATGATTGTAACCGTTGTATTTAAAAATAATAATGGATTCAATATTTCAAACATGGATGTAAACTCAAACTTTGATGCCCAGGCGATTTATAAATTCAATGTTGCAGATATCAAATCCAATTATGAAAATGGCCAGTTTGCTTTGTCTTTATATGATTTGGGATTTTATAGGCAAGTTGGAGACTATGGTATTGATATAAAGTATAATGATGGAACAAACACTGTTGATATAATCAATTCCACTTTAAATGTCGCATTTTCAGATGAAATTATCATAAATATAAATGAAACTTCAAGATATGCCAATGCATTGCCTTTTGCTAGTGTTCGTGTATTTGCGCCAATATCTGCCTATGCTGAATTATATATTGATGAAGAGTTGTACTCTCATAAAAATTTCAATAGGGGAATAGTCACATTCGATTCTTCTGCTTCCTGGTCTTCAGAGGTTCATACAGCTGAATTAAAGGTCTTTGATAGTGAGTTGGGTGGAGTTTTAAACTCATCATTAATTACCTTTGAAACATTAGTGGGTACGGATGATGTGGATGTATCATTTAACAATACAGTCAAGGAAAATGAAAATGTATTTATTTCATTCAATGCACCTAAATCCGGTGAGGCATTTGTTAAAATCGATAATGCCGATGGTAAAAATTATCCATTAAATAAAGGAAGCAACACTATTGATTTGGGCATTTTAGATTATGGAAACCACACCATTTGGATTTCATATGGCACAACACTTGATAACGGCAGTGTTTCATTTTACAGCAATTATTTAAATGTCTTTGTCGGTGACGACGGGCACTGGTTAAAATTGCCTGAACCTCTTGTACTGGAAAATGATGATACGGTTAAATTTGCATTCGATAGCGATGCAAAAGGTAATGTGACAGTTACAATAGATGGTGTTGTAGTTTCAAATAATGAACTGGTAAACGGGTCCAGTGAAATAAAACTAACAGATTTCTTCACTGGTGAGAATAAATACGGCCAGCACACCTACAACATAACATATTCCGGTGATGCAACTCACGATAAATTATCAAAAGCAGGAGTATTTAATGTAACCTACCTTTTTAAAGATGACATTGTAAGGGAAGGAATGCCGTACAGGGAATATTATCCTATCATAATTACATTGCCTGGAGATGCAAATGGCACTGTAACTGTTAACATCAATGGTAAAACTTACACATCTAATGTAAATAATGGTCAAGCAACATTTAAAATACCTGATTTGGCTATGGGCGAACATGACATGATTGTAAGCTATTCCGGTGATGCTAAATATCCAGCTACAAGCTACAAAAACATATTGAATGTTTCATACTATGGTGTTGTTGGAGATATTAAAAATAACGGATGTAGTGTTAGTTTAATACTTCCGACCAATGCCACTGGCAATTTGACTGTTTATAATGACAATAGGGGATCTAAACTATCATCTGTCAGGCTTGCAAATGGAAAAGCCACTATTGACCTAACTGATTTGTCAGTAGGTAAATATGAGATTAGAGTTGTATATGAAGGAAATGACTATGAAGTAAAACAATACAGCGATGAATTCGACATATTGCCTGAAATATACATTAAACAAGATATTGTAATAGGAGAAACAGGCCAAATTTTTGTTGACTTGCAAAACGCTTCAGGACATCTGTTGGTTTTAGTTGAAGGCGTATCACCGGCACTAATTGAAATCGAAGGTGGTGTTGTTAATTATACCTTTGATACAGAAGGTCTTTCTAAAGGTAACCACACAGTTAACTTTGAATACTTCGGAAATAGCTTTGATGGAAATATTTTCTATGAGGTAAATAAAAAAACAGGTTATCCAATGCCAATTAATTACAATATGCACTTGCTTGCAAAATCACCTCAAGTAAACATGACACCTGAGGATAATTGGGTAATAATCGACTGCGGAAATGCAACAGGGACTATTGAAGTGTTTGTCGATGGTGTAAGTGCGGGTGTTGTTGATATTGTTAAAGGTATCGCCAGGATTGACTTGTCCCAGTTTAAGGATGGAAACTATAATTTTTCATTTGTATATTCAGGGGATAAAATTTATGATGGTTTTGTAAAGGAAATGACTGTGGAAGTTATTCACAAGGTTCCTTCAATCACTGCAAAGAATGCCAATGTTTTATACAATGCAAAGGGAAAATATTCCGTAACAGTCTATGATGAAAAAGGTTCAATCGTAAATGGTACTCAAGTAAGCTTTGTAATTGGAAGTATGGTTTATAAAACTGCCAATACTAATGCTAAGGGTGTTGCAACTATCGTTGTTGGTAAAAATCCAGGAACTTATAAAGTTACTGTAATAGCTTTAGGCGTTAATGTAACCAAGACATTAACAGTAAAACATCTGCTGACTCTTAAAAAGATAACAGTTAAAAAATCTGCTAAAAAACTTGTTTTAACAGCAACTTTAGCTAAAGTTAATAAAAAATACCTTAAAAATAAAAAGATTACCTTCAAGTTCAACGGTAAAAAATACACTGCAAAAACCAACAAGAAAGGTGTTGCAAAAGTAACAATCAAATCCAGTGTCTTGAAAAAGCTCAAAGTCGGTAAAAAAGTAAAATATCAGGCAACATATCTAAAAGACACTGTTAAAAAAAGTGTTAAGATTAAAAAATAAGGATTTCAATCTCCTTATTTTTTTTCATTTTTTCAATGAAAGTTTTTCATTTGTTTGACTAAAATAATTTTTTTAACAAATAATAGCTTAAATGGAGTTTATTTGATTAAATTTAAATATTCAACCGGATATAAAGTTATATAACTGATGAATACAGAAAGGTAATATTTTTTATACAATTTTTCGGGGGTTTTTATGTTCTTATCTAAAAAACATGTATTATGTTTATTATCAATCATTGTTGCCCTGTCACTCATATCTCAAGTCAGTGCAAGTGACATTGCAGTTGACCAGGATATTATTGCTCAAAATGTGGGGGATAATGAAAATCTGAATATTGAAGAGGTCCCAGCAATCAGCACTAATTATACTCCTGGTGAAAATGATGATCTGCAGAAGTGTATTGATGATGCAAATGATGGCGATACAATCATACTTAATGGAACTTATACTTTAAAAAAGGAAATTGTCATTAACAAGGGAATTAGTATTGTGGGCGCTGGTGACGGTGCAGTAATAACAAAAAACAGTTTTAATTATAATAAAATAAGATATATTAACGTTAATTCTTCTAATGTAATATTAAATAATTTAAAATTTATTGGAGGCGAAAATCAGTATGGTGGTGCTGTTTATTGGAATGGTGACAATGGTATCATCATCAATTGTCAATTTAAAGACAATATTGTTGTAAATGACGGTTGCGGTGGAGCAATAATGGCCGTTGGAAATAATTTCTCCATTGAAAATTCCTCATTTACAAATAACCGTGCAACAAAAGGAACTGGTGGAGCTATTTATCTTAGTGGGGAAAGCAGTATTGTAAAAGACTGTCAATTTAAAGATAATGATGTAGATAATGGTTCTGCAGGCGCAATTGCATTATTGTCAGGAAATTCTCTTGTGGAAAATTGTTATTTTACAAATAATTACTGTACTCAATTTGGAGGTGCAGTAGCTGTTTACAATAAATCCAATAAGGTTTTTAATTCTATCTTTACAAATAATGAAGTTAAAAACATTTTATCCAACCAAAGTGGTGGAGGTGCAATTTACAGTGATTGTGAAAATCTCATAGTTGATAACTCTACTTTTTTAGCCAATGAAGCAAGAAACTCTTATGGTGGTGCAGTCTATACGACAAATGCCAGCAATGTGCAAAATTCAATTTTTAAAAATAATTTAGCTAAAGTCGGAAATGCAATCAATGCTATTTCATTTTTAAATCTCACTTCTAATTATTTTGCACTCAAGTATAATGAAACTCATAATCATGCAGTTAATGCAAATGATTTTATAGATGACAACAATACTTTCGAAGAAATCAAGGAAGATTCAAGTGTTACTTTCATTGCAAGTATGGTTTTTGAATATGCATCTTCCGGATCAATTTATGTTACTGTTGAAGGGGGGAGCATTGATTTTGAAAATGTCTCCGTAATAAATCATACTGAAGCTAAAATAAGTTTTAAGGATAATGTTTTGACTGTTTCTAAGTTGGCTGTGGGGGAATATGTATTAAGGGTTATCACCACTCCGGATGAAGCCCACAATTCTGTTGAAAGTTTTTTACCTATAACAGTTAAAAAGGCAACTGCTGTCATGTCTGCTTCTAAGATTACTGTTGCTTTGAAAAAGGGAAGATTATGGAGTATAAAAATTATAAATTCCCAAACCAAAAAACCAATTGCCAACATAAAAGTGACTTTAAAAGTTTATACTGGAAGTAAATACAAAAAAGTTCGTTTAACTACCAATTCTAAAGGTATAATCACTTATCAGACTAAAAATTTGGCTCAGGGTACTCATAAGATAGTTGTCAGTGCTAATCATGCAGGTTACAACTTCAATACATTAACCTCATCAATTAAGGTTATCAAACCTACTCCTTTATCTTTTAAAGTCACAAAGAAAACAAATGATAATGGTGCACTGCTGTCTATCAATGTATATAAGAAATCCACTCAAAAGCCAATTAATGGTGTTAAAGTTAAATTATTGATTTATACCGGTAAAAAAGTCAAAACTGTAGTTTTAAAAACTAAAACTGATATGGGATTCAAAGGTTTTTGCGGTTTCGGTACCAATGATTTGTCTGTAGGCACTCATAAAGTTGTTTTAAAACCAGTTGATATTAAATATAGTGGATCAATAATTTCAAAAATGACTATTACAAAGAAGGCCAAACAAAAGCCTGTCTGGACAAAGAAAATTTCAGGATAATTAAACTAAGGGAGATAAAAATGAATAAAAAAATTTTGATGTTTTTACTTATCTTAATAAGTATTTGTGCCATATCTCATGTTAGTGCGACCGACAGTAGTGATTTCATTGCACCGGATAATTCAAGCGATATGGTAACACAGATTATTGATGAAAATTTAAATGAGGATGTTCTGAAAGTCTCTGAAATTGATGAAAAAGTCGATGCTGATGGAGGTCGGGACGAAGCAGATGACTACAGGAATATTCAAACTCTAATTGACAATGCCAAAGAAGGAGGTACAATTTATCTTAACGGGACATATGTCTGTGATTATCTTATAAATGTTAATAAGTCTGTCCACATTGTAGGTGATAATCAGGACGGTGCTATCATAAAATTATCAGATGAGTATCAAGATTACGACACTCCATTTTTCAATGTTATTGCTCCGGATGTTACAATGGAAAATTTGAAATTTAATGGAGGATTGTTCATTTTTGGAGGAGCACTAACCTGGCAAGGAGACAACGGAAGAATAACTAATTGCCAATTCAATGACAATATTGCAAGGGATACTGATAATGGTATCGGTGGAGCTTTATGGTTATCTGGAAACAATTGTATTTTGGAAAACTGTATTTTTAATAATAATCATGCATACAAATATGGAGGAGCCATTTTATGGAATGGTGATGACGGTATTATTAGGGATTGTTATTTTATAAACAATAGAGCTTCAGGTAATAAAGGTTGGGGTGGTGCTTTGATGTTATATGCGGATAATTGTGTTATAAACAATTGTTCTTTCATCAATAATTCCTGTACCGACTATGGAGGTGCTATTGCAACCCATAACAATACCAATAAAATTGTAGGTTGCTATTTTGAAGAAAACTATATTTTAAATAATTTGTCCTTTAATGATAATAAAAATGATTTGCAAGGTGGAGCGGCAATTTTCAGCTCATGCATAGGACTGACAATTGACAGTTGTAATTTTATAAACAACTATGCTCGTAATGCACTTGGTGGGGCTTTAAGTTTAGCCAATAACAATACAGTAACTCGTTCATATTTTAAAGGCAATTTGGCATTATATGGAAATGATATTTTAGCTACAACTTCTTCTAAAGTTTCATCAAATCATTTTGTCCTTGATTTCAATGAAACAAAAGAAAAAGCAGTTTATGGAATCGATGAAAATGAACTGGAAACTCTGTTTAATACATTCGAATTAACTAAAATCGACTCTGTTGTTACATTTACTGCAGGTATGGTTTTCACTTATGCCCAGTCAGGTAAAATTGGTGTAGTTGTTGACGGTGGTATACTTGAACTTGAAAATATTAGAGTTTTAGACCATCCTGAAGCTAAAATTAATTTCACCAATAATGAGCTGAACGTTTCAGGATTGAATGTTGGTGAATATACATTAATTGCTACAACAACCCCTGATGAGTTTCATAATGCCGTTGATGGTGTTTTAAAAATTACCGTTAAAAAATCAACTGCAGTTATAAGTGCTGAAAAAACAACAGTGGCATTGAAAAAGTCAACATATTGGAGTATAAAGCTCGTTGATTCCCAAACCAAAAAGCCTATTTCCGGAATGAAACTCACTTTAAAGGTTTTCACCGGTAAAAAATATAAAATAGCATATGTTACTACAAATTCAAAAGGTGAAGCCAAGTACCAAACTAAAAGTTTAGCTCAGGGAAGCCATAAAATTATAGTCAGTGCAAAACACAGTGGATATACATTTAACACTTTAACATCTTCTATTAATGTTATTAAACCTACTCCATTAACTTTTAAAGTTATAAAGGCAACAAAAAAAGATGGGACAACCTTATCAATCACTGTCTATAAGAAATCCACTAAAAAACCAATTAACGGTGTTCAGATTAAATTATTAGTATATACTGGCAAGAAATATAACACCATTAATTTAAAAACAAAAACCAATAGTGGATTTAAAGGGGTTTGCGGATATGGTACAAATACGTTGTCTGTTGGGACACATAAAGTTGTAATTCAACCGGCCAACATTAAGTATAGTGGATCAGTTACATCAAGCATGGTAATAAAAAGCACTGCTAAGAAATATCCGAAATGGACACACAGAATTTAAAGAATAAATGTTTTTTTATTCTTTTTATCTTTTTTTAAATTCGTGGTGTGATTTTTACTAAAAATCTATTAATTTAAATATTTAAAAAATTAAAACCTTATATATAAAACTCTTTTAAAGGGGTATTCATGTCTGACAAACGCGATATTTTCATTAGTTATGCTTCTGCCAACAAGGATAAGGCAGATTACATTTGTGAAAAATTAGAAGAGAAAGGATTAAATTGCTGGATTGCTCCTAGGGACATTAAAAGGACTTCTAATTATGCAGAAGAAATCATGCTAGGTTTAAAAGAGGTTGATTTGGTACTTTTAGTTTTTTCAAAAGATGCACACAAGTCTATTTATGTTACAGAAGAAATTGAAAACGCATTTCATATGAAAAAGGCTATTCTATCTTTTAAAATTGATGAAACTATTCCTGAGGCAATTCCTGAGGATAAAATAGGCTTCTTTTTGAAAAACAAGCAGTGGTTGGATACTTGCCCTAATGGAATCTATGAAGAGGATAACGTTAATAGCTTTGATGATTATTCTCAACAAAAGAAAGATGAATTTTACAACACATTATTTGATGATGCAATAAGTATTTGTGAAGAGGTACGTCAAAATAAGTATGTTCCGCCTAGAACAGGTAAGCAAACAATGCCTATCAAATTAAAGCAGCCTGTTTATGATGATGAAAGTTTTATATCTAAATATAAGTTTCCAATTATCGCATTGGCTGTTATTTTAATAGCTTTGGTTGGATTTTTAGCGTTCAACGGTTCTGGAACAACCTCTGGTAGTTCAAATGAAACTCAACTTGCCATTGATTATGTTGGATTGGAAAGTGATGGTGAATCTTATTTTGTATATGGTTCACTTCCATCTGATTTAAACAATACTTCTAATTTTAAGGTTCAGACCAAGTTTTATGATGATTCAGGTAAGGTTTTGGAAACTAATGTCTCCAACTTTAAAGATATTGATGGAACTACATTGTGTCAAGTTCTTGTTAGTAATGGAAACGTTTCAAAAGTTACAATAGATGTTTTGGATGGTGCGGGTAAGGTAGTTTCCAGTGCTGAAAGTAAAAATATTATTAAGCAGTAAAAAGGTGGTGAAAAATTAATGAATAATGATGTTTATGTTTGTTATGCTGATGAAGACAAGGACATTGCAGAAGAGGTCTATTCCGCTTTAAAAAATCGTAAACTTAAATGCTGGATGAAAAGTCATGATGTACAAAAGGATCAAGTTGAAGAAATGATGGCGGCCATTATAAATTCTCGAGTAATGGTTTTAGTTTATTCTGCAAATTCTAAATTATCTGATTATGTTAATACTGAAGTGGATATGGCATTTTCTAAAAAGATTCCTATTATGGTTTTTAGAACAGACGATTCTAAAATTGATGGTGCATTGGGGTTCTTTTTGAAGCCACAACCTAAGTTCAATGCATATGAAGACCCTGACAATGAATTCAAGCGTTTAGTCAATAAAACTTCTGATTTGGTAAAGGAATCTAAAAAAGGAAATATTGTTCAAATCATAAAGGATAACAAGATTGGAGTCATAGTTGGTCTTGCAATTATATTGATTGTAGCTGCATGCATTTACATGTTTGTTCCATTGAATGATATAAATAATGGGGATGGAAGTGCGGATTTGAATGCAAGCAATATGACAATTAATGTGACAGACTTTCATGTAGATGATGTCAGTAAAAAAGGTTATGGATGGAATTATTCATATTCAGTAGAGGGAAGTATTTCCCCAATGCCTTCTAAAGGAAAAGGTTATGTAGTATCTTTGGACTTTTATGACAAGTCAGGAAATCTGATTAACACGACTGAAAATTCATTCGATGATTTGCAAATCATTAATGGAGGATTCTTATTTGGTTCCACAACAAGTGATGCAAAAGATGTTGCAAGGGTTGAAGTTCAATTACTTAACAGTAAAGATATGGTTTTAGCTCAAAGCGGATCACAATTGGGTAATTTTAAATAAAAAGGTGTTATTATGAATTTGAAACATATTATAATCATTGTTGCAATAATTGCGGCTGTTGCTGTTGTGGCAGGTTATTTCTTATTTAATAATCAATTGGAATTTGAACACACTACATTGGTTTTAAGCAAATCTGCGTATATGGAATCTCCTGTTGCCGAAAACATTTCAGGTAAACCTGATAAGGATGGAGTCTATTATTATGTGGACCGCGAAAATGGTGTTAACATTACAAGTTGCTCTAACATTTCCATAGCAAACAGTACAGATACGATGAATAAACTTAAGGATGCAGTACAGTCAGAGTCTAAAAAGTCTTATGAAAATAATGTTGTAGTGTATGAAAAAAATGGGGTTTATTCTATTTATGTTAAAAATATCGAATACAATGACACTATTATTATTCAGTCATTAAGCAAAGACATGCTTCTGGCCTGTTGGAATACATTAAAATTCCATAATCCTTCAGATTCACTTAAATTTAATAATACTGGTGGGGGCACTGTTATTAATGCTGTCGAGCAAACTGAACAAGCAGTTCAAACAGCTACTGCTTCATCATCTGCATCTTCAGATTATTCATCATCCACCTCCTCTCAATCTTCATCTGATTACTCAAGTTCAAGTGACTGGGGTTATGATTGGAGTTCTAGTGGATCCAGTTCAGGAGGTTCCAGTTCAGGAAGTTCCGGCAGTTCTGGAGGATATGCTAGTGTAAATGATTTCCATTAGGGTTAAAATATTTTGGGATTAGAAAGTAAATTTTCTTTTTAATCTCTTATTTTATTTTTTAAAAATTTTTTTATTTTTTTAAGGGATTAAATCTATTAAATTATGCTTTTTAACTAAACATTTAAATACTATTAAGTTAAAATAATTAATTAATAGTTATGAAGACTGAAATATTACTTTTAATTTCATAACATTTATTTTACTAAATTTTCATGATTATAGGAGGAGTTATTAATGGCAAGATTTGAAGTAGCAGAAAACAGAATGTTCAATGTAAAAATCTGCTTAAAATGTAATGCTCGTAACCCTGCTGGTGCTACAACCTGTAGAAAATGCGGTTACAAAGGTTTAAGATTCAAAGCAAAAGAACAAAGAGGATCATAGATTTATTCTCTTTTCTTTTTTACTATTTTTTTATTTTATTCTATTTTTAATAACAATTAATTTAATATATTATTTTTAATAAATCTTATTTTAGGTAATCTTTATGAAAAACGTTGAAAATTATATTAGGGATATTCTTAAGGAAAGAAAGATTCATTTTACTTTAATTGATCCTGACGAACAGACACCTGAAGAAGCTTTGGAAATAGCTACCCAGGCTATTGAAGGGGGAACTGATGGAATCATGATTGGGGGATCCACTGTAAATGGTGATGATGTAGACAATACTTGTAAAATTTTATCTGAAAATATTGCAGTGCCTATTATTATTTTCCCTGGAAATACCAGTAGTGTAAGTAAATATGCAGATGCTATTTTCTACATGAGCTATGTTAATTCCAGAAATCCTCACTGGATTAACGGTGCCCAGGCAATCGCAGCACCATCAGTTAAAGCTTCCGGAATGGAAATTTTATCTATGCATTATATAGTTGTCGCTCCGGGCGGTACTGTCGGTTGGGTTGGTGATGCAAATTTAATACCAAGAAACAAGCCTAAAATACCTGCAGTATATGCGATGTCTGCTGAATTGTTTGGAATTAAATTCTTCTATCTTGAAGGAGGTTCCGGAGTTCAGGAACCTGTTCCTGCGGAAATGATTGCATACTCCAAAAAGGCCGCTCCTAAAAACATTCTTGTTGTTGGTGGAGGAATCCGTGATGGAAAAGCAGCTTACATGGCAGCAAAAGCCGGCGGAGACATCATTGTAACCGGTACTGTTGTTGAAGAAGTAAATGATGTTAAAACTAAAATTCAAGAATTGACCGGAGCTATTAGAAAGGCTTCAATGGAGTAGTTGTAAAACTGCTCTAACCATATTTTTTTTATTATTCTCTTTTAATATTGGAATACTCATCAAATGCTCTCTGGTTCAATTTAAATGTTAGGGAGTATAAAATAATATTATATGTATTTTTCATTAATTTCAGAATTGATGAATATCACATTAACGTAATTAATTAAAGGAGATATTATGTTAAATTCACTATATGAAAAAGCCATCGCTAAAAGAGGATTTATCCATGATATTGAATCAGAAACAGATATTGAATCACTGTTGAATGGAAGGTGGTTCGATAGGGAAATCGGAGAGAGTTCTGATGATTTTATCATTGCAGCAGGTGACGGGAGTTTCAATAAAAAGAAATTTCTCACAACCAATTTCTGTGCTGTAGGCGCTGAATCCATAATTTATGATGGTAAAATAAAAAAAATTGATGATTCCGATATATTTGATATTGGACATGTTTCCTTTTTGGATGAGCTTTTAAGTAATTACATGGCAATATATGAGTTAAAGTGTGCCTTGAGAGCTATAAAGGAATACAATGTTGATTATTACATGTTTGACGGATCCATTTTGGGTGACCTTCAAAACGCATTTCCAAGGAGCGCCAAACTTCCGGATAAAATTAGGAAAAATCTGGACGACACACTTTTAAATGAATTCGAGAGAAGATTGGACAGAAATCCGTATGGTTTGGTTTTTCCCGAAATCAGAGACACTTTTAAATTAATGGAATTGCCGAAGAGTGAAAACTCCAATAAGATAGAGGAGTATAATATGCATCTGGCTTCAATAGAAAAGATAATACTTCTAAAGGAAATTCTACAATATCGCAAAAAGATTATTTCAATTTCTAAAACATCATCTGATAACTCATTGTTTCACTGGAATATTCCTGACATTGCATTTTTGGATAAAAATACTCAAAAACAGGGAATGTCTCTTATTAAAGATGATTTCAAGGTATATGAAAAGGCGGCTTTTCAATATTACAATGATTTCTTTAAGGGTTTGACCTTTACAATATTTTATGTCAGGCTTCAGGATAACAAAAATGTTTTAAAAGTGGAATTGCCTTACAAGGCATCAAAAAAAGAAGTGTTTGAAATTATAAGAAAAATTAATGTTTTATCTGTTCAGGGATATCCTTATCTTTTGAACAAGGCACACAATGACGTTGTAATAACAGACAGGAACATTAGGGAATTGTTGAAGATAGCTAAGATTTACGAAACTACAAACAGGGAAGTGATGTCATGGTAGTAGGAATCTGTGTAGGGGAAACCTCACTTACAGAAGTAACATTCATCTCAGATAAAATGCCTAAAGTAGGCCAATATGTTACAATTGAATATGATGGAAAGCAAGTTTTGGGAATGATTGAAAATTTGATACGTGGAAATGATGCTTTAAACGTTGATATTAATGATTTTAAAGCTATTCAAAAAATTTCAAGTATTGGAGTTGACGACAATTACATTCGCGGAAAAGTAAAAATCCTTGGTGACGTTAAAGATAATTTAAGGTTGCCAAGAACCCCTGTGCTTCCAGGAACTGAAATAAGACTGGCTGACAAGGACATCTTAAAGGAAATTTTCAAGGTCAGAAATCCGCTGAAACTGGGTTGTCTTGTTAATCAGAGTGATGTTGAGGTAAATGTTGAGGCCAATCCGATTTTATCAAGGCATTTGGCCATTTTGGCAATGACCGGTGCAGGTAAGTCAAATACAGTATCTGTTTTAATTGATCAGCTTTTGGGCTACAGCGTTCCGGTATTTGTATTTGATATGCATGGCGAATATAAGGATGCCAGTTTTCCGAATGGGGACGTTAATGTAATATCTCCTAGAATTAATCCGAATTACATGGCTTTTAATGAGATTAGAAGATTGGTCAATATTCCAACAAACGGTTATATTCAGGAAAGGCACTTTAGAAGAGCCTTCAGAGAAGCTAAAGAAATGTTAGGGGATGGCAGAGCCAATACAAACAACTTTTTACAGGTAATGTACGATATTCTCTATGAAAAATCCCTTGAAGAAGGTTCAGACAAGCAAATCGTTGATGTGATGAATAAGATTGATGATTCAATGGACAGATACTCCAAACTGTTTGACAAGAATGCCGCGAATATATTGTCCAATATTAAAGCGGGTTATGTCAATGTCCTGGATTTAAGCCAGGTGGATGAATCTGTAGCCAGCGTTCTTGTAAGCCACATCTTAAGAAATTCACTTCAAAGGTCTAAGGATGCGGCACACAGCGAAAATAAAAATGACCTGTTGGACAAATCAGTATTTTTCATTCTTGAGGAAGCTCATATTCTGGCTCCAAACAAAAGGGATTCAGATTCCAAAAGATGGATTCAAAGGGTAGCAAGGGAAGGCCGTAAATTTGGAATTGGATTATGTCTTGTAAGTCAATCTCCAAAGACAGTCGACCATGATGCATTGTCCCAAATGAACAACATGATAATCTTAAGGCTTGTTGAGCCTGAAGACCAAAGGCATGTTCAGTCAGCAAGTGAAAGCCTATCACAGGATCTGGTAAATCAGCTTCCATCATTAAATGTTGGAGAGGCCATTGTTTTAGGTTTAATGACTAGAGTGCCTACACTTGTTAAAATTGATGAGTTTAAAGGTCGCCGTCATGGTGATGACATGGACATTGTCTCTCATTTTAAAAATATCCAACAAAAAAATAAAGAAAAGTTGGACGGTGATAAAGAGGAAATGTTAGATATGGGATATAATTATTAATATCTCATTTTATTTAGTTTTAGTTTAAATCTCAATATAATGTTTCAAAATCAATATTGATTGCTGTTCGCATGATATTTAGGAAAAAGGTTAAATATACAATCAAATAAATTAATAGTTACTTAAATACTGTTATAGTGTTTAAATTGGTTATATACAATTAATTAAAAAAGGTAATATAATGAAATTTGCACATTTAGCAGATACTCATTTAGGTTATCGCCAATTTGGTTTAATTGAGCGTGAAAGAGACTTTTATGAAGTATTTGGAAAAGTTATAGATAAAATAATCGAAGAAAAAGTAGACTTTGTAATACATAGTGGAGACTTATTCGAAACCGAAAAACCATCCCCAGTGGCACTTTTAGAATTCCAAAAAGGATTGCTTAAACTAAAAGGTGCTGGAATTCCAATGTATGCTATTGCCGGAAATCATGATTCAGTAGTGCGCAGAGGAGCTATTCCACCACAGGTAATCTTTAAAAAAATGGGTTTAAAAGTCATTAGTCCGATTAATACTAATTATATGCATGATGATGTTTTTATTGCAGGATTGCCGTTTTATCCAGCATCTAAAAACAATGTACTAAAATCAAAATTAGCTGAACTTTCAAAAAAAGCGGCCGAACATGAAAAATCCATTTTAGTTCTGCACCAGGGCATAGATTCATATCTCAATATTCAATATGAACTGGAGATTGGAGATATTCCGGATAATTTCAATTATTATGCTTTAGGCCATATTCACAAATATATTGTCAGTGATTTCGGAAAGGGCAAATTGGTATATCCTGGTTCCGCAGAAATTTGGAAAACTGATGAACTTAAAGACTATTATGAAAACGGTAAAGGATTTGTTGTCGTTGATTTGGATGGTCCAAAACCACAAATCAAAAGAGTAAAAATCGACATCCCCCGTGTTTTCATTGAAAGGTCCCTTGATTATAATGACCTTGACAGTGGCATTGCAGGAATTAAGGAAACCATTAAGGATTATGAAAAGCAGCCTATCCTAAAGCTAAACATCAATAACGTTGATTCCGATACCGGTTACGTTTATGATATAATTAAGGAAGAGCTTGGGGATTTGGCGCTGATGATTAGGCCTACATTCAACATGGTTGGAGAAGAGAGTATAGATGATATTATTGTTAACAAGGAATCTGTAGGTCCGAAAGAATTAATTATAGAAAAATTAGCAGATTATGAAGATAAAGATGTTGAAAAACTGGCTATTGAATTATATGATTATCTCTCAAAGGATAAGCTGGAGGAATCAGAGGCATTAATAGACCAATTTTTCATAGAAAATTATCAAACAGAAAAAGAGGATGCGGAATTAAAAGCTGAAGAAACCCAAGCTGATGAAGTTGAAGAAGAAACTCCTGAATCCAAAGATATTCAAGTAACATTTAAGGAGGTTCTAGAATGATTTTCACAAAATTAAAATTAAATAACTTTAAATCACATCAGAATACATCAATTCATTTTGATAAAGGAATTAGCGTTATTGTCGGTGAAAATGGTGCTGGAAAATCCACAATTTTAGAGGGAATAAGTTTTGCTTTATTCAAACAGCACACCGCTAAAAAAATTGATGATCTGGTTAGAAATAATGCAAGCTCAATGTCTGTTGAACTGGAATTCATTTCAAATGCTAAGGAATACAAAATTGTACGTGAAAAGAAATCCAGTTTAAAATCATCCCTATACACCAAGACTTCTGCCGATGGCGGTTTTGTTCATATGTGCACAGGGGATAAAGAAGTCAATGAAGAAATACGCCAAATCCTGGACATTGATTCTGATTTGTTCTTAAATGCAATCTATATCCGTCAAGGGGAAATAGCAGAATTGGTTGACAAGACCCCTGCAGAGAAGAAATTATTGATAACTAAACTTTTGGGATTGGATTCTCTTGAAAAGGCATGGAAAAATTTGCTTCCATACATTAATGAATATGAAAATAGGCTTTCTGAGCTTAAAGGAAAATTATACAACTCTAATGAGCTTAAAGAAGAGCATGAGAAAAAGATGGCAGAATTGAATAGCATTAAAGATAAAGGCCATGAACTGGAGGAGCAAATATTGGATGTTACCAACTCCCTAAAAGAAATTTCTGAAAGTAAAAGGGATATGGAAACCGAAAAGGAAATTTATGAAACTCAAGTTCGTAATTTAGAAAATGAAAAGAATAACCTGACTAAATTAGAAGCCGATAAACGTTCAGTTCAAGAAAATCTGGATAAAATCAGAGAATCTGAAGACCGTATCAAAAGACTGGAAAAATATGTTTCAAAATTGGATGTTTATCTGGACTTTGAAAAATCAGTCTTAAGCATTCAGAAACTGAAGGAAGATGAAAAGAGAATCACCGATATATTGGAATCTATTGACAAACAAAATGCAATAGTTGCAGATACAAAAGAGGAATATGAGAAATTTTTAGCTTCCGAAAAAGAAATCGTTAATTTGGACATGAAAAAAGTTGATTATGAGAAAAGATTGGCTACAATGGCTAAACTTGAACAGGATAAAAAAGATCTTTTAAAAGCTATTGAAAATGAAAGAAATGACATCGAAAACTTTTATTCAAATGCTAAAGATGAACTTGAAGAGGCAGGTTTGGCCGAAAAACGTTTGGATGAAATCGAGGATTTTGAAAATCTTGAAAAAACAACAAATGATTTTATTGAAGAAATCTCACAAAAGATTGAAGAATTGTCTGGCGATATAGTTTCTAAAAATGAGGATATTGTTGTATTCAAACAGAATATCAAGGCAGCTCAAAAACCATTGAATGAATTGGACGGCGTTGACAACAAATGTCCTGTATGTCAATCTGATTTGGATGATGAAAAGAAAAATCAGTTAGTCCAACAGTACGAAACAGAAATTTCTGATAATGAGAAATTAATCTCCCAAAATGAGGAGGATGTTCGTTCACTGGCTGAAGAGAAGAAAAGCAATGAAGAAAAACTTTCAAAAATAAATGACTTATCCAAATCCATCATTGAATATAAACAGAAGTTCAATCATTTGAAAGGAGAACTTGTCAAATTAAATAAAATTGATGAAGGTCTCGAATCCAAAGAATCTGTCAGCAACAAACTTGGAGAACTTATTTTGGTAATCGCCAAAGAAAGAACCAATCGTGAAAACTATCAGGCTTATTATGATTCATATAATCAGGCAAAAGGAGCTCTGGAAGTTTTAGGCGACCAAACTGAAATTCAATTCAAACTCAAGAAGGTTGAAAATGAAATAGACAATCATGTTAAAAATATCAAGTTGGCAATAGAACAGGACCCTCATTTGAGTGGTGACATCAGTGCTTCTGAACTTCAAAATCGTATTGATGATTTAAAACAGAAAAATGAAGAATATAATCAGCTTAAAGGATTTATTCAAAATAAAAATGCTTTAATGACTCAGTTGGATACAATTAAGGAAGAAATTGGTGGTTCCATTAATCAAATAGATATCATTCAAAACAAGATTGATGCAACTGTTTATGATAAGGATAAATATGAACAAATTCTTTATCGCTATGAAAGATATGAAAGACAAATGAATTCCTTTAATGAAGACCTTGCCGAAATTAAGGGCAGAGCCCGTGAATCAATCACCTACATTAAGGAATTGGGTGAAAAGATGCGTACTGCCGCTAAATTCCAACAGGAATATGATGATGTCAGGGAGTATATTGACCTTCTAAATCATATCAGGGAATTATATGGCAAAAATGGTATTCAAAAGGATTTAAGAAGCATTTCAAAACCTTTAATCCAAAAATATACAAAAGAGTTCTTCAACGAGTTCAACTTTAACTACTCTGATTTGACTTTAGACGAGGATTATGAAGTCACTGTTTATGGTCCTGAAGGCGAGTCCTCCATGAGCATGGTCAGTGGCGGTGAAAAAATAGCTATTGCACTTGCTTTAAGATTGGGTATCACCCAGGCAATGTCTAAAGGAGAATTGGACACTATCTTATTGGATGAGCCTACAATTCATTTGGATAGTTCCAGAAGACATGAACTTATAAATCTGTTAAAAGACATGTCTTTACTGCCTCAAATGATTATTGTAACTCATGAAAGTCAGCTTGAAAATGCGGCTGATAACTTAATTAAAGTGGAAAAGGAAAATGGTATTTCAAATGTTATAATTTAAATATCATTTTTTTATTATTTTTTTTAAAGCAGATCCTCAACATCTTTAATGGAATCTATAATGCAGTTTGCGTTCCATCCGACGATTGTTGTGGCCTTTTGTTCCAACAATTCAGGCACTTCTTCAAGTCCCTGTGGTCTTACTAAAACTATTGGAATGTCATATTTGTCGCTTGCATCTATTAAATGTCCAAACAGTTCCTTGTTGTCATTGTAAAGGCCTGCAAGCAATATTATTCTATCGACTTTGCTGTAGAATTCTTCACTGGCATGTTCATAAGAGCCTGAAATGGATTCTTTCCATAAAAAATCTACTTTTGAGAACAATTTTTCGACAAATTGTCCATATTCATTTTTTTTATCAATACCATTTGAAATAATTAAATTGTAAATTTTATCATCTCGTTCATCTTCAAACATTTAATCACCTTGCTTTTAATTTAATTATCATATTATAAAATTATTTCTTTTTACACAATATTTATAAATCCTAAAATAGTAAGTTATGTATAGAATTATTTTTTTTGAGGATTAGTTTTTATGAAAGCAGCTGTTATAGGTTTGGGTGTAGAAGGTAAAAAAGCAGTCAATTCCCTTTTAAAGCATGGTTGGGAAGTTTATGCTACTGATTTAAATATTAATGTTGATTTGGAAGGTTTGGATTTACCAATGCTTTCTATGAATATGTTGGACAGTGAACAAACAGTTTCAATTGTTGGAGATAACATTACCGTGGATTTGGGATTTACCAATCCGTATGCCATTGAGCAATGTGATGCAATAGCTATGAGTCCCAGCATGTTTGGAGGACCGTTTGCAGAAAAATTGCTCGAAAACGGAGATTTGTTAAGTGATGTCGTAACACAACATAAGGATATTTTTACTATCGGAATTACCGGAACAAACGGCAAGACCACAACCGTTCACATGCTGAAGACTATTTTGGAAAACGCCGGCAAGAAAGTGTTGGTCGGCGGAAACGGTGGAGGCGGTTTTTCAGGATATTACGACCTGATTCTTGAAGCCAGTGAAGATGATTATGACATATTGCTGGTTGAAGTGTGCGATATGACCCTTGATTTCTGCAGATATTGCTTTGATTTTGACATGATAGGACTTACAAATATAGGCAATGACCATATGAATGTACACAAGACCATTGCAAATTATAAAAATACCCTAGTTAGATTTTTTGAGGATAAAATAATATTCACGGCTTTTAATCAGGACTTCAACGCTGACTTCAAGGAATCTGCAAGTAAAACTATTCCTTATTTTGAATATCAGGATGAATTAAAATTATTCGGTAAATTCAACTTGCTTAACGCAGGTCTTGCAAGTGCCATTGCCCGTGAACTGAAAGTGCCTAAAGATATCATCCGATCCAGCTTAAGTGATTTTGAAGCTGTTGAAGGCAGATTGGATGTATATAAAATCAATAATGCATCAATTTATGTTGGAAAAACTGATAATTCCGATGCTCTGGCATCCGTATTGTCTGAAAAGGATTTCTATGCACTATTTATAGGAACTCCAAGACACAATGAAGAGCACAGGCTTGATATTTTAGATGTTGCCGTCAAGTACAATCCTGAAGTTATTGTATTGTTCCCTGGATTGGAGGACACATTGGACATGGCAACATATAGGCTTAACTTATTGGGCTATAACGGAAACATCATTACTGTTCATTCACTGGATGAAATCATAGAGCTGGTTGCGGAATATTCCCATGAGGATGCAATATTGATTGGAGGTAACGGTCAGGAGGCAATTATTGAAATTCAGGAAAGGGTAAGATTAATATCTGAAAAATTATCATAATGATAATAATCTTTTTATAAGATAAACATTATATTATTACCCAGTATTAATTTTTACAATATAATATATTTTATCATTTTAGGAGTAAGATAATGAGAAGTTGGAGAAAAACATCAGTAAAAATATTTTTAGGATTATTATTTGCTTGTATTCTTTTATTTGCCTTTTCATTTGTTAACAGCACTCCATATACTGGTCAATCAGTAGCCGATACATATAACATATCAGTTGGTCAATCTATCTTTGATGGTGATTCTATTATAGGTCAAAATAAGACTATTGAAGTTCCATTAATCGGGAATTTCGGATTCTTAACTCATCAGTTACTTGCCTTTGATCTTCAAGGCATAATAATGTCACTTTCAACAGGTGTGGTTCCATTTGATTTTACAACAGTATCTGGAGAGGGCATTGATTCTTATGGAAATGCAAAAGATATAGACGGACCGGGATATATAACTTATGAAGGAGATAAATTAGCAGTTAAAGGACCAGATAATTATGTATGGGGGTACAGTGCTCCTTATAAACTATTATGTAAAACTGCTTCTGGAGTAGACCTTGTAGAAGACGGAAAAGTTGTTAAATCTATTCCTGCTAATCAGATTAAAAATTTAAATTACAGTACTAAATATTATAACACATCTACTATTGTTGACTGGTATAATTATGATGCAACTGAAGGTTCAACATTTACATTAGATAAGGGAATGGTTGGATTTTCAGACAATAGGTCTGATGTAAGCCCTGATCAGCTTCCAGTTATATTCGGTCAGGATGTAGTGGATTATGCGGCCGAATATCCTACTGGTTCACCAGTTTTATTGTATTCTGGAAATTACACACCACAGGCCGGTGAAGTTTACGGCACTTCATTAGGTTCTCACCCGGAATATGGTGATTCCATTAGGGAAGTTAACGCAAGACAATTCGTAGAAGCTTGGAACGGTACTGTCATTCCACCTAATTCCACAAGTTCCGGAAGAGATTACGTTTACTTCGAGTCTGCAGTTGACCCATCCGCTCCGGGCGGAAGTGCTGCACACGGTGTATGTCCTTCAGCTAGAGCTTTAAGAGCAGCAGTACTTGCAGAAGGATTCCCAATGCCTGTTGGTATGGATGACAGTGAAAATGCGGTATTGTACGGATACAACCCTGCAAGCGGAATTACCGTTACAAACAATCACGACTATCCTGTAAAAATCAACATGTGGCTTGAAGGTGAAGGTACCGGAATGGGTATCTACGGACAAGTTATAAGATATATTCCGAATAAGTGAATATATCCACTTTTTTTCTTTTTTTATGACTATTTCAACAGTTATAACTGCAGCTGGTAAAAATTCCCGAATGAGAAAAGATCAGCTGGCCAGAAATATCGATTTGAAAAACAAACTTATTTTGCCTTTTAAAAATAAAACAGTTATAGAGACCACTATTGACAATGCATTATCCTCAAATATAGATGAATGTATTGTAGTACTTGGGCATTATGCTAGTGAAATAAAAGATGCTATCTATGATAATTATAAAGATGAGGTTAAGTTCATTGAAAACAATCCTGTCGATGTAGGTTTATCAACATCTCTTTTCAATGGTCTGTCAAATATTGATTCAGATTTTGCACTATGCATTACTGCAGACCAGCCCACAGTTTCACCAGAAACATTCAATAAAATGATTGAAATAAGCCAGAACAGTGAAGATCCGTTTCATACAATATCAATTTTAAGAAGAAGAAAAACAGGTTTGCTGGATACTGCTGAAGGATTGGGAATGCCTTTTGTGGCGCCTAGGCTAAATTTAATGAAGTATCTGGAAAATGAGGATGACAATTTAAATCCGATTTTGAGGAAAATCTTTGCTGACGGTTACACATTTTATGGAATAAAAGAAAAAAATAGAAAAGAATTGTTGAATATTAATCATTATGAAGATTATTTGAATCTTCTAGATTGAGTCAAGTCCGGATATTACTTCATCAATCATTTCAGAACTAATACCAACAGCCATTTCATTGTCTTTAATGTCTGCCGCTTTTCTGGAACCGTCACAACCTAATGTGAAATTAACTCCTTTTGAAAGATATGGGTTTGCAAATGCATCTCCACATAATGATTGAATTCCTGCAAATGAAGGTTTAATTTTTTCACCGGTTTTGTAAACGATACTTTGTGCAAGTTTCATTCCGCCAACTGGTTCTGTAATGACCTGAATTACATCAGCTTCAAAATCGGCTTCATCTAAAGGAGCATATATGATTCCCCAATTGATGTCTTTAATAATGGATAGTTTTCCTGTGAGTTTTTTTGCGGTTTCCAAATCTTGGAATCTTCCAAGTGAGAAGTATTTTTCTCCGTTAGCTAATTTTTCTGGCATGTCCCTAAGCCCAATAGCTCCGGCTCCGCCTAAACACATTTGCTGGTCAATAGTTGAGTAAAACTTATTTCCCAAAGAGGCTTTTCTAACCATTTCGCAATGTCTGATTTTTTCATCAATCAAATCATAACCTTCAGGAAGGTCATCTTCGGTTTTGATTAATTTCATTGCAACTGGTTTTGCATCGAGTTTGATTTTACTTTCGATTGCTTCACAATATTTTTGATTTTTTTCTAAATTGGAATTAGCCATACAATCACCTAATAGATATTATGTATTAAGGAATTTTAAAGTCTTTTGTTATGTCACTGTTATTTTTACAGAATGTCTTGAAGTCACATGCCAAACATGTTCTCTCATCAGCATCAGCCTTCCACGCGTCCTGTATTTTGCATCCTTTCATTTCTTTAATCAGTGAATTTTCAATATCGCAGACAACCTTATCGAATTTTTTAAGAGCCTTGGAACGTTCTTCCTCGTTTATTTTAATAAATCTGATGGAACGGGCTATTTTAAATTCATCGCTTAGATTAGGCATCTTGTCATCTTCCTGCCAATCCAAAATCAACTGGATATCATCTTCAAACTCATCATCCTTTGGAATGTCGGTTAAATCATTAATCATTTCATCTTTTATTAAGGCCAAATCCTCTTTTGACGGGACTAGCTCATTTAAATATAGTATTATCCCTGCAGAAATGGTTTTAGCATCTTCCTGTTTTGACCGAAGCCATGAATATGTTAAAATTTGCTGTTTGTGATTTTCCCATTTGTCCTCGGCATGAGGTTTTGTAACTTTAACGGGAGGTCTTTTCATTCCCTTATAATCGATGATGATTTCATAATCTTCGATGTCTGTCTCTTCAAGATTTTTCTTTATAAATTTGATGATTTTGTTGTCATAATTGAATAGATTGCTTTGTTCATGGATTTTGTTGATTTTAGCTGATGTTAAAACGTCAACGACTCCGTTTATTCCATAATAATTGGACCTTGAGATATTCTTGTCATAATTCGGCATCGGCCGAACTCCCTTAATCAGAAGTTCTGATGAGTCAATTAATGGAAACAGGTGTTTTCCCCAGATGTTTATTGCTTTTTCAGCCCTTGCACTGGCTAATTTTTTATGGTCATGTTCATTTAAATCATCAAGTGTAAGTGTACTTCCCGGCTGATTGATGCTGAAAAACAGATCTTCATCATGAGGGTAGAGTCCCCTTACTTGCAGTCTCAAGTCAATTTCATCTTCAATAGGTCGGATGTCTTCTTTCCAGTCCCATGGAAATTCCTTTTTCTGATATTTCCAATCAAGGTATGCTTCCTCCATTACGCCATGAATGAATTCACCGAACCATCTCTGAACAGGTTTTGAAGGAGGTAGTGTTCCCTTATTCTGGTACCTGTATTGAAGTCCGCATGTAATGTAGGATAATAAATCTCCAGTCAAACTGTACTCTGGAATCATATATGATTTGGATCTTGCAGGCAATCTCATTGTAAAAACTCCTAAATTAAATAAATTTCTTTAAAACCGATATAATTTTCATCCCTGCTCCATCCAAGAGCAATGTTCGGAATGTTAAAGTGCTGGTCCTTTTTGTTGTACCCTTCAATTGCAGGGCTAAGTCCGACCAGTAACAAAACGCTTTCCGCCCTTGAAAATGCAACAAAGTAAAGTCTTGTCAAGTCGTCAAATTTTCTGTCCTTTTCACTTCTTTTGCTTTCACCAAGGACAGAATGTTTTCTGATGGTGTCTTCGATTGTAGTCTGTTCCTTTAATGATTTGGGAAATCTTAATCTTTGGGTTTTAATGTCGTTTGTTTTAAATCTGGAACCCACATCCACAATCACTAATGGAAATTCCAGACCCTTGGACTGGTGAATAGATAAAACATTTATCCTGTCGTCAGGAAGAGTTTCAAGAAGTGATTCGTCGATTTTCACACCTCCTGTTGAGAGAGGTATGAAAATATTCCATATGGCTTCCAAAACGGAATTTTTCTCATCAATCGGACTTTTAAATGATATGGTTGAGTGATACTCATTAAAAAATCCGGTTTGTGTGATTGATTTTGTAATCGCTTCAAGGTATACGATTCCCTCGACATCACCTTGCAGGGGTTCTATCCAGGTTGTCAGCTTATATGCAAGCTCCATTAAGCTTGCCTGTTTTGGCCATTTGTTGTCCCTGCCGTTTTCATCCTGTAAAGGGTAAGGCCTTCTAATTTGCCAGTGTGTTACAAAGGTGTTCAAGTCAATCGGTTCTCTAGGCTCGGGATTTAGCTTAATGTACTCCTTGGCTTTCGCCCTCCATCTGTTCATGTTGTATTTTGCCAGTTTTGGAATGCTTTTATCTAATTTTTGTATTCCTCCTTCGGGGTCAATGCATTCCAAAATCAGTCCGCAAAAGATGGCTACCATATCAACATCCTGAAGTTCGATTCCTCTAGGATTAAACATTTCAATCGGTTTTCTGGCTCTTTTCAAATTTTTTCTCAAATGATGTAGGAATGACTTGGATCCGTGGCTTCTTTCCTTTGGGGAATATGATAAAATGGCCATGTCAGATGCTGAACCGTATTCGCTGTCCAATTTCAGCTTTATTTTTTCTATTTTCTTTCCTTCACGGATATTTTTCATTTTAAGTTTTTGCAGCTCGGCAATGCTTATTTTGCCATTCACTTTTTTAAAGTAATCTTCATTCAGGACCTGCAGAACTTTCAGTTCGGCTTCCTTTTTGTTTACCAAATCGCTGATTAATTTTGCAAGGTCATTTGCTAGCATTTCAGGGTTGTTTCTAAACATTCCCAAAATAGGCATTTTCTCCTTTTCAAAGTCCGGCGCTATGATTTTTGGTTTGTTTTCAACTCTTGCATTCTGATATTCACTGTCAAGTTCTGCAAATTTATTGCAGTGTTCTATAATGTTTTCGGTTGAACGGTAATTTGTCCTTAAATTGATTTCCTCAACTTCTATTCCCAGTCTTTCATTAACGCGCTGTTTATAATTTGTAAATAAGTCTACGGTAGCTCCTCTGAAACGGTAAAGGGATTGGTCATCGTCTCCTACAACCGTGATGCTGCCGTCGTTTTCAAGGGCTGATTCTGCAATGGTGAAATAGATGTCTTCCTGAATTAGGTTGGTGTCCTGATATTCATCGATTAGGACAATTTTGATGTCATCTAAAAACTCTTCCATGGAACCGTCTTTGAGTTTTTCAAGAAATGTTGACTCAAGCATTGCAAAGTCAATTGTATGCCTTTGATTTAAGGTGTCTTCATATTCTTTTATGCAGTCCAGGGCTAATCTTTCACCGCTTTCAGGTTCTGTTTTCAAATAAAGTTCATCAAAGTCTACCTGGTCATAATATATTCTATTTTTAATTTCGATTAAAATTTCACTCATCCTTGATGGTTCTTCAAGTTTTTGCCTTCCGCTTAACTGTTTGAGATATTCAACAAGGTTTTTGTTAAGGTATTTTTCATCCTTAAGAAGTATCTTTATCATTGCTGAGTTTGCAACAAATTTCTCGACAACCACAGGTTGTGTTTCTCCGGGCTGTTTATACTCTCTCAACAATTCTTCGGCAACGCTGTCTGTTGTACCGATGTTAATCTGGTTAAAATCTATTCTTTCAATTGCCAATATTTTTGAGATGTCTCCAAAGTCATCTTCATCAAGTGAGCTGGTGAGGTAGTTTTTGATTTCATCTCCCCAACCCAGAATTCTTGAATACAACTCTTCGGCAGCTTTTCGTGTAAATGTTGTAGCAAGTATTTCGTTAGGGTCAATATCATCAACAAATATGTATTTCAATATTTTAAGAACCATAACTGTTGTCTTTCCGGATCCAGGTCCCGCTACAATAAAAAGGGATTTATAACTTTCTGACAGTATTGCCTTTTTCTGGTCTTCATTTGAAGATATATCTCTGTTAAGTATATTCACTACAATGTCTTCAAATTCCTCATATGAAATCATTATTTCCCTCTAAAGTATATAATAATTAATTTATATGTTTTAATTATTTATAAAGTAATTGTGAGAGCATTTGATGAGTATTCATAATTATTGGGATTTTTTCTGAAATAAAAAAAATTATTAATAAGAAAAATATACTATTAATTGTGGAAAACTTGGTTTTCCATAATATGCATAAATAGTTAGGAATATTATTTTCCTAACTTTATTTATAACATTGACTTGTTTTTATTGAATTATTTTTAAAATTAACGAATATTTTAAATATTATTTAAGTTTAAAATATATTTGTTAATTTAATTGAGCTGTTATTATGTCTGAGCCTAACAATATTGATATGTTTAAAAATGATGTGAGATATAGGGATAATATTGCACATGTTGAGACAATACCAGCCAAAAAAGCCAGTTTCAAAAAAGTTGACAATTTAAATGAAAAAATCGTTGACTATTTGGATTCAAGGGATGTTAAGCTTTACAAACACCAGGCTGAGACTTATGAAGCTATAAAAAACAATGAAAATGTTATCATAACAACCCCTACTGCATCCGGAAAAACATTGGCTTTCAATCTGCCGATAATGGAAACCATGATTGATGATATGGAAGCGACCGCCCTTTACATTTATCCTGCAAAGGCATTGTCAAATGACCAGCTTCACGTATTGGAGAATCTTGAAAGGGAACTTGAAATTGATATTAAGCCAAGGACTTATGACGGCGACACTCCCCGAGGAGAAAAGAAGGGCATCAGGGAAAATTCAAGGATAGTCTTAACAAATCCGTATCAGCTGCATCTTATTCTTTCATGGCACCATCAGTGGAGCAGGTTCTATAAAAACTTAAAATATATTGTCATTGATGAATCACATTATTATAAGGGGGTTTTCGGATCAAATGTGGCATTTTTAATCAAAAGATTAAAAAGAATAGCTAATTTTTACGGTTCAAATCCTCAGTTTATCTTATCTTCAGCAACACTTGCAAACCCTTTGGAACTGGCCAACAGATTAACCGGAGAAGAGTTCACGCTGGTTGATGAAGATGCATCTCCTAGCGGAGAAAAAGATTTTATTTTATATAATCCTTTTAAAAATTACAGAAGAAACAAGGTCAATACGCAAAATGCACCTTCGGTTCACATGGAAACAGAAAATATTTTTATTTATATGATGCTGAAAGGAATTCAAACATTATGCTTCACGGTTTCAAGAAAAACTACTGAACTGATAGCCATGTGGGCTAAAAAGGATATGACCCAGATTAAAGGAAAATTGGCCCATAGGATTGCAGCCTATCGTGCAGGTTACCAGGCTCAGGAAAGGCGTGAAATTGAAGAAGGCCTTAAAAGCGGAAAATATCTTGGGGTTACATGCACAAATGCACTGGAATTGGGTATCAATATAGGATCTCTTGATGCGGTAATCATTTCAGGCTATCCCGGCACCATGATTTCCACCTGGCAGCAGTCAGGCCGTGCCGGAAGGAGCAATCAAAAGTCACTGGCTATTTTAATCGCCTTTGAAAATCAGCTGGACCAGTATTTCATGAATAATCCGACCTTTTTCTTTGACAAGCCCCATGAAAATGCTATCATTGATTTGACCAATCCTATTCTGCAGGAAGCTCATATTTTATGCGCCGCCAAGGAGTTGCCTATTAAAAGAGGAGAAGTTGAAAGGTATTTTGGTGTTGATGAAGGCATTTTGGACGAACTGGTATCAAAAAAGGATTTGCACAAAAACATTCGAGGGGATTATATGTATCCCTATGATGACAATCCGGCGCTTGACCATTCACTTGACCAGATTTCAGGTCAGGAATTCAAGGTAATGAACAACGGAAGGCTGTTGGAGACAATGGAGCGCTCCCAGGTTTACAGGGAAGCTCATGAAGGTGCAATTCTCATCAACAAGGGAGACACTTATGTCGTAAACAGCGTTAATCTGAAAAGCGGATTCGTCAATGTTAGCCAAAAGACCGTGGATTATCATACGATGGTTTTAAACAAAACTGAAATCAGCATAGAAAAGAAATTATCCAAAACAAGATATGGTGATTTGACAATTCATTTCGGAGAGCTGACTGTAAGTGAGGATTACTTCAAATATAAAAAAATGCACTTTTCAAAGCCGATTGGAACCTATCCTCTGGATTTGCCTCCTTTGAAATTCAGAACCAAGGGGTTATGGTTCACTGTTCCAAAACAGGTAAAGGACACTCTTGAAGACATGTTTCCAAATGAAGAGGAAGTCTTTGCAGGAGGCCTTCACGGTGCAGAACATGCCTTAATCGGACTGTTCCCTCTCCATACAATGTGTGACAGGTTTGATATCGGTGGTCTTTCAACCAATTATCATGAAGATACTCAGGAAGCAACCATATTTATTTATGATGGTTATGAAGGAGGAATAGGTATTACTGAAAAGGCTGTTGACGTATTTGTGGATCTGCTTAAATCAACCATTGACCTTCTTGAAAACTGCGGCTGCAAAAGCGGATGTCCTGCCTGCATATATTCTCCAAAATGCGGAAACGATAACAAGCCGCTTCACAAGAATGCAACCAAATATATCCTTACATACATGTGCAAATTAATTTCCAAAAATGAAAATCCGCAAAGGGAAATAATTGAAGTGACTGCTGAAAAGGATGATGAAAATGATGTTGAAGCATTGTTTGGAGAAGCATTGGAGTTATATGAAAAGAATGACTATTCAACCGCAAAGGATATTCTCAACAGCATTCTGGCAATCGATAAGAAGCATGTCAACTCACTTGCCCTGATGGCTCAAATCTTATATAATCAGGAACAAAAGGATATTTCACTTTATTTTGTTAAAAAAGCTTTAGCACTGGACAGGACAAATGAAATGGCCAATGAATTGGATGTTCTGCTGTCTGCAAAACCTGAAAGTGAGGATGTTAATGTTGAATTTGAATCCCTTGACGATATTGATGTGATGTATGAAGAGGCATATGATTTGTATGTTCAGGGGGATCTGGAAACGTCCAGCGAAATACTGGAAAAGATTTTAAGCTTCGACGATAAAAATGCTGATGCGTTGGCCCTGATGGGATTGATCTATTATAATTCCGGAATTTTTACAAAAGCAGTTGAATATTATAAAAAAGCATCAAAAATAAATAAAAATGGTGAAATGGTTCGTGAATTGAAAATGAGGGTTGCTTAATCATCCGTATGGTGTAAATCCATTTTCAAAGTGTTCGCATACTTTTTCCAATTCTTCAGGAATATCTATTTTTTGAGTACAGTGTTCAATACATGTGCTGCAGTAGGTACATTCATCGGCAGGAACCTTTTCATTACCTAATTTGTCATAATACAGTCTGTAGATATCGGATTCCGGCTGATTTTTACTTGTATTGTATAAATGGAAGTATTCTGGTATTGGAATCATTTCAGGACATGCTTTTACACAGTATCCGCATTCACTGCAGGGCACTGCAACACTTTCTGCGAGCTTTTGAGCCATTCTTTCCAGAAATTCACTTTCTTCCCCGCTCAGGACTTCAAAATTTTCATAAGTGTCACAATTGTCCAGCAAATCATCCATTTTGCTCATTCCGCTTAAAACAATTTTTACATGCTCAAGTGAGGCACAGAATCTTATTGCAAAACTTGCTATTGATTTGTCGGGATTGAACTCGTTAAAGTCTTTTTTGATTTCTTCGGAAGGATTGACAATAACTCCTCCTTTTAATGGTTCCATTACATAAACATCCAGACCGTGCTCTACACACAAATCATAACATTTGTGAGCTTCAATTGACGGATCTTCCCAGTCGAGATAGTTCAATTCCAATTGGACAATATCCAGCATGTCTCCATATTTGTCTAAAACTTTTTTCAGTAGTTTGGAGTCGTCATGGAAACTGAAACCGATTTTTTTAGCTATTCCTTCTTCTTTCATATTTTTTACATATTCGAAGGTGTTGCATTTCTCAGCAAGCTTAAGCCATGGAACATTGATGTTGTGTATGAAAAATACGTCAAAATAGTCAATGCCCAGTCTTTCAAGCATTTCATTAACAAATTTTTCATTGTCTTTTTCGGATGTCAATGCCCAGGTAGGCATTTTATCACAGATTTGAAAGGATTCACGGAGATATCTTTCAACAACTGCTTTTCTGATTGCTGTTTCGCTCATTCCATTGTGATAAGCATATGATGTGTCAAAATAGTTGAAGCCTTTTTCCATATAGATGTCAACCATCCTGTTGAACAGTTCCTGGTCAATACTTGCTGGGTCATTTGCATCAGTTTGAGGAAGTCTCATGCATCCAAAACCGAATTTTGATTTGTAAGTCATAATAATGTCTCCTAATTAAATATTTGAATTCGGATATTATTTAAGTGTTGTCAATTGCAACATTAGTATTATTTTTTTAAAATGTCATTTATTACTTTAGTATTACTCAAATATTAAATAGCTTTATAAATAAATAAAATCAAATTTATAATATTAATATTTAATTATAGGAGAAATAAAATGCATGAATTATCTATGGCTCAGGGTATTCTTAATGCAGTAATCGATACTGCAGAAAGCAATAATGCGACTGAAGTTACCGAAGTCACTATTGAACTTGGCAGATTGGCAATGATAAATCCGGAACAGTTAAAATTTATTTTAGGAGTTCTTGTAGAAAACACAATTGTCCAGGATGCAGAAATAATCTTTGAAGAAATTCCCGTAGAGGTCGAATGTTCCCAATGTGAATTCCACGGAAATGCCATACTTGATGACAAAGATCATTATGCACCGATGGTAAAATGTCCCAAATGTGATAGTTTGGCTGTAGAAATTCTCAATGGAAGAGATATTGTTGTTAAAAATATTGTAATTGAAAAACCTGACGATAATTAAATAGGGGTGAAAAATATGCACCAAGTAGCAGATATAGAAGTAGCAAAAAATATTATGGATGCTAACAAAAGGTTAGCTGATAAAAACTTAAAACATTTAGAGGAAAAGGATATTTTCTGTGTTGATTTTGTAGGAGCAATCGGTTCCGGAAAAACAACATTAATCGAAGAAATAATTGACAATACCGATTATAATATTGGTGTTCTTGCAGGAGATGTAATCTCAAAATTCGATGCTGAACGTATTGAATCCCATAACGTTCCAGTAGCCGGATTGAATACCGGAAAAGAATGCCATCTTGATGCACATTTAGTCCATCACGGACTTCATGACTTGCCATTGGATGATTTGGACATGGTTATTATTGAAAACGTAGGAAACTTAATCTGTCCGGTTGACTTTGAATTGGGTTCACACATGAGAATCGTTGTCGTCAGTGTTACTGAAGGTGACGACACTGTAGAAAAACACCCGATTATTTTCCAGACATCAGATGTTATTGTAATCAATAAAATAGACTTGGCAGATGCTGTTGGTGCAGATATTGACAAGATGGTTGCAGATGCCAAAAAATTAAATCCTAATGTTCATGTCATTACATCTAATCTTAAAGACGGAAAAGGATTGGATGAAATTATTCAAGTTATTCAGGATAAGAAAGACAGCTTATAAAAATTTAGGTGATTTTCATGAAGGTATGGGTTGATATTTCAAATGCGCCTCATGTAAGGTTTTTCAAGGATGTTATTAAATATCTGGAAGCTGAAGGTGAAGATGTCATCGTTACTGCCAGACAATTTGGTGATATCCATAAACTGATGGAAATGTATGATATCGATTTCATTTCAGTTGGAAAGCATGGGGTCAGTTTATATGACAAGCTAAGAGAAAGTACAGCAAGAGTTTATAATCTTGTTGATATTATACATGATGAAAAGGTGGATGTTGCCCTTAGCAAGCATTCTATTGAGCTTCCTAGAATTTCTTTTGGTCTAGGGATCCCAAGTTTGTACGTTTTAGACAACGAACATGCACTAGCTGCTAATAAATTGACTCTTCCGTTATGTGACAGAATCATTACCCCAAAAATAATAGACATGTGGAAATTAATGAAATTTGGTGCTGACCCGAACACTATCATTTCATATAATGGAACATCCGAATTAATGCACTTTAAAAGTTTCGAATATAATGATAATGTTTTTGATGAATTGGATTTGGATTTGAAACATCCTAAAACTATTCTGATGAGACCTGAACCTTCACTTGCATCATATCTGGATGCTGACTGCAGAAAATCTGTTTTATCCCCTATTGTTGATGAATTAAAAAATGTTGCCAATATTTTAGTTCTTCCAAGATTCAGGGAGCAGGCGGAAATTTTCGAAGGCATTGATAATGTTTCAATATTAAAACCTCCTGTTGACACATCCAGTTTAATAAAAAAATGTGATCTGGTTATTGGTGCAGGAGGAACAATGAACAGGGAAGCTGCAATATTGCAGACTCCAGTAATTTCATGTTATCCTGGAGAAACATTATCTGTAGACCAATATTATATAAATCATGGATTAATGTACAGGTCAGTTGACACCGATGATGTCATTAACAAGGCACTTGATTTCATCGTCAATCCTCATGAACCTGTTGAAATGAAAACCGATGATTTATTCCAAGTCATTATAGATAACCTGTATGACCTGGCTAAAAATGGTAAATGATTTATATTAAGAATTTCAAATATTAGTAATAGTTTTTTAAATTAATTTTTTTTTGGGCTGGTAGCTCAGATGGTAGATCGTCGCCTTGGCATGGCGGAGGCCCCGGGTTCAAATCCCGGTCAGTCCATTTTTAAAATAAAGAGATATTGTGATATAAATATGTTATTAATTGCTCAAAATCATTTACAATTTATTTTAGAGATAGGATTAATGTTATTTGTTACATTAGTCTTTTGTCTTAACTTGATTCCGTTGTCATTAAGTGTGGTGACCTTCTTATCCTTATTTATCATAGGTGGTTTCACATTTATTTTCGGCGCAGACATTGTCATGCTGATTGTAGCTTCAAGTCAAGCGGAATTTACACATCCATTCGGTCCGATTGCACTTTTGGGCGCAGTAACAGCACTGGCGTCGCTGAAAGTAATGAAGGAATCGGGTGTTGATATAAGGCCTCTCAGAAGATTCGTAATATTATTCATAGCTGGAATTACCGTATTCGGTGGATTAATGCACAGGTCTTTCTTATTGTTATGGATTTTAGGTTTATTCATTGGATACTTAATCATTTCAAAATCCTTCAGAGAAAAATCCGTATTTACCGGAAAAAGAATTTTAATGTTTTTAGGAGCGGCAGGTATCGGATTCGTGCTTTTGGAGGTTATTGCAAGAGTATCCGGAATGACAATTTTCTCTCCACTTTTAAGGTTAGGTAGGATTGAACAATATTCCTTATCAAGTATTAAGACAGTATTGAATAATATTCAGCTAATAGGTCACAGTGCCAAAGCTTCCTATTGGGGAGCTGAAGGAACGGCTTTTGCTGAAGGTTATATTACACTACCGATGCAACTTGTGTTATTCTTCGGTCTTCCATTCCCGATGTTTTTCGGTATACTTGTAAACCAAAAGGATACAATCGATTATATGCTTCCAGGTATATTCGGTTACGGATTCGACTTCGGGTATTTGGGTCTCGTCGGTTTAATGGTATTTGTACTGGGAACAATTCTTATAGGTTTTAAAATCTTAACCATGTACAGAGAAAGAAGAGAGAAAAATAATAAGAAATACCTGGGAAGAGAAGTATTACTGACCGGAGCATTGGCTGCATTTTGTGCACAGGCCCTAATTGGTATGTTTGTATTCAACAGGACAATCAATGGTATGGCACTTTTATCTTTCATATTTATAGGTGCACTGATTTTAGCAAATGTGGTATCTCTTAAAACAAGATCATAGAGGGAAGTATTATGAAAGCTTTAGTTTTACTAGGATGTCCGGAAACTCCATCCCAGACTCCAATGTCAGTTTATGTTTTTAATAAATTAACAAAAATGGGGTATGATGTTACAATAGCTGCAAACCCTGCAGCATCAAAACTGGTTAAGATATCAGACCCTGAAGATTTATACAAACTTAAGTTGGTAGATTTGGAAAGGACTTTAGGCGACATTAACGAAGGCGATTATGATTTATTAGTTGGTTTTGTCCACAAGGACGCAGCGGCATCATTTTTCGTGACTTTCGAACAGATTCTACAGTGCAAATCTTTAGCACTTGTATTTTCAAGAGATGCTGATGAGATTGCCGAATTTGTAAATATGATAGAAGAAAGTGGAAGCAACGCCAAAATTACTGCTGTAAGAGCATTCCATAATCCTTCACCTATTAAAGTTAAATTTGACAAAGCAATAAAGGAGTTTGAATAAATGTCATTCTGTTTAGATACTTACCTTCAACAATCCGATAACTATGAGATTCATGCTTCAAAAGCAGGTTTTAAAGATTGTGCAATGATAATTAGATTTAAAGCTGATGATTTAGTATACATTAAACCGGGTGATGAAGTATTGGGCGTTAGAGTCATTGGAATTCCACCTATACCAATCGGTTTTGACCATGAGAAAGGAACTGTTTTTTTACCGTATACAAAACCATGTCATGGAACTTCAGTTGTGGAGTTGCCGATTGATGAAGAAGAAGTTGAAAAAATCAGAAAATTAGATACCGGTAATAAAAAATGAGATCAACTGTTGTTGGAAGTTTTCCGGTTGAGGAAAGCTCTCCCTCTAATTTTAAAGATAAACTGTTAAATTCTTTCGGAGCTTACGATCCCTTTAAGGAAGCTATTAAAGCTAGCGTTATTTCTCAACTTGATGCAGGAGTGGACATAATATCCGACGGTCAAGTTAGGGGAGATATGGTTTCTATTTTTACAAAATATATTCCCGGAATGAGGATTGAAGATGGAAACACTGTTATCGTTTCCAAAATAGTAAATCCGATTCAGGAAATTTCCGTCAATGACTTGCTGTATGCAAAAAAGGTAATGAAGGATTATTATAACGGCAGCATTCCGGAAGGAAAAGGGATAAAAGGAATAATAACAGGTCCAAATACAATCGTCCACTCTTCCAGAATACAGTATTTTTATAAAAACAGGGAAGATGCAATCATTGATTTGGCGCATTCTCTGAAATATGAGGTTAATGCAATTGTTCGCAGAGTAAAGCCTGCCTATATTCAGATTGATGAGCCGTTCTTGTCTACAGGAATGGTTGACATGAAAACCGCCCGTGAAGCTATTGACATAATTCATGACGGTTTGAAAGTTCCTTTGGCAATGCATGTATGCGGCATTTTGTCCGATACATTTAAGGACATTTCAAAATTCAACGTCGATATTCTTGACTTTGAATTTGCAGGAAATAATGTTAATCTGGGCGTTTTGGAAAAAAATGCTTCACTTTTGGAAGGTAAAAAGCTAGGTTTCGGCTGTGTCGATTCATCTGTCAATGAAGTGGATGACATTGCAGACATTGAAAATCTTGTCTGCAAGGCAATTGAAATTGTTGGTAAGGATAATTTGCTCTTGGATCCTGACTGTGGCCTTAGAAGAGCTCCAAAAGATGTTGCATTTAAAAAATTACAGCTCATGAATCAGATAAAAGACAAGTATAGTTAGATATTATGGATTTTTCATTTTCATGGGTTGGTTTGCTGTTTTTAGTGATGTTGTTCGCCCCCAATATTTTGTGGAGCAGATGTCCCCCTAAGGATTACGACAAATATTCCAAAAATGAAAATAAACTTTCGCTGGCATTGGAAAGAATCGGACAGGTTTTAGTTGTTGTATTATCCTTGTTTTGTGGTGTGAATTTCAGTTTCAATATAATTTTTCTAATCGCATTTCTTCTAATGGTAATCTATGAGATATACTGGATTAGATACTTTAGAAGCCAAAAAACAATGAATGACATGTATGACAATTTTTTGTTCATTCCCCTTCCAGGAGCTACATTGCCTGTAATTGCATTTTTCCTTTTGGGCGTTTGTGCAAATAACGTATTTTTAGTAATGTCCTCTATAATATTGGGCATTGGTCATATCGGAATACATCTGGGGCATAAAAGAGAAATAAGCTAAAAATATTATTGGTTTATAAGGGATGGTTGGATTTCCTCATGTGGTCTTATTTTTGAGGAATTTAATTTAAAAAAATTTATCTGTATTCGTGTTTGAAGTTTTTGTCATATAGCTTGGATGCATTAAAGTCTCCAGGGTCTAAAACATCTCCCACCACAATCATTGCAGTCTTTGTTATATTTGCATCTTTAACTTTCTCTGCAATATCTGCGAGGGTTCCTCTAATTATTTGCTGGTCAGGCCAAGTCGCCTTTTTGACAACTGCAACAGGAGTGGTTTCTTCATATCCAACAAGCAATTCATCGACTACCTTATCAATCATGCCTATGCCTAAAAAGATACACATTGTTGCATGATGCTTTGAAAAGCTTGACAGGCTTTCTCCTTCAGGTTTTGGTGTTCTTCCTTCAGGTCTGGTTATAATGACACTTTGTGAAATTTCAGGCAATGTCAATTCCGCTTCCAAAACACTTGCTGTTCCAAATAATGAGCTTACTCCGGGAATGATTTCATATTCAATATCATGTTTTTTAAGTTCACGGATCTGTTCGCCGATAGCTCCATAGATTGAAGGGTCTCCGGTATGTACACGGGCTACCAATTTGCCTTCCTCAACGGCTTCGGTAATGATGGCATCGGTTTCTTCTAAATTTAAATAGGCGCTGTTGTGAATTTCACAGCCTTCCTTTGCAGGGCATAAGACATCTTTATTTACAAGTGAACCTGCATAAATAATAACGTCAGCTTCTTCAATCACTTTTCTTCCTTTCACGGTAATTAAGTCAGGGTCTCCCGGACCTGCACCAATGAATATAACTTTTCCTTTCATGGTTTATTTTATATTTCAAATATTATTTAATAATTTTGTATCAAATTTGACTTTTGATTTGAGTAAACTTTATTAATTTTTAAAATAATTAAGAAATATGGACAATAAAGGTTTTATTTCAATAGAATATTTATTTTCATTCTTTGTTATTTTAATAATAGCTATTCCATTGTTATTTTTATCACAATCAGCTATTGAATCAAGTTTGAATATGCAGGATAGTGTTTCACACAGACTGATTCTGGATGATGTTGCCAACACAATCAGTCAGGTAAATTCCAATGGGGAAGGTTATTCAAAATCATTAACACTGCCTTCAGATAAGGGTTATTATGAAATAACAGTCGAAAATAACAAGTTAACTATTGAATATGGTGACAAGAAGGGAGAAACATTGCTTCCACTATCAATAACGGATTCAAAATATAAACTGCATAGCGGAAAAAGCTATTTGATTTCTAAAGACAGTGAAGGTAAACTGGTGATAGAATGATTGAAAGGAGAGGTCAAATCAGTGCTGAATATTTGCTTGTAACAGGTGTTCTGATTTTAATTATAATGATTTCAGCGGTTTTGATTTATAATCAGCAGGAACTTAATATTGCAATGGCCGCAGCAAAAAACGGTGTCAATGATGGTATTGTGCAATCGTCTAGTGGAATCTATCCAAAACAGACATACAGTGATTATTCAAAATCTAAAAGCAGTCTGCTGCTTCCTTATTCGGTGGAAGTGGTGAATATTTCTTATTCGCAAATAGGATCTGATGACCGTTATGATAAAAAGAAAATACAGTTTAAGGTATATGCCAAACCTTCAAAGGACTTATCCAAAAAGCAGTTGGACTCAATCGGTGATAGAATTAATTACAATCTGCGAAAATCCATTGCAGTAAGCTTCAATTCAACTTCCGCAACGAATAAACTATATAATCCGGTATTTTCTCCCCACTATGTTTTCACAACAGCTAATGTTAAATGGGTTTAGGAACATATTAGTTAACATGACTCGGTATGAAAAAGGAAAAGAAGTATTGGAATCAATTCAGGAAAGGCCAGTTGAAGAAATATTCAAAGAGATAGAGGATATTGCACCTGATTTGGGTCGTTTTGTAATTGAATATCCATACTCTGAAATCTATACTCGCTCACAAGTTGATTTGAAAACACGTGAATTATGCACTGTTGCCGCATTAACGGTTTTGGGAACAATTCCGCAACTTAAGGACCACATTAACGCAGCTTTGAATGTAGGCAATGATGAAACTGAAATAGTTGAAATCATAATGCAGATGAGTGCCTATTGCGGTTTTCCAAAAGCTATTAACGGTATTGTAGCGGCAAAAGAAGTCTTCAACGAGAGGGATTGAAATTACTGAAGATACCTTTAAGGTCACGGCATCCAAACTTCAAGAGGAACTGATAGATATAATTGAAAATGAAAAAGAGGTAAACGATTACGAGTTAATCGTTTACAAATATGTATTCATTAGTGAGCTTAAAATACCTCTTCTTGAGGATTTGGACATTGAAATTTCCGATGATGGATTTAATTTACATGTCATTCCTGACAATTTGGAATTTGATCTGTTAAGGAGACTGGATGATGAATTTGACAGATTCGAACTAAAATTCATGCCGAATGAATACAATATTATCAAATTGAAATTTTTGCTGATGTGATATGATGTATAATGATGAAGAAAAAAAGCAGCTTATGGACGATTTGGCTGAAATGGAAACATTCAGGGCAGACACAGGTGATGAAGGCAAAATTCTTCAGGAAGATTTGAAGGACTATTTCATCAACGGCAACGGGGATAAGCAGGACCTTATTTTCAGGCTGGAGCTATATTTCTATGCATTTAAGCTGTTCTGCAGAAAAGAAGTAAAAATAGATAGAAATCAATTTACAATATTTTTAAATGATTCCATTTTGGAATGGAATTTGATTAAATTGGTTATGGATGATTTCACTGATTTTGAATTTGAAATAGAAGCAGTAAAAGAAAATAATGATGTGCTAATCAATTTGAATTACACGCTTCACTTTTAGATTTTAAATATTTTACGGGCATTGTTGGTGGTGATTTCATCAACAACATTTACGTCCATATCCTTTAGTTCAGCTATTTTATGAACTGCACTTACAACATTGGCAGGTTCATTTCTCTCTTCTTTTGTCATAGCCAAATATGGACTGTCGGTTTCTGTTAAAACATAGTCAAGGTCAATTTTTTTAATTAAATCCTGATGGTGTTGTGAGTAACAAAGCATTGTGGAAAAGCTCATGAAACAGTTGTCCCTATTCATAATTCTTTTTGCAGTCTTTAGACTGCCTCCGTAACAGTGGAAAACAAAATAAGGGATATCATCATAATCTTCGATGATATTCACTGCCTTTTTTTCACAGTCCCTAACGTGCATTACGATTGGGACCTTATGGTTATTTGCAAGTTCCAAAAAGCTTGTGAAAATTTCCTGCTGTCTTTCGCGCAAAGCCTTATCAGTTACATAATAATAATCCATTCCCACTTCACCGACAGCAACGATATTATCTAAATTAGCTATTAAATGATTTTGTGCATCTTTCAATTCCTCATCGGTTGAATTTTGAGAACTGACTGGATGAAAACCAAAAGTAGGAAAAATAAAACCCTCATATTCTTTTGAAAGAGCTAAAACTTTTTCATTGCTTTGTTTGTCAAAACCGGATGCAATGACATAATCCAGTTTGTCCTGTGCTCTTTTAATCACGTCTGTGCGGTCTTCATCGAAATCTTCAAAATCTATATGACAATGGGTATCAATCATGTTTTATGCTCCAAATCGTCTGTCTCTTGCTTGATATGATCTGATGGCCCTTATGAAATCTACTTTTCTAAGTTCAGGCCATAAAGTTTCACAGAAATAAAGTTCTGAGTATGATGATTGCCACAGCAGGAATCCGCTTAACCTTTCTTCACCGCTGGTTCTGATGATTAGGTTAGGGTCATCTAAGCCTGCAGTATAGAGATTTTTACTTACAAGGTCTTCATCAACATCATCGATGGTAATGTTTCCTTCCTGAACTTCTTTAATGATTTTTTTAAAAGAGTCAATAATTTCCAAACGACCGTCATATCCTATAGCCAAATTAAAGAAACGTTTATTGTAATTTTTTGTTGCCTCTTCTGCATCTTTAATTGCTTCTTTCACACTTTCCGGAAGCAATTCGGTTCTGCCTACAACTTTCACTCTTACTTCATTTTTATGTATTTTTTCATGGTTTACCAGTCTTTTGAAGTTAATGACGAACAATTTCATCAATCCGTCGACTTCATGTTTTGGTCTGTTGAAATTTTCTGTTGAAAATGCATAGGCAGTTATTATTTCAATTCCCAGTTCGATACTCCAGTCAAGTACATTTTCAAGAGTGTCCACTCCCATTTCATGTCCTTTAAGGACATCAACATTTCCCTGGAGTTTGGAATATCTTCTGTTTCCATCCATAATTATAGCTACATGTTTTGGCATTTTCTCAGGAACCAAATCTCTTGAGATATACCATTCATATATTCTATAAAGAAAATTCTCTGCCATTTTTATCCCTTAAAAGTTTATATTAATTACTATTATGTAACTCAATGTTTTTAAAGTTTGGCTAAACTGTATGCAAATTTCAGACTTCTAAGGTAGCCTTCAACACTTTGGTCACGGCTGGTATCGATATAAATTCCGTTTATTCCAAATGTTATGGCGCCGCAGCTTGGCCAGGAATCAACTAAAATCAGTGTTCTGAATATAATATTTCCAATTATTCCGTCCGGCGCAATTATTACATTGCAATCCTCTTTCAGTGCCTGTTCGATTAGGATATAATAATTTTCAACGTTAAAATCAGTTTTTTCTTTAATCAGTCTTGTCAGCTCTTCACTTTCATCAATGGATTTTGAGATCCGTTCGCTTCTTCCGTAATCTCCTTTTCTACCGTCAGCAAGAATAGCTATTTTCGGTTCCTTTTTTAGTTTTTTTAGAAATTCTCCGCAGTTTATTGCAATTTTTAATTTTTCTTCAACGGTTGTTCCTTCATCTATTCCTACGGGTGTCAGTAAAAATTCATGGTCATCACCATTGACATATGTTGCTCTTGAAATGTCCGGGAAATGTTTTTTAACTTCCTTGATAACTCCTGATGCTGCAAGTGATCCCCTTACTACCGCATCGATTTCATCATCTAAAATCGCTTCAACCAATTCACTGTCGGTTTGTATTAATTTTATGTTTACGTTATGTTCATCGGTAAAAATATCAATTGCTTGTTTGATATTTTTGTTTTTTCCTATTCCAATTGCTATTGTTTTCATTATTTTAATATTATATTGTAGTATTTATTAAATTTTATTTTTTTTTAATTATTTATGTTGTATTTAAAGATGTTTATTTGGGTGCATTATAATATATACATTTTTTAAAGATAGGGTATGTAATTATTATTATGAACAATGATGAGATTTTTCAAGTTTTAGGTTATGTAATTGCCTCAGAGTATAGGACCAATATTATAAAAAGTATTGGTGATGGAATAAAAATTCCTTCCGCAATTGCAAATGACATAGGCTTGAGAACTAACCATGTTTCTAATGTTTTGAAAGATTTAAAGGAAAATGGTTTAGTTTTATGTTTGAATGAAAATGCCCGTAAAGGCAGGTTATACAAAAATACAGATTTGGGTCTTGAAATTTTAAAATATTTATGATTTTCAGTTTTTTTATAAAAACTTTAAACAAAATCTCATTAAAATTTCTATTTTTGAAAAAAGGAATTTATTTTAGTTTTAATTTTTCAGCAGTTTTTCATGATTTTTTTAAGTTATTTTTATGATTTTTATTTTATGAAAAGTGTTCATAATATGACTATTAATTTATAATGAATGTATAGAAAAATTAAAAATACTTATTTTTTTGATTATTATTTTTTAAAATTTTTTGAATTCACATATTTTGATTTTTATAAAAAAAGAAAATTATGATGATTTGTCAAAATCATCAATTGCACTGTCAACCAATTTCAGAACTGACTCTTTTAAATCAGGATATGAGTCATTTATAGGCACAGGAATGTTATCGCAGTAAACCACTTCAAGGCCTGCAGCCATCGCATCTTTTGTTGCAACATCGACCGCAGCAGCCTTAAGTTCTGTGAGCATTACATCGGCCTTGTCCATGTATTTTTTCATGTCTTCACGTAAAAGCGGTCTGTTGGATAAATGTGCGGTTGTTCCGATTATTTCACAGTCATAATTGCTTTCCAAGTACTCAACCAGTTTGTCCTTAACGTCTTCAGGAGCAGTTGTTGCAAACAATACCTTTTTTCCGGAAATGTCTTCTAAAGGTTTCGGTCGAAATACTGTTGAGATGACTGTTGCCTCGGGATTGACTTCACTGACAAATTCCTCTATTTCCTTAATTTTTTCATCAGAACACATTGGTTCTTCACACATTGTCAATATGACAAGATCGCCCAAACTTACTCTGTAGGGACCGAAGTAGGTTGTTAAGTTTTCAATAGGCTGGTTGGCTCCGACAAGTGCGATTTTTTTGTTTGTTTTAATTGGAGGTATTGCCGCTCCGCTTCCTTCAAAGATTGCAAATTTTGATTCGACTTCGTTTGCAAGTCTTGCACCTTTTTTCATGTTTGTTAAAAACACTTCACCGGCCATTCCACCACCACAACGCCTGCAGCCAATGGTTAATATTCTGCTCATCAATGCATCTTCCCAGTGATCGCTTGCCGCATGAACTCCTTTTTCTGACTGTTCCAACAGGAATTCGGCATTGATTTTTAGTTTTTCACCATGCACGATTTCAGGTTCTTCAGGCCCTCCTCTTCCCATTGCAATTACGCACGGTTCATATCCGTTCTTGTCTATAAGTCTGGATACAAAGCCGGAAACGGCGGTTTTTCCGATACGTTTTCCAGTTCCTAAAATGGTAATTGAAGGTTTTTCCATAATGTCATACTGTGATGTTGGTTCGAACTTAAAGTCGGGTCCTTCATATGTAATTCCTTCGTTGAGGACTTTGCATGCAATCTTGAATCTTTTCGCATAGTCAAGAATCGGTTCGTCACTCAAATCAAATACTGTATCAATGTCATATTTTCTAATCATGTCGACGATAATGTCGTATGGAATGTCCTTATCCTTTGCAAACTGAACAGGAACTCCAAGTTTTTCAGAGTAGGTATCCTCTGAATCGTCCCTAAGCTTTTCGGTTCCTCCTATAAATACTGCAGCCGCTATATCGATATGTTCCAAGTTGTTTAATGTATCTATTGCCTCTTGAGTCACTGGCAGGTAGTGTTCACCATCAACCAAACAGAGCATTTTGTTTAGAGCTTTCATGATAATAGATATAATTTTAATTAATATAAAAGTTTAATAATTAAACATGAATTTCTCGCACATTGACATTGACGAAACCCACATCAGGCTTACAACCGATTTGGCAAATCATGATTTGAAAAGATATATTTTTGACATCAGGCGTGATTTGAAAGATTACATTTTTAAAAATGATGAGTTTTCATTAGCTATTGAACCTCTTGAAATTCCTGATGATGATTTGGCAGATATTGTTTTCAGGATGTATGAGTCCTCGAGTCATGCTGATGTTGGACCGATGGCATGTGTTGCAGGTACAATTTCTGAATTGTCCCTTGATTATCTTATTGAAAGGGGATCATCATATTCGATTGTTGAAAACGGGGGAGATATTGCCATTGTCAATGATAAGAATGTTTTGTGTGGAATCTATTCAAACAATGAAATTTTGGGAAACAGTATAGCATTTGAAATTAAAAAACGCAAAAGACCGCTTGGAATTTGCACTTCATCAGGTAAAATCGGCCATTCAATAAGCTTTGGTAATGCAGAAAGCGTAACAGTGATAGGCAGGTCGGCATCTGTGTGTGACGGTCTTGCAACAAGAATAGCTAATTCTGCCGTTGGCGAATCAGGCCAGGACATGGTTTCCGGAGCACTTGAATGCGCTGACAGTTACAGGGAATTTTTTGATGGTGCACTGATAATCTGCGGTGAACATGTTGGAACTGTCGGCCGGCTTCCAAAAATTGTCGAAACAAATGAGTTTATAGAAGGTTCGAATTCAGGTTATTGAAATATTAAAACAATGGTTAATTAAAATGGTATCTGTTCTTACTAAATATATTTTAATGTGGGACATATCTTAAAATAATCAATAAAATGTTTTGATATTCTAATAGATGTTTGTAAATCTATATGCCTCATGCAATTTTTGCAAATCTAACAGTAACTATAAAGGTTAATTTAAGAAATATTGAAAGATATTTGATTAATTTGCTATTGTAAAGTATTTTTTAATGCAATATTTAAATATGATTAGTATATAATATTAAAGTATATAAAAATTGGAGTTAATTTTTAACTAAAAGAAATTAGTTAAATGGGTTAGGATATATATGTACAAAGACGAAATGATTCAATTACATCAATTTTTAGTATACGTTTTAAAATACTTAGCAGAAGATGACCAAATTACCAATGATTGCAGTGAATATATTACACTCAAAATTAGCCCACACCATATTCATAAGACAAAGGCAGAACATAAGCACGCCATATTTGTTTTGTGTAAAATCATCGCTCAAGTAATAGCTGATAAAGAAGATAACTCTATTCCAGAAAATGTTCGCAATTCCCTTTCCGATCTGGTGACAAGATCAGAAAATGAACTTCGTGTGGATTAATTTTCCATTACTTTTTTTTTTTAAAATTTTATTTTTATTTTAATTGTTTTTGCCTAAAAGCAAAGTGTTAATAATATTTAAATACTATATCTTACTATTAATATTTAATAAAATTAAATTAACACGTGTGATATTTTGAAATCTTTTGAATTTTTATCAAAAAAAAGAGAAGAAAAGCCTAGAAAATGTGGAATCACCATGGTTTTAGACAAAGGTTTAGGCCTGCAAACAGCCGAAAGCCTGATGGATATTTCCGGAGAATATGTGGATTATTTGAAATTCGGTTGGGGAACCTCAATCGTACATGAACAGGACATAATAAAAGCCAAGGTTGAAATGTATAAGGCGCATGAAATCACTCCTTATACTGGTGGAACATTGTTTGAACTTGCTTACATGAATGATAAACTGGAGGAATTCTTCGATGAGGCCCACATGTTAGGTTTTCCGGCCATTGAAGTATCTGACGGTTCAACAAATATTGCGCATGAGCGTAAAGTGGAATGCATAGAACTTGCCAGGGACAATGGATTTGAAGTGTTGTCTGAAGTCGGGAAAAAGGACCCTAATCTGGATAAGGAACTCACATTGGACGAGAGAATTCAATATATGCAGGAAGAATTGGATGCCGGCTCTTCATTGATTATTGTAGAGGCAAGGGAAGGTGGAAAAAACATAGGAATATTTGATAAGGCAGGTAAAGCAAAAGAAGATGAAATTGACTATATTCTGGATAATTTTGACTCCGATAAAATACTTTGGGAAGCACCTAACAAGGACCAACAGGTATTTTTCATTTTAAAACTTGGAAATACTGTTAATTTAGGAAATGTCTCCTCAGATGACATCACCTCTCTTGAAACCCTAAGGAGAGGATTAAGGGGAGATACTCTGGGAAAAATATAAAGGTTGATTAAATTGACTAAAAATCGTACTATAACCCAAATCAATGAAAAGATTGAAAAGGGCGAAGCTAATATCTATACTGCTGAAGAATTCAAAAAGCTGATAAAGAAAGGAAACGCTCCAAGTTTTGAAGATGTTGATGTTGTAACAACAGGAACATGTGGAGTAATGAGCGGAACTGCAGCCATTCTAAACTTCATCGTGTCAGAGCCTGGAGAATTCATAAGAGCATCTGAAGTTTATCTGAATGGAGTGCCTGCATATGCAGGGCCATGTCCAAACGAATGGCTGGGCTCAGTGGATGCAATACTTCACGGAACTGCACATTCGATATATGATGAAAACTATGGTGGAGGATTCCTGCTGAAAGACCTTCTTGAGGGTAGGGAAATTGATGTACGTGTGGAAAGCGCCGACGGCAAAACAATTGAAAACACAATAACCATTGAAGATATCACCCGTGGACAGCTCATCGGTGCACGAATGGCATTTAAAAATTATACTGCATTTACAAATCCAAACAAGGAAGCAGTTAGTTCCATATTCGCTGCAACACCTCTGGAAGGTAACTTAAGGGGTCTGACATTTTCAGGTTGCGGAGATTTGAATCCGCTTCAAAACGATATTCCTCACAACGTAATAAAAGAGGGTTCAAAAGTTCTGATAAATGGCGCCCAGGGATACATATTGGGTGACGGCACAAGATCAAGTGCAGAAAAACCGAATCTTATGCTGGCTGCCGATTTGTGTAAAATGGACCCATATTATATAGGAGGATTCAAGACAGGTCAGGGCGGAGAAATATATGATACTGTAGCTATTCCAATACCTGTATTAAATGAGGAAATCTATAATAATCTTTTAATAACTGATGATATGGTTGATATACCTGTAGCGGATATTAAAGGACGTCATTTGCCGCTTGCTGAAACCAATTATGCTAAGCTTTGGGGAGAATATGACTTAAGACCCCAATATAATAGAGATAACTGCTCAAAATGTGATAGTTGTATAGTTGAAGAAATCTGTCCGACAAACGCATTCAAAAAAGAGAAATTAAACATTGCGCACTGTTACGGATGCGGAATGTGTGTCAGTTACTGTAAAAATGATGCATTTGACATGGACATAGGCAGTGTTGATTTGAACATTAACGGCAGTGATGTTAACATTCCAATCATATGCAGGCAATCAGACAGATTAAGGGGAAATAAGCTGTCCTTAAAATTGAAGAAAATGATTGAATCAAAAGAGTTTAAGTTATGAGGTGTAAATTTGTCCAGCCAACAGAAGATTACAGATTCGCCAATCGAGTTTGCAGTGGAAATCATTAATGATGTAAAAAACTCAAAAGATGAGGGAGTTTTGAAATGCGTCCAGTGTGGAATGTGTACATCAACATGTCCTGCTGCCCGCCACTCTGATTATAATCCCCGTGAAATTATAGAAAGGGTCTTGGATGGTGATGAAACAATTTTAGAGGATGATAATATCTGGAACTGTTTTTACTGCTACACATGCCACAGCGTTTGTCCTGTCGGAAACAGCGTATGTGAAGTAAATCAGATTCTAAAGCAGATTGCAATCGAAAATGAAATGGGATATGAAAAGCTCTATGAATATATGGGCTTTGCAGATTCATACTTCACTGCAGCAATTGGAGCAATTCCTGAAATATTTTTCACAGACATTGACCGTGATGTTCCGGGATGGTGGGACTTCAGACAGCATCTGGATGAAATAAGAAATGAACTGGAGTTGGACCCTCCATTAATGCCGTCTGATGATGTAATAGATGAGGTCAGTAAAATATTAACAATAACTGGTTTTAAAGCAAAGATTGAAAAAATAAGAGCATCTCAGGAGGGAGACAATGAAGAACATTCCTGATAAGGACATTTTACTTTTTAGAAGTTGTCTTGTAAGCGTTGAATATCCCGGAGTGGAGGCATCAACAAAATTCGTTTTCGATAAGCTCGGAATTGACTATGCAATTTCAGAAAAACAGACATGCTGCACAGGTCTTGGGCATTATTCTGATGTATTCAACCAGATAGACACATCAGCTATTGGTGCACGTAATTTTAAAATAGCTAAAGAACTTGGAAGGCCGAACATTGTCATGATGTGCGCAACCTGTTATGCAATCAACAAAAAATCAGTAAAATTATTAAACAAAAAAGATGATTTAAGAGAGCACATTAACAGATTATTTGATGAAAACGGTCTATCTCACTTGAAATACGAAAAGGATGATTTGAATCCTACAGAAAACATTTTTCATGTAGTTGATATCCTTTACGGAAAGAAAGATAAAATAAAGGACAATATTAAATATGATTTAAGTGATTATACAATAGCTACTCATCATGGATGTCATTATTGCAAAGTGCACTATGAAGACACTATTGGTGGCGTAAGAGATCCAAACATCATGGACGAGCTTATTGAGGAATGTGGATGTGAGACAATCGGATGGTATGACCATAAAAGGGCAACCTGCGGAACAGGTTTCAGACAAAGGTATTCCAATCCGGATTTGTCATTTAATGCTACAGCAGATAAGATGAATGCAATAGCAGATGAGGATGTTGATATTTTGGTTCATTTGTGTCCGAACTGCCATATTCAGTTTGACAGGTATCAGCATCTGATTGGGGAACGTGAAGGAAGAAACTTCAGGGCAATACACCTGAATATAACACAATTTTTGGCACTTGCTATGGGAGGAGATTTGGATAAGGTAATTGGACAAAAAGCCCATACCGTGCCGATAGATTCAGTAATCAAGGAGTTTAAGGAGGTTTAAAAATGAGGGGTGATTTGAAAGTTGGCGTGTTTTTATGTGAATGCGGAGGAAATATTGCAGATATTGTTGATTTGGACAGGGTCAGACAGGAGCTTGACGTGGAATTCATTGGGCAGTTTGAGAACTTATGTTCCTTAAATGGCCGTAAGATAATTCGTGATGCAATATTTGACCATGACCTTGACCGTGTTGTGGTTGCGGCATGTTCACCGATTTCTCATGAAAAAACTTTCCAGGACTATGTAAAACCTCTAAATCCCTATTTGATGGATATGGCAAATATACGTGAGCAATGTTCATGGGTTCACGATGACAGGCAAAAGGCAACTGACAAAGCAATTACTCTAATAAATGCATCTATTGAAAAGGTAAAGCAATCCGATGCGGTGGATCCGATTTACTGCCAGACTCCGGACGAAGTTGCTGTCATTGGAGGGGGAATTGCCGGAATGAATGCTGCGCTGTCACTTGCAAAGCAGGGAATCAAGGTAACATTGATAGAGCAGTCCCCATCAATCGGAGGACATATGGCCAAAATAGGTAAGGTTTTCTCGCCGGTAAAAATAGCTGAAGAATGTGGAATGTGTCTATTAAATCCAATTCTAAACGAGCTTGTCTGGAATGAAAACATTTGCGTTTTAACAAACACTAAGGTCATTGAAGCTGAAAGAAGGGCAGGAACATATAATCTGATTTTAGAGAAATCCCCAAGATATGTTGACACTGAAAAGTGTATCGCATGCGGAAAATGTGCAGAGGCATGTGAAGTGGAGGTTCCGAATGACTGGAATGACAATCTCTCCACAAGAAAAGCAATCTACAGACCGTTCGGTCAATCTTATCCTGAAAGCTATGTAATTGACATGGACAACTGTACTAAATGCAGTAACTGTGTAAAGGCATGTACCATGAAGGCAATCAAGTTAAGAGGAAAGCCTGAAAGGATTCCTCTTCAGGTAGGATCAATTATCGTGGCGACAGGCCATAAGCTGTTTGACATGGACAAGCGTCCTGAATACGGTTATACAAGATATGATGATGTAATAACCCAATCAGAACTGGGACGTATCACAGGAGTTAACGGTCCTACAAAAGGAAAGCTCCTTAAATCAAACGGTGAAGTTCCAAAACGTGTTGTAATGATACAGTGCGTCGGTTCAAGAGATGAAAAGCCGGACGGACATAAATACTGTTCAAAGATATGCTGTACTGTAGCCCTAAAGAATGCAAACATCATAAAGCACAAATATCCTGATACTGATGTTTTAATATGCTATACGGATATCAGAACTCCTGGAATGTTTGAAAAATACTACAAGCACACTCAGGAAAATGAAGTGAGGTTCTTGAGAGGCCGTCCTGGTGAAGTGGTCAAAAAAGGAGACAATTTCATAGTAAGGACTGAAGATACCCTAAAAGGGGAATTTGTAGAAATCGAGGCGGACATGGTAGTGCTTTCTACTGCAATGGAACCGTCAGAAGGTACAAAGGAAATAGCTGAAATCCTGAATGTCGGAACAACTGAAGACGGTTTTATCAAGGAATCCCATCCGAAAATCAAGCCGATTGCCACTGATGTTCAGGGAATTTTCGTCTGCGGAACGGCACATGACCCAAAAGACATAACAGATTCAATCATGCAGGCGACAGCCGCAGCAGCAAAGGTCAGCGAATATAATTATGGCGGTGTGGAAATAGAACCGTTCATTGCTGAAATCGATACTAAAAAGTGTACCGTTTGCGGCGAATGTATCAAACGTTGCAAATACAAATCAATGAGCATTCAGAATGATGAAATCTATATAGATCCTATGAGCTGTACCGGTTGCGGTAAATGTCTTGTTGGATGTAACCAGAGGGCTATTCATGTAAACGGTAACATTGACGAAAAGATATTGGCTACCATCAAGGGAGTATTGTCTAAAAAGCAAGAGGGCGAGCGCATGATACTTGTATTTTTAGATAACATCGGATACACTGCAGCTGATAACATTGGAGTTAACAGACTCAAATATCCGGAATCAATCCATATCATTAAAGTCATTTCAGTAAATCGTGTAAGTCCAAAGCATATTCACTATGCACTGGATAACGGTGCTGACGGAGTGTTCATCGGTGAATTCCCTGGTGATTTGATGTATGATGAGGTTGAACGTAAAATACAGCGTGTTAAAGACAGAATTGAAGAGTTGGGAGAAGATTCTCAAAGACTCACATTCTCAAAAGTTTATATCCCTTATTTCTCAGGTCTTGCCCGTAAATTCAATGATTTTGATGCTAAAATTGCAGAGCTGGACGAAGCTGAGAACACTGTAAATTAGTGCTTAACTAATTTGCATTTTTTTCTTTTTTTTAGTCTAATATGGATTTGATGATGGTTTTTTTAAGGAAAAATAGAATTCAATGTAGCCATTGCTATTTGATGGCGTTCATGAATCTTTTTTTAATTTCAATTGGTGTCAAATCAATGATTGGTGCTTTTGAATTGCCGGATTCTGTATTGTAGACGATAAAGCTTGCATCTTCGCTGGCTATTATCTCCTTTAAATCAATGTCCTTAAAATCATAGCTGTTTTTAAATCCGACGCTTTTTGCAATTTCAACCAAATCAATTAGCTGTGCATAGGTGTCCTGATTGCCTGTTGAACCATAGGCGCCATTGTCAATAACAATCCAGGTTAAATTTGAAGGGTTTGCAGCAAAAATAGTTACAAGTGATCCCATGTTCATCAGAAGTGATCCGTCTCCGTCAATGACAACTATGTCCTTATCAGGTCTTGCCAGTGCCAGTCCTAAACCTATTGATGAGGCAAGCCCCATTGAACCAATCATATAGAAGTTTTCATCCCTGTCGTCAATTTCGTATAATTCTCTTGATGGAAATCCGATATTGCAGACTATTAGTTCATCGTCAATGTTTTTCATTATATCTTCGATAGCTTCATATCTTGCCATGTTATCACCAGTATTTTATCTCCAATAGTACGCTGACAGGTCTTCCCTCTTCTGTGGATAAGTCCCATGCTTCAATTATGTCTTCATATGCTCCTTCAGGATTTCCTGGTTTGAAGAATTTGAAATCCATGCCTTCCAAAATTCTTGGAGTTGACTGGCCCATAGGAACCTGTCCGCATATGTTTTCGCCTTCTGTTCCCCTATGGCTCATTATCATTAAAAGTGGAAATTCATACAGTTCCATCAGGGATTTCAATGCATTGATTGAGTTTCCAAGTCCTGAATTCTGCATCAGAATTGCAGGGTTTTTCCCGCCGAGATATGCTCCTGCACATATTCCAATTCCTTCCTCTTCACGTGTAACTGGAATATGGATTATCTCTGAATCTTCATCAATCATATTCAATAATTTTGATAGGTTTACGCAGGGAACGCTTACAATAAAATCGATTCCGCTGTCTTTAAGTCCATCATAAATAGCTTCACTACTATCCATCATATCACATCATTATTTATATTAACTTATTTTATTTAAAATAGTATAAAAATATATTTAAATTATAAATAATCATTTAATTCAGCATATCATGAATAATTTTATTATAATTTAACTTTAATTAATCTATATTTTCATAAAATAACTATAATTAATAGTAACCTTTTTATTTAACTTTTAACTTATATAAAATCATGTTTGATAAACTACCCATTTCTTCTAAAACAGAAAGGATTCTAACAAAATCATTGGATGAATCAATCACTGTTGAGGAAGCTAATCATTTAATGAATATTAAAGGGCCAGAACTATACCCTTTACTTGCAACTGCTGATTTTTTAAGACACAAACTCGTTGGAGACGACGTAACATTCATTAACAACTGTAATATCAATTTTACAAATATCTGCACTGTTAGATGTAGTTTTTGTGCATTCGGAAAGGATGCCGATGACCCTGATGCCTACATCTTGAATGACGAGCAGATTCTGGCCAAGGCGGAAGGTGCCGTGGCTAACGGCGCTCGTGAATTCACATTGATGGGTGGTGTGCTTAAAGATGCTGATATTGACTATTATGTACATCTGTTGACTTTGCTGAAGGATGCACATCCTGATGTTGCAATACACGGTTTTTCACCTACAATGGTCAGGGATGCCTGTAGGGTTTCCGGAATTGACATTGCGGAAGGATTTGAAATACTTAAGAATGCAGGTCTTGACACATTGCCGGGAACAGCTGCAGAGATATTGACAGACAGGTCAAGGGAAATAATATGTCCCCAAAAGGTTAGTGTGGCTGAATGGATTGATATTGTAAAAACAGCTCAGGAAGTCGGAATTCCTGGCTCAGCAACAATAATGTACGGTCATGTTGAAACTTTAGAGGAAAGGGTGGAACACATTGATATTATCAGACAAATTCAAGAGGATACTGGAGGATTTACAGAGTTCATCCCAATGACATTTATGCGTGAATACGCTCCAATATTTTTAGAAGGTAACTCTGATCTTGGAGCTACAGGAACTCAGGATTTAAAGTTATATGCAGTTTCAAGACTAATGCTTAGAGACATTATCCCTAATATCCAGGTGTCATGGGTAAAATTGGGATTCAGGTTTGCACAGGTCATACTGACTGCAGGTGCTAATGATTTGGGCGGTACATTAGGTGGAGATGAACTGTCTGAAGCATCCGGAGCACCAGATGGTGTAGATGCCTCTATTGATTTCCTATCCAGGATGGTTAAGGATTTGAACCGTAATCCAGTAGAGAGGAATTCAAAATACACAGAATTTTATCCCATTGACTGATTAAGTGATGATATGAATAAATTTATTGTTATTGATGGATTGGATGGTTCAGGCAAGGACACACAGGTCAATCTGATTGCCGAAGCATACCAAAAAAAGGGAAGGGATGTTACTATTCGTTCCCATCCGTGTTCTGACAATAAATTCGGTAGAAAATCAAAACAGGCTCTCTTAAAAACAGGAAAATTAAATCACATTAAAGCTACAATTTATTTCGGTCTTGATGCAATCAGGTCAGTTCACATGTACTATTACAACAGTGATGTTGATGTAGTAATCTTTTCAAGGTATATCCTGGCGGTAATGTATCTTCCGGATATTATTAATACAATAACCTATAAGATTGTATCATTCGTTCTTCCGACATCTGACTGCATGTTCTTTTTGGATATCACTCCTGAAGAGTCACTTAGAAGAATCAGTTCACGTGATGAAGAAACGGAAATGTTTGAAAACATTGAATCACTTAGGGAAAACCGTGAAAGGTCACAGAAATTCACTTATAACTGGAATGTTGTTCCTGCCGATGATGCCCCTGATGTGATTTCTCGAAAAATAATAGACAAATGTTTCAGTACAGACTGATTACAATACTTTTTTTATTCCGTCACTGGTAATGATCATCATTGAGTTAAGGTTATCCAGGACGATGGAGACAATCGGATGGGTTTGGATGTCCTTGTGCATGAATATCACTTCATTTTCTACAATGTCTATCCAGTTTACATGATATACGACAACGCCATTCACAATCAAACCTAAATACTCAGGAACGAATCTATTTTCATTTATTTCATCAAAATGAGGACTTTTTCTTAAAATATCACTTAAAATATCTTCCATTTTAAACACCTTTTCTTTCATAGACAAATTTTGGAACGGCTTTGTCAAATGGGTCGAATGTCTCTCTGTTTTTAACTTCCATACATTTCATGCTGACCTTTGAGTGAAGTGATGAAGGAAGTCTTAAAATCCTTTTCAGGTCAATGGTTACCTTTGCATCGATTGTTGCCAGATTGACTCTTGCCATGGCTTCAACAAGATTTTTATAGCGCCTAGGTCCGATTTCACTTTTAAACAGTCCCCAGTTGTCCTGTTCAAGGTGATGTCTTGAAGCCATAATGTCCTTCATTAACTTGGGATTGATTCCGTCAAGCTTTTCATTGCCAACCAGATGCTGGATATTGAATTTGACCTTATCTGTAAATATTTTGGAATATCCTATTGGAATTGAGAAGTGTTCAAAGTTAAAACTCTTATTGGAAATCTCTGAGTTTATGAATTGAGATTTAGGAACTTCCGCTCCCGCAACATACTTCAATACTTCAGACCTCAGCTCGCTGTTTGCAACCATCATCTCCTCATCAAGAATCCTTATGTGATATCCTCTTCCTGAATATATCAAATGAATATTTTTAAGACCCAAATCCCCTTCCAGAGTGTCAATGAGTGTGTTAACAATTTCCAAAGCTTCGCCAAGACATATTTCACATACACCATCGCATTGACATGACCTGATTGGAATGTCTTTTGCATCAACATCGAAAATATATTCGGCTTTCAGCCAGTCTTCCCTTCTTCTGGGATTATTGTAAAAAGCTACTGAAATGTATGCTGCAAATGGCGCCTTATATCGTAGGAATTTTCTTAAAGATTCAGTTCCTCTAAAGACTTTGTATCTGTCGTTAGGACCTTTTCCGTTATGGTCAAAACCGAACTCTCTTTTTTTAATTTCTTTGGAGATGAATTCAGGCAAGTCTTTAGGGTCCCATTCCTCCCGGTAATATTGTCTTCGCTCTTTTATTGTAGCTTTTGAAAACATGATTATAATTTTATTTTCAAAGTATTTATTTTATTTGATGTGTGCTTTTGTGCAATTGTGGTCTTTGGCTAATCCTATTAAATGAAATGATTTAGGCGTTCAACATTAATTCTTCCCATTCTTTTTTTTTTAAAAAAATTTATTATTAATAATTATGAAATATAACTGCATGGAAGAGTTTGTAGAAGTAATTGGTGTCGAACACTTAAAAACAGTTTTATCAGGTTTATCTCCCGAAGAGATTGTAAAGCCGGCTTATGACAATTGGCAGGCAGGCATTAAAACAGGCCACACTGTCCTAAATCTGGAAACCGGAAATGTTTATGGATTGGGTGTTGATTTTAATCAGCTGCATTTGGCCACTGAAATTTACATTGAATTATTCACAATTGAATCTCATGAACAGCCGGTTAGTGAAGAGGATTTCTTTTCCAAAAGCGAATATGAGGAATTTCTGGAATTCAGCAGTGATGACCCCTGTGAATACATTCCGGATATAATTACTGATTTTTGTGAAAATAAGGATATTGACGAGTACGAGCGTACCATTGGAATATTGGCTTATAATTTCGAGAAAAACGAACGGGCCAACTATAACATGTGGGAATCAAAGATTTTAAACAAGTATTATGATGCAATCTATGAAGACCACAATCCATTCAAATTTTCAGAATCTACTCTTTAGGTGCTTCCTTGTCAAGCTGGAATTTTTTGCGGCTATAACAGGATAGGGGATTGTTGATGCCTTTGCATGACTTGTCAGGATGGCATAGATGAGGCAGATGGATTTTTATTTTCTCGCAGCTCATTGGAGTGTACCATTTTGTTTCGCCTTCATGGTTGATGTCGACCTTATCGTGCATTCCAAAGCCCAGTTTTGATATGATGTTTATTTTTTCCTGAGGTTGGTCTTCAAACAAAGGTGGTGTACAGTTGTCTGCAGCATCAAAAATCAACGGTAGAATCTCATTTTCGGTAATTGACAGGTCGGGATCCATGTCTGATACTTTAACGGTTTCATCTGATGCAAATATTCTAGGATATAGTCTTGCGTATGAAGCAAACGAAGTCAGTAACAGTACAATTGCATCATTACGTCCACCGGAAGATACTCCTTCAACGGTTGCTTTAATGCATGGTGGAAACGCTTCAGGGTTTAATTTTCCTGCTTCAACTGAGCCGAACAGCCCTCCGCTTCCTGCATAATACTGATTGTATTTGCTGGTTTCATCCGGTATGAACTCTTTTAGATTTTCACCTATTTCAATGATGGCGGGATGGATTTCGATTCTTGCAGACATTTCCTTAATTCTGGCAATGTACTCTTCGGTTTTTTGCATTATTAATCTTGATAGGATTTGTTCCTTAACGCTGTCACCTACAAGTATTCCGTACATTCTCTCAGGACTTCTGTCTTTAAAATTATCACTGAATCTTTCTAAAAAGTCTTCCTGCTGAAGAATTATGTCTCCCCTGTCAATTAATAAATCGGTAAGTTTAAGCTTTTTGGACCCGACAACGTCACGCAATGACTTCCAATGGATGGAACCGTCGACTTTTACTTCATCAAGAACTTCATCGATTATTTCAGCTCTGGTCATTGGGGGTATTTTAGCCAATCTCTCTAAAATAAGTGTTCCCTGGGATTCAACAAAAAGCCTTGTTTCACGTGAACCCAAATTAAACTGGATGGCTATTGCCTGACATAAAATGTGAAAGACGACAACATCCTGTGTGAATAAATCTGAATTTGTAAGGTATTCAAATTCAGCCTGAACGAAATTCTTATTATTCTTTTTCTCGATTGCCCATTGGATACGTTTAATGGCATAATCAGCATAGGATTTTGGGATTATTGAATCGTCGGATATTCTTTGGTTGGTTGTATGGATGATTGTGTCGACCATCGATTCGTCTTCATCAAATATTTGATTTAAATCCCCGTATTGTCTTATAATCTGTCTTCCTTCGTTTGACAACGGGTTGATATATGAAACTTCAGCCATGTTTTTAACTCTTTATTTTATAGATTAAATAAGTAACTCATTTTTAGAGTCAATATTGAATTAGATTTGAATGGTTGATGTTTTGATTGATTTCTCAAATTTTTGAAATTAATTTTTTTTCAAATATCCAATCCCTATAAATTGCACGGTCAAAAATATTAATTTTATTATATATGAGTAACATAATTATATCATGTTTAAAATAATTAAGGGGATTAGATAAATGTCAAAGATTTTTATTTCATGTGCACTTCCTTATGCAAATGGACCATGTCATTTAGGCCATATCCGTTCTACATATCTGCCTGCAGATATTTTTGCCAGGTACAACAGAATGGTTGGAAATGATGTTTTACTGGTTTGCGCTACAGATGAGCATGGAACTCCAATTGCAGTAAAGGCAGATAAGGAAAACAAAAAACCGATTGAAATTTCAAAAAGATATCACGATATGATTGTTAAAGATGTCGAATCAATGAACATATCATTGGACAATTTCACAAGAACTACCGATGAAAAACATTATGAGATTGCAAAACATTTCTTTAAGGATTTATACGATAACGGATTTATCTACAGAGAGGATATCCAGCAGCTGTACTGTCCGAACTGTAACAAATTCCTTCCTGACAGATATGTGGAAGGGTTATGTCCGGTTTGCGGTTCAGAAGCAAGAGGCGATCACTGTGAAAAATGTGGAAAAGCATTGAATCCGACAGAACTTGATGAGCCTCACTGCATTACATGTGGAACAACTCCAATAATCAAGGATACATTTCAGTATGCATTCAAATTGTCCGAATTTGAAGATGACCTGAAGGAATACATCACTACCAATGAAAACCTTCCTGCCAATGTAAAAAACTATGCCATAAACTGGCTGAACGAAGGTTTGACTGACTGGATTTTGACCCGTGATATGGATTGGGGTATTCCTGTACCTCTTGATGAAGCCAAAGGCAAAGTATTATATGTTTGGATTGAAGCATTCCTTGGTTACATCTCATCTGCTTCACAATGGTCTGAGCAATCTGGCATTAAATGGGAGGACTATTGGAATGACTATGTGGTTCACTTCATCGGAAAGGACATCATTTACCACCATTCAATTTTCTGGCCTGGACTTCTCAAGGCATACGGCTGCAAATTGCCTGATATGATTTATGCAGGTGAATTCCTGTCCCTTGAAGGGGAAAAGATGTCAACAAGTAAAAATTGGGTTATATGGATAGCTGATTTTGTCAAAGACTATGAACCTGATTTGCTCAGATACTATCTGACAATCAACGCTCCTTTAAATAAGGATTCAGACTTTTCATGGGATGACTTCCAGAGAAGAAACAATGATGAGCTTGCTGATGTAATCGGAAACTTCCTGCACAGAACTTTTGTATTTACCAAAAAGCAGTTTGACAGCAAAATCCCCGAATATACAAATCCTACAGATGAAGATGAGGAATTCAGACTTGCAATTGAGGAGCTTCCAGACAAAGCCGGAGAATACATAGCAAATTATGAATTCAGGGAAGCTTTGCTTGAAATATTTAAGGTAGCCAAAAAAGGAAACAAATATTTCAACGATGCAGAACCATGGAAAGCTATCAAAGAAGACAAAATTAAGGCAGCTAACTGTTTACACTTATCCAATCAATTAGCAAAAACCTTAGCTTACACATTAAAACCGTTCCTTCCAACAAAAGCGGATAAAATCGCAGATATAATGAATATAGACAGTTTGGATAATTGGGAGGATGCTAAAATACCGTTGCCTGTAGGTCATGAAATCAACAAGGCAAAACCTTTATTCAAAAAGATTGAAGATAAGGAAATTGAAGCTCAAAAGGCTAAATTAAAAGAAAACTTAAATGAAAATGAGGATGAAACTATGACTGATTTAGTAACAATAGATCAATTTGACGAATTTGTAATTAAAATAGGCGAAGTAAAAGAAGCGGAAAAAATCGAAAAATCAGATAAACTGTTAAAATTACAGGTTGACATTGGAGAAGAAAAACCAAGACAAATCGTTGCGGGACTTGCCAAATTCTACTCTCCGGAAGAATTAGTCGGAAGAAAAGTCTGTGTAATAGCTAACCTTCAGCCTGCAAAATTATTCGGAACATTATCCGAAGGTATGATTTTAGCAACCGGTGCATCAGGAGCATTGCTCTCACCTGATGAAAATGGAAGCGTCGGCGAAAGAATTCAATAAAATTAGATTAAAATGGAAGAATCTGTCCTAGTAAATAAAGCCGAGAACTACTTAAAAGAAATAGCAAACGATTCAATTGTTCTAGATGATATTGACGAGTTTGACAATTTCAAAAGTCTTTACTTTAAGCTAGTTGACAGATTAAACTATTTGCAAAACTTAAAGGATGACATGGATGCACAGGGATACACAACCCCTTTTACATCTCTGAACAGATACGGTACAAAGGCTGTGGCAGACGTATCACTTGAAGAGGTAGGTGAAAACTCCCGCCACAATCAGATATTCAGAATGAAGGCAAACTCCAAGAAAAATATCTTGGATAGGGTTAAATCAGCCATTGACTCTCATAAAATTGCAATAGGAAATCTTGAGCAATTCGGATATGTAAAGTGCAATTCATGTTACAAAAAATATTCCATAGATGAATATAAGCAAAGGGAAGCTAAATGCAGTTGCGGATCACAGGGCTTTACATTCAAAATCAATAAGGAAGCTACATTCAGACTGGAGATAATCCCCTTTTTGCCTCTTTCAGGAAATTATATGGTTTTGATGAATGAATTCTCACCTTATGCCAGAGAATCATTCAAACAGGTTCTAAACATTCTAAAACAGGAACGTAAAGGTATTGTAAAAACCATTTCACTTGTAATCAGATTCAGGGATAAGAATAACCGTTTAATAAGAAAGAATGTTTCCCTGGGCTCTGAATATGTAAGCAATTATGAGGAGGAAGTAAAGAGACAATACGGTCGGAATGTCAGAATTGAAGCTCTGAGGTTTCATAAAACCAAACCAGCCATAATTGATGACAAGCATGCAAGGACAGCTCTTGCTATTGCTTATGTTAAGTATTCACAATCCATCATCCATGAAATTAAGGATGACATCCTAAAAAGAAGACTTACTGATTTTAAAAGATTAAACAAGTATTATGAGATAATCTCAAAATATAAGAATCAGACTCCTGACTTTATCGACAAATATGATTCAAATTCCATTGAAAAGTGGAGGGAGTCACAAATCCAAAATGAATTCATAAAACTGAATTATGCGGATAAGTTTGGAAATCTTAAAAGATCATTAAGCCGTGATTTGAAAATCAGGGATTCGATTTATAAGAATACATTTAAAAATATAGCTTCTGCACTGATAATGTGGGATATTTTCAGATATTATCTAACAACCTCAAACAACTCCCGTAGAATTATCACAGGTCCGTTCCCATATATCAGGGTGGAATTGGACCGTGAACAGAGAAAAGTTTTCAAAACCACCTATTCAAAGGTTATAGAAACCCTCAATGCATTCACGGATATTAAAATCATAACCATTCCCGAAATGGATTTATTGCTTTATGAAAAATTCAAGTTTGATAAGCAGTCCAGAAGTTCAAACATCAAGTTCAACTATGTGGCTTTAGGAGCCGCACTGATACACCAGAACTCACAAATCAGCTTGGAAGAAATAAGCAATGCATTAAACGTCAACGAATCCAAAATCAAAAAGGAATTAAAAAACATAGACCAAATCAGAAATCCGAAAAGCGACAAATCTAAAAAATTCCTTGATCTGATTAAGAAATAGTGATAATATGGATGAAGATGTAACTACGATTCATATTACAAAAGCACTGTCCTCTTCAATGATTGTGGAGCTGATAGAGAAGTATCCCAACCTGTGTGAGATTACCTGTTCTCCAAGCGTTTATGAAAGAACCTCAAAGACATATATTGACGCACTCTCACAGCTTGATATTGAAGTGGTCAAAAAATATAACTGGGGAGCCAAATCACAAACCAACGGTGCCGAATTTGAAGTTTTAAAACTGTCAGATGAAGGATTAAAACCAAAGGAAATCTCTGAAAAATTAAACATCACTTTAAATAGAGTATATTACCTTTTAAGAAAAGGTGAAGCTAATTTTGATAACAGAAAAAGAAAATACAATCACGCCGAAATTAAAAACCTTAAAAGTGAAGGTTTATCTGCAAAAGAAATTTCAAACAAATTAGATATTCCTTTAAGAACTGTTTATTATATTTTAAATAAAAAATAATTACTTTTTTTAATAATGAATGAAATATAATTAAATATGATGATTTTACCACAACTTCCTTTATATGTAATAGCTATAATCTGTGGTTTACTTTCTTTTTCAATGACCAGATTATTTATGCCTAAAATTATTAAAAAGCTTGAAGAAGCAGATATTGTAGGAAAGGACATTCACAAATCCTGGAAGCCTGTTGTAGCTGAAATGGGCGGATTCGGTATTATATTCGGATTTGTGCTTGGAATGTTTTCAGGAATTTATATGCATGAAATCCTGGCGTTTCCACTGCTCATTGTTCTGGTTGTAATACTTCTTGTTGGAATGATTGGTATTCTGGATGACCTGCTTGCGCTTTCATCAAAATCCAAATTCTTCCTGCTGTTTATTGCTGGCCTTCCGTTGATGTGGGCGGCACCTCCAAACGTGGGTATATTGTATCTGATTACAATTCCGATAGCACTGTCAATCGGAGCTAACCTGACCAACATGCTGGCAGGTCTAAACGGTATCGAATCAGGTTTGGGTGTTATTTCAATGACATCACTGACTATTGCATGTATTATTTTAGGAAAATATGATGTAACAATCATATCCATGAGTATGCTTGGAGCATTGGCTGCGTTTTTATACTTTAACAGATATCCGGCTCAAATCTTTCCGGGAGACACCGGTACATTGATTATTGGTGCAGCTATCGTATGTATTGCATTTATTGGAAGGGTAAAACTGATTGCACTTATTGTAATGATGCCGAACATTATTGATGCAGCTTTAAAATTCTATTCAGCAGGAGTAATGAACCGTTCCCAACAAAAACCGACACAGATTAACGATGAAGGAAAATTGGTAAGGCCTGAGGTCGGATTCAAATCATTAATCAGATTAATTTTAAGAAAACCGATTGCTGAAAAAGATGCAGTTAAGATAATCTGGGGAATTGGAATTGTATTTGGAATTTTGGGAATTATTGTAGCATTGATTATGCCTGGAATGCTTGAAAATCAGACATTAGTGAATTTCCTACAAATTAAGGAAATGTTCTATCATATAGGATGATAATATGAGGCCATATGTAATATTGAATGCTGCAATGACATTGGACGGCAAAATCGCAACTGCAACAGGTAGTTCAAACATTTCTGGTGAAGAGGACTTGAAAAGGGTTCATGAAATCAGAAAGGACTGTGATGCGATAATGGTTGGAATAGGAACTGTACTTGCCGATGATCCAAGGCTGACAGTCCACAAAATTGACGCAAATCCCGAAGATAATCCTGTCCGTGTGGTTGTTGACAGCAAATGCAACACCCCGATGGATGCCAGAATAACCAATTCTGATGCAAAAACAATAATTGCATGCGCCAATGAGTATAAAGATGAGTTTATGGCTTCTGATAAATATGAAACATTCAAAAAGCGCGGTGTAAAGTTTTTCTGGAGCGGTGATAAACGGGTTGATTTGACATCTCTTATGAGCTATCTTCATGAGGAAGGAATTGAAAAGCTGATGCTTGAAGGGGGAGCTACCCTAAACTTTTCCATGATTAAAGCAGGACTTATTGATGAGATAAGCATTTGTGTTGCTCCGATGGTTGTTGGAGGAGCTAATGCAAAGACTTTCTTTGATGGTGAAGGATTTGACACCATGGAAGAAGCTGTCAGATTGGAGTTGACTGATTCTTATACTTTGGGTAAGGACTTAATTTTAAAATATAAAGTTCTAAAATAGTTATTTTTTAATTTAGACAAAAAGTTGTCTGAGTATGTAAAATTGAAGTCATTTTTTCCAAAAAATACTTAAATAATGGAGATTATATAACTTAATAACTTAAAAACCATTGTTTATGTGATAAAAATGTATGTGGATATGAATGATAAAAACATTATTGATTTAAATAGTATTGTAAATGATTTAAAAAGTCTCTTAGATAGTATTTATGATAAATTTTCTTCAATTAGACTAAATGAAACTTCTTTGGATGATTTAGTTACAAGTTATTCTAATGATAATGAATTTATTAATAAATTAAATCTAATTATCAAATTAAGTGATGATATTGCAGAAACTCTTGAAGGATTAGAATTATTTCAAGAAGAATTTTATTTCTATTTGTCAATACGAAATATGATAAATTATATTCTAAGAAATATTAAATATTATATTTTGTATTCTTCTTTTGTCCATGATTTAAGTGTATTATTTTGTAATTTGATTAAAATTAAAATAACTCATTTAAGAAATTCTACTTTAAATGATTATACGAATGAATTTGAGTTATTTAAGAAATTTTATTTTGAAAAAAAGGAGTTTTTTTATTCAAATATTTATATTTGCTCACATGAATATGATGAGTTGGTCGGGGAAGTAACAGAAATCTTTAGGTGAAACTATGAATTATTTTCTTGATTCAAATGTTATTGTGAGTCATATTTTTTCATGGGATTCATTAAATATAATATCTAATAATTTCATTTCTTCAGAAAATTATTTTTGTTCGGATAATGTTATAAAAGAAGTTGAAAATGTGTTTAATGAGAACTGTCAAGAATATGATTATTTTCTATTGATGTTATGTAGATTATTTGAAAATTTTTCAGACAATAATTTCATTTATTTTAATGATGTTTACAGATTTCTTAATAGGGTTAAACCTAAAAGCAAATTTGATATTGAAGATATGCGGCAGGCATTAAGAATAATTTGGGAAAAACTAGGTTTTAATGAATATCATGATGCCTTTGATGTGAAAAATAAATTTTCATTATTTCAAAATGATTTCCAATCAGTTCAGAATAAAAATAAACAGAAGACATTTAATTATTTGAAAATTGTGCCAAATCATACCATTAAAGATAAAGATATTATGGATATGATTGAAAAAGAAAAGCTTAGGGATTATCTATTGCATGGTTCTGATGAAAATATTCTATTTGATGCTAATGAGTTCTGCAAAAATAAACCTGAATTAAATCTTAAGTTTGTTAGTGCAGATCAAGATTTCCTAAAAGCGATTAACATTTTGATGGAGTATTTGTGTATTAGTGATTGTATTAATTTGTTGGAATTCAAACAGAACAATTAAAAAATTTTCTAAAACTGGTTTCAAACATAACATGTAAATGATTTTTTATCGTGGAGAATTTCACATAACTTTTGATGTGGAAATTCCATTACTTTTCAAATTCATGAAATTTCACTGTCACCTGAAGATATTTTTCAAAATTGCATACAATATATGGATTCAATATTTCAATAATATTCCCTTTTGTTACAAAATCATCTAAAATAACTGTGTCATATATATCATAATATGCAGATTGGATATTTTCTTTATTTTTTTTGAAAGTGTCTTTATAAAATTCCTTTTGATTTCAGTAATTCACGAGGATTGTCAACAATGGCTTTCATCGCTTCGTCATGAGTCAGTCCTGCACCTAAAGCAATTTCGTAGGATTTTTCAAATGTGATTATATTGTCGGGTGAATGTGTATCTGTATTGACCAGCAATTTGTTTCCAACTTCACGTGCAACGTTTGCAACATGGCCGTTTCCAAGGCAATGTCCCTGGCGGGCGGAAATCTCTAAATAGATATCATTATCCTTTGCGATTTCTGCTTCCTCAACGGTTATCAAACCCGGATGGCCTAATATGTCAATATTTTCGGATTCAACTGCTGCACGATTAGTTCCTGGAGTCACCGGTTCGTTTAAGGTTTCACCATGAACAACAACGATTTTGGCTCCCAGATCTTTTGCCCTTGCAGCGATTCCGTCGATTGATTCACATGGAGCGTGGGTAACTTCAGCACCCAAAACAACGGTAATGTCCCATTTGGAATTGATGTCGTCAATAGCATCCTGAATGGCAGGGATTGTATCGACATTTGACCAGTCAACATGGTCTGTAATAGCTATTGCTTCATGGTTTAATTTTAAAGCTCTTCTTGCAAGTTCGGAAGGCAGTAATTCTCCGTCACTGAATAAACTGTGCATATGTAAATCTATTCTTTTATTCAAAATAATAACCTCTGTCTATAAATATAATATTATATATAGTACATTTAATATAAACTTATATAACTTAAATATTTTTGAGGTATAAAAATGAAAGCAAAAGCAGTAAAAATAGCTGATGGTGTTTACTGGGTAGGTGTTATCCACTGGAACAGCAGAACTTTCCACGGATATGGAATTCCAGGAACCACATACAATGCATATTTAGTATTTGGTGAAGAAAAAACTGTATTGATTGACAATACTTACACAGGATTGCAAAATCAATTGGATGCAAGAATTGAAGATGCATTTGCACAAGAAGGAAAAGATGTTAAAATCGATGTTTTCGTACAAAACCACTCTGAAATGGATCATTCAACTTACTTGAGAGATACTATTGATAAATATAATCCTGATGCAGAAATATACGCATCCGCCAACTGTATCAAATTCTTGGAAGATCAATACCACAACTTCTCAGATTTGGAAATCAATGCCGTAGCTACCGGCGATGAAATCGATATTGGTGGCAGAACCTTAAAATTCATCTCAGCACCAATGCTTCACTGGCCTGACAGCATGTTCACTTTCCTGGCTGAAGAAGGAATCTTATTCTCAAACGATGCGTTCGGACAGCACGTATGTCACTCCAAAAGATTCGATGAGGACTATTCCGTTGACTACTTGCTTAAGGAAGCACAAAAATACTATGCTAATTTAGTCACTCTCGGTTCTCCAATGCTTAGAATGAAATTAAATGAACTGACCGAAACAGGTTTAATTAATGAAATCAAAATGATTGCTCCATGTCACGGTCAAATCTGGAAAAACCCAGCTCCAATCGTAGAGAAATACACTGAATGGGGATCTGGAGTTTGTAAAGATAAAATCACTGTTATTTATGACACTATGCACCACTCAACCGAAAAGCTTGCATACCAAATTGCTGAAGGTATAATGAGTGAAGGTGTTGAAGTTGAAATGTACTTCATGCAGGAAGACGGTCCTGATGATGTAATTACAGACATTTTGGACTCTAAAGCTATTGCTCTGGGTGCTCCAACAATGATGAACAAGCCGTTCCCAAGAATAGGTAACATGATGTACTGGCTTGACTGTGTCAACTTTAAAGGAACAGGCAGTGAGAAAAACGCATTAATCTTTTCATCCAAAGGATGGGGTGGAGGAGCTATTGCAAAACTCCAAAGAGACCTTGAAGAAGCAGGTTTTACTGTAACTGACACTTTGGATGTATTGTTTGTACCTGATGAGGATGTTTTAGCTGAAGCATTTGAAAAAGGTGCAGAATTAGCACGTTCAATTAAAGAATAGTTTTTAAACTATTCATTTTTTTTATTAAAAAAGTAATTGTTGTAATTAGCAACATTTTTATATGGATAACTTATTAATATAGTAATGAGGGATTTTTATGGCAAGTTTAGTTATTTATTTTTCAAGAAGCGGTGAAAACTACTTCGGCGGTGAACTTAAAAATATTGAAAAGGGAAACACTGAAGTGATTGCAGAATACATTCAGGAATTGGACGGGGCTGCTTTATTTAAAGTCGAACCGGCTGAGGAATATCCTGCAGATTACATGAAATGCATTGATGTTGCCAAAAAGGAACAGCAAGCCGATGCAAGACCTGAAATCAAAGAAACATTAGCCAGTATTGATGAATACGATACAATTTATATAGGTTTTCCAAACTGGTGGGGAACCTTGCCGATGCCAATGTTTACCCAACTGGAACAGCTTGATTTTACAGGAAAAGTCGTAAAGCCATTTGTAACTCATGAGGGATCAGGTTTCGGCTCATCACAAAGGGATTTGGCAAAATTATGTGAAGGCGCTGAAATTAAAAACGGCCTTTCTATTCCGGGCGCAAATGTATATGATGTAAAAGACACTGTAAAAGCATGGATTGATGAATAGTTTTTATTTCACTTTTTTTCAATTTTTCTCATTTTCTTTTTTTAGTTAATTATAATTAAAATAGATAACAAATTTATTTACATGACTAATTCAGTATTTGTACCCGGCCACATTACAGGTTTTTTTACAATTGAAAACCATGAAATCAAACTAAAAAATGGGTCATGTGGTGTAGGTTTTTTACTCACAAAAGGTGTGAAGACAACTGTCTCCCCTTCAGATAATCTGATTATAGATGTTAATCAGGGAGGTTCAACAGTAATTGATGAAGTCTTGTCTATTTTAGAGTTAAAAAATACAGATTTTAAAATCACACAAGATATTCAACTTCCAATCGGTGCAGGATTTGGAACATCTGCAGCATCTGCTTTAAGCTTAACGATGGCTTTAAACGAGTTTTTAAATTTGGGTTATTCCGATGAGTTATGCGGCCAGATTGCACATATGGCTGAAGTCAATCTGGGTGCTGGATTGGGTGATGTAATAGCACAAACAGGTCATGGAATGGTTTTAAGGACAAAACCGGGAGCTCCTGGAATCGGTGAGATAAAATCATTTGATGAGGATGTGTTTATTGGCTGGAAAACCTTTGGGGGGATTGAAACATCCGATATTATTTCAGACTCTCATTATACGGAAGTTATTTCAAATTCCGGCGACAAATATCTGGAACTTTTTGAGGATAATCCGACATTGGAGAATTTTCTGGAATTTTCTTCAAAATTTTCACATGAGATAAACCTGATGTCAGATGAAGTGAAAAATCTAATTGATTATTTTAAATCTTCCAGTGATATTTTAGGTAGTTCCATGGCAATGTTGGGAAATACGGTATTTGCATTTGCATATGATGAAGATGCATTCAAAAAGCTGAACATTGAAAACTTGCATATAGATAAACTCAACAATACAGGGATAGTTCATGATTAAACTTAGTTATGATGTTAAAAATTATAGAAAAGATCTTCGGAACCTGGTTGGTGATGGGGATACTATAATTGAATTGGGTTGTCATGTCGGTGGAACAACCAGACTGTTTTCAGACAGATGCAGGGTGATTGCTGTTGACAACTCCCCGGAATCAGTAGAGGAAATGTCAAAACTTGATGTTGAATTTATAAAAGGCGATGTTCGACTTCATGATGTTCTTGGAGAAGTTTTTTCTAAAATTCAAAAATGTGATGTGCTGGCTATTGATTTAGGTGGAGGATATCATCCGGATACGGTATTTAAAGTTTTCTACATCTGGTCTTCGACATTTAAGCCGAAGCATGCTGCAATCAGAAACCGAGGCCTTTTGGAATTTTTCAACTCTGCTGAAGGCAGTGGGGAAGATTATGTGTCAAATGAAGGATATCTTGAAAGTTATCATGATTCAGGCATTCCACCTCAAATTAAAGAATTTGACTTGTGGACTCCGACACTCAAAAAATAGATTGTTTAAAATTGTATGATTAGACGAAGCAATTTTACAGAGTAAAATCAATTTTCAAATTTATTAATTGTAAATTATATCAATTAAATATAAATTTAGATTTTTCATATTAACTTTAAAAAATCTCAATCTAAATTATTATCTGTCATTCCCAAATTTTCATATTTTTTTAATGTTTTTATGTAGGTTAATAATCTCATTTACTATATTTTTTGTTTTTTTTGTATTTCTGAAAAAATATTGTAAAATTTATTGTATGATGTTTATTTGATATTTAGAGTCCATTTTGTAATTTAATTATAACATTTATATACTTTCATATTCTAATATATACTTCGTAAAGGAGTTTCTATTTTTTGTTTTAATTAGCTTTGTTCATTAATTAAAATGATTCTTAGACATTCTTTTATGATTTAATCATATATTGTGATTAAATTGGTATGATAAATTTGATTTATTATACGGGTAAGTAAAAAATTGTATTCATAATGGAGGAGATAATATCAGAATGAAAAAACCAATTCTATTTATTTTGATATTATTCTTGTTCGTATCTTTAATGGGAGTAGTTAGTGCATCGCAAGATTCGGCAATGAATAATATGACATTAACGCAAACGAGTGATGAAATGTCGGGTTTACTGTCGAGTGAATCTGCGATGGATAACCTACAAATTAGTAAAGATAATGAGATTTTAACTGCAACTGTGCATAATCTCTCAGGAAATACCTTCCAGGATATTAAGAACTTTTTTGATGACCCTACGGGTAATAATTTGAACCCAGGAGATACTGTTTATTTAGGTGGCGATTACAATAGAGGCACCTGGGAGCAGTGGAATCAAAATTGCCTGATAAGGGTTACTGTTCAGGACATTACTATTAGTGGTGGGACAAGTTCAAACCCTGGTAGCTTTTCAACTTTAACTGCCGGGATTAATGCAGATAATGGTTGTAAAGTTTTTAAACTTGAAGCATCCGGAATCACTTTGACAAATATCATATTTGTTAATTCTTTAGGTGGGTCTGTACCCGGTCAAGGAGGTTTTGAGTATGGTTCTGCAGTTAATGTTGATGCATCTGATTGTACAATATCAAATTGTGTATTTGATAGCTGCCAATATGCATATGGTGGTGCAGTATATATTACTCAAGAAGGTTCAAATACCAAGATTGACAATTGTAATTTTACAAACAATTTTGCGAGATGGGGTGGAACTGGTGGAGCAATTTATGTAGATGGTTCTGATTCAAAGATTACTAATTGTAATTTTAATAATAATCGGGCTGAAGGTTCTGCTGGAGCCATTGACATTGATGCTGCAAATATTAAGATTGATAATTGTAATTTTGTAGAAAATTCTGCTTCACAATATGCTGGTGCCATACAGGTAATGCATGACTATGCAAATATTTCCAATTGTAATATCCGTGATAATAGAGCTAATTTTGGTGGTGGAATATCTATTGGCTCTGATTGTTATGATACTGTAATCGACAATCTTACTTCCATAGGCAACACTGCTAATCAAGGTACTGGCATTTACAGTGACGGTGAAGGTTTGCAGGTTTCAGACTCCTGCTTTGAAGGAACATCAAATATGGATGTTTCCAGAGGAGATGATTCTTTAATATTCACTTTAAGTGGAGATTTTGGAAATGCAATAGTCGGTGGTGCCGATTTAAATAATTTAAGTTATTGGGATGGTCATAAAAGAGTTTCTGTTGACATTACAGAAGGAACAACATATACTTTAAATGACATGGATGTTACTGTGGAAATTAATTCTGGCAGTACTTTAATTGATACTGTTACAAAACCGACAGATGAGAACGGTCAAATAGAATATGATTACAGCAATATCCCATTTGGCGAATATACTTATAAGGCATATTGTCCAGATGATGAATCCCTTGTGAAAGAAGGTCCTTTATATAATATAGTTACCGGAAATAGATTCAGCGATATTCAAAATGCCATTAATGCGGCAGCTCCTGGAGACCTTATTTATCTATCAGGAGTCACTTATATCAATGATCTTAGTGATGAAATGGTAATTAATAAACCAATTTCAATCATTGGTGTTGACGGTACCGTATTAAATGCTGAAGGAAAATCAGGAATATTCACAATAACTAATGTTGATGGTGTAACTCTCCAAGGCATCACATTCATCAATGGTAACAATACCGATTATGGTGGTGCCATTGATATAGTAGGAGGTACTAATGGAGCAATCAATAATTGTACTTTTATCAACAACACCGCTAATATCGGTGGTGGTGCTGTAAGAGTAAACAATGATGCTGCTGGCTGGAATTTCTACAATTCCACTTTCATTAATAACACAGCATTAAGTACCTTCGAAGATGGTCATGGGCCTGGAAGATCCGTTCCAAACGGTGGAGGAGGTATCTGGTCATGTGTACAGGAAGTAAACGTTTATAATTCTTCTTTCATAAATAATACTGGTTCTTATGGTGGAGCTTTAAGAGGTAGATTCAACACATATGATTCAGAATTAATTAACAACACTGCTTTCAACGGTAACGGTGGTGGTATTGACGTTACAATCGACGATATTGTAACTCCAAGGCCATCATTAAGTTACGTAAACACAACATTCATCGGAAACACCGCTAAAGGAGACCGTGCTGACGAAAGGGCTCAAGGTGGTGCTCTTCACATGTATCATATTGATCATGTAGACATTGTAGACTGTGAATGTTACAATAACACTGCAGACAGAGGTGGAGCAGTTGACTTATTTATTATTGAAACTGTTTCAGTTCTCAACAGTAGCTTTGAAAACAACACCGCTATTTCTGAAGGTGGTGGATTTTTCATCAACGCTACATCTTCACCTACAGAATTCATAAATTCTGACATATCAAACAATAAAGCAGGTACCGACGGTGGTGCTATTTATCTGATTACAGAAGGTGCATATTTCAACAACATTACCTCAAATAACAACACTGCTGTTCGTGGTGGTTCCTCATTTATTAGAGGTAACAATGCAGTTATACTGAATTCCACATTCAATAACAACAGTGCTATTTATAATGGTAATGAAGGTTCCGGTATCGGTGGAGCATTGGATATCCTCGGTGACAACTGTAGACTCGTTAATGTGACTGCAAATTATAACAATGCTAGCCTTGGTGGTGCCGCATTCGTTCGTGGTAACAATACCTTAGTAAATAATTGTACCTTTGATAATAACAATGCTACTTTGCGTGGTGGAGGATTAAATGTTGCAGGTGTCAATTGTAATGTAACTAACGTTGATGTGTCTAATAACCGTGCAGGTACTGATGGTGGTGCTATTTACGTCGTCGGTAATGATGCATCATTCACTGATGTGTATTCATTTAACAACACAGCTAATCGTGGAGGTTCCACATTTGTAGAAGGTAATAATGCCAATGTTCACAATTGTACTTTAATTGGCAATAGTGCTTTCAATTCTTCTGCTACTGGTTTCAGTGGTAGAGGTGGTGGAATTGACCTTGCTGGTGAAAATTGTAATGTTTACAACTTAACTGTGTCTGATAACCATGCTGACGGTGAAGGTGGTGCTATCTACATCAGAACCAATGACCTTGAAATATATGACATTTATTCTGTTAATAACACAGCTGCGCTTGGTGGTTCAACATTTATCATAGGAGAGAATATTGTTGTTCATAATTCTACCTTTGATAATAACAATGCTACTTTGCGTGGTGGCGGATTGAACATTGCAGGTGACAATTGTCATGTCTATGATGTTGATGTGTCCAATAACGTTGCAGGTGCCGACGGTGGTGCTGTTTACGTTAAAGGTAATGGCGCAACATTTGAGGATGTTCATTCTATCAACAACACTGCTTCTAGAGGAGGTTCCACATTCATTGAAGGAAACAATATTCTTGTACATAACTGTACATTGGATAACAACAGAGCTCTTTTCAACGGATCCAACACTAGTGGTAGAGGTGGTGGATTGGACATCGCCGGTGAAAACTGTCAAATCTATGATATTGACGTTTCAAACAACTATGCAGACCGTGATGGTGGTGCAGTTTACGTAAAAAGTGATGGAATCCATTTCTATGATATTCATTCTGTTAACAACACTGCTCAACGCGGAGGTTCATCATATATCCTCGGTGACAACACAATAGTTGAAAACTCCACATTCAACGGTAACAAAGCTATATACAACGGTACTGATGGTACTGGTTTAGGTGGAGCATTGGATGTAGTCGGAAACGGCTGTACTTTCATCAATGTTACATCAACTAATAACTCCGCTTACCGTGGTGGATCAAGCTTTATTCGTGGAAACAATACATCCATTAAGGATTGTGTATTAGACGGAAACAATGCAACACTCCGTGGTGGTGGTCTAAACATTGCAGGTTACAACTGTACAGTAAACAATATTAGTGTATCCAACAACAAGGCAGGTACCATGGGTGGTGGTCTATACATTTTATCCAACAGTACTACAATAAATGGTATCACTGCAGATAACAACACCGCCGAACGTGGAGGATCTGCATTCATTAATGGTACAAATGTTAAAGTACTCAACGGTGAGTTGAACAACAATAGAGCTATCTTCAACGAAACCAGAAACGAGACTTCCGGTTTAGGTGGTGGATTTGATATTGTTGGTGACAATATCTTGGTCGATAATGTTCACTCAAACAACAACTCCGCTTACCGTGGAGGTTCCACATTTATCAGAGGAAATAATGTTACAGTTACAAATTGTAACCTGGACAATAACACAGCCGATTTGAGAGGTGGCGGTTTGAACGTTGGTGGTGACAATTGTACTTTTGAAAATCTTACCATATCCAACTGTAACGCTACTGAACAAGGTGGGGCAGTTTATGTTATAGGAAACAATAATGTATTTGATAATGTAACTTCTGTAAATAACACAGCTAGATTTGGTGGTTCCTCTTGTATTGAAGGTGATGACAATACAGTTAGAAATTGTGTCATGGACAATAACACAGCTGAGGTAAATGGTGGAGGATTAGCCGTTTACGGAAACAATTGTGATTTTATTAACGTAAGCCTTTCAAATAACCAGGCTAAATCCGAAGGTGGTGCTGTATACGTCTTAGGAAACTCTACCTTTTTTGATAATATCACATCAAAAAACAACACAGCTAAAGATTTCGGTGGTTCAACACAAGTTCACGGAAACAATGTTACTGTTAAAAATTCCATTTTTACAGACAACAATGTAACTGCAGGTGCAGGTGGTGCAATTTCAGTCGATGGTGATGAATGTAGTTTCATAAATAACACTATATCATCTAATGAAGCATCAGGTTTCGGTGGTGGAATTTATGCTGCTGGAAATAACTGTACATTTTCAGACAACAATATATCAGATAACACTGCTAACTTTGGTGGTGGAATCAGTGTATTTGGAGAAAATTCAAATTTCACCAACAACAATATCACATTCAATGAAGCCCATACAACTGGTGGAGCAGCTTATGTAGAAGGTTGGGGTGAAGAGATTACATATTTCACAAACAACAATATTTCATCCAACCATGCTAAATTAAGCGGTGGTGGAATAGGCGGTCTTGATGTAACCTTGAAATTAGACCAAATCTATGGATATAACAATACTGCCCTAAAAGGCGGTTTTGCAGAAGTTAGAAATGGTTATGAGGTAACAGTTGAAAATTCAACATTCATCAGCAATCATGCATTAGGTGATATCGCCGATGGTGACGGTATAGGAGGAGGTTTCCTAATAACCGGTTCACATAATGTAGATGTTCAGGCGGATTTCTACAATAACACTGCAACTAACGGTTCAGCAATTTATGTGGGCGATACAGTAGGTTTAAGCATACATGACTCAAAATTGTATGATAACCAAGCTCATTCCTATTATCTTCTTGCAGCTCCGGAAAATGGTACTGTATATCAAGTGGGAGATGAAAAAATTGTTAAATTCAGCCATATAGGAGGAGACAATATTGCTAATGCAATACATAACCTTAATGCTGAAAGCGCTATAACAATAAGAAATATCACATTCCCATTCTATCATAATGGAGTAGTGGAAGATAGAAGAACACCTAATGAAGATTTAACTCCTGTTTTAGGATATTCTAATTTCAACGGAACCAACATATACATTGATGATCTCGAAGATAATCAGGTTATATATTATGAGATATACAATAATGAAACCGGCGAACTAATTAGAAACGGCTCTGCGATAACTGACATTGATGGAAGTATCTCAATTGACCTTTCTGATTTGGGCGTTGGAGTATATCTTATCAAAGCATGGTATAATGAAACAACCTATTATACAGAAATCAGCAATGAAACAATTATTGTTGTCGTTGACAGTTATGGTCCTAATATGACTGTTGATAAAGATTCATTAAACGGTACAGCAATTTTGTATATTGATGATATTGTTGCATTCAATATTACTGTAATCAACACAGGAAATCGTGTCTTAGGAAATGTGACCGTAAACGAGATTTATAACAGTTCCGAGTTGGAATACCTTGACCACACAGATAATGCGTTGTGGAATAAGTCAGGTGATGTTTTCACTTATCAAAATGTTTTGGGCATTGGTGAAAATGCAACATTTACAATTTGGTTTAGAACATTAACCAATGGTACTTTAATAAATAATGTAACAGCCAAGTCCAATATTACTAACGAGACTAATTCCAGTGCTAATGTAACTGTCTACAATAAAATAACAATCAACGTTACTAAAGTTTGGAATGACAGTGATGACCATGATGGTTTCAGGCCTCAGAATGTGACCTTTGTGTTATATGCTGACGGTAATGAATATGCCCGAATTTATTTAAACGGTACTGGTAATGTTTGGACTGGTAATTTCACTGATTTACCAACTATGTACAGTAATGGTACAGCGATTGTTTATACTGTTGATGAGTTACCTGTTGCTAATTATACTTCCAGTGTAACCAATAGCAGTCTTGCTAATTACACTATTACTAACACTCGTGTGGTTAATTTCACAAGTGTGAATGTTACTAAAGTTTGGAATGACTATAATAATTATTATGGTAATAGGCCTCAAAACGTAACCTTTGTGTTATATGCTGATGGTGTTTATTATGCTAATGTTACTTTAAGCGGTACTGGTAATGTTTGGAATGCTAGTTTCACTGATTTACCAGTTTATGCTAATGGTAAAGAAATTGTTTACTCTATTCAAGAGTTGACAGTTGATAATTACACTTCTACTGTAACTAATAGCAGTCTTTCTAATTACACAATTACCAACAATTACATTCCTCAAAATCCAAACATGACTGTTGAAAAGATTACTCTTGATAATGGCGTATTTGTTAATAATACTGTTAGATTTGTGATTGTTGTTACTAACACTGGTAAATGTAATTTAACTGATGTTAAAGTTACTGAAGACTTTGATGCTGCTGAATTGAGATATGAAAGTATTGTTGATTCTACTGGTAGATGGTCTAAATCCGGCGACTTTGTTTTCGATTATGATGGTAATTTGACTGTTGGTGAGAGTGCTAACTTCACTATTGTATTTACTGCTTTAGTGAACGGTACTTTATTAAACCAAGTTAATGCTTCATCTAATCAGACTGATAACAAAACTGGTAATAATACTACTACAGTTTATAAACCTAATATGTCTGTTGTTAAAGTAACTCTTGATAATGGTGTATTTGTTAATAATACTGTCAGGTTCTTGATTGTTGTTACTAATACTGGTGATTGTAATTTAACTGATGTTAAAGTTACTGAGATCTTCAACACTAAAGAATTGAGATATGAGAGTATTGTTGATT
>NZ_CACXXB010000003.1 GCF_902771435.1 uncultured Methanobrevibacter sp. | reverse complement strand
AGGGCCACCAAATAAAATAGCAATACTTTTACATTCATCTACTTTATGTTTTAATTCATCAAAAATAGAATCAATATAATCTCCATATCTTGTAGTTTCCACAACAAGATCAGGTTTAATTAATTTTAAGCTATTTTTAAGACTCTTATTAGAGGATATTACATTATATCCCCAGTAAACGTCATCTGGTTTATCAGGTGTGACTATTACTTCTTTCTTAGCAATCTTAGTTATCTTAAAGTCAAATATTTTTTTGACAGAAAGTTGCTCTTTACAGAATGCAAGTTTATCCATACCTATATCAACAAAAGTTCCTTTCTTATTTCTCTTTACAGTGAAACCTTGCCTATAATCACCCACGTCTGGCTGATTATTAACAGGATGATGAGGAGTCCTAAGCGGTGGAAGAATTCCAACATGCTTTAGTTCCGGTCTTATAGGGAATGCCTTTTTCCTCAGATATTGAGGGGTATTCATATAGCTCAAAACTTCAGCAATAAAATCTCCATCAAGATCTCCATCTTCATTTTTATCATGATTATCATTATAAATAACCACATTATCTGCTTGAAAAATAGCTAAAGCTCTTCCTAAAATCCCGACTTTATAAGTACGAATTTTAAGGTCTTTAGACTCAGAAAGAAATGAATTTGGAATAAATATAGATAGCTCATCTTTATACATTACTAAACAATATGTTAAGCAAAGTATATAAAGATTACCCTACATTTATATAGCTATCACTAAATAGACTTACACATTTACAAAATATTATATCAATTATAATATCCGTAGCTTCTTTTTATGCTACCAACTTTTTTATACTCAGAGAATATATTAATATAAAATATGTAACAACCCCTATATAAAGGTATTGTTTCAGGTTATAAAAAAATAAAAAAAATACAAATTAAAAGAAAATTAAAAATCAAATAACGCTCTAAATACAATAACATTAACATCTTGTTTTTCTTTGGTGTGAAACTCATAAATCTTCGGAATTGGGAAATTGTATCTGAATATATGAGTGATATTCAAACCGTTATTCTGATAAAAATCAATTAGGAATTCCTCTGTTGATGCCATATGAAATGAATATAAAACGCTGGCTTCGAGTTGACATGCCTTTTTTACAAAATTCAAATCAACCCCAGTTTTTGCTTTCCTTTGAGATCCGAAAGGGGGATTTTGGATTATTGTATCTGCTTTAAAGGCACCATCATAATCACAGACATCACTTAAAACATACTCTACATTGTCCAGCTCCAGTTTCTCTGAAGTCTGGCTGGCCAGTCTGATGGATTCCTCATCCACATCCACACCACATGCTGAATTTGCACCCATTAACGCAGATGCAATTGTAAAAATACCGCTGCCGCAGCCCAAATCAAGAACATTTCTATTTTCAATGTCTCCAAGGGAATTTGCATTCCAAATCAAATCTGCAGAAATTATTGCAGGGGTTGTATACTGTTCAAGGCCAACCTTGGGATTTGGGTGAGGTGGAATTGACTGAAGTTTCATTTCCAAATGCCTTTTTTTATTAATTTTTTTCATAGAAAATCAACATATTTAATAATTATTTATTATATAATATTATATTAGTATAAAAAAATTACTTTGAGGTTTTCACATGTTTGAAAAAGTATTAATTGCAAATAGAGGAGAAATCGCAATAAGAGTTATGCGTGCATGTAACGAACTTGGAATCACCACAGCCGCAATCTATTCTGATGCCGATAAAACTTCTTTATATACAAAATACGCTGATGAAAGTTATCCTTTAGGAAACCCTTCACCGGCAAAATCTTATTTGAATATAGAAAAAATTATAGGCATTGCAAAAGACTGTGGAGCAGATGCGATACACCCAGGTTACGGATTTTTAGCTGAAAATGCCAAACTTGGAGAAGAATGTGAAAAAAATGGAATTAAACTTATAGGTCCTACAGGGGACGCAATTAACAAAATGGGAGATAAAATTACATCAAAAGCTCTCATGAAAAAAGCAGGAGTTCCTGTTATTGAAGGTACACCTGAAGGAATCACCGATGTTGAAGAAGCGAAAGAAATTGCAGCCCAAATTGGATATCCTGTAATTGTAAAAGCTTCAGCAGGAGGTGGAGGAATAGGTATGCGTGCAGTTTACAGTGAAGAGGAACTTGTAAACGCAATTGAAACCACCCAATCTGTTGCAGCTACAAACTTCGGAGATTCAACAGTATTTATTGAAAAATATCTTGAAAAACCACGTCACATTGAATTCCAGCTTTTAGCTGACGAACACGGAAACGTAATCCATGTTGCAGACAGGGAATGTTCCATTCAAAGAAGACATCAAAAGCTTCTCGAAGAGGCACCATCCCCAATCATGACAGATGAGCTTAGGGAACAAATGGGAGGCAGTGCGGTTAAAGCTGCAGAATATATCGGATATAAAAGTGCAGGTACCGTTGAATTCCTATATGACAATGGAGACTACTATTTCCTTGAAATGAACACACGTATACAAGTGGAACACCCTATTACAGAACTCATTACAAACACTGATTTGATTAAAGAACAGATTAAAATTGCAGCAGGTGAAGAGCTGACCTACCAACAAAGTGACATTACTGTTTCAGGACATGCAATTGAATGTCGTATCAATGCAGAAGACCCATTGAATGACTTTGCACCAAACCCTGGAAGAATTACAGGTTACAGATCACCGGGAGGACCTGGTGTACGTTTAGACAGTGGAGTTTACATGAACTATACCATTCCTACCTTTTACGATTCAATGATTTCCAAACTCATTACATACGGAAGAAACAGGGAAGATGCAATCACCAAAATGCAAAGGGCATTAAGAGAATACGTCATTTTGGGTGTTAAAACCACCATTCCATTCCATAAGGCCGTTTTGAAAAATGCAAATTTCCTTTCCGGAGACTTGAATACACACTTCATTGACCAAAACAAAAAGGACATTGATGTTGAAATGGTAAACGTTATTGAAGAGGATGCGGAATACGTAAACAAACTAAAATCAACTTTCATGCCTAGTAAAAAAATTGCTGCAATTTCAGCTGCAGTAGGATCCTATCAAAATGCTGTAAAACACCAGCATGATATGAAAAGACAAAAAAAGAATAAGTAACTTTGGAGATTAATAAATGCGAGAAGAAATTATTAAGCTATTGGAAAGAGAGAATAAACTTTCTGATGATGCTCTCAGTGAAATAAAAAGCATTAAAATCGATGATTTTTCAAATATAGTAAAGGAAGTCGGAAATGAAGAAACCGACTATATCAAAAAATCTGAAATTCAGAAAGATTTGAACACACAATACATCGGTAAAGAGTTATACGTCTTCAAAGAAGTTGCTTCAACAAATACCGTTGCCAAATTTCTATCAATGCACAATGTTGCAAACGGAACTGTGGTAATCTCTGAAAAGCAGACAAAAGCAAAGGGCAGATCCGGAAAATCATGGGAATCCCCATTGGGAGGAGTCTGGTTATCAATTATATTAAAACCGAATGTGGACCAGTCCAAATTCCCGATGATTACACTGGCCACCGGAGTGGCGGTTGCAAAAACTCTTGAAAAAATTGGTGTTGAAGAGCCTGAAATCAAATGGCCTAATGACATAATTATTAACGACAAAAAAGTCTGTGGAATCCTAACAGAAGCCATTGCAAAATTCAATACTGTTGAAAATGTCATTATAGGAGTGGGAATTGATGCAAATTTAGATGTGTCACAATTCCCTGAAGAGTTACAGGCTGGTACAACAACCCTTAAAGAAGAGCTTAAACGAGAAGGCAATGAAAACCTCTTAATTAAGATATTCCTGGAGGAATTCGAAAAAATAAGTGAACTTTTCAATCATGAGGGATATGAAGTTATCCTCAAAGAATGGAGAAAACGTTCATACTCCATCGGAAAAATAGTTGAAGTAAGAGAACCATTCAATACATATTATGACGGTTATGTTGTAGGTATTAATAAAGAAGGAGCTCTTATTGTTGAAAAAATTGATGGAACCTTGAAAAAAGTAATTTCCGGAGAATGTATTATCAAAAACTAAAATACAATCTCCCTACATTCATCTTCATTAATAACTACTTCCTGTAGCTTATTAAATGAAGATTCTATTTTTTTACATAAATCATTTAAATCAAGATTAAATGCATCATTAGTTGATAAATCAAAACGTATTGTAGCAGATGCACCGGGCATTGAAACTGCAGGAATAGTGATTATTCCATAATCTTTCAATAAAATAAATGAAAATACAAACGCCACATCCTTATCGGACAAATAATGTTCGACTGAAATCTCATCGGCCAAACCTTCAGGTGAGATCATAACTCCCGTAGGAGTAGTTTCAAAATTATCAAATTTTTCACTCAACAGGCCGAATAATTCATCTTTTCTTGAAAAACTGTTTATCAGATTATCTTCATCGAAATGCTTAATGCCATTTACCATTGCAAGAACGGCCGGAGGTTGTGCTTCAAGACCGAACTGATTGACCTTGACCTTAATTTCATCAATTAAATCTTCACGACCTGCCATAAGCCCCCCTCTTGGGCCAGGCATTAATTTATCAGTACTGGTGATTGCAATATCAGCACCCAAATCACATGCTTTCGGCTGATTAAATACGACAGTCCTTAGTCTAGCTCCAGATGCATCATCAACCATGACGGGGATATTTCTTTCATGAGCCATTTCAATAACTTTTCTAAACTCATCTTCATCAATCACCTTATGATCCATGGTAGAACCGGTCACAACAACCAATGAAGTACCTTCAGGTATTGAAAATTCGTCAAAAACATCTGTTTCAAAGTAATTTGCTCCAACCAAATTACAGCTTCTTGGAATTGACGGATGAGCAGGCAGCTCGGCCAAATAATGAACCACGTTAGAACCCTTACTTACCAATGTCAAAATAGTGGCCAATATTCCGGAAGAAGTCCTATTTAACGGAATGACTTTTTCTCCACCCATATGCTCTATTCCCACTTCCTGAAGTTCCTGTTCAAAAATTGCAGGTCCGACATAGGTTTCCAAAAGACTGATTTGTGAAGGTGATGCAATAAATCCCCCAGATAATCCTGTCAAATCGAATAGGGCTGACCTTCCTTTATTTTCAATCAAATCCTTAATTATAAAAAGAGCCTTTTCTCTTTTTTTAACTTCATCTAAAGAGCTACTGACTATCATCTAATCGGAATCGTCAAATTGTAATTTGAAATCTTCAAAAAATTCTAAAATAGATTTTAATTGTTTTTCCTTAACAGGAACAGTTGTATATTCCTCTTCCTCAGGTATTCCGTAGAAATAATCTGCAAATAAAACTTTACCGTCAGGACTGGTAATGAATGTAAAACCGTCTGAAAGAGCATCAGGATTCTTGTTGTGGAATTCCACTTCAAAAGAAACACCGAATTTTTCTGAAAACTTAGCTTTTTCCTCAGGTTCCCTGTTACATTTTCTAATTTTTGTCATTCTTGTTTTCAATTTTTTTTCTGCTAATACGTTTATATCGTCAGCCATAATTACACTTCCATAAATTCTTATAAAAATAATGTAAATTAAAATATACTATAAATTAAATTATATATAAGCATTTAGATTAATTTTAAAATCAGTCATATAAACTATTACCATGACTGTCCATTGCCACTATAAGAGGGCCAAAATCTTTAACTTTTAAATTCCACATTGCTTCAGGCATTCCCAAGTCCAGCCAGTCCACACTTTCAATTTCCTCAACTGCATCAACATATAATGCTGCACAGCCTCCGGTTGCCACGACATAAATTGCCTCATTTCTGACTAAGGCCTCACGAACGGTATCATCCATACCGCCTTTTCCGATGACAATTTTAGGACCCATATCCAGAACATCACTTTGGTAGGGATTCATCCTCATTGAAGTTGTAGGGCCGACAGCAACCATCTCATATTCATCATCTTTTTTGGAAATGATTGGTCCTGCATGGAATAAGACCGCACCTTCAATATCCAATGGAGCTCCTTGCTCTAGCAAACGTTTATGAGCCTGATCCCTTGCAGTTAAAATATTACCAGTTAAATAAACTACATCCCCCGCATTTAATTCAGATAAATTTTCATCTTTAATTGGAACATTCAATTTTCTTTCCATTTTTACACCTTGATATAATACATCATTTTAATTAAAAAAAATATTGAGTATATCAATATATAAAATTTTTAGATTAAATAAATTTAATGGGTGAAAAAAATTTATTATAATGAGAAGGTTTTAATTTGAAAAAATATAACCCTAAAAAGACACTTTTTTAACTACATATGATAAATTAATTATTAACGATTATGATGATTTTGAGAAAAATGATTAAAAGGAGACAACTATGGAATATGTAACATTCGACCCTCAAATTCATGATGTAAATAAAATTGCAACATTAAAGTATAACGTAGACTTTAGGACTTATGATAAGCTTTTTGATTCAAAAGAAAAGGCTATTGCAGCTCTTGGAAAAAATCTAAAAAAGGACGAATGCATCATGGTAATTTATGATAACAAAAACATTGTTGGAATGTTGATTGCATATACCCATGATAAACAACCCAAAACTCATTTTAACTCCCTTAAACTGTTAATTGTATCCATATGGGATCATTTTGTCATTTGTGACATTAAAAAAGATGATTTATATATCGCAGAATTGGCAATTGATGAAAGTCAAAGGTCCAAAGGTTATGGAACAAAAGTCATAAAAGACGTTATTGATTATGCTCAAAAAAATGGTTATAAAAGAGTTATTTTGGATGCAGATTTCAGAAATCCTAAAGCAAAGGCATTATATGAAAGATTAGGCTTTAAAGTATACAATAAAAAATCTTTTTTAAAAAGAGGCATGTATAATATGGAGTTTAAACTTTCCCCGGAAGACCCATAACCCGCATGAACCATTCATGAATGACGATTGCGATAACCATGAGAAAATTATTACCTTACCACACCAATTCCAGATAGAGTCTTTATTTGAATTTTTATATACTAAAAAATACAATCTTTAATTAACCTTATGATTGCTTTATGTATTTGAAACAGATATGTAGAGTCAAGTGAAAATAAATTATTGCTCGCTAAAATAATGAGGGTATGACCTATGGATAATAATAAAAAAATAATTATAATTGGAATAATAATTCTAATCATTGCGGCAGGCATTATTTTTGTAATGCTGACCTCAGTACAATATGAAAAAATTGATATAACCCCAAATGGAACAACAATAGAAGTTCCCGCCAATCAGACAAAATATAATGGCGATGTTCAGAGTGCCAAAATATGGAATTGGAACAACGGAATATTAGTAACATACAATAACCATGAGGACAAGAATCTTATCAAAGTGAGTGAATTAGGTTTTAATACCCTGAATGATGTAGTAAAAAATGGAGAAAAGCAAAACATAGATGGTTTTACCTGTTATGTGATAAATGCTGATCAATTGTTGGAAGTCCACATTTTTGACATTATTAAAATAAATTATAATGGCAAATTCTATTGCATTCCTTTAGCAAATGAAACCACTCACGACAATATCATGATCTGCTGCAACGACAAGGACATGGCAGTTCACATGGCCAAATCAGTACACTACAAAAATGTTTTTCCGGAAAATAATGATTTAAACAATACCATTTCCACCGTGAAAAACGTGACTGAAGATTTACAGTCAAAAGCAAATAAATATGCAAACAACACTAATTTAAGCAATATCAAATCCACAGTGGAAGAAGAAACTGGACTTGACCTAGATAATGCCAGAAGCACAATTGAGCAATACACCGGAAAGCTGCCGATATAAATGATGAGGAGGGGTGCAATGGAAATCACTAACCAAAAACAAACCCCCAAAAAAAAGAAGCTTAATTGTGTTTATTATTAAATGTTATTTTCTACACAACATAATTTTGTGAAATATATGTAAAAATTTGATAAATTTAATATATTTCTTATGACTAAATTTTATATGAATATTAAAAAAAATGGTAGGATAATTTTTTATGTCAAGTATGAGTAGCGTTGCGGGATTGTCAAAATATATCACAACCTTGCCGGACACCAAATTTTCAATTATTGGAATGATTGTAATTAGTTTTTTGATGGGAAGTATTTCTTATCTGCTTGATTTAACTAACTTCGGCATATTGGCAGACATATTCTATGGTGGACTGTTCGGATTGATGGTTTTCGGATTCACTTCAATTATGAGCGGGGCACTTAATCAGCAGACAATCAGCAGCTTTCATGGAATCAATTTAAAAATTAAACATTCAATGTTCCTGTCCGCCCTTTCAATGACATTCTTATGTTTAGTGATAATTATCGGAGAGATAATAACAAGAATCATAGGAGTGGATTTGTATATAAACTCATTATTGTTCGGATGCGTTTTAATATTCGGATTCAATACATTGGTATTTTGGGCAACCTCCAAGGTAAGATTTGTAATTGCCGCAGGAACCGGTTTGATTCAACCAATATTGATTCTGGCAATGTTTACTCTAGTTAACTTCTTAGGAGCCGATACAAGTTTTATCGGACCTATAATTTTACAGATTACTTTAAAGGCAATTATCGCAGGTATAATATTTGTTTTAGCAATATATGCATTCATCAGAGTTATTGCTTCACCGTTTAAGAAAAACCTGGGAATCGGTGTTCTGGATTTATTGAGTTTATTTATCGCACATATGAATGAAGGATCAAATTCTCTGGAAGGGTTATTCGAAAATATGAGTGAAGCCATTGACACTGTAGTCACTTTCGTCAGCTTTAAAACTGAAGAAGGAATAAAAGCATTATTCATTTCCCCATCAGTCCATCCGGGACCTCTCGGAGATTTGGGAGGATCAAACATGCCAACTATCCTTGCAAATAAATTTGATCACTTTACAATGGTGGCCCATGGCCCTTCAACACATGACTTTAATCCGATTGCAGTTTCTGAAATTGATAAAATCGAAAACACCGTGAAAAAAGGTTTGAAATATGTCCATTATTCACCAGATGCAAGTAAATTTGTAAGATACAATTCTGACAAAGCAAATATTGGAGTGCAATTTTTCAATGATGGTATGATTATATTATCCACATTTGCACCTGAAGCAGTGGATGACATCGAATTTGGTGTTGGCCTGACAATGATGGCTCAAAGCAGAAGCAGATGCCATGTAGAGGACTCAGTCATTGTTGACTGCCATAACTCATTTGCGCCTGAAAGCGGTGAGGTTCTTCCTGGAAATTCCGAAGTGTTCGACTTGATTGACGTTATTGATAAAATCGACCCTGACCAGAAAAAATGTCCAATTAAAATTGGCTGTTGGCAAAACAACATGGATGATTTGGACAAGCAGCAAGGTGTCGGTGAAAGCGGCATAAAAATCATGGTTATTGAAGTTGACAATCAAAAAACAGCTTATGTTCTATTCGATTCAAACAACATGGAAATTGGATTCAGACAGGAAATAATGGATGCCGTGAGCGATTTGGATATTGATGAAATAGAAGTGATGACAACAGATACCCATACCGTAAATACAATATCACGGGGATACAATCCAATTGGAATAGCAAAAAGAGAAAGAATCATTGAATATGTTAGAGCAGGTATTCAGGAAGCGATTAAAGATTTAGAAAAAGTAGAAGTTGGAACTGGAACCGAAAAGATTAAAAATCTTAATACTTTCGGCCCTAACAATTCAACCGAATTGATATCAACAATCAGTTCAGTTGTGGCCGTAAGTAAAATTATAGCTCCAGTTTTGCTTATTACTGCATTATTAATAGTATTTATGTGGATTTTCTTTGGGGGATTATAAGTACATTACAAATAATGTGTATGAAATAACCCAAGTGAAAAAGAACGGTGAAATTCCATCCCATAACCATTGGGAGAATCCGGAAATTTCATCACCAGCTATCTTTTGACAGAATTGGCCGACAAAGTACAAAATGATTAATGCAATGAATCCAGCAAAAATATCATTTTTAAATCCAAGCCAACCTAATGTAAAAGCAGTTGAAATTAAAGCTGCAATAAGACCAAAAATAATATGAATTGTTGTGACTTTAACAGTTGCGTCCATTGATATCCTCCATAATAAATTATATTAATATAATTTTAGTGATTATTATATATTAAAGTATTGATTGAAAAAGGTGTTTACTATGAAAACAATGTCTAATGTAGATATTTATACAATAAGTGATGAATTAAATAATTTATTAAGTGGTGCAAGAGTCGATAAATCATTCCAACCAACTAAAGACATTGTTGTAATGAGATTCCATGTTCCAGGAACTGGTAGAGTGGATTTGGTAATGCAATGCGGCTCCAGAATACATACAAGCCAATATCCTCTTGAAAATCCAACCACCCCACCGACATTTCCAATGCTTTTAAGAAAAAGGATTAAAGGAGCTCATGTGGAAAGCATCAAACAGCATAATTTCGATCGTGTGGTTGAAATTAGAGTTAAAAAAGACAAATATTATACAATCATAGTGGAACTGTTCGATAAAGGAAACATAATCCTTTTGGATGATGAAAATAACATCATTTTGCCATTGAAAAGAAAACACTGGAGCAACAGAGACATAAGTTCCAAAAAGGAATACATATTTCCAGAAGAAAGAGGCATAAATCCGATAACAGTCAGCAATGAAGAATTTAAATTGTTATTTGAGGAGGACAGTGATGTTGTCAGGACCCTTGCAAGAAACGGTTTGGGCAGCCTCTATGCGGAAGAAATCGTTAAAAGAGCAAATGAAATAACAGAAATTGACAAAAATACACCGAACGCCGAATTGAGTGATGAACAACTAAACGGATTATATGAAGGTCTTAGAAACCTGTTTGATAATTTGAAAAATGATTCCGTCAAGCCTCAAATCGTTAAAAATGAATCAAAAGAGGATGTTGTGCCGATTGACCTGATTAAATATGATGATTTTGAAAAGACATATTATTCAAATTTCAATGAAGCCTGTGATGAATTCTATTCCAAAAAAGTAAATACCGGCATAAAAGATATGAAGGAAGCGGCATGGAATAAAAAAGTAAATAAGTTGGAAAAAAGATTGCGTTTACAAGAAGAAACACTTGATAATTTTAACACTACCATCGAAGACTGCCAACATAAAGGAGAGGTTATTTATTCTAATTATCCGACCATCGAAAACATAATTAATGTTGTCAATCAGGCAAGAAGTAAGGACTACTCTTTTAAAGAAATTGGAAAAATCCTAAAAAATGCCAAAAAGGAAGGTATGAATGAAGCTCAAATTTTTGAATCAATCGACAAGATGGGCGTTTTGACATTAGACATTGACAATACAAAGTTAACCATTGATCCGAAATTGCCTATACCTGAAAATGCTGAAAATTACTATGAAAAAGCCAAAAAAGCCAAAAGAAAAACAAAAGGTGCATTAATAGCAATTGAAAATACCAAAAAACAACTTGAAGATGTAAAAGCTAAAAAAGACATAGCCATGGAAAACATATCCACACCTAAAAAGAGGGTTAAGAAAAATCTGAAATGGTATGAGAAGTTAAGATGGTTCTTAAGTTCGGACGACATTTTGGTTGTTGGAGGCCGTGATGCAAACACCAATGAAAGCATTGTAAAAAAATATCTTGACCCAAATGACATTTACTTACATGCTGATATACATGGTGCGTCATCAATTGCAATAAAATTAAATGGCAATGAATTAAATGACAATATCCTTAAAGAATCCGGGGAGTTTGCAGCATCATTTTCATCTGCTTGGTCGTTGGGATTCACATCTCAAGACGTATATTGGGTGCATCCTGACCAAGTTTCAAAAACACCAGAATCAGGTGAGTTTTTAGCGAAAGGGTCATTTGTAATAAGGGGTCATCGCAACTACATCCGAAGCGCAAGAGTGAAACTTGCGATTGGTATTGTGGATTATGAGGGAAAAAGAATAATGGCCGGACCAATCGATGCTCTTGAGGCACACTGTGAAAATTTTGTTGTTCTCAAACCAGGATTTACAAAAAAAGAAGCAATAGCTAAAAAAATTCTTAGTAAAATAAATGAGGATGATTTGTTAACACTCGACGACATCATACGAGTATTGCCATCCGGAAAATGCGATATTGACGAAGAATATCATCAAAGAAAAAAATATGAAAGAAGTTAATCCTGATAATCTTCAGGATTATACTCAAAGTATTCATCTGGATTCATAACCACTACATCAATATTAGGGTTAAACTGACTTACAAAATTGGCAAACACCGCAGGATCCTGTTCTATAGGTGGGAATGTATTGTAATGCATTGGAATAACCACTTTTGGATTTAACCACATTGAAGCAAGTGCTGCTTCGAAAGGACCCATTGTAAATTTATCACCAATCGGAATCATTACGACATCCGGCTTGTAGATATCACCAATAATATCTTTCATATCACCAAATAGGCCAGTATCTCCTGCATGGAATATTTTAGTACCGTCTTCGAAAGTTATTAAAAAGCTTGCGGCAGAACCACCAGGAGTGGTTTCCTCTACAATATCAATGTCAGATGAATGTTTAGCATCAAGCATTGTAAATTTTATATTTCTAAATATGAATGATCCGCCAATATTTACGCCAATGTTTCTAATCCCCTGTTTAGCTAAAAAGAGTGAAATTTCATGAATACAGGCTATTGGTGCATTAGTGCTGTTGGATATTTCTAATGCATCGCCAAAATGATCAGAGTGACCGTGAGTAATTAAAATAATATCCGGGTTTAATTCTTCAACAGGGACCTGGCAGGCAGGATTATTGCTGATAAACGGATCAATTAAAATCTTTACATTATCATCGCTGATAATTTCAAAAGCTGAATGGCCTAACCATCTAATTTCCATTATGCAGCTCCTCCTATAGCATTAATAATGATGCTTTCATCTAAATTAGATGCAATATTCCAAGTTTTTTCAAAATTGGATCTGATATTTGAAATAGAGGTCCTGTCATCATAAATTGCTCCATATTCAAAGTCGTTTTGTCCTTCTGAAATAATGATTGCATGAGAATCATCAGTGATTAAATTAACAGTATGTACTTTAGGAACTGTTTTGATATGCACTCCCTGTTTTAAAAGAGAAGAAATCAAAAACATGTATGATACATCAGAAATATCAAATTCATCAATGATAACTCTGGAATAGATTGTTGGAACGTGAGATAAGAATCTGTCTGACAAATCATTTAATGACGGAATTTCCAGCATGATTTCCTTGTGGACATTAACTGCCAATTCATCAAAAGCTTCCTGTGAAGTTACAACACCATTTTCAGAAATTATATAACTTTTGAGCAAGTTTGGAACAGGTAAACTTTCAGGATTGTTCACATCTATTTTAATATCCCTTGGCTCTGTAATTTCAGGAGCAGCTTTAGTTTGAGTTTCAACATGTTCAGGAATGATAGGTTCCTCCGCCAATACGCGAATAATATCATCAGACTTATCGTTTTCATCCCTGAATTTTGGAATTTCAGTATCGAAATAATCTCCTTCACGTTTTTTAGGAGCTCTAGTGACTTTAATTGGTTTTGAATAATTAGGAGTAAATTCCAATTGTCTATCAAAGTCCACATTAGTTTCTTCCTGAGGAACAACAGTTAAAACAGACTTGGAATAAATATCCTCGTAATCCTCATCATAATCATCCCTTACGAATTGACTTGTGTCATATTCTCCGGATTCCCCATCCAATACCAAATCATCATATCCTGAATCATCATATCCATTATATTCTTTTCTAAGGCTTGGAGGATTATTTTTAGGTTTCCTTTCAAACTTATTAAAAGATGGTTTAGGGATATTTATGGATGGTTTGTTAAAAGATGAATTATTTAAAGAAGATGATTCGAACTCATCTGATGTTAAAAAGTCTTTTAGCATATTTGTAGTCCTATCCGCATTGTACTCTACAAAATAGCTAATTATTAAGATAATTCCGACGATAGAAATTATTAAACCCACTATCAGCAGAATATCTAACATATTATATACACTTGTCTCATATGCTATGAGAATACCAATTACAAATAAAATAAAACCTGAAACTAATTTTATAGTATTTCCCATGTTTTCACCCTTAGTATTTTTAATCACTCTATATTTTAACTAATATAGATTATCTACAACACCATTTATAAAGTTAATGGAAAAAAAGGGCAAAAAAACGAGAAAAAAATATAAAGTAATACTTTTTTATGAAATAGTAATATTAATATAGAAAAAAATACAATATTAATTTGGTGAAAACTATGAAAGATATGAAATTATTCATCAATGAAAATTCAGGTCAAGGAGCGGCAGAATACATTCTCCTGTTCGGAGGCGTTATTGTAATCGCCCTGCTTGCACTGACCATATACAGATCATATATGGACACCAGTGACAGAAGTTTAAAAGCAAAAGACGACATCATCGATGTCAGGAACACAATTCTTGACAACAGAACCCATGTATAGACAAAAATTGGATAACAAAGGACAGGGAAGCGCAGAACTGATCCTGATAATAGGAGGATTATTAATAATAGTGCTTTTTGTCGGAAGTTATCTGTCAAATATAACTCAAAAAACTCAAACAAGTATCAATAACTTGTTAAAAAAAGAAAGAGATTATATATTAAATAAAATTTGAAAATGGAGAGTTAAACTCTCTATTTTCCATCAATCAATGTATTTAAAATTTCTTTCCAGGATTCAGATTTAATATTAACCAAGTTCATACCTGTTCTGGTTAAAACCCTTAAATCCTGTGGACATGCAGTGACACAGGCACCACACAAGTTACAGAAGTCCAGATTGGTAACGGATTTTCCATCAACGATTGTTACGGCATTACAAGGACATACATCCTGACAGGCATGGCAGGAATCGCCTTTACAAATTTTATCTTCAGCCTCATTTTCAACCAGTTCCAGTTTACCATCAAACGGTTTAGTTACAGAAATAGCATCAACAGGACAAATTTCAGAACACCATGAACAATTTACACAACTATCTTCTGCAATAAAAGTATTTCCAGTGATTTCAGGTTTTGGAATTTCATCCCTCAACATACAAGTAGAACAAATTTGTCTAATCGCATTTTCAGGACAGACCCTTTTACATACACCGCATTGTACACATTTTGATAAATCCACTTCAATAGAATTATTTAATAAATCTACACTAGATGTAGGCTTATTGCTAATGATAATTGCTTCTGCAGGACATAAATCAGCGCAGAAAGAACAGTATATACATTTTTCTTCATCTATGGAAATTTCTCCCCTAATTAAAGATACAGGGTCTGGAAGATTTCTTTCAAAGATAATTGAATCTCTAGGACATATTGAATAGCATCTACCGCAGTATATACATTCTTCATCATCGACTTTTGATTCAACTTCCCAAACAGGATAATTGCCCATTTCTTTAATATTTTCTCCATCAATTTCTAAGGACAAAGATTCAAATGGACAAGCAATTGAACATAATCCACAAAATACACAACTATCTGCATTAACTGAAATCAAATCCATTTCAATTAAACCTCTGGAAATAGGAACCAAAGGACCTAATCTTAAAGAAGAAGTTGGACAAACATCAGTACAAATGCCACAACCTACACAATTTACATCATTGTATGATAATTTACGATTTTCTTCACCTTTTCTCTCTATATTAAACATTATAACCACCCTTAAGCTTTGGAAATAGCTTGATTAGGGCAATTTTGTATACAAAGATCACAATCATCACAGTTTTCAGGAACTATTTTAACATCCCCATCCTCTTCGATGATTGCCCCTTGTTCACAAAGTTTAATACATAAACCTTGTACCGGACAGTCTTGAATGTGTCCGCACAAATTAGCATCTATTTTTACTGCCATATAACCACCTCATAAACATATAAAAATATTCAACATAATTTACATGCCCTATACATATATTAACGAACTGAACATATAAACATATCGATTATTTTCTGAAATTAAATTATCACATCACCATTTTTATTAATCTCTCCACGTCTGATTCTAGTAGATGAGATAGGTGTGCCATCATATGCTAACACAAAACTAACAACAACAATATCTAAAGGATCCATACCCTTTGAAACTCTAATCTTATTGATTTCAACTGCCGTAGGCTCAGTTTCTTCACTAACAACAATTGCATCGAAATTACCATCATATATAGTGGTTCCGTACGGATCTTCTAAAGGAACAATGATGAAATTGGATTTTTCCTTAAAAAAAGACTTGAGATTCATCATTCTAACTTCACAAGAATCGATATCTCCTTTCAAACCACCGAATGCATCTGAAGTTACTCCAATCTCCACAGTTTCAGCAATTTCAAAAGCCATAGATAATAATTTTTTATGACCATCATGAAATTTGTCAAAAGTTCCACCAACAGCCACTTTATTATATTTTTTAGAATTCATGATATTGTCCTAATTAGTTTGCTGTTTAAACTTTTATTAGAACTATTATAAATTATTAGCTATTTTAAGAAAAAAAGAAAAAAAGAAAAAAAATAAAAATTGAAATTAGAAATCAATTCCCGCATAATAACCGTGAAGGCTATAGGAACTCGGATTCCAATTTACAACATTACCAAATGAGTTTCTAGCACTTGTTGCATCACTTACTATCCAAGTATCGCCTATCAATACCTGGGTCCATACGTGACCATATGTACCACTTGAGAAAGTACAGGTACCATGTACATATCTAGCAGGAAGACCTGCGGTTCTATACATAGCTACAAGTAAATGTGAATGATCCACACAGTTACCTGATCCTGCATTCAAAGTACCTACAGCACCATATCTGGTATCATAATAGAAACTGTAGGATATTGCGTCCCTTACATAATTATAAATTGCTGTAGCTTTTGCTTTTTCTGAAGTAAGTCCGCTTGTCAATTTAGTAACTAACTGCTTTATTTTATCATTATTAACTTGACAGTTTGTAGAAGCAGCCAAGTATGATGCTAAATTAGAAATGGTATTCTTAGAGTTTAGACTACTAGTTGAACCTGAACTTAACTGTTTAATAGCTACATATGAAGGCATTGCATTTTCATCATCATAAAATGCAACAACACGAGCAAACGCGTAAACAAGACCTTTATAACCTATATCTCCAACACTGGAACTTACAGAATCAGGCATTTTGCCTTTTGAGTCGATAGTGCTTATGAGACTTTTTGCTACTGCAACATAATCTTTTAAATTTTCAAGATTTTCCGCAGCACCAGGTTTACTTGGATTAGTAACTTTTTTAAGAACAATGTCTGAAGTTTTACCTGAATTTAATTCCACAATAGCTTTTGAAGCTAAATACAGGTATTGAGCTGTGGAAACAGTAACCTTGCCTATTTTTACGGATGAAGGTAACTTTTCCTCATCTTCAATATACGCTTTAACAGTTTGAGATGCTGCAATGACATCTTTTAAAGGAAATGTATCAACTACATAAATCTTTGATGTGCCTTGGGTATCATTATTATAGAAGTATTTAATCTTATGAGTACCAACACTTAAATCGCCCAAGTTGACTTTTGCAAAACCATTCAAATCTGTTTTTTGAGTATAATCCTTGCCCTCGAATGAAAACTTAATTAGTGCATTTTTAATAGGATTATCCTTTCCGTCAAAGAGTTTTAATGAATAATATGCTGTTGAACCAAAAGCAACATATTTATTGGAAGCCTTGAATTTAGTTCCATTAACTAAAATATGTTTAGAAACCGGATCAGCGTTGTAGATTGCATCTGAAATAGATGATTTTACAGTATAATAACCTACAGGTAAAGTAATTACCATTTTAGCGACTCCATTCAAATTAGTTTTCTTAACATAATTCTTACCATTAATGTTAAACACTACATTAATGTCCTTTAGAGCCTTTCCAGAACTGTCTTTAACATAAGCCTTATACTTTGAACCGTCATTATATTTCATTACCAAATTCTTAGCTGTAAGTTGAATAGGCAATTTGCTTACGATTACCTTATTGGTTCCATAATTGTAATCGCTTTTACCGTCGGATGAATATGAATATTTTACTTTATATGTACCAGGTTTTAAATTATTGCCTATAGCTAAGCTAGCAACACCTTTTGAATCGGTTTTAGTGTAATATTTTTCACCATTGAAAACAAATTTGATTTGCTTATCAGGTAAAGCTTTACCTGACTTATCTGTGAATGTAACACTAAATTTGGAACTTTGTTTATATTTGAGTTTTAAATTTGAAGCTTTAAATTTGGTTGAAGGATTTATAACATATATTTTAGCTGATGAATTGGATGTATAGAAATAATCATTTTTCTCCAAATTATAAGTCAAATCGTAAGTACCTTTTTTCAAACTAGGAATAGCTATGTTTGCTTTCCCGTTTTTATCAGTTACTGCAGTCAAAGTAGTGCCTGCAATAGTGAAAGATACTTTACTATTTTTTACAGGAGCTGAATGATTAGAGGTTACATCAACCTTATAATAATAAGTATTGCCTTTTGGAATATACACTTTTGATTTACCTGCAATACTTGTAGAATCCTTTTTGACAACTATGGTATTTGTTAAATTTTCCTTGGAATATGGATTAGTTGTAGTTACAACATATTTTCCAGGTTTGAGATCCTCTTTAAGTATTGCAACACCGTTAGCATCTGTTTTGGCAACATATTTTTTATCGCCGATGTTGAATGTTACGCTTGTATAATTTAAAGCAGATCTTTCTTTCCAAAAAGTAACAGTATAATATTTTGATTCACCATAGGATTTCTTCAAATCTTTTCCATTAAGGGAAGTTGAGATTTTTACTTTCTTTAAAACGGATACTGGAGCATAATTTGAATTTCCAGCATAACTTAAAGTCACATCATGAGTTCCAACAGGCAAAGTTGCAGTTTCAATGTATGCGTTACCTTTACTGTTGGTTTTCCCTGTGTATTTATTTCCGTTGACTTCCAAAGACACTGTTTGTTTATTTAAATAATTTCCATTGGCATCTTGCAAAACGACTTTGAATGTTGTAGTACTGCTATAGTGCATGTTTTTTGCTGTTATACTGGTCTGTATTTTATCTGCAGCAGACACCGCAGAGTCATCATTTGATACAGACACAGTTTCATTAATGTCATCTTCTGCAAGACCTAACTTTTGTTCCTCATTATCCTCATAATAAGATTCATCACTAGCCATCAGCAGTGAATCTTTAGGATAATCGTTTAAATTATCATCATGAGAATTAACTAAATTAGTTTCTGAGATAGAATTCCCGCTAGAAACTTCTAATTTTTCTTGAGATAATGCGACTGCATTATCATTAGTTAAATTTGAATCTTCTGTATTTGAAACATCATTCATTTCTACTGCACATGTGCTTCCCAAAAACACGAAAAAAATGAGTACAATAGAAATAATCAATGCTTTATTTTTAATCGAAATTTTTCCACCTCTTGGTTCTCATTACGAAAATTTTATAGTAAAATATGATATATACTAAAACATAGTATTTCATAATGAGTGGATAAAGATATATTTTAATATTATATAAATGTTTTTAAAACTTAAAAAATTGAAAAACAACTTAAAATAAAGCAAATTAATAAAAAAAGATAGAAATCATATATAAAATTAAAATAAAAGAAAATTTAAAAGGAAATACAATAATATAAGATTATATAGTTTGAATCGGAAATAAAAATTTTTTTGAACGATGAAAAATAACAGTTCAGAAAATTATTCTTTTATATCAAAAATAAATATATTTAACTCATTTATAGCAAAATTCAATGATAAATTGTCTCAAATACTAAAAATGATTTGATTAAAAACAATTATGCTCCAAATAAAGAAAAATAATGAAAAAATGAAAAAATGATGATTTTTTCAAAAAAAAAGCTGATAATATGTTATATGAAAAGAATACATTCATTAAAAATCACAAACAGGTAGAGGTTCATTTTGGTCTTTGCTATCCTAATATTTATAATACCGCAATGTCCTCACTGGGTTATAACATATTATACAACCAGATTAATGAGCGTGAGGATACCTGGTGTGAGAGAATAATTTATCCCGATGAAAAATCTATCGAATCAAATACCCCGTTAAAATATTTCGACATCATCAGCTTTACACTGCAGTTTGAAGAAGACTACTTCAATGTTCTGGAAATGCTTAAAAAAGCAGATATTCCTCTTAAAAGAGAAGACCGTGGAGAAGATGATCCCCTAATCATAGCAGGAGGCCCCTGTCCGACAGCAAATCCCCTTCCATTATCAGATTATATTGATATCTTCATCATAGGCGAAGGGGAGGACACCCTAAACGAGTTTATTGACGAATATAAAAATTCCAAAAAGGAATTTGAGCAATATCTGAAAATTCAGGGAATCTATATTCCTAAATACAATAACAAAACAAAAATATCCCTTATAGACAATATGGACAACATCTATCACATCACACAGCCAGTCATCAGCAAAAGTGATGATGAGGATTACCAGACAGTCTTTAACAATACCATAATGCTTAACGTTTCAAGAGGATGTACAAGGGGATGCAGATTCTGTATGGCCGGATACATTTATCGCCCAATGAGGGAAACAAATCATGAAAAGCTAATTGACATTGCAATTGAGACCCGGAAAAAAACAGGCCTTAATAAAATTACACTTATAGGTGCTGCAGTTTCGGATTACAGCCAGCTTGAAATGCTAACGTCAAAACTTGAAAAAGAGGGATTTCAAATTTCAACCCCCTCCCTTAGAATAGAATCCATAACAAGGGATACGCTAGAAACATTGAAGCGGAGCGGACTTAAAACAATAACCCTTGCCCCGGAATCAATTGCAAAACTTAGAAAGGTAATAAACAAGGACATTCCCGATGATAAGATTTTCAGCGTAATCCAAGATGCAGTTGAACTTGACTTTAAAATCAAATTGTATTTCCTAATTGGAATACCTAATGAAAGTATGGGTGATGTTGAAGAGTTGGTGGACTATATGAAAAAAATAGCCAACATGCACAATAACATTAAAAATGTGAAATTCAGTGTCAATCCTATAATACCAAAACCACACACTCCACTTCAATGGGAAGGCTATGATTTTAAAGACATAAAAAAGAAAACCAGATATATTAACAGGGAGATGAAAAAATACAATATAAAATGTGAAAGCCCTAAAAAAGGATTGGTTCAGTATATACTGTCCTGTGGAAATAGGGATGTTGGGGAACTTATTGAAAAGTCCCTGACAAAAAAACCCACACTAAAGGAATGGAGAGAAAAAGTCCCCCATTATGAAATCGGCGATGAATTGCCTTGGGCGAATATTGATGTCGGCATAAATGAAAGATTTCTGAAAATAGAAAACAACAAACTGACAAATTTAAAGCAGACCCCATGGTGTGAAGAATCCCCATGCTACAACTGTGGAAGCTGTGAAAAATAATTACTAGAAAAAATAATTTTTACTATAATAATAATATATAATAATATTAGTGAGGTAAATTTATGATAAATCCAGCAAGTAGAATAAAATCAATTGAATTATCACAGATAAGAAAAATGTTTGAAGTGACAAATCCCGATGCAATAAACCTGGGAATTGGAGAACCTGATTTTAATGTTCCTGAAAATATTAAAACAGCAATGAAAGAATCAATTGATGAAAATGATACCCATTACACTTCCAATAAAGGAATCATTGAGTTAAGAGAAGAAATTGTTAAAAAATTCAAAAAAGAAAACGGAATAAACACAAATCCTGACAACATACTCGTTACTGCAGGAGCCAGTGAAGCATTATTCATATGCGCTCAGGCATTTATTGAAAAGGGAGATGAAGTGATTCTTCCAGATCCGGGCTTTTTATCATATGAGGCTTGTGTGAAAATAGCTGGAGGAGATGTTGTTCCTGTGGATTGTAAAATGGAAAATGAGTTTAAATTAAAGGCCGATGACGTTAGTGAAAAAATAACAAAAAATACAAAAGCAATTATCTTAAATTCCCCTTCTAACCCAACCGGAGCAGTTATGGAAAAAGAGGATATTAAAGCCATTGCAGATTTGTCAATGGATAACGATTTTTTAATTATATCCGATGAAATTTATGAAAAAATAATTTATGACAAAAAACATTACTCCCCGGCAAAATATAGTGATAACGTAATTACCCTTAATGGATTTTCAAAAACCTATGCAATGACAGGCCTGAGAATAGGATATCTAACCGCCAATGAAACATTTACAGAGGAACTTCTGAAAGTGCACCAGTACAACATTGCATGTGCAAGTACAACATCACAGAGAGGAGCCTATGAGGCACTGACAGGTCCTCAAGACGAAGTGGAAAAAATGGTCAGCGAATTTAAAAACAGAAGAAACCTGATTGTTTCACGTTTGAATGAAATGGGTTATGAAACCGTTAATGCCGAAGGGGCATTTTATGTTTTCCCTAAAATAGAAGATGAAAACTTTGTGACAAAAGCCGCAGAGGCAGGAGTAATAACCGTCCCTGGTGCTGCATTTGGAGCTAACGGACAGGGCCATGTACGTATGTCCTATGCAAATTCCTATGAAAACATCGAAAAGGCAATGGATATTTTAGAAGAGCGTGTTGTGAATGGATGAATTTCGCCAAAAAGGTGGAAAAAAAGCGGCAATAGTTGCAATAACAGCAAATTGTATATTGACTGTTTTGAATGTTGCTGTTGGACTGATGTCTGGAAGTTACGCATTGGTTTCTGAAGGTGCCCACACCCTATCAGACATAATTACTTCAATTATTGCTTATCTTGGATTTTATGTTGGGCAGAAACCTGCTGATGCAGAGCACCCTATTGGACATGGGAGAGCAGAAGCGATCAGCGGAATAATAATCGTGATATTCTTAGTTGTTGTAGCATGGGAGATCATGCAGGGAGCTGTTGAAAAACTACTGAACCCTTCATTGATAACCGTTCCCGAAACACTGGCGGCAATTATGGCATTTATTGGTATACTCGTCAATTTTGGCGTTAGTGAATACATCATTAATTTAGGAAAATCAATTAAAAGTCCGGCAATAATTGCTGATGGAAAACATCAAAGAACAGACATCTTTTCTTCAGTTGCAATACTTGTTGGAGTTGTTGTATCAAATATGGGTTATCCTATATTAGACCCTATAATTGCATTTGTAATTGGAGGTTTGATTTTAAAAACCGCTTATGAAATCGGAAAAGAAAATATCAACAACATTATGGGAAAAGTTCCTTCAAGGGAGTTCATAGAAAATATAAAAAGAATCGCAAATGAAACACCGAGGGTAAACAATCCCCACAATATTAAAGTCGATTATTTGGGGACCTATGCTACTGTAACATTGCACATTGAACTTGACGGAAATATGACATTAGACGAATCACATAAAATTGTCCATGTTGTTCAGAACAATATCATCAGAGAAATGCCTGAAGTTAAATACGTAATGGTTCATGCCTGCCCTATCGGATTGGACTACAACCATGACCAAGAAATAGATATGTAAATATTAAAAACGCCGGGACCGGGATTCGAACCCGGGTGGTCATAAGACCATCGGATTAGCAGTCCGACGCCGTACCAGGCTGGGCCATCCCGACATAATAAAAAACAGTATAATAAATTATATGTGTAAACTTATTTATAAACTTAATTATTTTTATTAATGGCATGTTCAAAAGTGGACTAATCTCAAAAATATAAGTGATCTAAAAATCCAACTCCACCCCGGGATTCTGCAAGCATTGAAATGTTAATAGTAAAGCTGCTCCCTTCCGGGCCTGACCCGTTCCTATACCGAAGATGACTGATTTTTACCCTCCAGTAAAAATTTCATCACCACCAATCCTGCAGGACGAGGTTTCTATGCTGTTTTTCTAGGCTTATATTTCATCAAAAAGCCGCCTTTTGAACTTCAACTGCACCAAAGGGGGTGTGTGCTTACAGAGGACCCCTAACCCTCCAGTCTAGCCACTAATAATATATGCATTTAATATTATATAAATGTTACCTAAAAACCAGTTACTAGAAGAGAAAACATTTACTGGAATGAAAAAAATATTGGACAATTTCTTATTCTAAGAAAAATATAAAATTATAGTAAATCAATGAAAAAGCCCTAAAATTAAAAATTAAAAAAATTAATAAGTAAAATTAGAAAATTTCTTGTATAATATCCCCATCAGAAATAATACCTACTAACTTTTCATTTTCAACTACTGGAAGTTGATTTAAAATACCTGAAGCTGAAACACCCTCTTTCATGATTTTAATTGCATCTTCAACACTGTCTTCTGGAGAAACAGTAATGACGGATGTAATCATGATTTCATTCACACTTGTTCCCAATTCATATTTGTCCAAAATTAAATTATGGCCGACATCAGTCGCAGTTATAATTCCAACCAACTTATCCCCTTCTAAAACAGGAAGGGAACTAATTTTATGTTCCATCAACTTTTCGAATGCATATACAACATCAATATCTCCTGTTGTTGTAATTACATCAGTGGTCATTATGTCTTTTACTTTTTTGTTGCTCAACATTATCCATACCTCCAAATTCATCAAGAATATCATTTACCATAATCTCAATGGTTTTATTAATATCCATATTGTCGATAATACGAGAATCATTAATTATTGCCTGCTGCTTTAAGAATTTTTGAGTTTTTCTTATTGCATCGAAGTTGTCCATATATCTCTCAAGTGACCTTTTTACCCAAGGCTGTCTGCATCTTGAATAGAATCTCTGCTTGTGGGATTCCTCATCATCAACTGTTAATGTGAAGATGATAATATTATTGTTTTCCATTAACTCCGGCTTAATAAAACCCGGAACAACATGAACCCCTTCAATGATAATGCTGATACCTTCTTTTACAGACCGCTCAATAATGGCCTCAATACCTACATTAACAACATCAACATGACTGATGAATCCTTCAATGACATTGTCTATCCTGATTGATGTTGTTCTAATGCTTTCATGTGCATCAAAACTTGATTTGTGAATAATGGGGCTTAAATCTTTGGAAAGCATTTTACGCATTACTTCACGAATCATATCTGTACTTATGAGATTTTTTAATCTTAGCCTGCTTGCAAGTTCAAAAGCCATGGATGAAGTACCAACACCTGAAGCTCCACCAATAAGAATAATAAGAGGTTTTTCGGAAGTCCTGAGTGATCTCCAATTTCTATATTTATTGGCTATGACAGGATTAATATTTTCAAGGTGATTTAAAATCACATTTGCCAATTCATAACTTGGAATTTCGGTAATTCCATTTTCAATTAACTCCTTTTCAATATCACTAGCTATTTCATGAGCCTTTTGAGCCCCAATATCTGAGATATCAAGCGAACGTGACAAAATTCCTTTAGAAAATGGTTCCTTATAGACATTACCATCAACATCACTTGTAATCCAAATCATAATAACACCATGGGCTTGAATATGATAAGATATTTTAAAATAATATTAAATAAAATTTGTTATTTGAATTTTGAGATGAGAAAAAATAAAAAAAAGTAAAGATGAATTCTATTCATCTAAAGAAATTATGCTTATATCATAATTTGAGCCGTCTTTAACATCAATCAAGACAGCACCATTATCTTTAAGCATGCCCGGATTTGCTACATCAGTAGTTTTTCCAATTTTACTGAGAGACCTTGCTTCATGAATATGTCCGCAAACATTAATTTCAGGTTCAAATTCATGAATTGATTTTAAGATTCCTGAACTACCTACATGTTCTCCGTTTTCCATCTTATCTGCTTCGGTATTGTATGGTGGAGCATGTGTAGCCAATATTTTTACCTTAGGAACATCTGTGTTGTATACATAATCATAATTGGCCAATAGTTCATAAACATCTCCATAGATTTTGTTATCTTGGATTTCACCAGGGGTGTTGAATGGTGTTTCATTGGATCCGCCATATCCAAACAATATTGCATCTCCGTAAGCGATAATGTTATTGTGAAGACAGAATGAAACTTCATTAATAGCATTGCAAATACCTTTAGGGTCACAGTTTCCAGGAATAGCAATTACATCAACATCACATTCAGCCACTTTATCAATGAAAGTGCCTACAAATTCCAAAGGTCCGAAATCTGTAATGTCTCCAAGAATCAATACCAAGTCAATGTCATTATTTTTTAAATATGTATATAAATTTTCGTTTTCTTCACCGTGAACATCACTTATTGCTAAAATTTTAGTCATCTAATCACCTTGTTGTTCTAAAAAGAAAGATCCCATTTCCTTCAAACCTGCCTGAAGGTCAGGTTTATCTCCATGCAACTGAATTCTAGTATCATCGTCAAATTCAATAATGAGACCATTCCATTCTGCAATTTCTTGAACTCTTTCTTCAGCTAATGCTTCCTTTAAATTTATCATACCTGTAGTTAAGCCAGGAGGTGCATTTACTAAAAATTTTGATCGGGATTTAGAGAATTCGAATACTTTTTCACCTTTCATGGCTCTTTTAAATAAATCAAGCCAGTGATCGACATATTCATCCCCTTCTTCTTCTGCAATAGTTAATACAGTCCCTTGAATATTATTTAAAGACATCTCAGCTTGAGCCAAACCATTAATCAAATCAGGATGGGAAGGATCTCTTTTATATGAACTGATAGAGGACCTTATTAAACCCATCTCAGAGTTAATTCCACTAGGCATCTCATATCCCTTTTTAGTCAAATCAGAAATGAGATTATGAAGAACTAACCAGCTTTGTTCTGATGGTAAACTCATAAATGTCCACCTATAATTTTTAAAGTAGTGTGATTGATTTTTGCATCAGCATCTTTTAATTCTCTTTCAATTTCTTCGGTGCTGGAATAAGAATCTAAGAATAGAACATGATGAGTTGAAGTTCCGGCAATGTTTAAAATTGCGATTTCATCACTTGGTTTTAGTTTTCTTTTATCGATTGTTGCTTTAAATTGTACATATGGCTCATATTCTTCTGGAAGGTCAGAATATTTAAAAATACCATCTAATGTTGCTACAAACATAATTACACCTCATATATATTAATAGTATATCTTTTCTTATTCGTCATATATAAATATGCTTACGAACTGTTCGTATATAATAAAACAAAAAAAATGTTGATAAAAAAAAGTTATCATAAAATATGATAACTATCCAAAATGTGTTTTCAATGCCTAAAAATAAAAAAGGAAAGGATTGAAAAATCCTTTTTATTGAATCTATTCACCTAATGCTTTTTTGATTGCAGGAGTTGCATCAATTTGTTGAGCATCGAAGGTTAATTCTTCAGCTGATAATCCCATAGCTAATCCGTATAATTGAGCTAAGTGGAATACAGGTATTGCAAAGTCAGTTCCGTATTTTTCGTTTACTTCAACTTGACCTACATCAAATTGCATGTGACAGAAAGGACATACGTTAACAATTGCATCTACACCAGCAGCAGTCATGTGGTCGAGTTTTTCTTTAGTGAAGCTAGTAGTAACGTCTTTGTCTCTAGCTCTTAAACCTCCACCAGCACCACAGCACATCATTTTGTCTTTGTAGTCAATTGATTTAGCACCAGTGATTTCTACAAGATCATCTAAGATAGCTGGGTTTTCAGCATTATCTTCAATACCAATAGTTTTGGTAGGTTTTAAGAAGTGGCAACCGTAGTGAACAGCAACGTTTAAGTCTAAAGGTTTTTCAATTAATGAAGCTAATTTTTCAAAACCAACATCGTCTCTTAAGATTTGAGCGAAGTGTTTTACATTAATAGTACCTTTGTATTCTCTGCCGATTTCAGCTAAGTTTGCGTTAATTTCAGCTCTTTTTTCTTCATCTTCTTTCAATATGTGGTTACATTCAAATAATGAACCGAAACATCCGTTACATTCGGTCATGATGTCAGCACCCATATCTTCAGCAAGAGTTAAGTTACGAGCTGCAATGGTAGCCCAGGTTTGTTCATCAAAAGAACCAAATACACCAGGAGCTGGACAACAAGATGCTCCTTCCATATCTTTTAATTCAATATCTAATGCTTCAAATAATTTTCTGGTAGCTTTTTCAACACCAGGATAACGGTTGTTCATAATACAACCTAAGAAGTATGCAATTTCCATATTATAACTCTCCTAATAAATTTATTCTTTTAATCCACCGGTTGCTTCGTCGTAACCAATTAATTCATCAAAACCAGTGATTTTACAGATTTTTTGTACTTCAGCTAATGCTTCTGGATAAGCATGAGTTGTTGGTGGAATTTCTGGAAGACCAATTTTAGTTCTTAAAGCTTTAACAGTATCGTTAATTGGTACACCGTGTCCAGTGTTCATTACAAATACACCAGTCATTTTGTGTGGTTTTGCCATGTATCCTGCATGAGCAGCAATGTTACGAGCTTTTTTAATAATTTCAACGATTTTAACACTTCTGAGACATCTTTCTTGGCAGGTGTAACAAGTAGTACACATCCATAAAGCATCATCAGTGATAACTTCTTCTTTTAATCCTAATAAACATTTTCTGACAATTTGTCTTACTTTGTACGGAGTTCTTCTTCCAGATGGGCAACTACCACTACAAGTACCACATTGGAAACAGTGTTTTACAGTTTCAATACCTGCGTCAATAAATTCAGCAGTGAAATCTGGATCACGATTACTATCAGTTAATAATTCTTTATCAGTCAATAAAGTCATAGTATCTCTCTTTGTTTCTTTTTTGTTTAAATCTTCTTTAACTTCTTCGACATTATCTTCAGAAGTTTCTTCAGCTGCTTCCTCCTCAACAGGAGTTTCTTCAATTACTTTAGTGCTCTTTTCAACTTCAACACGGAGTTCTTTGGCTCCTTCTAAAGTTTCTTCAACACTTACAGTAATTTCCTTAACTTTTTCCACAATTTTTTCAGGATTGACAGCTTCTTCTAAAGTTTCGATGTCACTTTTAAAAGTTAAATCTTTTTTGTCTGCTTCTGGTTCTTTCTTAACTACTGGGTCTCTAGGAACAGTAGTTTTAGTACCAGAGACGACATCATCATTTACAATTTGTGAAGATGTAACTTGGACATCATCAGATGTGTTTGATACATCATTACTGATGTCTTTCTCTTCTTTATCTGTTTCTCCAGTAAATAGAGATTTTAATCGATTTATAATAGTCATTGAAAACACACCTCGGATAATCATTGGAACTATTTCCTCAAATCCATACTAATATTCTTTAAAAGTTAATATATAAAGGTTACTAAAATTTTAGTCAGTGTAATCAAAAAGGTTACAGTCATTATAACAATTTTAATAAAATATTAACTTCAAATATTATACCAACAAAAAATAGGATGAATCAAATGATAAAAAAATTCGAAATCAGATCACATGACGGACCTGGAAGAGTAGGAAAAATTGACGGCGAGCTAACACCAAAAATATTTTATAAAAAAGATTTGAAAATTGCTCCAAATGAAGGGTCTGCATATAACATTGACCGTGAAATTGCTGAATTTAACGTTAAGGAGACTTTAAGACTTGCCCAGGAAAATGTCAATGAATGTGACATTGCAGTAATCCAAGGGTCCAAATATACTGATTTAAGAGTAGAATGTTTAAAACAGTTAGAGGAAATCGGATATAACGGATTCATCATAGCCAACGGTGATGCTCTTCTCACCAATCCGAAAGACCTTGTCGAACTTGTAATTTCCCTTAAAAAAGAAGCTAAAAAAACAAGCTATTTTATTTTTTCATTTGCAGAGCTTTCATTCATGCCAATATTAACATATATGGGCATTGACGGATTTTTAGTGGATTCTGCAAATTATTACAGTCATTTAAATGTCCTGCAAACTCCAACAAAATCATATGATTTGAATACCTATCCTATTTATGAAAACATCACTCAGGAAGAACTAGAACAAAAAAATATTGAGAATATGGAGTTTGTCATAAAGGAAATCCATGCACACATGAAAAACAGGTCATTGAGAAATCTCGTAGAAGAACGTTCCGCAACCACCCCACAAAATATCTCAATTTTAAAAATACTTGACAGAACCTGCATGGATTATTTGCTTGAGTTTACCCAGTTATTTTAAATGTTTCAATCATATTCTTGAATTCCCTTTCGGATTCACCGGAAATATCCAAGGTTCTCATTTCAAAAATATAGATATTCCTGTTTTCAATGAAAACATAGGTATGAATATCAAAATTAATTTCAGGCATGTCCATATTAGCGTGAAGCTTGATAGCATCCTTTCCGGCAATTTGGACAAAATCAGATGACATTATCACTCCACCATCATCAGATATCGCATCCTCCATGAAAATCTTATAGTCATCAAGATTTGTGGCTGTGGGAAACATAACCCCATTTACTAGATTATCTTCCCCTTTAGAGAGTGTGGCGATGCAGTCCGGATTGGACAGGATATCCGCCTTTTCCACTTCCCAGGAATCCGGATATTCAAAAGTGATTTTACCTGATTTGAATGTTCTCATAACTTAATCCTCTTTTTTTGATGAAATATCAATTGTTTCAGGAATGTCTTCTTCATCGAGAGTGTCAATATATTTGGAAAATGGTTCAGGAAGTTTTGGCATTACTTCCTTTAGAATTTCAGAAGCATCCAATTCCAAAGCCTGACCTGCAAGTAACTGTTCAGTGTCAAAATCAAATTCGAATGGTTTAAGCAGGTCATCAACAGGTACTCTTAAATTAATTTTTCTTTTGTTGAGTACCATTTTAAGAGTGCTGGTGTTTCTGATTTGCTCGTTCATATCCTCAACAGTTGCCTGAATATCATATGCTATAGCCTTGTTCTTTTCATTGACTTCATGTTTGGATTTTTCAATTGATTTTTCCAAACCGTCCACAAGCTCGGCATTGCGCCTGTTGATGTTGTCCCTGGCTTCATCAATGACAACATTAATGGCATTTAAAATAGATTTGTTGAGCTCCACATTATATGCAAGAATCATCTTATTCTTATAGTCAAGTTCCTTAAAAATAGCTACCCTTTCATCATCGATTTTTGTGATTTTCTTATTTAGCTCATTAATTTCATCCTTGGCCTTCAGAAGTTCTTCCTTATCAGTGAGCTGTTCCTTAAGTGAACCAACATCATCAAAAAATGAACCCTTCAATGCCTGAATCTGACTTTTTAAATTTTCGATTTCAGCATCCTTATCCTGAATGATTTGGTCGAATTCATTGAGCTTTTCGTCTGAAAACTGATTTTCAATTAAGTCTTCATATTCCTTTTGCGCCAATACTTTTACAAGTTCATTATCTTGAAAAGGATCCTCTTTTTTTAGACTTACTTGCTTTTGTTGAGATTCTTTTTCAATAGGATTGCCGTCTTTGTCTTTACTGTTGTACTTTTTAGTATAAACTCTAACAGTTCTAAATTCATCACTTTCCATTATTTAACACCACTCTATATTAATAAATAGTAGAGTTTTATTTAAATAGTTAATGTAAAAAAAAGAAAAAAAGAGAAAAAAATTTTTTATTTGTCCTCTTTTTCAATCCACAACAACATTGCTTCTTCAATTGCTTTTGAATACCATCCAGTTTTAAATAACATTTTATTGGAGGCTATTTTGCGAAAATTCAAGTCAATGTCATTATTGATGCTTATTGTAACGCGTTTGTTTTTAGACATAGAAATAGATTGTACACACTAGTTAATAAATGCGTTAGTGTTTTTTCAAGTCAGTTTGATGTATGAAATTAAATATTCGTGCGAATCAGTAATTTTAAAGCTTAATTAAAATCATTATTATAATTCTATTTCATGTTTTTTCAAAAAAAGATTGAGTATGTGAGGACCAAATCCCCTTGATTTGAAAATTTTTTAATTGAAAGTAAAAAAATATTGCTTTAGCTAATTTTAGGTAAAAAAAGTGGACAGGTATCAGATGGGTTCGTATGGCCCTGTCCCATAGTGCATATTACACCATCGGCAGAACCTCTAAGTTGAACATCCACCACCCAATATCTGCAGTTTGAACATACCCTACTGGCATTTTCATGAATCATCTAATCAATCATTTCCCATTCGTTATATCCTAAATGCATATACCTGTGTCCGTCAGGAGCGTCATGGATTTCGCCTGTATATATGGTTCTTCCTTCCTGCTCACTGTAGAATGCTCCTGGATCACCATCATCACTTTGAGTTTCGGAATAATAGTCTGAATCATCATAGTCGACAACTTCAACCTCAGCAGTGGTTGTATCCTCTTCAAATTCATCATTTCCGCTGAAAGTACAATCCACAATATAATCTCCAGGTTCCTCATCTATCTTGACTTTAGCAACACCTTTCTTATTTGTATGGACGGTTTTCTTTTTAACTGTTTTATTTAAAGTTTTATTAGCAGTTTTATTAACTTTTGTGATAGTGACGTTTACTGTTTCATTGTCAATTGGGGTTCCGTTTACGTCAGTCAGCTTAACATTAATGGATTCGCCCTGGCTAATTGTATCATTACCACCCTGAACGGTAATATTTGTCTTTTCCTTGCTGAATCCCGGAAGAGCTACAGCCAAACCAATGAGAATTAATGCAATGACAACAATCAATGCCACAATAATCATTTTATTTCTTTCCATAAAATCACCACTTTGCTTAACTTGTGTGTAAAAATATAGATTTTCTAATATATTAATGTATTTTAAATGATGCAAATTTAAAAATCATATACACTACTGTTACACATGTAAACTATTAATATAGTTTTCATAGAGGCGAACAAAATGACAATTAAAAAAGTAGTGGTCGCTGGAGGAAGCAGAGATACATTTTAAATTCCATTTTAGTTCCGTTCTTAAGTGCTGCAGAAGCATTGCTGCAAATGATGTTTCAGATCATGAAACCAATGACAAAACATGGATTTTAGCAACAGGTGCACCAGCAGGTCATTTCCACATATTGGACATTGCCTGTCTTGAAACCGCATACAATATTGTCATCATGAACCCGCAAGCACAGGACCCTGAAACCACACCTGGAAAAATAGCTAAAATGCTTAAGGAAAAAATAGATGATGGTGAAACCCGCATCAATGCAGGGAAAGGATTTTACAAATATTAAAATCCTTTTTTATTCTTTTTTAAATTAAAAAATCAAATGAAAACATTTATATAATATTAAAATATAAGTATTATACGATGTGAATTGAATTTCATATTTGCACATGACACGATTCAACCATTTTATAATCTCCAAAATGATAGAATGTGTTTCATTAAGGAAGTAGCAAATAAAACTACTTCCGAAACTCCCCCCCTTTTTTTACTGAAAATTTCATATTAAAGAACTTATCCCAATATAAACTCAATTTTAAAGATAGCATTATGGTTTTTTTATAAAAGAAATAAAAAAAAGTTCACCATATTTTATGAAAAAAACAATAACATTTAAATAGAATTAAAATATAATTAATAAACGATATGAATTAAATTACATATCTATCTATGAACATCAGTCAATCATTTTATAATCTCCGAAATGTTAAAAATATGTTCTAAAACATGGAAGTAGTGAAAACTACTTCCAACTCCCCCTTTTTATAAATCAAACATCATCAAGAATATTAGAGTCCGCTCCGGCAATTTGAACCAAATACTCCGCTTCGACAATGTGAAGTTTTGATGGAATTATTATGCAGTGAAGTGGACCTCCAAAATCAAAATCAATCAATTCTGAGATTTTACCTGCCCTAACGCAGACATCTTTTGAACCAACACGTGCAATACCCATCGCCAAAGTATCTTCGTCAATCAAACCTTCGCGGTCCAAAGTATCTTTAATGTTCAAAAGGTATTCCAAACCCTGATTGACAGTCATGTACCTGTCTTTGTGAGCCTGAATATCAAGCAGAACAAGTGTATGCAAATCCATTTTCAAGTTTTCCTCAATAGCCTCGTAAGGAGATTTTGGATAGAAATTATAATCCGGAAAAGGAATTGTAGTTACTTTACCGAATTTATAGCCTTGTAAACCTGAAATAGCTGGTGCAGAGGATAATATTGAAGAGCCATGAATAACTTCATAGTCAATCCCTTTTTTTGAGCATTGCACTAAAAAGTCACTGTGAGTTGTTGCTATCAAAGGATCTCCACCGGTAACCAATGCGACATCGGAAGTTTTGGCCTCCTCGATAAACTTGTGTTCCTCTTCAACCTCACCCCGTACCAGGACTTCAATTTCCTTTCCAATTAACTCTTCAATAGCTTCAAGACTGGAGCCGAACAATCTGGATGTGAAAAATTCGGCATAAATCTTATCAACTTTTTTTAAACATTCCAAACCTTTTAAAGATATGTCCTTTTCATCAAATAATCCTAAACCAACTAAATAAAACATATTAAATTATATAATAATTTAAACATAATAAATCTTATGAAATGTGTAAAAGTTCCATTAAAACAATTGAATGACACCCGTATAAAACTAATGGAAAAAGGCCTGATGAACATGGACTTTCGAATCAAGGCTGACGGAGAATACGGATATATTCCAGTCAATGAGGACCTTGATGACTATGAAATCGTCGATATTGAATTGGAGCCTATGAAAAAGATTGTTAAAAATTTTTCCGAACTGCTTGAAGATGAACTGACAGCAGAGGAAATTGAAAACCTGAAAACTTCTTTCGATACAATTGGAGATATCGTGATTCTGGAAATCCCTGATGAGTTATACGACAAAAGGCAAATCATTGGAGATGCAGCATATAAATTTACAAAAAGAAAAGCAGTTTATATGAAAAAAAGTGCAATTAAAGGAACAATACGCATTCGAGATTTGGAATTTTTAGCGGGTGTTGACGATTCTGTTACAATTCACAAGGAACACGGAGCGCGCCTGAAACTTGATGTTCGTGAAGTCTATTTCTCACCTAGACTCGCAACAGAGCGAAAACGAGTAATGGAAAGTGTCCGTGATGGTGAAAAGATCCTAGACATGTTCTGTGGAATAGGGCCTTTCCCGATTGTAATAGCCCGAAACAGAAATGTTGAAATTATATCAGTTGACATTAACGAATCAGCAATAAAATATTTGGAGGAGAATATCAGGTTAAACAAACTGAAAGGAACCATCAAACCATACTGCGGAGATGTGAGAGAGGTTTCAAAGTCATTTAACTGCAAATTTGACAGGATAATTATGAATCTTCCAGGCCTTGCATACACTTTCCTTGATGTTGCCGTCGATTTAATTAAAGATGGTGGAACAATCAATTATTATGAGTTTTCAAATGGATATGAACAAGGAATAAAACGTCTTGAAATGGCATGCGAAAGTGCCGGAAAAAAAGTGGAAATCATAAATTGTCGAAAGGTAAAATCAATTTCACCCGACGAATGGCATGTTGCCATTGACGGAAAGGTCTTAAAAAATTAAAAGAAAGGTAATTAGAAAATAATCCTATTACCAGTCCATAAATCGGAATCTTCAAAAGCATCAGCTTTCTTTTCATCTTCAAGATATTGTTCTAAATCCCTATATAATTTAACTCTGAAAATATCAGGATAAGCTATATACAGCATGTCCCCATTAGGTCTGGTTTCTTTTACATAGGTTAACTGAAACTCGATGATTGTATCCTCTTCCTTATGGAAATGATGTACCTCATTTGCACATAATATCTTAAAATGTACAAAATCATCTTTTTGCAGTTCATTAACCAAATCTTCTATTAAAGGAGGCAATTTTTCTTCTTTGTTGTATTCAATTTGCATTCTATCACCATATGTTAAACTTACTTTACTATTTGAACATCATCATATTAAAACACATTGTTTTTCAGCATTATTAGATTGGGTCAATAATTCCTTTTTCGGTAATTATACCAGTAACCAATTCCTTAGGAGTAATATCAAAAGCAGGATTTATTACTTCTGTACCTTCAGGACATATCCTAGCACCGCCGTAGTACCTTACCTCATCACCGTCCCTCTCTTCAATTACAGTATCATAAATATTGATTTCATTATCAAAAGTTGAATATGGTGCTGCCACATAAAAAGGAATGTCATGGTGTTTTGCAGCCAGCGCCACCATAAATGATCCCACCTTGTTTACAACACCGCCTTTTGCGATTCTGTCGGCGCCTATTACAACCTTATCAATTTTACCCTGTGACATCAAAAATCCTGAAGCCACGTCAGGAATCAGTTTTACCGGAATGTTTTCCTGCTGCATTTCCCAAACACTTAAACTTGCCCCCTGTCCACGCGGACGGGTTTCATCACAAATCACATTAATGTTTTTACCGGCATCGCGTGCTGCTCTAAATACTCCCAATGCAGTTCCATAATCTACACATGCAAGAGCACCAGCATTACAGTGTGTCAGTACTGTATCACCATCATCGATTATCTCAGCACCATATTTTCCGATAGCCCTGTTTGTTGCCATGTCCTCTTCATACATTTTTAATGCTTCGCCAAGGGCATCATCACTGTTCAATACCCTGTCAACAGCCCAGAACAAATTAACTGCAGTCGGTCTTGCAGCCTTAATCTCAACTGCAGCCTTATCCAAATCAACTCCATCAATATCTGCAAGAGCCATTCCAAAAGCCGCTGATACTCCAATAGCTGGAGCACCACGAACAGTCATATTTTTGATTGCAGTTATAACATCCTGATAATTATCACAGTAAACATAAGTCAACTCATCAGGAAGTTTTCTTTGATCAATAAGTTTTAGTTTATTTTCTTCCCATTCAAGTGTTTTCATATTAACACCTTTTAAAAAAAATGTCATAAAAATAGATAAAAAAAGCATAATTAAGTGTTAGTTTCTAATTTTGTTTAATGCTTGAGCATTGTTTATAATTATGCTTTTTTTAGTAAATAACCCAATAAAGGATTTGATTAGAGACGTATTAAAAATACATCTTATATATTACATTATCAAGTTATCATTTATAAATTTTTATGTAAAATTGAATTTTTAACAATCCCACTAATACTTCATGCATTTTCAGTCATAATCGGCACTACCTGTTTCTTACGTGAAACAACACCTTCAAGCAAAACAGTATTATCCTCCAATGTCACACCATATGCCTTTTCAACAAGAGAGGCATCCTTACCAAGTGCAATTACCTGGGAGTTGCTGTTTACAATATCAGTAATCAAAAGCATGAACAAGTCCAAATCTTCCTCTTCAATGATTTTGTTAATTCCTGCTTCCAAATCATCCTTCATTGCCATAACATCACTGATATCTGCAGTATTGACCTGATTTACAATTGATTTAACATCCTTAAAGTCGATCTGTTTTGCATCAAGGGCCAAAATTTCATCTATGGTGAAACTGCTTAAATCAGTTCCTGCCTTAAGCATTTCCAAACCGTATCCTTCTGCATCAATTTCAGCAATTTTTGAGAGTTTTTCAACAGCTGCCTTATCATCATCAGTTGTTGTAGGTGATTTTAAAAGCAAAGTGTCTGAAATAATGGCAGATAACATTAAAGTAGCTATCTCCTTTGAAATTTCAACACCATTTTCCTCATATAGTTTGCATAAGATAGTTTCTGTACATCCGACAGGCTCAAATCTTAAAAATAACGGGTATGAAGTTTCCAAAGCAAGCTTATGGTGATCAACAACTTTTAAAATTTTGGCATTTTCCAAATTGTCCACTGATTCAGCAGGAGAGTTGTGGTCAACCAAAATGACATTAGCATCATCTTCAACGCTTTCCAATAATTCCGGCGCTTCAATGCCTAGATAATTTAAAATAAATTCAGTTTCCTTGTTGATGTTACCTAATCTAAAAGCTTGAGCTTCATCGTTTCCCAATTCCCTTTCCAAGTTAGTCATTACTAAACTTGAAGTGATACTATCGCTATCAGGACTTTTATGTCCAAAAACATAAGTTTTAACCATATTATCGTTTTCCTCGAAAATTATAAAATTAACGTTACTAATTAAATTATCTTTTTCATTGATATTTAATTTTGCGATTTAGAAAATACAATGAAAACAAATAACCTCAAAACAATATAATGACAACAATATTATACTCAATATGAATACAAATAACAAATATATTTATATAAATGAATATAAAATAACATAAAGGAGGAGAAAATAATGAACAAAAAAATAATCTTAGTACTCTTAAGTATTTTCATTGTTGCTGTTGTGGCAGGAAGCGCAATCGCTGCCGAAGCAAAAGTCAACACTGAAATAAAAATGTTAAGTGAAAAAACCTTGAAAAATGGAGATGACATCGAATTCCAACTTAAAGATGCACAAGGAAAAGAAATTGCATCTCAAAAAGTAAACATAAGCTTTGAAGCAAATGGAAAATATGAAAATTACTCAGTCATTACTGACGAACACGGTAACGGATATCTGGTACTGTATAATGAGGCTTTAGGCGACCACAAAGTCATTATCAACTACACTGGAAATAACAAATATAACCCTTGCAAATTAGAAGAAACCATCAAAATCGTTGAAGGAAAATCAACCAACGATAAAACCAATGCTAACTCAACTGCAAGCACTATAAAATACGATAATACTACTAAAACCAATACTACAAATGCCACCAACAAAACTGATGAAATACTTTACTATGATGCTCAATACAACTTCTACTACAACCAATATGGAGTTGTTGTAGGCGGTCAAAGTGATGGTGCGGATGCATTTGAATTAGCTTCAAACTATGCAGAACAAGAAGCAAGCGGAAATCCTTATTTAGAATAAAATTTTTAATTTGAGCGTTAAAAACGCTCCTCCCATTCTTTTTTAATCTGATTAAAATTACAGTGAAAGCCATCACATGCAAAAAAAAATAACCATTAAAAATTGTTTAATTAAACAAAAAATAAAAAAAAGAGTTTTAGTAATGACTCTGTGGAGTCATTCCTAAATGATAATCTTCGCTTTTCTTACCAGGTATTCCGTAAGCATCCGCCCTACATTGGGTGCATGCCCTGAATACAGGTATGATTTCTTCCACTTGTTCTCTGATGCTTTCCATCATTGAACAGTCCGGACGTTCATAGTCTTTCATCTTAGCTAAAGGAATTAAAGGTAAAATGTTCATTAAAGAAGCACCTCGTTTTTTAACCTCTTTAGCTATTTCCACAATATGCTCATCATTCAATCCAGGTATTAAAACTGAGTTAACTTTAACTACCAAACCGTTGGCTGCAGCTTTTTCAACACCCTCCAATTGGTTTTTAATTAAGATTTCTACAGCTTCACGACCTTTGTAAACTTTACCTTCATACTTAATGAAAGAATAGATGTCTTTTGCTATATCAGGATCAATCGCATTTATTGTTACTGTAACGGAATTTACTCCAAGTTCTGCAAGCTTATCTGCATATTTTGGAAGTAAAAGTCCATTTGTACTCATACATCTGATTAAATCAGGCTGTTCGCTAGCAAGTTTTTCAAAGAATTTGAATGTTTCCTCATTAGCTAGTGAATCTCCCGGTCCTGCGACTCCTACAACAGCAATCGGACCATCAGCAGTAACGTCATTAACATGTTTAATTGCAGCATCTGCATCCATTACACAGCTTGCAACTCCCGGCCTGTTTTCTTCATCATTAATATCTCTTGTACAGAAGTTACAAAAGATATTACATTTAGGTGCAACCGGCACATGTGCCCTACCTACTTTATCGTGCATTTTTTCATTGAAACATGGATGTGCTTTTGTTATGTGTGCAAATCTTGAACCTTTATGTTCAGCCATACTATCACTTCTCCGACATATAACTCCTGTTATTTTGTATTGATACGAACAAATATTTAAAGTTTTCTATTGGTCACTTAACTCAGCAATATATTCATTAGCTTTTTCAATCCATGCATCGGCAATTAGCTCGTCAGTAGCTACAACAGTAACGATATCTTCTGTTGACATGTCCTTAATGATTTTAAATCCTTCAGGCAATATCCTAAATATTGCGTCATAAACCCTTCTTTGCAGATTGGAGTGAGGGTCATCTACAATAATGGTACCCAAATCAACATGGTCCCCGGCAATTTCCAGCTGATATCTGTTTGGCTGATAAATCTCTTCCCTTGAGTATCTTCTCCATAACTGCTTTAAGATATTCGGAAGATAGTTTTCATTATCGACTATAATTCTGGTAATGTCCTCATCCTTAACATAAGTTAAAGTGGCGACATCTCCAAAAGCAACTGCATTTGAAGTTTTCTTCATTTTAATAGCTAAGACAAATACAGGATCATCAGGATTGACATAAGCTCTCAAATCATCAACGGAAGCTCCTAAAACCAAATCCTGAAAGATTTGCTTTATGATGATTTCGTAAACTTCAGCGCCTCTTTCATCATAGCATTCAACTAACATTAAATCAACCCTTTAAATTTATTTATCATCATGTCTGTGTCCCATTCCGGATACTAAAAGAGCTGCACCTACAGCACCAATATGTTGTGAGTATTCTGGAACAATGACTTCAATTCCACCTAAAGTTTCACTGACCGCTTCAACAAGACCTGAAATCAAACTGGTTCCACCTACTTGGATTAAAGGTTCACGAATGTCAATTTCCTGAAGTTGCTGTTCATAAACCTGTTCAGATACGGAGTGACATGCCGCAGCTGCGACATCAGCTTTGGAACCTCCTGCCGCAAGAGTGGTAACAAGATCCTGAATACCGAATACAATACAATAGGAGTTCAGCATTGCTTTTCTCCAGTCACCCTGTACTGCAAGCGGACCTAACTCAGTGATGTCCACATCCAACCTACGGGAAGTCATGTCAAGGAATCTTCCGGATGCACCTGCACAGATACCACCCATGGTGAAGTTATCAGGAATACCGTTGTTTACAGTGATTACCTTGTTATCCATACCGCCTATGTCCAGTACTGTAGCTTCTCCTTTTTGACGGTCTGCCAGATATACTGCACCTTTAGCATTGACGGACAGTTCTTCCTGGATGAGTTCTGCACCGAATTCCTGACCCATGGTAAACCTACCGTAACCGGTTGTTCCGATACCGTCCACATCATCCCAGCCATAATCTGTGTTTGCAAATGCTTCAGCAGCGGCTGTTTGTGCAGATTCAATAATGTCTTTAGTGGCAGTCCAACCTGTTCCGATAACCTGGTTGTTTTCCATAAGAACCGCTTTTGTAGTGGTTGAACCTGAATCCAAACCAAGGGTAAGTCCTTCTTGTTTTTCACGAGCAAGAATGCTTCTACGAGTTACAGTAGTAGCCAACGCTTCCATACGGATGAACAATTCATCAGCTTTTGTTCTTTCAGTAAATGAATAAGTAACTACCGGAATACGAGTATTGTTTTGGATAAAACGTCTAACTTCATTTCTTACCAATGCGGCTTCAGCACATCTGAAACAAGTTGCAATAAATACTGCGTCAGGCTTGGATCTGCCTTCAACAATAGCCATAGCTCTTGCAATCATTAATTTCAGACTTGAACTTTGAGCTGAAAATCCGAATTTTTCATAAGATTCGTCAATGTAGTCCAAATCGATTTCAGGAAGAACAATTTCTGCACCAAATTTATTTGCAGCCTTTTCAATTTCCTTTTGAATTCCACTATATTCTGTTCCACATGAAACTAATGCAATTTTAACCATTATTATTCCTCCCCAGCAGTTTCTTCAAGTGAATCTATAAATTCATTTATTTCATTCACCATAACATATGTTTCATCTTGATTAGTAGGATATGTAAGTTCTAAAACAGGAATTCCCTTATTCCTGAGTAAAAATATTGATAATTCATTAGTTCTAGCACAGCCGATACAACCAAAACCATATGGAGCGCCATCAACCACAATAGCTGCTTCAGCTTCATCTATGAGCGGTCCGATAATTGCCATTCTTCCACGGACACCGGAAGGAACTTCGATAGCCGCATATTTAAGGCCTTTAATCGGGTCATCTTCAGTGATGTTCATAGGTGGAGAATCAATCTCCGGGTCTTTGATTTTTTGTCTAATTTGCTTTTGAAGAACTAAAGGAGTATGACCTTTTCTTTCAAGTAAATCTGCTAAGATTAATGAATTTGGAGGATAAATAGCTATTTTAACCATGTTTTCACCTATTCTTTATTTTCTAAACATTCATTCATGATTTTTTTAAATTCGTCAACTTCAATTGGTTTTTTCTCTTCTAATTCCACTTCTTTAGGATTATCTAAAGCTTCGGATACAAAACCAAGTATTCTATATTCTTTTTCCATTTGGTGGAATCCTTCTCTCGGTCCAAATCTGTGACCTCTGCATCTTCTAGGATCTCCCGGAGCGAAACCTCTTTCCTTTGTGAAAATGTGGCTTGGATCTAGTTTTCTAATCTCTTCAATTGCCTTATAAACATCTTCACTTTTGCCACTTATCATTGACCCATAACAAGTGTTCTTTATTGTAAGAGGCAAACCAAGCATATGAAATTCACTAACTATCTCCTGTTCACTTACATGAGCTCCTGGCCCAATAAAAATCATACGAGTAATTACATCCGGATCCCAATCTTCTTTACCTAAATCAGGACTCATTGTTAGATTCGGTGACATACACTACAACTCCTTCTTTTAATTTTTCAAGATGATCATAATCAGAAACAATATCACCAACAATATTTGTTGCTCCAAAAGTCTCTGCAGTTGGTCCATATTCGGCGTTATCTTCAAATCTAACACCTATTAAACCTGCACTTTTGGAAGACATGTTAGTAATACCTATTTGACCTCTTATTACTTTATCGACAGGGTTATTTTCAGGGATTAAACCTTTGGCGGAGTTTTTATCTCCCTCAAAAATAACTATGTGCATTCCAGGTACTGAAAAGTGAACCTTTATTTGACCGATAGGATTTTCCAAAAGGCCAGACAATAGTTTGAAGTATCTAACAGACCTTGGCGCATTATCAACAAATTTAATTTTACATAAATCCTCCTTGTTGATAGCTTTAGTTATTACTTTACCTTCTTTTAGGATATCAATCGTATGCAATGGATTTTGCTCTATGATAATTGCATCATCATCAACCAATCCATCAATTAAATGCTCAACACCTGCTGCTGACAACAATTCAGTAGCTTCACTTTGGGTTTTATTCAATAGCATCAGTCTTTGCTGTTCTGATTTAACAGTGATGAAATCATTTTCCTTTGCTATATCTATAAGTTCCATACCCTGAACGATGTTACCTACAGTGGTGTGATTTGGAGTTAAAACTCTGTTTTCACGATAAATAAATAGTTTTCCTACACCTTTACCATTATTTCTGATAGTCATTGTTCCGCGATTTCTTTTAGTGGTGTCCTCTTTAGGTTTTTCAAGCCCTTCCAACTCATAAAATCCTAAAAATGATTCACTATCAAAAGAAACTTTGATTCTGCCATCCTTAACTATAGAGAACAAATGTTCTACACAGACAGGGGAGTTTTCATCAATCTCAAAAGAGATATATGTGTACAACTCATTTCCCTCTTCCAGAACAATGCTCAGGTCGGATACAGAAGCACTGTCGGTTGTTGTGCTTCTCTCGATAATAGGTTCTATACCAGTTACCTTATCATCATCAGTGAGATTTTCCAATGTTTTTCTACCTCCAATAACGCGGGCAAAAATACCTTTATTAAATGGCGGTACACCATAAACATTGGTGGTGTTCTCCTTAAGCATAATCAAGTGAGTAGACTCATTACTAAAACTAGATAAACTTAAAACAACATCTCCTTCAAAATATTTGAATTCATCATGAGTAGGTTCCAGATCGGTTACGACAGGACCGATAGCCACCTCAGTAGGGGTTGACCACCTTATGTCCAAATCGACAAACTCCTCATACTGATTTTTCCAAACGTCAACCAACGGTTTGGATTCATCAGATTCGTCGAGCTGAAGGATTATGGAACCCTGAGTTGTCTTAATCTTATATTTGCTTATATTTTTTTCAAGTTCCTTTTTTCCTTTTATCAAACAAACAATACTACCAGGAGTATATGGAGCATTAGTTTCCTCAATCACATCCTGAATTGAGGAGCCTTCTGCCACATCTATTTCTTCTCCATTAATTTTAATTAACATACAATCTCCTAATAAGAATTTTTAATATTATATATTTATAATTTTATTATATATTAAAATTATTTATTTGAATTTCAAAAATTATATTAACACACTTTTCTAACAATATAATAAGGAGGGAAAAGAAATGCAAATTACCAGAAAACATGTTTTTTCTTTACTCGTGATTTTGATATTGGCTGTAGGAGCAATTTCAGTTGCAACCGCATATACCGGAACAGGATTTACACACAATATTCCGTCATCAAAATACCATGACATGTCAGCATCCGATATTTTGGGCAAATACTCCGATACTGACTGTCAGGTTGAAGAAAGTGCAGTGTGCACAGAAGTTGTTGATGGAGATACCATCTATTTAAACAACGGCAAAAAAGTACGTTTTGTTGGCGTCAACACTCCAGAGAGAGGTGTTGAGGGTTATATTACCTCAAAAAATTTTGTTCAGAAATTATGTTTAAATAAAGAGGTGGGGCTTGATATTGACAATGCCAAACACAATGATAAATACGGCCGTACATTGGCTGTCGTTATTGTTGACGGCAAAAATGTGAATGAGATGCTTTTAAAGGAAGGTCTTGCCGAGGTAATGTACATTCCTCCAAGTGAATTCTATCCGTATAACTGGGCGGACGGTTCAACACACATTCCAACATCACAGCACACATATGCGAATACACAATCAGATTCCGGCTCCAGTGACACCGGAGATTATATCGGAAACTCAAATTCAGGCAAATTCCATAAATCAACCTGCAGTTGGGGTCAAAAAACAGCAGAACACAATAGAGTATATTTCAACAGCAGAAACGATGCAATTTCACAGGGATACATGCCGTGCAAGGTCTGTAATCCTTGACTTTTTTTATTTTAATTTTCAAACGTTAAAAAAATAGAAAAGAATGAAGGATAGTTAATCAACGTTAACTACCTCTAATTAATCAAAATATTTCAATAATTCGATTTCCCTTTCAAACTTATCCAAACTTGCATCATTATTGACAGCAATGTTTGAATATAAAAGTCCCAATGAATAGTTTCCTATACTTTCCAATGTTGGAATGACAATAATCATATAAACTAAAAATCCAACATATGGAATCATCATTACCAGTGATGAAAGGTATGAAGCAACTATCAGCAATATCACCATGAATATCAGCCATGCAATAATCCTTCCAATACCAATAGCCCTAATATCTCCGACCACTTTATTAATCTTTAAAGCCTCAGTCAAACTGTTTAAATAAGCCAATCTGGCTTTTGCAAAAAACAGCAGCACTTCAAATAGGAGATATGTGATTAAAACAATGAAGAATATCAGGCCCGCAGTCAGTGCAAAACTAAGAACCCTGAGATCTGATAGCATATCAATGCTTGACATTCCCAGTGTGGACAGGACAATAAAGAATACCAATGCAGGCACAATCATGTATGCAATCCTTAAGACAAACAGTCTAAGAGAATCATAAATGTTCTTTTTGAAACTTAAGGAAGGCATCACTGCAGATTCATTTACGCCTATATTAACAATTGAAAATAAATATCCCGGAACAATAAGAATAAATAAGAAAAATGAGATAACTCCGAAAATTGTAACATATCTATTGTCAAATATTATTCCCAATGGAATTATTGCCGCCAAAATAAATAAAACAAAAAGAATCGGCAATTTCTTGATATTCCTAAAAGGGTACTTTAATGAATTTGATATTATTATTCCAACATCCATAAAACCACCTTAACTAAAAGCTGCTTTTCCAAATTTCCATTTTTTGTGATTTATTTAAGTAACTGTTATAATCATCATCCATAGAATTCAATGCCACGAACATGCAGCATGAATCATCGGGATTTGTAAAGCCTTTTCCAAAGCCGCAAACCATTCCCCCGGGATTAATAATCCAATATCTGCAATTGAGACATACTACATCATAGGAATAGTCATCTATAGATATACCGTCAATACTTTGATACATAATTATCTGAATATGAATACAGGATTTTTGTCCTGATTGAAAACTTCTGCCTGTTCATCGCCGTAATTCAGGTAAAGTGAATTGGAATCAGTGACTTCTCCAACGACATTTGCCTCGATTGAGAATCTTGAAAGATAGTCCTTAATATATTCGCAATATTCCTCTTTAGCCGTGAAAACAAAACCTGAACCAGGATATGACCTGAGCCAGTCTACCCATTCAACACTTTCATTTCTTGGAATGTCTTCCAGATTTACGACAGCACCTTTACCGGACGTTTCCAAAAGCATTTCCAATGTTCCCAATATTCCAGGATTTGAAATATCCTTTCCTGATTTTATATAATCGTTTTCAGCCAGGTATTGTACAGCGGTAATCTGGTCTTGGACCAATTGCGCATCTTTGTCATAAGTGGTATCCCAATTTAGGGAAAACATTTCATGAGGTTTTCCATCCAAATCGATTGCTACAATTACCTTATCGCCCGCTTCAGCTCCAAAACTTGTTATTATTTTATCCTTTTGGGCAATTCCAACAATAGCAACTCCCAATGAGTCCACTTCACCATCAGGATGCAGGTGCCCTCCAACCATTGGAACACCGAATTTCAAACATCCATCTTTGATTCCGTTTAATAAATCTTCATAAATCCCATCATTGCTTATTGACATTATGTTTACCATGGCCAGCGGTTTTCCACCCATTGCCGCAATATCATTGACGTTTACTAAAACTGAACAGTACCCTGCCCAATAAGGGTTGACGTTCATTATGTCCCCCCATATTCCGTCTGCAGCAAGCAATATTACCTGACCGTTTCCAATGTCAATAGCTGAAGCGTCATCCCCAATGTCAATGACAACATCCCCTGAAACATTATATGATTCTTTTAAAAGAGAAATTACATTGTCGATTGAGCTTTTACGTGACACTCCCTTAAATTCTTGAATTTCACGAACGAGATTTTTAAAATCCAAAGATTACACTTCCTATTAGTCAATATAATTAATTTTGTATTTGCAATTAATATCTTTTATTATTTCGATTATTTTGCCTTCAACTTCACCGATGCTTGAATAGTCATAAGTGACCTGCCCGCCACCAAACATTTTCGTTTTAATATCTTGACCGCAGATGTCATCAAAGCCACTTTCAACTTCAAAGATGATAGAATTTTTAACCTTAAATCCGGATTCTACAACCTTATCCAAATCGCCATCAGTTATTCCAACTACAGGTATATCAAAACGGTACAAAATATCAGAAGATATCAATGTAGTGTCATCACCAACAGTAATTACCAGAGACGAATCCCTGAATTTATATACATCCTCACCGGCATGGTCTAAAAATGTTACCTTAAAACCGCTGGACTCATCATGTCCGATAACCCTTGGAGTAACATTTGCATGTCTTAAAAGACCAGTCTTTATAATGGCGGATTCAAGATCAACTTCCCCCAGCTTTTCAAGACCGTGAGCCTTAAGTTCCCCACCTATGATATCGACAATATGATTATCCTTGGATATCAAGGTTAGCTTGTCAGAGTTTGTTTTCCCAATAACAACACTGTTGACCATTATATTTTCACCCGGACTGACTCCATGAACAATTCTTTGATTGACCCCGGCATCATCCTGTCTGATATGATTGTCATAAACCTCCTGAGGAGTTATTTTGGCCAAACCCAATTTCACAGACAACTCCTCGGCAATATCCAAATCACCGTTCCAGCAAATTATGCTTCCGTCATCTTCGCCAGGCCTTTCAATTTGAATTACTGGAATGTTATTGTCAGATATTTTTTCAATATAATGATTAAAGACCTTATATCCGAATACCTGTCCCGTTACATCGGATTTTCCATAATTAAGTAAAAATATCACATCAACATTTTCATCATGAAAAATCTTTAAGGAGTCGCTTGGAACCAGTTTTCTTGAAATGTCTATGACATTTTCAAGACCCGCATCAATGACTGCAGTCCGACCCATGGTTCCTCCCAGTCTTGCCTTGACTTCACCATATTCCCCAAGCAAATTGATTAATTTTAATGCATAGCCCGAATCAATGACATTGGGTCCATGAACAACAACGCCTATTTTCATCTGTTCACCTTGATTCTTTTTTTAAAAATTTTAGATCCGCATATCTCACAGTCATCAAATTTATAGTCTTCAGGATATTCCTTCTTACAACCTTCACATATTTTCTTCCAATTGTAAATTCCTTTAATTCCCTCAGTTATTACACCGGAATAATCAATATTCATTATTTTTAAAGTATTTTGAATAGTATAATCATCAGTAATGACTTTTACATTCTCTCCCTTTTGAGATAACATATATGCTAAAGCAATCAATTTCTTATCGGGAAATGACAATCTTAAAATATCACCACTTTCATAAATAATGTTATTTACACAAAATAAATACTGAGATGCTACATCTTGTATAACTAATAATCCCTGGTCAATTGCTGCATCAAATTTCAGACGAGATTCGAAATCCTTGATTTCTTCAGTGATTTCAGGAACTGTGAAATTCCTTTTTGAAGAAATCTCAAACCCGTTAATGAATGCCGATGCATCCAACACGTAACAAATTTCCATGATTAAATATATTCACAATAAAAACTAATAAATCTTGGCAATATTTTAAAACATTTTGAAATATTGACTCAAGTGTGAAATTTGATTGGGAAAGATTTGGGAGAGACTTGGGATAAATCTGGAAAAAGATTGGAAAAAGCTTAGAATAAAATTTGGAGAGATTTGGGATAAATTTGGAAAAATTTATTTAAATTCAGATGTGAAGAATTGATATTGCAGAAAAATTCATTGAGAATTTCAAGAATTTTTTTCATGATAAAAAAAAAAGGAGAGAAAAAAATGCATAACCCTAGCGAAATTAATGAAAATATCAGATTCCTTGCACAGTCCGAAATCCGATTAAAAATCCTAAGTGAACTCCATGAACAGCCAAACAACGTCAGCGGACTTGTAAAAAAGACAAACATTACCTACAGTTCCGTTTCAAGTAATGTCAACAAGTTAGAGGAAAATAACTATATCCGAAAAGTCGAAAAGAAATATTACATTAATCCAATGGCTGAAATCTATTTCAAAGCGTTAATGGACTTCAAAAAAAGCGTTGACCTAATCTATGATTATGATGCTTTCTGGAACAAACACAACATAACCCAGTTAGGCATCGATTCCATGAAAAACATTACCGCTCTGAAAGATTCAGAACTAATTGAGACAACACCATTAGACATATACAAAACACACAATACCACAAAAAACCAGTTGATTGAATCAAAAGACGTGAAAGCCATTTTTCCATACTTGCATCCTGAATACCCTCAATTAATTGAAACAATATTGCAAAATAATGGAACTGTTGAACTGATTGTTCCAAGAACCATATTTAAAGCAATGATCTCCCCAATTAATGATAAAATAAAAAAAGAAGCAATTAACAGCGGAAGACTGACCATATATGCAGTTACAAATGATTTGGATTTGTATCTTACAATATGTGATGAAAAAATGAGTTTAGGACTATTTAAAAACGACGGAAGTTTTGACCAGAACAGAATCCTGATTTCAGATGACGAAAAATCACATGAATGGGCCAACGAATTATTTAAACACGTAAAACACATGGTGATAAAATGACCAACATACAGACCAAACAGGAACTTAATAAAGAATTTAAAGATGTCAAGTATATTTTGACGTCTAGCATGCGTGCTAAATTACTTTTGGCATTGTACAGAATTCCAAGAAATTTGGATGAACTTAGAAATGAATTAAAAAAGCCTTCTGCAACCATTTTGCACGGGCTTAAAGAACTAGAGGCAATTAATTTGGTTAGAAAAGCTCAAAAATGTTACGAATTAACATCAAATGGTTATTTATTAACCACAAATATGGTCAAATTGATTGAAAACTGGTATTCTCTAGCAAAAAACGAGACTTTTTGGGACAATCATGATTTGACTGACATTCCAGATGAAATTATTAAAAGTATTTATCTTCTAAAAGATGCAGAATACGTAAATTCAACAACAAGCGATTTATCCATTGCATTCAACAGATACATAAAATTAATTTCAAATGCCCGCAAATTACAGATAATCATGCCAATATATTCTGAAAATCATTTCAAGCATATGATTGATCTTTTAAACAATGAAAAAATTGATGAATTAAGATTAATCATTAGCAAAGAGATTTATGACTCCATTTGTGAAAATGAGTCATTCAAACAGGAATTACTTGAAAACGAAAAAGTACTCATCAAAATCACAGAAGACAATTTGAAAATATTTTTAACATACTCTGAAAAATTCATGTCCCTCACTTTATTTTTTAAAGATGGACATTATGATGATTCCCAAATTTTAATCGGAAAAGATAAAAATGCTCTGAAATGGGCATATGATTTGATTAAAGAATTAGGGGTAAGTGAATGATCTTTTCAAACAGTATTCAAAGCATACAAATTAAAGATAAGGAACTGTATTCCATGTTAATGGGCAGTGACGGTGGAAAAACAAGAATGAAAATAATCGATGAAATATTGATTAAACCAAGTAATGCAAATCAATTATCCAAACGGTTAAAACTGGACTATAAAACCATTACTTACCATTTGGATATCATTTGCAGTCACAGATATGTTACCAAAGAAAAATTCGAGAAAAAAATATTTTATTATCCTGGCGATAGATTAATTAAAAACCTAGATGAATATATTGATATTAGAAAACAAATTGACAATCAATAGAATAATAATGTAAACACCTATATTTAGGAGATATGGCTAAAGCCAGCATTTGTTGACTTTTTACATATTATTCTAAAGTCTATGGTTTGTGCATATGTTAAATGGCCTATAGCTTAAATGAGAATGATTGAATCGGTCACATACAATAACTGTGACGATTACATTTAAAACGCCAAAATAACATTGCATACTCATAATCTGGAAACCAGAATAAAATATATTTTAGGTTATATGCCAAACAAATGAACGGAGGACGGCAATTCCTAAGGCATATAATGCCGGGAATATCATTGCCAAAAGAAATATGCAAAGTGAAACTTCAAAACAACATCAAAATGAATCATCAAAAGACATCACATGCGGTGTCATTACCCTAAGCGATAGTAGAAAATCAAAAAAGGTGGATCTTTCTGGAAAATACATTTCAGAAGAAATTGAATCAAGATATACTTTAACCGAAAGAATCTTAATTCCTGATGAAAAAGATGCACTGATTAATGCTATCGAAGAGATGATATCCAAATCCACTGATGTCATTCTAACAACCGGCGGAACAGGACTAGATACACGAGACATAACCGTTGAAACCGTTGAATCACTTTTTGAAAAAAAACTAGATGGTTTTGGAGAAATTTTCAGAATGAAATCCTATGAGGAAATCGGTTCTGCAGCATTGCTTTCCAGAGCAACAGCCGGAATCTATAAAAAATGCATAATTTTTTCAATGCCCGGTTCACCTAATGCCGTTAAAACCGCATTAGAAATAATAATTGATGAACTTCCTCATTTTGTTCATCATGTAAAAAAATGAACAACTACACGACTATGTCGTTGTAGTTGACTATTATTTTCTTTTTTTAATCGAAAAACTCATTAACACTTATTAAAGGTTCTAATTTTATTCCTGCTTTTTCAAACTCTTCAATAGCTCCTTCTTGCCTATCAACTACAACAAAGGCTCTTTTTACATTACCACCATTTTCCTGAATGGCTTTAATTGCCTTTAGAAGAGATCCGCCAGTAGTTGAGACATCTTCAACAACAATAACATTATCGCCTTCATTCAACACACCTTCAATGAGTTTGGAAGTACCATAACCTTTCTTTTCCTTACGAATCATCAACAGAGGGAGTTTTGACTCTAAAGAGACTGCAGTAGCTATCGGAACTGCACCCAAAGCTGGTCCTGCCACTTTGTCAATGTCGTCATCAGCTATCTTTTCTGTGATTAATTTTGAAATTGTGGATAAAATTTCAGGCTCAGTGATTGCCTTTTTCATGTTAATGTAATAATTGCTTTTCTTTCCTGAAGATAATGTGAAATCCCCTTCAAGAAATACTTCATTTTCCTTTAATAAATCAATTAAATAATCTTTAGAAACCATATTAATCAATTAGATATCATCTTCGCCCTTAAGCAGAATTTTATCTCCAATAACCTTAACAAGTTCCATTGGAATCATGTTTTCACTGGATTTTATCTGTTCTGAAAAGCCGGTTTTTTTAAGTACGATATCTGTAATTTCAAAGGAATCCTTATCAAAGACAACATCACTTACTTTACCAACAATTTGAATGTCCGCATCGAGAACTTCTTTACCAAATAATTCATCTTTAATTCTCATAGTCTCACCTATGACATATATTGTATTTTCAATTTAAAATACATTTAGATTCATCATTTCTCATGTCATGATAAAATTCAAGATTGTCATCATCGAAATTGACTACATGAATCATGTCATATATTTCGCTGTCAAGTTCTGAATTAATGTCAAACAATTTATTCGGATAATCTCTGATTAAATCCTTGTTGAAGGCCAACCTTTTATCATTTTCGAAAATGGCACCATAATAAATGTCTGCCTCAACCAGGTCCTGGAACATATGGCTTCCGAATGACAGCTCCGGAACATATCCCACTTTACTGTAGGACTCTTCCAAAATTGCTCTGAATTGACTGATTTCTGCAAATACAACAGGAATTCCCAGTTCAGGAGATGAAGTTCCAATTCTTCCGGGCACTATCAGCATTGAGGTCTTGTCGTTTTCTTTGCAATATGAGTTTATCTCACCAATTATTCTTGCAATCAAGCTTTTTTTGGCATATGGATATTCATAATACTTGTGTGAGTCTACATAGACTAAAGTGTCAATACGCTCTTTTCTTGACCTGCCCATTGATGCCTTTTTGATATGGAAATAAGTCTGGCCAACATCCTTAGGTATTTCAATGACTTCCTTTGTTGTTGAAATTTGAAGCGGTCTGCACTGAAGGAGATTGACTACAAATGAATTGTCTGCACCAATGTTGACTGTATATTCCACATCAACAGGATAGTCATAAGCGGTTTCAAGTGTTTTAAGCAAATCTTTCATCATTGAAATGAACTTGTCGTTGTTTACAATACCGTTACAGTTTACAAAAACGATTTCACGTTTCTTTCCACGCTCCCGGAATCTCCGCTCGGCTTCGGTGTCATGTTCGATTACAGGACGTTTTGCATATCTTGGAAGAACCTCCAAACCTTTTTCAACAGGTATTTCATGCAGGGAAATTTCCCTTAAATCCAGAACATCAAGGGAATGCTGTGAGTATTTGTGGCGCTCTGCAACATCCGGATGGTCAATTGCATGTGGCCTGTCCAAATTGATTATCCTCGGATAGTCATTTTGGGTTCTGTCAACCGCTTTAGTACCAAGCCCCATTACAAGCCTTAGCATTCCTCCGTTATGCCCCATGTCAGGCTGCGGAGAATATGGGGAGTATGAAAATCCAACACCCGCTATTGTAGGGAAGAAATAGTCCTCATAATATGACCCTGATACCCTTTGAACCAGAAGTCCCATCTGTTCATCACAGTCATCCAAATCATTTAGCGAACGGTATTCCAATGCTGAAATGTTCATCGTACTGGCATAGACTGTTTTTACCGCATCTTCAAATGCTTCCAGCCTTTCCTCCAAAGAACCACGATTTACGCAAAATACTGATTCGTATTTTCCTGCAAATGCATTGCCGAATCCGTCTTCCAAAAGACTGCTTGAACGTACAATGATTGGGCTTTGGCCGAAATAATCCAAAACCCTTCTGAATTCGTTTTTGATGTCGTCTGGAAATGTTCCGTTTTTAAGGCCCTCTTCCAATTCACGGCCCGCTTCATAGTATCCTTCCTTGGTTCTCTGCTTTACGCGAATGTTCCAAAGGTCATTTGAAACTATGTATGTGTAGAACAGATCAGAACCTATATAAAATGAGTCGTCAGGCTCAAAATTGGCATATAAATCCGGACGGTCCTTTTCTATGATTTTACGGGCCAGAAGCATTCCGCAGGCCTTACCACCTATCATTCCGCTTCCAACCAGACGGTTGTATATGCTGATGTAGTCCTCATAGTCAAAGTACTGCTTGATTTTTTCTATGACCTGATCATCCTTAGCCAGCATCATAGAACACATCAAATCGCATTTGTCCGATACATCAACGCCGTTTTGGTGCAGGAGTTCAGTAGCTGTAAAGAATCTCTCCCAGCTATCTGTGCTCTGCTCATTGTTGAATGCTGAAGCGGAATTGATTACCTGATAAAATTTGGAAACCTCCATTCCATCAGTCAATGTTGTAACTCTGCCTGTTTCCGGATCATATTTATGGCCTAAAAACATTGTTTGAGAATATCTGTTCCAGACTTTCAAAGGATGAACATAAACATCATTGTTTTTTGAATAAACATCCAAAAACAGCTGGGTAGTCTCCCTTATTTTTGCAATGGATTCGAAGGAATGTTTTCCTCGAATGACAGGGAAAAATGCGACAGTGTCAAGGATGAACAGGTACGGACAAGTTACTCTGAAGAAGTTTCCCATCATCAAATCTGTTGCCCATGCTGCCTGCAGGTCTGAAAGACAGTCAAATACGTAAAATGCATCAAATCCTTCTTTTGTAATGATATTGTGGACTTCCAATGTAAAGGACTCGAACTGCTCCATCGGGTCCACCTTATAGATTTTAATCCCTTCCTTTTCAATCATTGCAAATTCCGTATCTGGATTGTTTCTTTCATCTTCAAGTTTTTCAAAATCACTTTCATCCATTGGGATTAACGGCTCATGCTGGCCGAAGTTAATGTAAATCAGATTTCTTTTATCCTCCAATGCCTGTTTTACATAGGGATTTACAAAATAAGAAAATTCCTTAAGGTTTGAAACCTGCCACACCACATTATCTCCCAGACGGATGTTATCCAATGTCTCATCCAACTCGTCGATACCTGACTTTACTCTTTCAAATGCCGCCATAAAAATTCCTCATTCATTCAGTCTTAAAGATTAAAATAATTCCATTTTGAAGTTATGTTCAATTTAATATTTAAATATAGTGAATAATATTTAATTTGTCGGCAAAATAACTTCCGATGTTCAAAAAGACGGCAAAACTGCTTCCGAATAAAAAATTGTATTTAATAAGAACAATATACTAACATTAATTAAAAGGTGAACCTATGGAGATTGAATGTTTAACAGTATCTCAAATTAACGCCTACATTAACAGAAAGCTGAAATTTGACAATAACCTGAAGAATGTCTATGTCAAGGGTGAAATATCCAATTTCAAAACCTATCCAAGCGGACATAGCTATTTTACATTAAAGGATGAAAGATCACAAATTCCGGCAGTGATGTTTAAAGGAAGAAAGCATAGCCTCAAATTTCAGCCAGAAAACGGCATGAAAGTGATTATCAAAGGAAAAATCGAAGTTTATGAAAGAGACGGCAAATACCAGTTATACGCCTCAACAATGACTGAAGACGGAATCGGAAACCTGCACGTTGCCTTTGAACAGCTGAAAAAAAAGCTTAAAGCCGAAGGCCTATTTGATGATGCCCATAAAAAGGAAATTCCAGAATACCCTGGAAAAATAGGAGTCGTTACTGCACAGACCGGAGCAGCAATACGGGACATCATAACAACAATCAAGAAAAGATATCCATATTGTGAAGTCCTGGTCTTTTCAACACTTGTTCAGGGAGAACAGGCTGCCCCTCAAATCGTGCGTCAAATTGAACATGCACAACAATTTGACATTGACACATTGATTGTAGGTCGTGGAGGAGGAAGCATAGAGGATTTATGGCCATTTAACGAAGAGATTGTCGCAAGGGCAATATATGACTGCAAAATACCCGTCATAAGTGCAGTGGGCCACGAAGTTGACTTCACCATATCCGATTTTGTAGCGGATGTGAGAGCTCCAACACCAACAGGCGCTGCAGTGATGGCCGTTCCGGATGTAAATGACGTTAAATTCAAAATTATGCAATTAAGAAACAGATTAAACAAAGACATTAACGAAAAGATTATACAAAATAGAATAAAATTAAAAAATGTTTCTGAAAAGCAGATTTTTAAAAATCCTGAATCCATTTACGAAATTAAATCCATGACATTGGATAATCTGGTTACAAAATTGGAGTTTTCATCTAAAAATATAATTGCAGAAAATAGAAACAAGTTGCTGGAAATGAAAAACAAGAATATTATGAAAAATCCTGATGAAATAATTAGAATGAAAAGAGAACCATATATGAGAAACGTTGATAAATTAAATGTTCTTAATCCTCTTTTGACATTGAAAAGAGGTTATACATTAACAAAGGTAGAAGGAAAAGTGGTGTCTTCAGCAAAAGACGTAAAGTCTGGGGACAAGCTTGATGTTGAATTTGATGACGGGACTGTAAATACAAGGGTGATATAAATGGAAAATTTAAGTTTTGAAGAAAGTTTAGAAAAATTAGAAGAAATCGTGACCAAATTAGAAAACGGAGATGTGCCGTTGGACGATGCAATCGATGAGTTTAACAATGCTATGCAATTAGTTAAAATATGTGAAAACAAGTTATCAAAAGCGGAAGAATCAATTGCAAAAATCGTTAAAGACAATGGAGATGTTGTTGAATTCAATTCAACAGAGTGAAAATTGTATTTAATTTTTCAAAAAAGAAAAAAAGAAAATTTAAAGATCTACAGCATTTGCATCAAAAACATCAATGATGAGTTCGGTTGCAACTAAATCTTGAATATTTTCTCCGAATCTGATGAAATGATCTGTTTGTAAATGTGAACCTAAAATTTCTTTTGATTCCCATTGTTCTACAAATAACAATGTGCCATCTGCAGTATTGGAATATAAATTATAATCTATATTTCCTTCTTCTTTTTTAGTGTTCTCAATTAAATCTTGTGCAAATTCTACAATTTTTGCACATGCATCTTCATCTTTAGGAATTGCTTTTGCTAAAACCATTATCATTAAAATCACCTCATAATTAAGGAATCTTAAGTTAAATATTAAGAAATTATGGAATAGAGATGGACATAATTTCCCAAATATTTAACTGAAGTTGAAATTAAATATATTAGTAATACCAATTTTATTTTAAGACAACTATTTTACTAATAGAGCAGTATAAAAATTACTCAAATTTTCAATCTTATTTCTCGAACTGTGGGATTCCAGTAATTCTAAGTCCTCCATAATGGGATCTGTATTTAATATTCAATCCGATTAATAATGGAGTGATTTTTTCAATTATCCTTGATTTTTCTAATATTCCGCAGTCGATTGCTTGAATACCAGGAAGTTTATCTATAAGTTCAATTGCAACTTCTTTAGCTTCCTTATCATCTCCTGCAATTAAACAATCACAGTCGATTTCATTTGGAATATTGGATAAATGGGAGTTACTGATATTACAGAATGCACATATTACTTTTGCGCCGGTTCCTTCAAGGATTTTAGCAGTCCTTTCTGCAGCAGATCCTTCCATTAAATCAATGAAACGGAATGGTTTTCCGCCGATAGCTGTTTCAAGAGGAACAGTTGCATCAAGAACAATTTTATCAGCACAAAATTCTTTAATTCCTTCAAGTGTAGGTTTTTGAGCTGCAAGAGGCACAGTGAGAATTAAGATATCTCCTGCTTTTGCTGCATCTTCATTAGCCATACCTACCATATTCAAATCATAATCTTTAAGTTCTTCAATTGTTTCTTCAACTATGCTTAAAGCTTTTTCTTCTTTACGGGATCCAACAATTACTTCAACACCTTCAATTGCAAATCTTTTTGCAATTCCGAGACCTTGTGGACCAGTTCCGCCAATAACTGCAACTTTCATAATATCACCTTATAAAAAAAAGAAATAATATGTAATGATAAGATCATTACATAAACTATATCTAGTCGAGATCTAACATTACTACAGGTTTGATTAAGTCTTTAGGTTTGTCTTTCATCAAGAGTAAAGCATCTTCGATTTTTTCAAGACCTTTGAATTTGTGGGTAACTAATAATTCTGGGTCTTGTCTGCCGCATAATGCTAAGTCAGCAAGTCTTTCCATTCTTACTGCTCCACCAGGACATAATCCGTTTTTAATGTTGATGTTGGACATACCGCAACCCCATTCTACACGAGGGATTAATACGTTGTCAGCACCACTTAAGTAGTTTACGTTGGATACGGTTCCTCCTGCTTTTGCAGATTTAATAGCTTCAGCCCATGTGTTTTCTAAGTTACCACCTGCAATAACTACTGAGTCTACACCAGCGCCATCAGTTAATTCTCTTACTTGTTCGTCGATTGGTCCGTTTTTGTAGTTGATGATGTCGGTTGCGCCGTATTTTTTAGCAACTTCAACGGAAATTGGACGAGTACCTGCTGCGAATAATCTTCCTGCACCTAAACATTTAGCACCAGCAATAGCGGAAAGACCTACAGCACCAATACCGATAACTAATACAGATCCACCTAAAGGAATGTCTGCGTTTTCGGAACCCATCATACCGGTAGACCACATGTCGGTTAACATACATGCACCTTCATCGGATAATCCGTCAGGGATGAATGTTAAGTTTGCGTCTGCCATGTTTACGTGGAATCTTTCACCGAATACACCGTCTTTGAAGTTGGAGAATTTCCAACCACCGAGAGGTTCGGTTGTTTGAGATGGGAATCCTCTTTGTGCTGCTTCATCATCCCAGTCAGGAGTAATAGCAGGAACAATTACACGGTCACCAGGTTTGAATTTTTTAACCATGTCACCTACTTGAACAACTTCACCAACAGCTTCGTGACCTAAAATCATGTCTCTTCTGTCACCGATAGCACCTTCCCATACAGTGTGGATATCGGAAGTACATGGAGATACACAAGTTGGTTTAATGATTGCATCCATTGGTCCACATTCAGGAACTTCTTTTTCTACCCATCCGATTTCATTGAGTCTTTTCATTGCAAATCCTTTAAAAGTTGCCATTTTTTTCACCTCTTTTAATTAAAACATTCATATAAAATTTAAGTGGAAAAATAAGGAAATATAAACAAAAAATGTTTATAAATAACCCCTCCAAACACGTATTTCATTAAAAAACATGATTAAAAACATGTTAATTTAGAAATAACTAAATAGAATACAAATGTTTTCTATTTTAATATATTACAAGCCCCATATATAAAAGTTACTACTTAACCACGTAAATTTTTAGTATTACTAGATAAATATAGATTAAATAATATTTTTAAGGAATCTTGATAATTTTTTATTAGAGTGATTTTAATTTATATGAAAATAAAAATACTAAAAAATATGCAAAAAATTCACAGAGCCAATGAAAATAGATGATTGAATTAAAAAATTAAAATTAAATTTCATGATTATGAGTTGATGTAAAAAATTCATGTTGATGCAAAAAATTCATGTTGATGATATAAAATTAATATATTCATATCAGTGAAAAAAAGATAATTTTAAAAAAAAAACGAATAAAAAAAATAAAAAAATTATTTCAAAATATAATTTTTATAAGAATAATAGAACCTATAAGCATCATCAATACCAGATTCTTCATCAACTAAAAGCATTTCAGAATTATCAAAGACAGAATCATCATAAAATAAAAATATTGATGCAAACTTGTCAGAGACAGTAAAAAAGATATTTGACAGATCTTCAACAATATAATAATCAATCTTTTTATCCCGAACCAATGCCTTGAAATAATTATCAGAATCGGATTTGACAATTAAATCATAAATTGTTTTAGCAGTTAATAAATCCAAATGCCCTTCATGGTCAATTAAAGCTTCATATATTGAATCCATGAAAATCTTTGAAAATACCGGCAAAATCATACAGATATCTGTAGATTCCTTTATATTTTCCAGATATACATTTATAGGCTTAGCGAATTCTGTGATATTGGACTTTACAGATGAAACCCCGCTAAAGGAAGAAATGTCTTTTAAAAAACGATTCGGTATTGATTTAATAGCATGGTCTTCCCAAAATCTCTCTTGATTGTCAATATTATCAAAATTAGATGATAGGTTTTGTAAATTCTTTGCAAATAAAAAACCTATTGATGTAACAGCATATTGCCTATTCGGCAAACGTGTAATAAATTTACAAGATTTCAAATCGTTTAGCCCTCTAGAAATATTCCCTGATTTTCTATTGAACTCTGATTCAAGTTCTTTAACAGTTTTACTGGATTCATATAAACTAAGCAATAATTTTAATCTTGTTTCAGATGAAAGAATAAATTTTAGATAATTAAAATCACTTAAATTGCTATTTTCATCAAAAAAATTGGAGCTAATAATCATTCCCCCCTGCCGTTTGGATAAATAATGTCTTCTAATGAAACATAATCCCCGCATAATTTTTCATATTCATCAAAAAGTTTCAATCCGAATTCGATAGCCTCTTGACTAGTGGAAGTGATAACCGCATTTTGATTGAACTCCCCATTTTTAGTATAAAACGCCAGTACCAAACATTTATCAGAAACTGTGAATGCAAATTGAATATTGCAGTCATTAGGTTTTAATTTGACAAATTTATTTTTAATGTTTGGACTTTTAGGCACATAATCTTTAATAAAATTTTTTACAGCTTCGGAAACCTCATCGGGAAGAATCAATTCAACAGTACAATCATTATCAATCCAATAGCTTATAATATCATCATGTTTTGGATGGAAATAAGGAAATATTCCTTTTAAAAATTTAAATCCCATCAATGAACGTTGAAAAATTTCAGTAGCTTTAAATAAATCAACATTATTGGATTCGATTAATTTAGATCCCTCAAATGCAGATAAATCTTTAATGGTATCAATATTAATATCTATAAGAGAATAATTTAAAAAATCAGATTTTTCTTTTAAAAAAGTGCATGCTTTGTTAAAATAAAGCACATTAGTTAATTTAATCTTTGTTTTATTGAATAAATAAAATTTGTCATCAATACTGTAAATAAATTTTCTTTGTTCCAGTTTATTAATATTATCAAGTATAGAACTATAGCTATAGCCGGTTTTTTCTTCTATTTCTTTAATTGATGCCGAAGAGTTATATAAACATCCTAAAATTTTCAAACGAATTTCAGAGTTAATTAAAAACTTAAGGTCATCTTGAAAATTTAAGAAATTGTTTTTATCCAATGTGTTCCCCACTAATAAAACCTCCCCAGAGTATAATTAATTTATATTTTATAAAATATTTATACTTTCTAATTAATCATCAATATTTTATTTTATCATTTATATTATTAGAAATTTATGTATGCCTATATCTGTTCAAAAAAATAATATAAAAAATATACCCAATAAACTGAGAAATAGCGAATTGAAGATTATTCGAATTTGTTAATCAATAAAATAGTTAATCCAATATTCCAATAAACTTCTTATAGGATAACTTTCACAATTTTCTTTTATAAAGCATGCAAGGTTAAATGCCACTTCTTTTTCAATCAAATTATTTTCAAATTCATCAATCAGGTTTAAAATTGAAGTTGTAATTGCTACATTATCCTGTTTTTTCATATCCTTTTGCAATAGCCTAATAAATTCCTCTTTATCGCAATCCAGATTATCATAAAACTCATTGATATCCAAGGTATAACGATTTAGTCTAACCAATGCATTTGATTGTGATTTTTCAGATATCCAAACCTGTTTTTTAACTGCCTTTTTAATGGATTCACAAACAGCACTTGCAATCAACTCCCCCAATTTGGAGTGCTTTCCAGCATTTGTCAGAGTATTGTCAGATTCCAGATTGGAAAATATGCACAAACCGTCTGTTCCTGTTCCAGTTGCATAGCCGTTAGAGTACTGTGATGGAATCTTCAAATCATTCAATGCAACTGTTTTCGCTTCGGTTGCAGTCATGAACGCTTCAAGCAATGTTTCATATTCCAAATGAGCATTAATTAAAATAATCGTGTTTATTGTGCCGAACCTGCCGTTTTCCTCATAATATGCTGCAGGATCACCTGCCCTTACTGCATTTGTTCTAACTCCCGCAGTCGTCAATGCAACAACTTCCAAACTTTTAAACGATTTTGTTACAATACTCACGTTTTTCATTCTAGCAAGAGTGGTCAAACCGGTTGAATAAGAAGAATCAATATTTAATGACCAGCAATGCTGAATTAGATAATCACCAACATCATGGTTTTCCAGATAATCAATATTTTCCTGAGATAAATGATGGTTAAAAACGCTTTTGAAGTTGTTGGAAAATCCTCCATTTAACTTGGAGGTGGAAATTCCGTTACGCTTAACATTAAATTTAACAAAAATAGTATCTTTCAGATAATATATTTCATCATCAACTGATGATAGGAAAAATAGTCTGTCTTTCATAAAAATAAAAAAAGAAAAGAAATTATGAAAATTTCTTTAAATTTACATCATTGGAGGCATTCCGCCGCCCATGGATGGGTCCATACCCATGTCTTCAGGGCCTTTGGTTGATGCAATGACATCATCGATTCTTAAAATCATTTCAGCTGCTTCGGAAGCAGATTGGATAGCTTGTTTTTTGACACGTTTTGGTTCAATTACGCCAGCTTCTTTCATGTCTGCTACTTCACCAGTGAATACATCTAATCCCATGTAGAATGAGTCTTCTTGTGCTGCTCTTAAGTCTACTAAGGAGTCGATGCTGTCTAAACCTGCGTTTTCAGCTAAGGTTTTAGGTACGATTTCTAAAGCTTCTGCAAATGCGTTTACAGCTAATTGTTCTCTGCCAGAAATGGATTCTGCGTAGTCTTTGAGTTTTTTAGCCATTGCGATTTCAGGAGCTCCTCCACCAGCAACAACTTGGTCGTCTTCTACGGTAGCTGCTACAACACCGATTGCATCTTCGATTGCTCTTACGATTTCATCTACGATGTGTTTGGTACTTCCTCTTACGAATAATGTTACGGATTTAGCTCCGCTGCATTCTTCTACGAAGATCATTTCTTCACCGGAGATTTTTCTTTCTTCGACAATGCCTGCATTACCTAAGTCTTCTGGAGTTAAGTCATCTAAATTGGTGATGACGCTTGCGCCAGTTGCTCTGGATAATTTTTCGATGTCAGATTTTTTAACTCTTCTTACAGCTAAAACGCCTGATTTGGATAAGTAGTGTTGTGCTAAGTCATCGATACCTTTTTGTGCGAATAATACGTTTGCACCAGCATCAACGATTTTGTCAACCATGTCTCTGACCATTTTTTCTTCTTGTTCGATGAAAGCTTGCATTTGAGCAGGGTCAGTAATTGTGATTTCAGCATCCATTTCAGTTTCTTTAACTTCTAATGGAGTGTTGATTAATGCGATTTTTGCATCTTTGATTTCGGATGGCATACCAGGGTGTACTCTTTCTTTGTCTACAATTACACCTTCAACTAAGTTGGATTCTTCAACAACAGCTCCGTCTTTTTTCTCGATTTTAATGTTGTCGATGTCAACGCCATCTTCATCTGCTACAGCTTCAACAGCATCTACGATTAATTTTGCTAATGGTTCACGTGCTGCTTCAGTTCCTTTACCAGTCATAGCAGTCATAGCTACTTTTAATAATACTTCAGAATCTACATCATCGATTGCGATTTCATCTAAGATTTCTTGTGCTTTTTCTGCTGCTTTTCTGTATCCCATAGCTATGATTGTTGGGTGAATGTCAGAGTCGAGTAATCCTTCGGATTTTTTTAATAATTCTCCAGCAATGATAACTGCAGTAGTAGTTCCGTCTCCAACTTCGTCTTCTTGGGTTTTTGCTACTTCTACGAGCATTTTTGCTGCTGGATGTTCAATATCCATTTCTTTTAAGATTGTTACACCGTCGTTGGTTACGACAATGTCTCCAAGTCCGTCAACTAACATTTTGTCCATACCTTTTGGACCTAAAGTAGTTCTTACAGTTTCAGCTAATACTTTACCAGCTAAAATGTTATTTCTTTGTGCATCTCTACCGACAGACCTGTTAGTACCTTCAGGTAAAATAAAAATTGGTTGTCCTTGTGCCATAAATAATCACCTTTTTTTAATTTTATAAATAATTAGATCAGTTTAAACATCAACATGAGAAAACAAGTTATAGTGTTGACAAAACCTTTCTACTTAATACATGAGTTTAAGGTTATATAAATACTTTATGGTATAAAGTAAATTAAAGTAAGAAAAATAACATTGCAAAAAATCGAAGGGAAAACAAGTGCAATAATACTCACATTTACACACAATTATTTTAACATTAACATCAGAGTTTGTTAAAATTATCCGACGAGTAATGAATTATATCATAGTAAGGCGCTAAAAAATATTAAACTGACAGACACATGTAGATACTCATATGAAAAATAATGAAACTAAAAAAAATAGAAAGAAAAATGAGATGATTAGTCTCATTTTGACTCAAAAACCAATTCCAATAAAAGGAATTTAAATTTATCTATGTTGTTTTTTCTCTAACCTGAAAGGAGGAGTCCTTTCGATTGTATCATAAGCTTCCTGTTCTTCTTGAAGCTCATTGAAGAAAGTATTAATTTCTTCCAATCTTTTGATTTTATCATTTTTCCTGTTCAACTCATTTTGAAGAGCCATATAATCTTCACGAGGAACAGTCTGCTGTTTTAAGTATTTGAGCTCATCCTCTTTTAATTTGATTTCAGATTGAAGTTGGATGAAATCTTCACGAGAAACAGTTTTCTCTTTTAAATATTCAAGCTCATTTTCTTTAGCAGCGATTTGACCTTCCAATTTGGTTTGAAGAGTGACAAAGTCTTCACGAGGAACAGTTTTCTCTTTCAAATACTCAATTTGATTATTTTTAGATGCCAATTCTGATTCACATTTAGATTGAAGTTGGATGAAATCTTCACGAGGAACAGTTTTCTCTTTTAAATACTCGATTTCTTTATCTTTAGAAGAAATTTCTTTATCTTTTGAAGACAATTCTGATTCACACTTAGATTGAAGAGCAACAAAATCTTCACGAGGAACAGTTTTCTCTTTCAAATACTCAATTTGCTCATCTTTTGATGCCAATTCAGATTCACACTTAGATTGAAGAGCAACAAAATCTTCACGAGGAACAGTTTTCTCTTTCAAATACTCAATTTGCTCATCTTTTGATGCCAATTCAGATCCAAATTTGGATTGAAGGTCAATGAAATCTTCACGAGGAACAGTTTTCTCTTTCAAATACTCAATTTGCTCATCTTTTGATGCCAATTCAGATTCACATTTAGATTGAAGAGCAACAAAATCTTCACGAGGAACAGTTTTCTCTTTTAAATACTCAATTTGCTCATCTTTTGATGCCAATTCTGTTTCCAAATTGGTTTGTAGTGTGAGATATTCATCTTTAGGAACGGAAATTTCCTTAAGGGTATTAATTTGTTGATCCAACTTAACAATTTCAGATTCGTATTGAGATTGGAGATTGAAATATTCTTTTTTAGGGATAGTATTTTCTTTTAAATCTGCAATCTCAGTATTCATCTCATTCATCTTGGATTCAAAATTAGTCTGAAGATTAATATAATCATCTTTAGGAATTGTATTTTCTACTAAGACCTCAAGCTGAGTGTCCTTTTGAGAAATTTCATTGTCTTTTATAGCAAGTTCATTGTTTTTAAGTTCAAGCTGCTTTTCAAGTTCCAAAATCTGGGTTTTGGACTCTACGTTATTCTCCAGTTTTATGACCTTGATTTTATACTCATCAATTGTTCTTGAAAGAGAAATAATTTGAGCATCCTTTTCAGCAACACTCTTAAAGGATTCATTTAACCTTTCGTTAACTTCAGCCAACTCTTTTTTCTTATAATCCCTCAATTGTTCAGCAAAATATTCTTTTATTTCATCAAGAGAATTATTGACATAATCTAATTCATAAATCCTGTCTTCCTGATTTTTGATTAAACTGTCTTTTTCTTCGAGTTGTCTTTTCAAAAGATTGATTTCATCTTCCGCTTTGAACTTAATAACAGAAACTTCTTTCTCTTTTTCTACAATGTCTTTTTCGAGTTCTTTAATCCTTAATGGAGTATTATCATTAGCTTTTTCAACTTCAAGTTGAGTTAATTCCAATTTCAACTTATTAAGCTCCAATAGGCAAGACCGAATTAAAGATTGTAGAGTATCCTTTTCAGCATCAATTCCTATTTCCATTCTATCCCTTAGTTTAAATTTTATCCCAATATCAATTTCAAATTATTGAAAATTTATGAATTTGAGTATTTCGATATTTTGTACAATATAATTCCTTGCTATAAATTATTTATTTTATACTATTTAAATTAAACCCTTAAACAAACCAAAAAAAGAAAATAAAAACAATAAGAAAACAGATGGGAAAAATAAAAAAAATTAAAAAAAATAGAAGAAAAAAATTGATAAAATTAAAGTATTTTATCATTAATTAATTCAGCATTTAATATTGAAGCTCCAGCGGCTCCACGAATGGTGTTATGTCCAACAAGAACATATTTGAAACTGTTATCAAATGCTTGGTCTTTTCTTAATCTGCCAACAGTAACAGCCATACCATTACTTGCATTTCTGTCCATTCTAGGTTGTGGCCTGTCTTCCTCTTCTTTAACAATTACTGGATTTTCAGGAGCTGAGAACAGATTTAGTTCTTGTGGCAAACCTTTGAAGTTTGCCATTTTGTCACTGACATCAGCAATGTCAAAGTCATCAGCCAACTCAATAAATACCGCTTCAGTATGACCATCAATAACAGGTACTCTATGACAGGATGCGCTTAATTTGAAATTGGCTCTAACTACATCATTACCATCAAATGAACCCAGCAGATATAGTGATTCGCTTTCCATTTTTTCTTCTTCACTACCAATGAAAGGAACAAGATTATCGACAATAGCCATGGAAGGAACCCCATTATAACCTGCACCAGATACTGCTTGCATTGTTGATACTCTTACGGATTCAACATCAAAATTATCAACAATAGGTTTTAATGTTAAAGCCAAAGCAATAGTTGAACAATTAGGATTGGTTACAATGAATCCATCCCAATCATTTTCCTTTTGTTGAGCATCGATCATGTCTAAGCACTCAGGATTTACTTCAGGAATCACTAATGGAATGTTTTTCTTCATCCTGTGTGCACTGGCATTACTTGCGACAACATAATCTTTTGCATATTCCTTTTCAACAGTCAATGCAAAATCCGCAGGCAATGAAGAAAATACAATATCAACATCATTATCCATTGCTTCAGGATTAGTTTCAATAACTTTAATGTCCTTTACGGATTCAGGCATCTCACTATCCAAATACCAAGTTGTTGCATCCTCATATCTTTTACCGGCAGAACGTGAAGATGCAGCCAAAGCTGTAACCTCAAAATCCGGGTGGTTTTCAAGTAATTTGATAAATCTTTGACCTACCATTCCGGTAGCTCCAAGTACTCCTACATTAACCATATTAATCACCTATTCTAATCCTAAAACATCATTCATACTGCTGACAACACCTTTTTGAGCAGTAGGAACATACCTGATAGCTCTGATGACACCTGCAATGAATACTTCTCTTGTATGTGCCTGGTGTTTGACTTCCAATCTTTCACCATCACCGACAAACATTACTGTGTGGTCTCCGACAATGTCTCCACCACGAACTGCATGAACTCCTATTTCTTCAGAAGTCCTTTTGCCGACAAGGCCTTTTCTTCCGTAAACACCAACCTCTTCAGGATCACGGTCCAATTCTTTTGCAATAACTTCAAATGCAGTCATGGCAGTTCCGGAAGGAGCATCCTTTTTCTGGTTGTGATGTGCTTCAATTATTTCAATGTCATAATCATATAAAAGTGGAGCCAATTTCTTAAGAGTGTTGAAGAAAACATTTACACCAATAGCCATGTTGGATGAAATTACAGCACCAACATTGTTTTCCTTAACGTTTTTAATGTTTTCAGCCATTTGTTCATCAGTAAACCCAGTGGTTCCCACAACAACGTTCACTCCACATGAAGTAGCCACTTTAATTGCATTGACCGCTGCAGGAGCAATGGTGAAATCAACCAATACCTCTGCACCAGATGCTTTTAAAATCTCTTCCAATTTTTCAGCACCGACAATTTTAACGCCTAATTCATCAATTCCAGCCTGAAGACCTGCATCTTTTCCTGCAAGAGAAGTGTTAGGCATTTCAATGGCAGCAACTACTTCCATATCATCCTGCTCTGTAATTTTTCTAATAATACCGGAGCCCATTCTTCCAGCAGCTCCAGTTACTGCGACTTTAATCATAATAATACCAACTTAAATTAAATTAGACTCTTTTAATGCTTTTTTAAGAATTTCCAAATCATCATCCAACATTTCACATAAAGGTTGTCTAAGTGGTCCTGAAGGAAGACCCATAAGGTTCATTGCGGTTTTTACCGGAACCGGGTTACTTTCAATGAAAAGAGCCCTTATGACATCAAGCATTTCATAGTGAAGCTCGAATGCCCTTGTGTAATCATCATTTAAAATACTGTTGACCATTAGAACCATTCTTTTTGCATCAATGTTTGCAGACGCACTTATTACACCTGTTGCACCTACGGCCATTAGAGGTAATGTAAGTGAATCCTCACCGGAAAGAATGTCCAAATCATCTTCAACTCCATCTCTGCAGAGTGCCCTGTAAATGTCAGACACTTTATCAACACTTCCGCTTGCTTCTTTAAGAGCATCAACACCATCGACTTTTGCAAGCTCGACTGCAGTTTCAACTGCAATATCGCTTCCTGTACGTGATGGTACATTATATGCGATGATTGGAATATCACAATTTGCAGCAACAGTGCTGTAATGGTCAACCAAAGCATGTTGTTGCGGTTTGTTGTAATATGGAGTAATCAATAATGCTGCATCAGCACCTACATCAACAGAAAACTTAGTAAGTGAAATTGCTTCAGAAGTAGCATTACTTCCTGTTCCAGCGACTGTCTGAACTCTTCCATCAACTTCATCCACTAAAATTTCAATGACTCTTTTATGTTCGTCATGAGTAAGTGTAGCGGATTCACCTGTGGTTCCTGCTCCAACTAATCCATCTACTCCCTGATCGATTAAATAGTTGATGTTGGATCTGAATCCTTCCTCATCAATATTTTTGTTTTTATCGAAAGGAGTTACCATTGCAACGTATGTTCCTTCAAATTTCATTTTAAAACCTCGTTAACTAAATCGCATGCTTTTTCACCATCTTCCCAATCAACAAACAATACGACTGCTGTTTGAGATGATGTGATTTCAACAATGTTAATGTTATTTTTTCTGAGTGGTTCTGTAATACCTGAAATAATTCCTGGGGTTTCGATAATGTCTGGACTGACTAAAGTAATCATTCCAGTGTCCCTGCCTAATGATAGGGAACTCAATATATCAGTTTCCACTACCAGATTATGTAAAAGATGATAACCAAGTTCTGCATCTTTCTTGTTTATGAATATTGTAATAGAATTTTGACCTGCAGAAATTCCGAAAATATTAATGTTATTCTTTGCAAGACAACCTGTTATGTCAGCAAGAAGTCCTACCTTTTTAAGCATAGCCTCACCGACAAGAACTATGAGTGAAATAGGATCCTTGTAAAGTGATACTGATTTCAGAATATCGCCTTCAAAAGGACCAGTGATACGAGTACCCCTTGTACTTAAATCGCCGTGAGCGAAATTGATAATTTTTGCACTTATTAATGGATCTTTATATTTTAATGCATGAGGATGGAGAACCTGTGCACCGTGTGTTGCCAAATCCCTCATTTCTTCGACTGATATCTCTTCAAGCAGTTCTGCCTCTTCTATTTTATTAGGGTCAGTAGACATTACCCCTTCAACATCAGTGACGATAATAACTTCATTTGCATTAAGGCAATGACCTATTAAAAATGCTGAGATGTCACTTCCACCTCTTCCCAAAGTTGTGATTTCACCGCTAGGTCCTTTTCCTAAAAATCCGCAAATAACAGGAATAATACCCTGATTAATAAGGTCTTCAATACCACTGATTTTTTTGTTTGTAGAGCTGAAATCAATTTTCGCTTCAAGAGAATTGGAATCAGTGATTATCGGCCATAAATCATTATACGGATCAATGAATTCGGACTTTACTCCTAATGATTCAATAGTTGCTGAGAATACCCTAGCACTGGTTAATTCTCCCATAGCCATAATTTCTGCCTTCTGCCTGTCAGTCAAACTTGAACCAATTGCATCATTGGACAATCCAATTAATTCATCGGTAGTCTTATTGACTGCAGAAACTACAACTACTACCTGATTACCTTTCATATACTCATTTACTACGGACTGCGCCGCTTTTTTTATTCTGGAACCATCTCCAACCGAGGTTCCTCCAAATTTCGCTACTATTAAATCCATTAAATTCACCTATTTCAAAACTATATTTTCGAATAAACAAAAATATTAATATATATTTATATCTAACCATATTAATAAACTTTTAACTAAAATATGGCTAAAAAAATTAAATATATTCAAAAGTAAAAATTAAAAAATTTATACAAAAATATAAAAATTCAAAACAAAATAAAAAGTATAATAAAAAAAGTAGTAAAAAAATATGATAAAAAGCTTATTCTTGGGTTTGTTGTAACCTTACAAGCCTTGTAACATATCCAGCAATTTTATTTCTTAAATGTTTAGTACTTACAGTTGAGTATTCTTGTACTAATACTTTATTTTCATCAAAACTAGTAGTGAAAACACCAGGATGAGTTTCAATAAGTTCTTTTGCTAAACGTTTAACAAATGAAGTTCTAATATTGCCCATTAACATTCCTCCTTAAAATTTTTTTCTGCTCATTCTTGCTTAATATAGTTAGCATGTCTACGATTTGATCAACAACATCAACATCAAGACCTAATTCTTCACAAAGCGCATCAACTTTTCTATGAACTTCCTCTTCCCTGGATTTATCAAAAATTGGCATTCCAAGATAATCCTTGGCAAGAGCAATTTCATTTGCAAGGGATGTCCTTTGAGAAATTAAATCAAATAATTCATTATCAATTTCATCAATGCGAATTCTGGATTTTTTGAGAAGATCTTCAGCTTCCTGTTGATTATTAAAAGTTTTCATTTCATAATTACCTGTCAAAAAATCACCAAATTGATAATAATGATAATAATATAATTTATTATTATCCTACTATATAAAGTATATGCTTATTCCAAATAAAAATGATTCAAAAATAATATGGTTGAAATTTTCTATAACAGAACACAACCGTCATTGTCAACTCTGGTTTCCAGAACATTTCCCTCATATTTCTGCCATGCCTGCTTAACATCATCAATCGAATCCTCACCGACGATGGCTACAAATGAAGAACCAGTACCTGACAGGCCTGAAGCGATTGCACCTGCCTCGAGAGCATCGATAGCTATTGTCGAATCAAAACCCAATGTTGCAGAATAAATCAGACCATTTAAATTGAGAGCTTTGAAATAGTCTTTCTGTCTTGCAAAACCAAATGCTGTTTCTACCAGTGGGGCAAGCAGTTTCATTCTCTCAGGATTTGAGTCTCCGGATTTTGAATGGAAATTTGGCATGTAAACCAAAATGGGATAATCCTGCATTTTTTCCTGTATGATGAATTCCCTATTCCTGTTGTCAGTCACCACAACTCCACCAAAATATGAAGCAGTTGCATCGTCAAATGATCCTGTGATTGTAACTCCTGCGTCCAGTGATGCGTCAATCGCCATATTAATCACTTCCAAATCGCTTAAAGGATCTAGATTAAACTCTTCACTGACAATTGAAGAGACAACCTTGACAATTGCATTTGAGGAAGCGCTGCTGCTTGACAGACCTGACGCCATCGGCAGGGTGGAGTGGGTTTTCAAATCAATGCCGAATTCATTTTCATCAATGCTGTAATGCCTGAAAACCTTTTCGACACACAGTTTCATGAGGGAATCGTCCGCTCCAACATCATTGGCACATGAAATAGAATTATTGGTTGTTTTAGCCTCACATTTTATATCCAAACCAATACCAAATGCGGAGCCGAAACCTGTTGCAATGGCATTTATAATTGTTGCTGAACCTGGAGATTTGACAGTTTTTTTCATTTTTAAACCTCATCATAAGGAATATTAACTTTAGAAAAGTCTATTGCTCTTTCTCGTGCATTAGATGATAAAAACTTTCTTAATTCATCATCAGTGATTACATTATCGATTGCACTGGCAATGGATGAAATCTTATCAGGATTTACCAGCAAACCAACATCATCAGTTATTATTTCAGTTATTCCACCGACATTACTTCCGATTACAGGCTTGCCGCAGGCCAAAGCTTCAATTAAAACCAAACCGAAACTTTCAGAAAATGAAGGCAGGACCAAAACGTCACAGCTCGGAATGATGTTTTCAACATCAGTTCTGGAACCTGTGAAAATCACGTCACGAATATTTTCCTCCTCGACCTTCTTTTTGAGCTTTTTATATAACGGCCCATCACCAACCACAACAAGATAATAATCGCCATAAGCGATTTTTTTAGCTTCAAGCAATGATTCCACGTTTTTCCTTTTGATTAAATTGCCTACAAAAAGAACAATAGGTTTGTCCTCAAGACGGAATTCCTTTTTGAAGGAGTCGTTAGTGTCGGGTGAAAACTTGTCGATGTCGACAGAATTCCAGGATAACCTGGTCTTATCAGAAATGCCTGAAACACCTGTGGCTATGATTTCATGTCTTAATGCATTGCTGACTGCAAGAACAACATCAGCCTTTTTCAATACATTTTTTAAAGTGGAACGCATAATAGGTTGTTTCTTATACACTTCAAACATGTCAGAACCGTGTGCAGTGACATATGTCTTTATTTTGTGGTCATTTCCAACTTCCACAGCAGCCGCTCCGGCAGGAAACAGGTAATGACCGTGTATAATGTCAATGTCTTCCTTTTCCAAAAGGTTTTCCAATGCCTTTTTGGCATTCTTCTTAAACATCAAACCTCTTACACCTGGAATGTTAAGACCTTTAGTTCCTATTACATGAATACCATCAATATCCTGAATATTTTTATGAGGATATGTGATTACATAAACTTCATGACCCTGTTTTACAAGTTCCTTTGATAAAGTGTGTATATGAACACCCACACCGCCAACATGAGGCGGAAATTGACCAACCATTGCTATTTTCATAAAATAAATTCTCCACTAATTATAATACTATTTTATACAGTTATTGTTTAAATAAATATCCTAAAATTACTAAAAATCAATGTTGAACCACCTCACATCTACAAATTGAGATAATCCAATCATCACCTACCATTAAATCCTAGTGAAAATATTTATATAGTATAATTTTCAAATTAGAATTAAAAACTAAAAAACCGACTAATAGTCGAAAAATAAATGACAAGAATATGATGTTAATTTATAATATAAAAACCAACCGAGGATTTATTTTTGGAGGCAACTATGAAAAAAGGCGAAAAAAGGAAAAAAGAGTTGTTAAAGATAGCATATGATATGTTTCTCACACAGGGATATGAGAATACCAGCGTTGACGAAATCATAGAAAGGGCGCAAATAGCTAAAGGCACATACTACTACCATTTCCAAAGTAAAGAACAGATGCTTGAAGAGGTCATAGACATGATGATCGATAGTGAGACCAAAACGGCAGAGCAGATTATCGCAATGGATATTCCAGTACCTCAAAAAATAGTCATGATGATTACATCGATGAAGCCCACCGAAGCAGAACAACCCATAAAGAATGCCCTTTTCCAGCCGGAAAACGTGTTAATGCACCACAAAGTCAGAAAAAAATTGATTTCTGTTATTACTCCACTTTTATCTGAAGTTATAAAAGAGGGAGTAAATGAAGGCATCTTTGAATGCGACAATATAACTGAACGTGTTAAGATGCTCCTTATCATCAGCGATGGTACCTTTAATGAAGGTTCATTTAGTGAACGAGACATTTCCGTCTTCATAGACATGACTGAAAAACTTCTCGGGGCAGAGAATGGAACAATGAGTTTCATTTATGAACTGATTGATAAAAGTGATATGGAGGCAGCCGAGTGAGCAATACCGGAAACTACAAATATAAACCAGTTCAATTTTTTGCCCTGGCATATCTTTTTACCTGGATATTTTGGATTCCGGCAATCTTTTTGCCAGAAAGCATCAGTCCATTACTCATGCTGATAGGTCTCATGGCTCCAGCTATTGTGTCTACAGTTTTCATTATGGCGTCAAAATCAGATGCGCTTAAGCAAGACTTTAAGAATAAGATTATCGGCTTTTACAAAGTAAAATGGCTTAATGTAGTTTGGGCCGTGATTGTATTTGCGATTGTAATAGTCTGTTCTATTTTGCTGTCGCTTCTCTTTGGACAGTCACTTGACCAGTTTTCATTGACTGAAAACTTTTCCTTTACTGGTGTTGGAATAGCAGGAGCATTTATCACCATTACAATCGCTTCGATAATTGAAGAGGTGGGATGGAAAGGATACTGTGAGGATTCAATCGGTAACTATATGAACTGGTTTTGGGAATCCATGATTTTTGGTGTGCTATGGTCTTTCTGGCATTTTCCTTTAATATTTATTTCAGGAACCTATCAGGCAGGACTTATGGTGAATCCTCTTTATGTGATTAACTTTTTTGTGAGCGGAATCCCTATGGGATTTGTCATTACATGGGTCTATCTTGAAAGCGACCGTTCGATATTAGCTTGCATGATATTCCATTTCTTCGTCAATTTCATGCAGGAGAAAATAGCGTTAACTCCAGAGACAAAGTGCCTGGAGACAATAGTAATAACAGTGGTTACAATTATTATAATCATGGCTAAAAAGGATATGTTCTTTGAAACACGCCATGTCGGAAGACTACTCGAATACAGCAATAATAATCAGCAAAAAAATAAATTAAATTGAGTTTGGAAACGGATGTTAACTAATTAACATCACCTTATTTTTTCATGTTACTGTTTAGATAATTTCCTTCCATATCAACCAGAATCACATTCAAATCCAAATCAAAACGCTGCATACATCTTTCATGAATTGCGGAAGCAATGCTATTTGAAACTTCCACAGACAAATTGATATCGTTTAAGATATCCATCATATCATCGGTTGTTTTTGAATCGAACAGCCTTTCGAGAGATTTCCTATCTGCACCGCAAAGAGCCGCATGAGTAACCATAATCTCACGTCTGCCGTCGGCAACGGCATGTTTTGTGTCAAATATTCCTCCGGCAACTTTTATCAGCTTACCCATATGTCCGAAGTAAGTGAATTTCTTGACACCTCTTTTTTCAGCCTCTTCAAACATGAATCCTACAAAATTACCTGTCTGAATAATCTGCTCTTTACCAATTCCCAAATCTTTTATAGCTAATTTTTCTCCAATGTTTCCCGGAACAAAAACCAGATCTTCAATTCCTGAAGCTAGGGCAACATCGATTTGGGTGACTATGGAATTCTTATAGGCATCACTTGACATTGACCTTGCAATCCCTGTTGTTCCAAGAACGGATATTCCTCCGACAATCCCCAATTTGGGATTCATGGTTTTTCTGGCAATCTCCACACCTTCCGGAATGGAAATTGTAACCTTAGCCGTTTTACCGTCTGGAATTTTATCGCATAAATTTTTAAAAATCATTTTGCGGGGACCCGGATTTATTGCATATTCCCCAACGGGAATCTGAAGGCCAGGCTTTGTGATTTTACCAACACCCACTCCTCCGGTAATGATTATATTGGATTTTTCAGAAGTCCCATCAAAAAGCTCCACAGTTGCAATGATATCCAGGTTTACAGTAACGTCAGGATCATTGTATGGATTTTTGTGAGCGGTGGCCTGCGCCTTGTTTGGTGACAATAGCTTGCACTCGTCAATGATGATATCCAATGTCTTTTTGGGAGTTTCGACTTTAACACATGCAATATCAGGACTTTCCAAGATTGCATCCAAAGCCGCAAGAGAACAGGCTGTAGCTACTGTTCCTGTTGTAACTCCAGTATAATTATCATCAGTCATTTTAAAAAAAGAATAAAAAGAGAGAATCTACAATTTAGATTCCAGTTCTTGAATAAGTTCATCAGCCATAGGTGCTCCAACAAATGTAACTTCACCATCGATTACGATTGTAGGGACAGCCATGATTTGATAATCTATTGCTTTTTGTCTGTTTTCCATGCTTTCATCGATTTTGAATATTTCTACATCGATAGCATCACCTAATTTATCTTTAGCTACTTGAGCAGCATCAATTGCTGCAGGACAATGTGGACAAGAGTTTGTTGAAAATACTTCTACTTTAATTGCCATTTTATAAACTCCTTTATTTTTATAAGTATTTTATTATTTGTTATATATAACAGTTACCACGAATACTTTTCAAATGCTCTCTGGAAACTTTTAATATATATAAGAAAAATAAATTCTATTGATTAAAATGGAAAATTTACCAGATGATATTAAAACAATAATTAACAGCGCTTATCCCTACATTGAAGAGTTTAATCCCGCTCAAAAGGCAGTGATTGAATCTGGATATCTGGATGACAACTCAAACTACATCATTTGCATTCCAACAGCAAGTGGAAAAACTGTTTTGGGAGTGCTTCCTGCACTCAAAACCATATTGAATGGTGGAAAGGCAGTTTATGCAGCGCCTCTCCTTTCAATACAAAATGAAAAGGTGAAGGAGTTCAAGGCATTTGAAGAACACGGCATAAGAGTTGGAAAACACCCCGGCAGTGCAGACCTGTCCGTCATGGTTTTTGAATCCTTTGACGCCCTTACAAGATTTTCATGGGACAACCTGAGGGATGTTGATACCCTAATAATTGATGAATTCCACATGATTGGGGAATTCACAAGAGGTCCGACACTTGAAGCTGCAATAACAAGAGCCAAAATAATCAATCCTTCAATGAGAATTATTGCGCTTTCTGCTACTTTGAGAAATATAGAAGAAATCGAAGGATGGCTTGAGGGCACATGCGTGGAACACGACTACAGGCCAGTTCCTCTCAACAAGGAAGTATTGGACGCCGAGATGTTCAACACCAAAAACAAGAATGACGTTATTGTCAAAGTAATTGAAAAGGCTATAAAAGACAAGTCCCAGGCCCTTGCATTTGTATCAACCAGAAGATTTACCGAAAGCCTGGCAACTTACGTTTCAGGAAAAATCAACAAGAAAATCAATGTAAAGCAAAGGGAAGCATTCAAGGAAGTTGCTCAAAAGCTGCTTGAAGTTCCGAAAAAGAAGGGATCACTTCCAACCTCAACATGCGTCAAGCTGGCTGAAGCGGCCGAAAAGGGAGTTGCATTCCACCATGCGGGACTGTTCAATGAGCAAAAGGAAATCATTGAGGATGAATTCAGAAAAGGAAACATTCTGATGATAACTGCAACACCAAGTTTAATGTATGGAGTCAATCTGCCTTCAAAAACTGTCGTTATCAGAGACCATACACGCTGGACAAGCAACGGTCCTCAGCCGATTCCTGTCTTTGACTACGAGCAGATGTCAGGAAGGGCAGGAAGGCCGCAGTATGACGATGTCGGATATTCATATCTCATTGCCAAAACAATGGACGAAGCCCAAAATCTGCAGGAATACTATGTTGAAGGTGAAATCGAGCTGACCAACTCCAAACTGGTCGACAACAAGGATGCAATCTACAGACAGATTATAGCGCAAATCGCTTCCACCCTTTCAAAGGATTTAAATGACCTGACCGATTTTTTCTCAAAAACATTATACGGTTATCAGATGAACAACAATCCTTCAATGTCATTTTTTGCAGAGGAAAGCTTAAAGTATGAGCTTGAAAATGCATTGAGCTTCCTGCTTCACAACGGAATAATAAGAGCCACACCTGAAGGCCTTAAGACAACAGACTTTGGAAATCTTATTGCAAGGTCAAATTACAGTGTTGAAACCGCAGTTAAAATCAAGGAATACATCTCAACCATGAGTGAAATGAACACCGAAGAGTTCATATATGCCCTGGCAGAAACTCCTGATTTGCCGCTGATTTCATTTAAGGGAAGAAAATCAAAAGATCCAGTACGGGACAAATTATCTGAAGTCGGACTGTTTGCAGTCGATATAGGAAACCCTGAAGCCACAACAGTTTCACTGATTGAATGGATTGGTGAGAGAAGCGAATATGAAATAGAAAACAAATACAACGTATATTCCGCTTCAACCAGAAGATCAGCCTATGAGGCGTCAAGACTTGTCAGGTTTGCCAAAAACACCGCCGAAGTTTTAGGAAACTATTCCAATTTAAGGGACTTTGACATCCTGTCTGCAAGACTCTATTACGGAGTCAAGGACGACATCATACCTCTGGTTGTCGGCGTTAAAAGGCTGGGTAGAAAAAGAGCTAGAAAAGTCGTTGAAATCTTCGGCGACGATTTGAGTGGTGTTTCAGAAAAAGAACTGCAAAATATCGAAGGAATCGGCCCTAAACTTGCCGAAAAGATTAAGTTGTTTGTAAATAATTAAAAAAAAGAAATAAGTAAGGCGGGTTTAACCCCCACCTTCGGCAACGCTGGAATCCATTTGCATGTTTTCCAGTTTTTCTGCCTTTTCTTTGAGTGCTTCGATATCGAGCTCGCCATCGCCTCTGTCATCGAATCTTTTATTTAAGTCCTTATCATCGAGAACTTCGACCAGACTGGCACGATACCATAAGTCAGTTTTGTCGATTCTAACCCAATCGACACCATCAGTGGTTTTAATATCAAGAACCTTACCTATGGTTCCTGTATCAACATATCTGACATGTGAATCAAGAGCAATTTCTTTATCTCTTGCATCAAAAGCCATAATATTACCTTTTATGTTTATTCTTCTTCGTCTTCTTCAATTTCAATAGTAGCTTCTACTTTTTCTTCATGTTTAGGAATTTCTTTGTTTAAAATGACATATGCACCGATAGTAGCTACATCATCAAAGTCAATTTCAAGTTCATCTTTGGAGAAGATATTTTTTTGTAAGGTTAAAGTAATTTTTTCGATTTTACCATCTTCTGGGTTGAACTCAACATTGTCAACTTTTCCTACTTCATTTGCATTTTTGTCTAATACTGTAGAACCTAAAAATTCTCTAATTTTCATATTTTTCACCTACTAAATAAATTGTATTATAATAATTATTATAAAGCATTAAGTATTTAAATTAAACCTTTATATAAAATTAACTATTTGAAATTAAAAGGTGAAAAAATGCAAAAAGCATGTCGAATAATTATCGAAGACATATTGGATGGAAAAATATCTACTCGACGTGATCTTGAAGTTGAAAAAAGACAGCTTTGCCGTGATTTAAAATTATCGAAATTCATGAGCAATGCCGATATCTTAAAATTCGCAACACCTGAAGAGAAGGAAATCGTTTCGGGGATTTTAAAGAAAAAACCTACAAGAACAATGTCAGGCGTTGCAATCGTTGCAGTAATGTGTCATCCTCATAAATGTCCTCATGGAAGATGTTTCTATTGTCCGGAGAGTGAAATAGCTCCTCCAAGCTATACCGGTGAAGAGCCGGCTGCACTTAGAGGAAGAATGTATGAATTTCACCCATACATCCAATGTTTCAACCGCCTGAAGCAGCTTAAGCAAATCGGACACCCTATCGATAAGGTGGAGCTGATTATCATGGGAGGCACATTCCCGTCAAGAGATTTATGCTATCAGGAATGGTTTGTCTCACAATGCCTGAAGGCAATGACAGATTTCGGACTGATTATTGAAAACAAACCGGATAACTTTGAATACAACCTTGATTCTGATGAAATAAGGGGCTTTGAAAGCGGCGTTTTGAAGACATACCCTCCAAACGACTATGTCTTAATCAGCGATGTTCAAAAAGCAAACGAAAATTCAAAAGTAAGATGCGTTGGAATGACATTTGAAACACGCCCTGATTACTGTAAAAAGCCACATATCAACAGAATGCTTGACTTTGGAGTCACAAGAGTGGAGCTTGGCGTTCAAACCCTATCCGATGAAATGTATGAAAGGATAAAAAGGGGCCATACAATAGCTGACGTCATTGAAGCCAACCAGCTTCTGAGAGACTCTGCAATAAAAGTGGCAATGCATATGATGCCAGGGCTTTTTGTAGATGAAGCGGAGGATTTGAAAATGTTTAAACGGCTTTTCAGCGATGAGAATTTCAAACCGGACATGCTTAAGATTTACCCCTGCCTCGTTACGAAGGGAAGTGAATTATATGACCTTTGGCAAAGGGGAGAATATTCACCATACACTGATGAGCAGGCCGTTGAACTGATTGCAAAGGTTAAGGAGATTCTTCCAAAATGGGTGAGAACCATGAGAATCCAACGGGACATTCCAGCAACCCTTATAGAAGCGGGCGTTAAAAAATCCAACCTCGGAGAGCTCGTCTACAACAAACTTGCCGAAAAGCATGTTGACTGCCAATGCATAAGATGCAGAGAAATCGGGCACAAAAAGACATCAAGGCAATACGGCCTGGACGAATATGATCTCTTTAGGGAAAAATACATTGCCTGTGAAGGTGAGGAAAATTTCCTATCCATTGAAGATGTCAATGAGGAAAGCATTGCAGGATTTTTAAGATTGCGTTTCCCATCCAAAAATCATTTCAGAGACGAAATCACAGACAAGACCTCACTTGTACGTGAGCTGCACGTTTATGGAAACATGATAAAAATCGGAGACAAAAATCCTGAAATTGGCCAGCACACAGGATTTGGTGAAAAACTTCTAAAAGAAGCCGAAAACATATCCATTGACAGGGGATATGAAGAAGTGGCCATCATCAGCGGAATAGGCTCCAGAAACTACTACCGCAAGTTCGGATATGAAAAAGTAGGACCTTACATGAAAAAGAAAATAATATAGAAAAAATATTTATATACGTTCGTATACATACTAACAAATAAGAGAGTGGTAATATGGTAGGTTATAATATTAAAAATTCAAGCGAATTAGCTAGTTACATTAACTACACAAACTTAAATAACATGATTACTGAAGGAGAAATGAGAGAATTTCTTGAAAAAGCAAAAGAATTGAATTTCAACTCAGTAGTTGTCTCACCAACATACGTTTCATTAGCAAAAGAAGTTTTGGATGAAACAGACATTAAAATCGGAAGCGTTGTCGGATTTCCATTAGGTTTCGAAGATGGCGAAACCAAAAAGGCTGAAGCGATTGCATTGGTAGAAAGCGGAGCCGATGAAATCGAAATGGTTCTCAACCTAAGCCACCTGAAAGATGAAAAATACTCATTAATAGAAGATGAAATCAAACAGATTAAAGAAGCAATCGGCGATAAGACCCTAAAGGTCATTATTGAAACCAAAGCACTGGAAGACTATGAAAAGGCAAATGCAGCCAAGGCCGCAGAGATTGCAGGAGCCGATTACGTAAAAACATCAACAGGATTCATGACACCTAACCACATCTACGAAAATGTGAATGACATTAACATCTTCCAAAAACATGCTCCAAAAATCAAGATTGAAATCTTCGGCGGCATTAACGACTATAAAAATGCAAACCAGATTATAACTGCAGGAGCAGACAAGCTTGGAAGCGACCAAGGTTATGAAATCGTTAAAAGATATAAGGACTTAAGAGAAAACACTCAAGTAACCCCAAAACCTATTACCTTAACCAAAAAAGATTAGATGGTTTATCCATTTAATCCAAACTTCTTTTTTTAAAAAAAAATCACCATTTGAAATTAAAGAAAAAATAATCTGATTTTAAAAAAATATCAAGAAAATAAGTAAAAGAAATGCCATGTGCCGGACTTGAACCAGCGACATCTAGATCTTCAGTCTAGCGTTCTCCCATCTGAACTAACATGGCATATGGACCGAACGAGATTCGAACTCGTGATCTCCTCCACGTCAAAGAGGAATCATACCCCTAGACCACCGGTCCTATACAACATTCTAATATATGAAACAAGTAATATATAAACTTTTCTTAAATTAATAGAACAAGTGGTAAAACAATAAAATAAAATTTTAAAAATAAAAAAAATTGACCAAAGAAATGGCCAATAGATTTTATTCTAAAAAGCTTTTTTTGAAAATAACTTAATTAACGAATCTATTTGATTGCTAATTTGATATCTTCAGCTTTTACAGTTTTTCTACCAGCGTGGCGTGCGAAATTAACAGCTTTTTAATGCTTCAGCTAATGCAATTTTTGCATCATCACTAATTCTTTGTGCGCCAGCATTTTTTAAGATACGACCGACTGGTGCGATTGGTAATTCACTCATTATTACACCTCCAATTAAAAGATAGTACAAAATACTATATAAAGGTATCGGTAAAAACCAATAATAATCGCCTATATTTTAGTACATCAACTGTTCTAATATGCTTTTGAAAATCAGTGAAAAATACTAATATTATATAAAATTAAAGGATAAAAATTAGGTGAAAATATGAAAATAAGAACATAAATAAATAAAAAAATTTCATTTATAGCAATTCACTTTTAAGGTATGTTGCAGTTGCCTCAGTAATTTTTACATTTACAAAAGATCCTAACTCAACACTATCTACAATTACCGGAATATATGAATCCGTTTTTGCTATGAATCCTCCTTTAGAACCTTTTTCAACAACCAATACATTTTGAGTGGTTCCAACCAGCAATTTATTTTCCTCTTCAGTAATTTCAGATTTGATTTGTGATAAATATTTGGATCTTTTCTTCATGACGTCAGGAGAAATCTCTTTAAGTGAAGATGAAATTGCACCTTTTCTGTGCTGATATTTTGACAGGTGAATAAGGCTTGGCTTTATTTTTTCCAAGAGTTCAACTGTCATGTCAAAATCATCATCTGTTTCTGTCGGATATCCCACAATAATATCGACGGCAAGAGTCATGTCTGGAATTTCGGTTTTGAATTTTTCCACAATATCCAAATACTGTTCGATTGTGTGACCCCTTCTCATCTCGGATAAAACCTTATCACTGCCTGATTGTATAGGCAAATGAATGAAATTATATACCTTCGGATGTTTCATCGCATCGATTATTTCATCGACTTGATTTAAAATGTTTTTAGGATGCATCATTCCAACACGTATACGGAAATCTCCCTCCAGATTGGCCACTTCTTTAATTAAATCAGACAGTTTTTCACCACTGTCACGGCCGAATGCTGCAGTATCCTGGGCAGTGAGCTGAATTTCACATGCGCCATTTTCAATAGCTTCCCTTGCTTCTGCTACAATATCTGCAATCGGATAGCTGTTTAGAGGGCCACGTGCAAAACGAGTGCAACAAAATGTGCATGCACCCAAACACCCCTCACAAATTTGAATTATATGAATCAAACTTCCGTCAGACAATTTTGGAACACCCACTTTGCTTTCCTTTGAAAATCCACATTCTCGGACAACATCACCACAGTATGTGGCATTGACAACATCCGCTGCCTTATTCAACTGGTGAGGTCCTATCCAGGAACAGTCAGGTCCTATCTTGTCTAATTTCTCAGGATCGATTTCCACCATGCATCCGCTGACAATGATTTTCTTATCCGGATATTTCTCCTGAATTTTCTGTATTTTATAGGTGACCTTGTTTTCTGTAGGAAGCTTAACATAGCAGGTATTCACTATAATGACATCCGCATCATCAATATCATCAACAATATCGATTTCATTTTGGCATAAAACGCCTGCAATGATTTGTGAATCCGCCTTGTTAAAGGTACATCCGTATGTTTCAATATAAACTTTCATTATTTCACTATTTTGTCTTTTTGAAAATGTATTTGGTTAAATCATAGTCATAATTATTGAATTTGACCGGTTTGGAATAAACCCTTGTAATGACATTTGCCTTTGCAAAGCCTGAAGTGAGCTTTCTTTCCTGAGTCTTAACGACATGCACTTTGACGATGTGCTTGTCAATTTTTACGACATCGCCCGGAGCTATTTCAAAATCCCTTTCAAGGTCCAGCTTATAGGAGTCAACTTCACCATGCAAATCTACAGAAAATCCTATTCTTGCCGGAATTTCAATAGAATTGGCCCATATGGTGTCAATATCTTCAATTTTTGCCTTGTTGACTCTGGTGTCGCCAACTTCAATGCTTGTCACTTCAACCTGACCCAATTCTGAAAGTAAAACATCCCCTACTTCAAGTTCATCACTTGGTGACAGGTCAATGGTTGTTTTGTGAGACTTATCCTGCTCTGAGATAATTAATCTATAAGGTTGAGGCTTTTTAAGGGAGACAACATCTTTAAAAACATGTTGGCATTCTTCGCATCTTAACAGGTATTCCTCAATAAATTTCTTCTTTGATGATTTTTGTTTTGAGTTTAAAATTTCTATTTCATCGCTACCGCAAATCGGACATTCCATCTTAATCCCTCAGTTATGAAAATTATTCCTTATTCTTTAAATAATGGTTTACCAATCCTTCATCTTCCAAAATTTCCAACATGAATTCCTTGAAGGGTTCGAATGTTTTTGATTCGTTTGTAGTTTCATTAACCAATATCCCTTCAGACAAATCAATGCTTAGGACATCCCCGTCTTTTGCTTCGATGTCAGATACGATGACCGGAAGGCCTATGTTGATTGCATTTCTGTAAAAAATCCTTGCAAATGATTTGGCAACAATCGCATCAACACCTGCAGTTTTAATAGCCACCGGTGCCTGTTCCCTTGATGAGCCGCAGCCAAAGTTTTCATCGGCAACGATAATGTCTCCTTTCTCAACATTTTTTGTGAAATCCGGCCTTTCACCTTCAAGCACGTGATCCGCTAAATCCTGAGGATTGAATGTTCTTAAATATCTTCCGGGAATGATTACATCAGTGTCTATATTCTCTCCGAAAGTCCATGTTTTTCCTTTGATAATATCCATTTATATCACTAATAAGAATAATTGAATTATAAAAAATATTGGAGTATTTGGGAAGCCCAAATACTGAAAATAAGTTTTTTGGTGATTTGAAAATTAAATTATTTCTGTTTTAAAGGTTTTGCAAATTTCTGTTCTACTGCCTGACGATATTTTGAATTCATGGTACAGAACGGTATGATTCTGCCGTCAGGGGTTGCATAATGAATAACACATTTTTTAACCCTGTCAACGTCAAAGTTGAATGGATCCATGAAGTGCATACATGAGATAAGCATTGCATCTTTGGAAAATGCTCCCAATGCGTCATAATCTCCCTTAGCAAATACATTCACTAAAACTTTGACAATGTCCAAGTCTTCAGGAGTTTTGCTAGGGTGAACCATTTTAGGAAGGTTTCCAGTTAAACCTGCTAAAACCCTCTTATGAGAGCCGAATTTGCCCTGCTCAAGTTTTTCATTATATTCACTCAATTTATTGAACAAGCGTTCGACATCAATGAAATCAGTAATTGGGATTAGTTTATCCTTACCGTCGCCCTCTGTTTTTTCTCTGAACACGTAAGTTGCAATTCCACAATGCTGGTGGCAGTTCAGAGTAACTTTAGGTGACTCTTCACCATCCAGACGGGAAATGATTTCAGCAATAGGCTCGACAAATGATGGCGGATAAAATGAAGATGAGGATACCTGACCGTCGGATACCTCTTCAACAATGTCGACGAAATCAGAAATTGTGATTCTTTGCTCTTCCACTTCATCGGCAGGAGTTCTTCCAGCAAATGAAACAGGTTGGAAGTTAACCCCATAAATTATGTCATTATTGTCAAATGCAAATTTGATTATATCGCCGACTTGGTGATCATTGATTCCTTTGATTAATGTAGGTACCAATACAACGCCCAATCCTGCTTTTCTACAGTTTTCAATCGCATCCAATTTAAATGGAAGCAAATCCTTACCCCTGTTGTTAATGTAAGGTTCTGGAGTTACACCATCAAACGCCAAATAAATTGTATTACATCCAGCTTCTTTTAAATCTTTAGCCAATTCTTCCTTTCTGGCCAATCTTAAACCGTTTGTTGCTATTTGAACATGAGTAAATCCTTCTTCTTTTGCCATTGCAACAAGTTCAACAATGTCCTTTCTGACAGTAGGCTCTCCACCGGCATATTGAATAGCAAGACATGGATGAGGTTTTAAATTCCTTAAATTTTTAAGCATTTGCCTTATCTCATCCTGTGAAGGTTCATATTTATATCCTGCAGCTGCCGCATTGGCAAAGCAAACTGGACATCTTAAGTTACATCTGTTGGTTACATCAATTAATCCTAAAACAGTTGAAGTCTCATGTTTTGAACATAACCCGCAGTTATCCGGACAACTTGTAACATCATCAACGGAAGGGTTATCAACAGATGTAATTGATGGAGTAAATTTTTCAGCCCTTTTATATAATTCTTCATCTCCCCAGTAAGTGTTTATGAACTCTCCGTGCTCGTCACAAGTTTTTTTGATGAAAACTTTACCGTCTTTACTGAAAACCTCAGCATCAAGAGTCTTGCCACACTCTGGACATAAACTTTTAGTATCTTTAAATTTCAATCAAATCACCCACTACTAACAATAAAAATATTATTAGCATAAACTTACATAATATTATATATTTAACTTAATGTAATATTTAAACTTAATTAATATATACTACTTTGAACAATATATTAAAACAAGCAACTATACGGAGCATAAAATTAAATGGATATTCAAATGATTCTGGTCACATGTGTTTTAACACTGTACTTTATCCTGCCGGCATATTTTTCAAACGGTGCAGGATTGCTGTTCGGCGGAGGAATGCCTGTTGATTTTGGAAAATCAGACAAAAATGGAGTTCGCTGGATTGGTGACGGAGTAACATGGAAAGGTCTTATTGGAGGGACCATTATTGGAATTATTACTGGAACCCTCCAAGGATTGGCTGCTCCATATATACTATCTAATTTTGGACAATTTATTACAACACCTATAATTACAAATGTCAGTGAAGGAATACTTATTGGATTCCTGCTTGGTTTTGGTGCGCTTTTAGGCGATGCACTTGGCAGTTTTCTAAAAAGAAGACTTGGAATCGGAAGGGGAAAACCTGCTCCACTCCTAGATCAGCTGGACTTTTTGATAGTTGCACTGATTCTTGTTTCATTTGTCGTGAAACTGGATTGGGTATTCATCGTGATGGCTATTGTGCTAACATTAATCATTCATCTGTTGGCAAATACCGGCGCATATTTACTTGGCCTGAAAGATGTTTGGTATTAACTAAAAAAAAAGATATTTTTGAGTGTAGGATACACCCATTTAACTTAAGTATTTGTTCATCATCACTGCAGTTCCAACGGCAGGTGCAACTACGCATTCTTCATCTGTTAGAATATCTCCCATGGATTTGACTTGCAGTCCTAAAAGCTCTGCTGCCGGTTTATCCAAAATGTCCTTACCCAAACCTGTTGTGACGATTAAATCCAGATTCTGAGTATCCGCAACCTGTTTTAGGCCATCAGCAATCTGTTCAATCTGCTTTTGATGGATGAATCTTGACATCTCGACTATGTCATCCATGGACAGCATCTCCAAATCAGCGCAGACAACACGGGCAATTCTTTTTGCACAATCTGTTTTTGATTTTCCTTCGCCGTCAAAGGTATCGCAGACATAATCTTCAGGATTTATCAAATCCAAAACAGTGTAGACATCTGCAGTCTGTGCAAACAATTCTGATGCAACCCTATATTCCTTTCCATTCAATTGAACCTTGTCCAGAAAGCTTGCAAGATTTGTCCTTAATGTTCCGGTATACACCAACTCACCGGTAGCGGATCTGTCAAAGTCAGATTTGCCGATTGCACATTCCTTACCGTCCTTGATTGGTATGATGTCAGTTGTTGTACTTCCTGTGTCAATGAAAATGCAATTGTCTGATATTAATGTTGCAATTTGGGCTGTTGCAATCCAATTGGCCGCAGCTGCCTTAAGAGGAGTCTGTTCAATTTCATCCCTTGAAATCATTCCATCCACTCCAACATAAGCTGTAGGACAGTCAAAAGTTTCTTCGCATTTTCTTACAACATCCAGAACCCCATCCTTTTTTGTATCGTATGCATCGACAAGTTCGGCAGTCATTGAAATTCCGACCGCATCGATTTCGGATACAGGACAGATGTTTTCAATCAGTTCCACAAGAACTTCAGATAAATCATCGTTATTGCTCCACATCGGAAGATATGCGAAATCAACTTCAATGTTTTCTATTTTATCTCCTTCAAAGTCGATTACTGCAAGGTCAGTGTTTGCACCGCCAATATCAAATCCAGCTACTTTCATCTTAGATTCTCCTTATTTCCAGATTATCTCCGGATTTTTTAAATTCAACTTCACCGTCCAAAGACACATCAATCTCATCAATGGCAATTTCGCCGTCAAGCAGGTCCACAATGGTTTTTCCAATGTTGAAGTTGGCGATTTGCTTTAATCCCACATATGGAGTGGTGAATCTTGAATTTATTTCCAAAAGATATACGGAATATACGTCCTTTTCATCCGCATTTATGATTAGGTCAACACCGACAAAACCTTTCAGCCCATCAATTGATTCAACTGCTTTTTTAGCTATTTCAAAAGCTTCATCTTTGTATTTGCTTTCAAACGGTAATTTTCCACCAAGATAAGTTCCTTTATCATCCTTAAGCTCAACAAACTGTTCATTAAGACTGATTGGTATTGCTGTTTTACCGTCAGATATCAGGCTTACGCTGACATCGGTTCCTTCAATGAATTCCTGGACAATGACTCTTGAGCCTGGAACGAATATCTTATCCAAATCAAGTGTCAAATCGCCAATGTCTTCAATGACAACAATGTCTTCACAGTCCACTCCAATCAGCGGTTTTATGATGATTTTCAATTTTGTTAAAGGATCTTCGGCTTGCCATTTCTCATATAAATGTTCAATGGCTCTTTTCCAGTAGCCTTTTGGATCTATTTTGAATCTGAATGTTCTAGGTTGTGGAACCGCATCATAAAGCGCTTCGTAAGATTCTGATTTGTCGGATGATTTGAAGCATGCCTCAGCTGTTGAGGTATATGTTTTTACGTCATTTTCCTCAAGGATTTTTGTGATGTTGTATAAGTTGTTATTGTTTTCTGCAGATATAAAAATAGCTTTTTTAAACTGTGCAGCATTGTCTTTGAGCCAATCAACAACATCTCCTTCAATTAGAATAGGATTTACATTATCGAAATCCTTCACGGCATTTTCATATGATTTATTTAAAATCACGTCCTTTTTCAAATCTGCCAAATCATCTAAAAGTGCAAATATCAATGCTTCGGCTTCTGAAATTATACACTTGTCCTTTTCACCTGAAGCGGTGAAATATTCAAATACCAAAATTGAATCATTCTCGTTTGTCATAAGTAATCATCATTCCTTTTAAGTTTAATTCGTCTGTTGGGAACCTCATTTTTTCGCCGTCAAAGACCATATGAATAAGTCCATTTTCAGCCTCTTCGAATTCTCTGACAGTGATGTCAATGTCTATTTTTGCCATTTTTCTTGAAAATGAGTCCATAATATCTTCCGGAGCAGCAATGTTTAAATTGCCTTCCCTGTAGTATTTCTCTATTGCGTCAACAGTTTTTACCGCCGCATCACCCTGACCGTATGGGTTTACGGCATTTTTCATCCTGTCTGCAAATTCACTGTCATTTAATATTCTGTTTGCATTTTCCAGAATCGCATCCTTATTGGCTCCAACCAATATATTTCCTCCGGCAGTTACTGTCTCAGGCCTTTCTGTATTGTACCTTAATGTCAATGCAGGAATATCAAGGGTTATTGCCTCTTCCTGAAGACCTCCGGAGTCTGTTAATATCAAAGTTGATTTTGAGGTTAAAAGCAGGAAATCAAGATAACCGATAGGCCTTACAATGTGAACATGGTCCAGATTGTTTAACTCATCAAACAGTCCAAAGTTTTCAAGAGTGTGTTTGGTTCTCGGATGGATCGGGAAAATAATGTTCATATCGCTCAATTCCTTCAAGGCTGAGATAATATTTCTAACTCTTTCTTCAACATCCACATTTTCTGCCCTGTGCATTGTTAAAGTTAAAATGTTATCCATACTGTCAATATCTAATGTTTTAAGGGATTCCTCTTCAAAACCTCTTTTTTCAGCTATTTCCAAGTGTCTGAAACAGGCATCTACAACAGTATTTCCGGTTATGAACAAATTTTTTCTTGAAAAGCCTTCCGCCAAAAGATTGACTGCAGATTCCTCTGTTGGAATGAAATACATCAATGAGCAGACATCTGCAACCCTTCTGTTTATTTCTTCAGGCATTGTTACATCAAATGACCTGAGTCCCGCTTCAACATGACCTATAGCAATATGCAGTTTGGCACAGACAAGAGCTCCTGCAAGAACAGCATTGGTATCTCCCTGAACAAGGACAATATCAGGTTTTTCCTCCACCAATATCTCTTCAATGCCCTTCATCATAAGACCTGTTTGTCTGCCGTGGGTGCCTGATCCCACTTGAATATTGTAATCGGGAGCAGGAATTTCCAAATCCCTGAAGAAGTTATCTGACATTTCCTTATCATAATGCTGACCGGTATGTAAAACTATCTGATTGATGCCCCTCTTATTAATCTCAGCTATAATGGGGGCCATCTTAATAATCTCCGGCCTTGTGCCTAAAATAGTTGCTATTTTCATAAATACTCCCTCAATTAATATATTAACTTAAATAGTTTAAATAATTTTAATGAAAAAAAGATTAAAATTAGCTAGTTATAAAATGACTTATGCAAAATGAACATATTACAAAACCAAATATTTAATGTTAATGCAAATCAGCCAAACTTTTTATCATCGATTCACGAATGGCGTATCTTTTTTGAAGGTTTCCCAAAGATGCCACCAAATCACGTCTGAATCTCTCGCAGGCATAATCATCATATGTGAATTTAATGCCGTCATACTGTATGTCCATCAGAATTAAATAATCCGGTTCAGTGACTTTGATGTAGGCTCTCGGTTCGTCTTCACCAGGATTCAGCAATCTTTCCACTTCATCCAAGCTCATCTTATCCCTGGCAACATCAATGAACACCCTCATCATTTTCCTAACCATATTCCATAAAAAGGACTCCCCATAGATATCCACAAATATTGGAGAGAGAGTATCATGAAGATTAGGAAACTCCCTTTTATGATAGTCCTCCAAATCCACTTCAGTGATTTTAATATCGTCAATTGTTCTGGTGGTTGTTTTTTGATAGCGCTTTGTAAAATTGGTGAAGTTGTGTGTTCCCTTAAACACTTCAGCACATTCCCTGAGTTTGTCTATATCCAAATCATCGAATAGCATGTATCGGTACTGTCTCATTTGAGCATATCTGGGTTTGAATGCATACCTTACAGGAGCACTTGCAAGAATCTGAATGTCATCAGGCAAGGAATTGTTGATTTCATTCACCCTCACCTCTTTTTCAGACTGAAAACTTATCACATTGCCCAAGCTGTGAACTCCCGCATCGGTTCTGCCGGCAATTCTGAATCTGGACTTTTTCAAGTCGTCAATGTAGTCAAGCTTGCGCAAATGATAAATCAGCTCCTCTTCGACTGTCCTCAGATTAGGCTGTCTTTGAAAGCCATGAAAATTAGTTCCGATATATCCGATTTTAAGTGCTGTTCGTTTCATCAGTTATAATATTTAATTCTATATAAAATAAGTTTTTAGGAAAATATCAAAGATATTTCACCATATGAGTTGTTTCATCATAGTCGTCTTCCTCAACAGTTATTTCAAATCCTGCAGACTTCCAAAACGGGAGGCCCGCTTCAAGATATCTGTGAGTATGCAGGTATATCCGACTATAACCCTCATCTCTGGCAAAATTCTCCAAAAGTTCAACAAGGACTCCTGCAATACCATTTCTTCTGTAATTCCTATCCACCATCAATCTCCATATGCTTGCAGTATCTTCCGGAGTATAAATTCCCCTGAAAAATTCAAAATCCCTATCGTAAGGCCTTATAGCAGCAGTTGCAACGATTTTTCCGCCGTCAGCAGCTATAAAGAAATTGCTTTTAGCAGGTACAATGTAATAATCCTCCAAATCAAAAATATCATAGTGAAATTTTGGAGTTGGACCTATATGATACTCTTTATGTATCTGACTGAATAAAAAATCTTTAACAGCATTTATTTCAGATTCATCTTTCTTGATTTCTCTAATTTCAATATTCATGATATCACTAAAATTTAAAAAAAAAAATAAAATAAAAAGAGAAATATTTAAATTTCTCTTATTCCTGAGCAGTTTCAGGATTGAGCAATTTTTCAACATTTTCCCCAATCAGGTCAAATAACAAGACCACAAGCAGTAAAGATACACCAGGGTAAAATGCTAGCCACCAATATCCTGAAGATAAGTAGTGCATGGATTCTGACAATATCACACCAATTGCAGGCTCATGAGGAGGCAATCCAAATCCTAAAAATGTAATTGCCGCTTCGTGCATAATTGCATGTGGAAACATTAAAATTACCCCAACAATAATTTGGGATACAACCAAAGGCAATATGTGCTTAAGTGCAATCCATACCTTAGATTTTCCTAGATTTTCTGCCAAATGAATATATTCCTTGGTTCTGATTTCCTTTACTTCAGATCTTAAAACCCTTGCAAGAGGTGTCCAGTGAGTTAAACCTACCCCCATAATAACACCATATACTCCACCACCGAACATGATGGAAACAAGAATGATTAAGAGAATATGAGGAATTGAACCGAATAAATCAATGATTCCTGCAACAAACTCATCTGCAAACCTGTTGAAACTTGAAAATAATCCTAAAATTACAGAAATGCAGGTACTTACTGCAGATGCGATGAAACCTACCATAATACTTAATCCAAGTCCTGCGATTGTTCGCTGAAACATGTCCCTTCCCATCCAATCGGTACCGAAAAGATGCTCTAGGGAAGGCATCTGATTTGCACTGGCAAAGTTTGACGGAATATCCCTTATGAAATATCCGGAAACGAATATTGATACAATAACTATTATGGATATTGCAATAATAACAAGAGTTTTTGTTCTGAGATTTGCAGAGTATAAAAACCATTGTTTTTTATCATCTGCTTTCTGTTTTCTAATCACTGAACTCACTCTCCTTGATTCTAGGGTCTATGAAGTAATATGAAATATCCGCAAGCAGGTTACCTACAAATACAAATATTGCACTGAAAATAACAATTCCCAAAAACAGAGGCACATCATTTTGAAGACCTGCAGCTACTGCAGTTTGACCAATACCCGGATAGGAAAATACCTGCTCAACAAGTACTGCACCACCGAACAGTTCACTGAATGATAAGAACTGTAATGTAATTGCAGGAAGCATTATATTTCTAATACCGTGATTTACCACTAAATCCCAACCTTTTTCACCTCTGGATTTTGCAAACAACACATAATCAGAAGATAAAACCTGAACCAATTCATTACGTGTGTACATTGCAATCGGTGCCAGACCAACTAAACTCAAAGTTAATGTAGGAAGAACAAGCCTTGTTGCCCACTCCATAAATGTTGCATCGGTACTTCTAACACCAATAGGAACACCAAATCCTATTGGGAACCATCCTAAATAAACTGAAAATACCATTAAAATAAGCATTCCAACCCAAAAGGACGGAGCAGATTGAATTGCATAACAATAAACCTTAACCGCTTTATCAATCCATGACCCTTTATTTTTACCGGCCAATACTCCTAAAATAAAACCTAAAACACCACTCAATATCCATGAAATTGCCATTAACACAACAGAAGCAGTGAATTTTTCAAAAATAACATCAATAACAGGAGCACGATATATCAACGAAGTTCCCAGATTGCCCTGAATCAAATCCAATAGCCAGTGATAGATTTTTGTCGGCAGAGGAACATTAGTGCCGAAATACTGCTGTAAAATTTGTCTTTGTGCTTCAGATACCGCAGCACCTTTTAGATAAGCACTAACCGGATCAATAGGGGATAAATCTAATAAAATAAAACTAAATATTGCAACAGCAATCATCAATATAATAAAACGTACTAATTTGAAACCAAAATATTTAGCTATTTTCTGTTTATTCAATGAAGTAAACCCCCTTTAAAAATTTTTAAAAAAAAAATAAAAAAGGAAAGAATATTTATGCTGTGGAATTGGTTCTTGTCCAATCACAGATGTTAATTAAAATATCATTTCCTAAACCGTCAGGTTGTTCGCCGATGTCAATTCCATTTTTGATGAAATAGTTGTAGTCATAGTTTACAAGCCATGCAAATGGAGCATCTCCAGCAGGACCCCATCCTCCGTTGTTAACCAAAGCGGATTGAGCCCATAATGCATCAGAAGCATTTAAATCTGTTGAATGCATAGCATCTTCCATCAATTTATCAGATTCAGAATTGTTATATAAACCAGGGTTCATATAGAATTCATCAGCATCTTTACTGTGGTATTGCTGATAGATGGATTTATATGGGTCTGGAGAGGTTTGTTGCATTAATGCAGCAGAGCTGTACATATTAGCATAAATTGTATCCCAATCAGCACCTTTGAGGTTTACTTCAATTCCAATTTCTTTTGCTTGTTCAGCAAATACGGTGGATAAAGATTGTCTGTCAAGATAGTCTGGAGGGTAGTATAAATCAAATGATGCTTTTGTACCGTTTTTCTCTACGATTCCATCACCATCAGTATCGTTCCAACCAGCTTCACTTAAGATTTGTTTTGCATGGGTCACATTTCCGTCTTGAACTTTGGAAGCATTGTTAGCATAGTCTCTTGTATCTACACTGGTGTATTCCGGAGAAGCATGTCCTGAGAATATTTCGTCACACATTTTTTGACGGTCAACACCGACGTTTAACGCTTCTCTGATAGCCTTATCAGCAGTTACGTTGTTACCAATTTTCCAACCGCTTTGGTTGGTTACATTACCTGTATCTTCAAGATAAGGGAAGGATACACCTTGTGCCCTACCTGCAGATTTTTCAACAAACTGATATCCGTCAACAGATTGGTTTAATGCAGAAGTTGCAACAGGCACTACATCCACTTGACCTGATTTAGCGAGTTCTAACCAGGTAGATTCTTCAGGGAATAATAAGGTAATTTGAGTGAAGTATGGTTTATCACCATAGTAATTATCATTTACTTTGAAAATAGCCTGTTGACCTTTGTCCCAGTGGTCCAATACGTAAGGTCCGGTACCGATAGGGTTTTGGCCATAAGTGTTGTTATCATATTCTTCAGGCACAATACCAACATATCTTAAATCGTAAATAAATGTTGATCTTGGTTCGACTAAATTAAATTCAACACAGGTATCATTTTTAGCAGTTACATTTGCGAGATTTGTTAAATCCAAGTCGGTTTCGGTTTTTTTAGCAGTGTTGAATGTGGTTTCAACATCTTTAGCATTGAATGTTGAATTGTCTGAGAATTTAACATCGTTTCTTAAGTTTACAGTCCATGTTTTACCATCGCTACTGATTGAATAACCAGTAGCTAAATCTGGAACAATTGTTCCGTTTTTATCTGTTTTAAATAAACAGCTTTGTACCAACGGATTATAGTTTTGGTGTCCGCATCCCCAACCGGTAAGCGGGTTGAAACCGGATTCAGGTTCTTTGATGTTACTGTGAGCTGCTACGGTTAAATGGGTAGGGTCACTATCATTTGAACCTCCCATCAATGCAAAAGCGGCAACAGCAACAACAATGATTGCTGCGACAGCACCTATAATCATCATTGTTTTCTTTTCCATAACTTTTCACCATTTCCATAAATATTATTAAGCATATTAAAATAAAAGTAATACTTTTTAGTTAAAAATTGCTTATAAAGTAATACTTTTTAAAATTATTTTAATATCAATATTATTTTTAAAATGTATGTATAAAAATGTATTTATTACTTTTAAAATTTATTTGAATTTGAATCTATTTTAAAAAAAATTAAATTAAAAAATAAACATTGGAAAATAACATTATAAAAAAATATTACATTTCTCAAAATTATAAATCATCATTTTAGACAAAAAGAAAATAGAAATATAATCAAAAGTAATACTTTCCTTAAATTTAAATAATATTGCATTCAAATATTCTGCCATGGCTCTATCTCTTAAACTTAAAAAATATCTATTAAAAAACGGTGCAACGGAAGTGGGATATGCCGATATCACCAATTTCACACCACGACCCGAATTAAAAAAAGGAGTTGTATTCTATATAACCTATCCCAAAGAGATTATACGAAACATGGAAAATGCACCAACCCAAGAATATGTTAATGAATTGGTCAGTTTAAATACCCGATTAGATGCTCTTGGAATGAAATGTGAGGAATTTTTAATAGATAATGGATATAATGCTTATGCACAGACAAAAAAGAGATTGGGAACTGATTTTGGAGAATTCAATTCATTTGAACTGCCTCACAAGACAATAGCTACACGTGCAGGCCTAGGATGGATTGGCAAATCAGCATTATTTACAACAAAAGATTACGGATCAGCACTTAGATTATCATCCGTCCTGACAGATGCTCCCCTTGAAGTTGGAAAGCCAATACTCAAATCAAGATGCGGAAAATGTATGGAATGCCGGGACGCATGCCTTGGAGGAGCAATAAGCGGAAGGGAATGGAACTATACCTTAAAAAGAAATGACTTTTACGATGATAAAAAATGTGAAAAATATGCATTAATGGTATCTGAAGAAAATTTGGGAAAACCGGATACGGTATGTGGAAAGTGCATCTTTGCCTGCCCCCATACCCAAAAATATATTAAAAAATTATAATTTTACCGCATATGAATAATCATTGGCCAATGGGTTAATGTCTAAACCAACTATTTTTTTATCCATATGAACTGTTTCAAGTTCATCATTAGAATCCAATGCCACAACAAAGCCCATTTTTGTCCAATACTCCAATGCACCGGGCAGTGTTTTATGAGTATGCAAATAGATATTGTCAAAACCCGCTTCATATGCAAAATTCTCTGCTATGCTGAACATTTTTGAAGCCAAACCGCAGCGGCGACATCTCCTATCAACAAACAGCCTCCATATGCTTGAAGTGGCATCATTTGAATACAAATGCCTGAATTCAGGAAAGTCCTTATCATAAGCTCTTATTCCAATTGTTGCAATGATTTCACCGGTTTCAGTATAGGCAACAAAAAAATTATTCCTTTTTGGAGAAACATAATATTCATCCATATTTACAATGTCCTGATGCCACTCAGGAACATAATCATATCCAAATTCCTGTTTTATCATGGAAAATAAAAACTTTTGAACATTAATAATCTCTGTAGAATCATCGGTTAACTCTCTAATAGTGACCTTCATAAAAACACCATAATAAAAAGTATTACACTTATGCTTAAATTTATGTAATTAGTAATACTTTTTTAATCATTTTGAATAACTTTAATATTAATAAAGTACAAATTAATATTTAAAAGTTATCATTCAGAGTCCAAAAGGTGATTTAATGGAAAAATTATTAGATGTAGAAAATGTTTCAATTTCATTTATACAATATACAAAGGGATTAAATCAAAGGGATTTAAAAGTCATCACTGATTTAACTTTAGATATATCTGAAGGTGAAATTTTAGCAGTTTTAGGTTCAAGTGGTTCCGGAAAGAGTTTGCTTGCCCATGCGATTTTTGGAATACTTCCTGAAAATGCAAGGCAAAATGGAAAAATTAAATACAAAGGAAAAGAACTATCCCAAGAGGACAAAGAGGAACTCAGAGGAAAGGAAATTGCTTTAATTCCACAATCTGTGAACTTCCTAGATCCGTTGATGAAAATCTCAGACCAAGCCATAGGAAATACCGAAAACGATGCAGAAAAAAAAGAAAAGAAAATAAAACAAAGGGAAATCTTTGAACATTATAATCTTGGCCCCGAAGTGGATGAAATGTATCCATTTCAATTATCCGGAGGAATGGCCAGAAGAGTACTTGTTTCAACCGCACTCCTATCAAATCCCAAACTTGTTGTTGCAGACGAACCGACACCAGGACTTGACGAAAAAACAGTAATAGAAACATTAAATCATTTTAAACATATGAAAGAAGACGGAGTAGGCGTTCTTCTCATCACACACGATATTCATGCAGCACTGGAAATCGCCGACAGGATTGGAATTTTCTATTCAGGATTTGTAATCGAAATTGCAGAAAACAAAGACTTTTCAGGAGATGGTGAAAACTTGCTTCACCCATACACAAAAGCATTGTACAAAGCACTTCCTGCAAACGGGTTTGAATTAATCAAAGGACATCAGCCATTGCATGGGGAAATATCACAGGGCTGTCCATATTATGACAGATGCGAAATGAGATTTGACAGATGCAAGGACGAAAGGCCTGAACTAATTGACCTTGGAAAGAAAAAAGTAAGATGCTTTAAATATGAAGAAGGTGTAGAAAATGAAACTTAAAGCAGAAAACATTACATTCAAATATCCTTCCGCTAAAAAATATTTGCTAAAAGACGTTAATCTCGAACTGGACAGCAATAAGGTTATTGGTTTGATTGGAGATAGTGGAAGCGGAAAATCAACACTGTGTAAAATATTATCCGGATATATTCCAAAATACGAAGGCAACGTGACCCTAGATGGAAAACCTCTTCCCAAAAAAGGATTTAAACCTGTGCAATTAATTTATCAGCACCCTGAAAAGGTAATGAATCCAAAATGGAAAATGGAACAAGTTTTGAAAGAATCATGGGACGTGCCTGATGATATTCTAAAGGAGTTCGGTATTCAGAAATCATGGCTGACAAGATTTCCGCAGGAATTATCAGGTGGAGAACTTCAAAGGTTTTCTGTCGTAAGATCGCTAAACCCAAATACAAAATTTTTAATAGCTGACGAAATGACAACAATGCTTGATGCAATTACACAGGTGCAAATCATAGATTCTGTGTTAAAAATTGTGAAAGAAAGAAAAATGGGATTCATTCTCGTAAGTCACGACATGCCTCTAGTTGAAACAATCTGTGATGAAAAGATATATCTGAAAGATATCAATAACATTTAAATATAATTGAATTACCTTAATGTTAGGTGAAAATATGAGCTGTTATAAATATTGGGGAAAACTTGAAGAAATCGCAAATAAATTATCTGCCTATGGGGATTTGGACAAATACGGAAATTCAAAGTTGGATGACATCAATATAGATGAAATCATTGAAATATTGGATGATGTAGAAATAATTGCACACGATAAGACTATTGATTTTGATTCTGCAAAGCATATTTTAGATGATGAAAAAATGAATAAGGCACTAAAATTAATCAGAAAATTTTATGTCTATATCGGTGCAAGACTGGAAACCGAAAATGCCCTAAAAATTTTAGAATCAGATAATCCCGTTGAAACCTTGGATTCCTTCCATTTTTATGACAGATATATCGGCCTTGTTGAAAATGAAAGTAAATTAGCTAAATTCAATGAAGAAAAAACCTTTGTATTTTTGGGCTCAGGACCATTGCCATTAACTTTGATAATGTTCAACAAAGTATTCGGCTGCAAATGTATAGGCATAGAACAACAGGCAGATGTCGCCGAACTATCAGTGAAAGTTTTAAAAAGATTGGGTCTTGAAAATGATATCAAAATTGTTGTCGGTGATGAAACAGCAATCAAAGATTTGGAATATGACATATTGATGGTTGCCGCATTGGCGGAACCTAAAGATAGGGTCTTTGCAAATATCTGGGAATATGTTGATGAGAATACGCCGGTAATTTACAGAACCTACACAGGAATGAGAGCAATTTTATACTCACCTGTTCTTGATAAGGATACAAGAGGTTTCCACAAGGAAGTCATGATGTTGCCATCAGGCAAAACCAACAACACTTCTGTTTTAATCAGAAAAATAGAATAACTTTCTCTAAATACCATCACCTATACATCAAAAATAACCAATCACTTGAAAAATGAAATCCTAGCCATTAAAATTAAATAATCATTCACCAAACTGGAAACCTAATAGGATTCATGAAAATAATTTAAGTCATCTTTCATTAAAGACATTGTTCAATTGTGGTTATTCATCAATCTTTTAATTTGCAGGTCGGCCCAAACCATGGTAATGTTGTTTGAGACAACTTCGCCCAAAACAATTCCCATCCAGGCTCCCCATACGCCATATCCAAGAACAACACCCAATAAAACTGCGAAAAATATTGTAAAGCCTGTTTCCCTCATAATTGTCTGAAACATTGCAGTTATTCCTTTTCCGATTCCCTGGAACACATAAGTTGATGCAACTCCAACCGCCATTGTAGGATAGTAGATTACAATCCATGAAAGAAAGCTGGTGAGCTCTGAAGCAATTCTGACACTGCTGCCGCTTGATGCAAATACAGATGCAATATCTCCCGCAAAAACATTAGTGAGAACTGCAACAATACATGCAATGACAATCGATACCTTCATCGCATACCTGTGAGCTATTTGAATATTACCATATTTCTGAGCACCATAATTTGCTGCAATAACGCTGATCAATGCTGTTCCAATAGCTAGAAGAGGTGTTGTTCCGATTGTCACTATTCTCCATCCTGTCGAATAAACCGCCACAGAATCCGTTGAGCCGACATATGTCAGGAGCGCTGAGAAAACCGCTGCAAAAAATGCATTATTTAAAAGTTGAATGCTTGCCGGAATTCCTACTTTAACAATATCTTTAGAAATATCCCCTTTAAATTTGAAATTGACCATATTTGGCTTCAAATAAGTGTCTTTTTTGATATAAAACCAGTATAACAATATCAAAATAACAAATATTGAGGACATTATAGTTGCAATGGCCGCTCCCTTAACTCCGAAGTTTAAAGTGTAAATGAAAATAGGGTCCAAAATCATGTTTAAAACAGCGGATGCAATCATTGCATACATCGGACGGGTAGTATCACCTTCCCCCCTAAATATACCATATAAAGCATTTGAAAAGATTATGAAAACAGAACCAAGAATGATTATTACACCATAATCTGTTGCATATCCGATGGTCTGGCCGGCACCCATTGCATTTAAAATCGGATTTAATGAAAGCAAAAGCAGCACAGTCATAATTAATGAAACGACAATGTCAATTAAAATAGAATGGACAGAAGCATTATCAGCCTTTGGTTTGTTGTCCTCACCGAGATATTTTGACAAAGCAAAAGCGGCACCAGAACCCAAACCATTTCCAAAACCTACAAGAATCATGAAAATCGGTGTGAAAAATCCGACACCCGCAAGTGCATCGGCTCCAAGACCGGACACCCAGAATGCATCTATCAAATTATAAAAGCTAGTAATAATCAATGAAATTATCAGAGGTATAGACATTCTTATTAATGCTTTTTTGGGATTTTGAAGCATTAAATCTACACTATTAGCTGAATCATCACTTAACATAAGTAATTATTAAAATTTTTTCAAATATAAAATTAATTATTTAACAAAAGAAAAAAAGAAAAAATATCTCAAAATTAAATTACAGGACAGTAATTCAATTTTAGAGATTATTTATTTCATTGAAAAGTAAAATATCATCACACAATACATTCAGCAGCTCTTCATCATGGCTAACAGCCAATATACCAATATTATTGGATTTACAATGATTAATGAGAGCCTCCCATATTTGCACTTGAGTTACGGCATCAAGCATAGTGGAAATCTCATCTGCAATGATAAATCTTGTTTTTGGATTAAGAGCCCTCAATATACTGAAACGTTGCAATTCTCCACCGGAAAGTTCATTAGGCCAACGAGTTAACCAGGAATCTTTTAAACCGAAAGTATCTTTTAAATCTTTAGGAGGATTCCATGATTCATTTAACACTTTATTCATCTTCCATTTAGGATTCATTGTCTTTTCTGGATGCTGGAAAATTAATTGCACAGGATAAAAATCCTTATCAGGTATTTTTTTACCATCAATTGTCACCTCTCCACCATAATGAGTGATATGGCCGGATAATATTTTACATAAAGTGGATTTGCCGCTACCACTATCTCCAATCAGACCTATGATTTGATTGCTGTTAAGAGATAATGAAACATCCTTCAATATTTGTCTCTTCTTATTATATGAAAAAGAGATATTGTTCGCTTTAAGATCCATCATTAACCTCCTTGAAATTGAAACATCTAATCATTACACCATTATGCTCAACCAACTCAGGTTTGGTTTTCTCGCATTTATCTATGCGAATCGGACAATTTTCCCAGTAAGGACATCCTGAAACCTCATCAAGTGGCTGAACACCTTCAGTAAGATGAAAACCGTTTCTTGGAAGTGAATTAATTAAGGCTTTAGTGTATGGATGCAATAGATTATCCGCATTTCTGAAGTTTTCTACTTTATTGATTTCGATTACGTATCCTGAATAAAATATTGCAATCCTATCTGCTGTTTTTAATGCCACATCAATTTCGTGAGTAATTAAAAGAACACCTTTACCGTTTTCCTTTAGGTTTTTAATATCAGCGATTGTCTCTTCAACACTCTTTTTATCAAGACCTGGTGTTGGTTCATCAGCAATCAATAACTTTGGATCACCAATTAATGCGGTAGACAGTAATACTTTTCTGGCCATTCCTCCGGACAATTCAAAGGGATATAAATCATCAACACTTTCATCCAAACCGTATTTGGCGAAAATTTCTCTTTGCTTTATTTTTTTCTCGGCATGTTCCTTTTCATCCTTGCATTCACCGATTGCCTGTTCGGAAACCTTCATAAGGGGGTCTAAGAAATTTACTGACTGAGGTATTAAACAGATTTCCTTACCCCTTAATTTTTCCTTCAACTCCTGATTTAAAACTTCCCCCTCATATCTAATCTCACCGGTAACATGAGCATTGTAAGGTAAAATGCCTAAGATTGAATGAGCCAAAAGACTTTTACCAGAACCGCTGGAACCCAATACGGCGACTATTTCCCCTTCATCAACATCAATTGTCAAATCGGATATTACCTTTAAATCATGCCTGTTCAGTCCCTGAACATATTGCGTAAAGGATATAGATAAATTATTTACTTCTAATAAATTTCCCATAATATCACCAATCTAGTTATTTGCCTGTGAAGGATCCACCAGTCGTTTTAAATTATCCCCTATGATATCAAACAACAGTACAACTATCAATAATGCAAGACCTGGGAAGAATGCCAACCACCAAGCGCCCATTGCAAGATAGGTCATTGATTCAGACAATATTATACCAATTGCCGGTTCGTGTGGTGATAAACCAAATCCTAGGAATGTTACACTTGACTCGTGCATAATCGCATGCGGGAACACCAATAATGTTCCTACAAATATCTGAGACAACACCAAAGGCAAAATATGCTGTCTGGCAATCCATAATTTGCTTTTACCAAATCTTTTAGATAATGCAACATATTCAGAAGTATTGATTTGCAATACTTCAGCTCTGAGCACCCTTGTCAGGTTTACCCAGTGGGTAAATGCAACTGCCATCATTACACCAAATGCCCCTTTACCCAATCCGATAGATATCATCATAATCAATAGGATATGAGGTATTGATGCAAACAAATCGATTAACCAGGACACAAATTCATCACAAAACTTGTTCATACTTGCAATAAAAGCTAAGATTGTAGCTATTATACTGGAAAGAACTGAAGCGGCCAAACCAATCATAATACTTAAACTTAAACCTTTCAATGTTCTGATGAACATGTCTCTACCCATCCAGTCAGTCCCAAAAGGATGTTCAAATGACGGAGGTTTCATTTTTATGGTAAAGTCAGTAGGTAAATTAGCATCAATCATCCATCCGCTAATGAAAATAATTAGTAAAACAAATCCTGTAAGTCCTATAGTCAAAAGTGTTTTTTGCCTTAAGTTTAAAGAACTGAACAATCCCCTATTATACCATGGAAGTTCACTCATCATCCTCACTCCTTAATCTTGGATCGACATATTGGTAAATCAAATCAGCAATAAAGTTTCCCATAAATACGAAAATGGCGCTGATAATAACAATACCAAGCAATAATGGGACATCAGACCTTAAACCAGCAGCCACTGTTGCCTGACCGATACCAGGATATGCAAAAACCTGTTCGACAAGAATTGTTCCACCGAATAACTCATTGAATGACAGGAACTGAATTGTGATTGCAGGAAGCAAAATATTTCTTATTCCGTGATTTTTGATTATGCCCCAGAAACTTTCACCTCTAGCTTGTGCAAACAAGAAATAATCGCTTCTTTTTACACTGATAAGCTTATCTCTTGTATACATTGTAAGAGAAGCAATTCCTACAATACTTAAAGTTATCGCAGGCAATATCAATCTATACAACCATTGCCAAAATGTCACTGTGTCGGATAACTGTCCAATCGGAACCGAAAGACCAATCGGGAACCAACCCAAGTACACTGAGAAAACCATTAAAAATACTAATCCTATCCAAAAGGTAGGTGTGGACTGCAATATGTAACAGTAAGTTTTAATTGCCTTATCTGCCCAGCTGCCTTCTTTTGCACCTGCAATTACGCCTAAACCAAAACCGACAATTGCAGAAATTACCCATGAAACCACCATGAGAGTTAATGAAGCTGTGAATTTTTGAACAATAACTTCAGTTACAGGCACCCTATAAATCAATGAAAAACCCATGCTTCCGGATGCCAAAGTTTGAAGCCAACCAAATACCCTTTCACCTAAAGATAAATTTGTACCCCAATATTCACCTATGATTGCTATTTGTTCCTGACTGACAATTCTTTGTCCAAGATAAGCTTTAACAGGGTCAATTGGAGATAATTGTATCATTATAAAACTTATTGCGGCAATAACAATTAATAAAATTAGTAATCTAATAGCTTTTAATCCTAAAAACTTAGCTAATTTCTTATTGTTAATTTTAATCATCTCGTAAATTTGTTTTTAAAAAAAAAGAATAAAAAAATGATTTATATGAAATAAATCATCTTCTATTTAATTATTTACTTGCAGTTGTGTTTGAAGTTTCATTAACACGTTTCCAATCGTATATGTTACCCCATATGTCTCCACCGTGTGGGTAAATGAGGTGTGTGCTGTTGGAAATGTCTAAATCATTACTTACAAAGTAAGTGTAGTCTACAGTACCAATCCATAAGTATGGATAGTGTGATGTAGCTTTTTGAGCTGCTTGAGACCAAGTGGAGTATGAACTGTTTAAATCTTGGGTCATAGCTTGGTCAATTAATGAGTCCACTTCAGAATCATTAAGACCTTCAGAGTTGTCATAACCTACACAAGCCACTCTTGAATCATATTGGTGCTCAATTTCAAATGGATCTGCTGAACCGAATCCCCATACTACTCCTTGACTGTATATATTAGGGTCGATATCATCCCAGCTTCCACCTACAGGATTAATTTGAATACCAATTTCTTTAGCTTGTTCTGCAACAGCTACTGCAATTGCTTGTCTTTCGGTTGCTTTTGAATTATAGTATACTGAAAATTCAGCTTTGGTACCGTTTTTCTCTACAATTCCATCACCGTTAGTATCATTCCAACCTGCATCGGAGAGAACTTTTTTAGCTTGGTCCACTTGACTGTCGTTAAATGTGGATCCGAACGCCCAAGGTAATTGACTTGCAACACCATTGTATGAAACATTACCGTATCCGTTGAATGCACCATCTAATAAGGATTGTCTGTTAATACCAATGTTTAACGCTTCCCTGATAGCTGGGTCTCCGGTTACATTGTTACCGATAGTGACATTGTCTTCACTTAAGTTTCCAGTATTCATTTGTGTTGGTAATGAAATTCCACGTACATCAATAGAATCGAAGTATTCTAAGTGGTATCCGTCAATTGTTTCATTTGCATATGCAAGTTGTACTTCAGCAATGTCCACATCACCGTTTTTAACTGCAGCAAATGCTGCATCAGGATCTAAGAATAAGTTAGTTATCTTATCAAAGTATGGTTCCCTTCCATAGTAATCAGGATTTTTTTCCAAGATGAATTGTTGTCCTTTATCCCATTGAGCTAATTTATAAGGACCTGAACCGATTGGGTTTTGTCCGTATGAATCTTCTTTGTAATTTGCTTCAGGCACGATTCCGACATCAGTCAATTTGTTGATAAATGTAGAATCGGATTTGTTGAGAGTGAATGTAACTTTATTTCCTTCTGCTGTTGCATTATTCATGGAACTTAAATCTGCCCCTTCACCTAATTCTTTAGCTTTATTATATGAAAATGCTACATCTTTTGCTGTTAATTTTGAACCGTCAGTGAACTTGACATCATCACGGATATCAACTGTGTAAGTTTTGAAATCACTAGAAACAGTGTAATTTGTAGCTAAATCATTTACGAAATTATTGTCTTTATCCCTTTTGAGAATTGTACTTTGTATAAGTGGTTCTGTTCCGGAATCATGGTATCCCCAACCATGCATAGGGTCAAAACCGAACTCAGGTTCTTCACCATGAGCAGCAACACATGCCACTAATTCATTAGGTGCATGTTGAGTGTTTCCGCCCCCCATAGCAATTGCACCTATACCTACGATTGCAAGAATAGCTACAACTGCCGCTATAATATATTTTGTTTCCATTTTTTATTCCTCATCAAAAATTATTTTAAATTCAATCAAAAGTAATATCGCTTTAGTTATTACTAAATTATAAAAAATTAAGAAATAAGTAATACTTATTTCCATAAAGATATTACAATTAAATATTATAAATTTAAGACTATATAAAAATTACGATTAAATAAGAAAAAAGTATTACTTAGGAATAATTGTGAGAATGCCAAAAACTAAAAAAAAAATTAAAAAAAAGAGAAAAAATAAAATTAGAATAGTGGATCTTTCACCATTCCAATTCTAAAGGAGTTTAAAATAACCAGAAGGGTTAATCCAAGGTCTCCAACACCAACAGACATCATCAAGGTTATGATACCCAATATAGCAAGTATTGCACATAATAATTTAATAGTGATTGCAAAAGTAATGTTTTGTTTGATAATGCCCATTGTTTTATGGCTTAAAGAGAACAGATACGGAAGTTTTGATATATCGTCCTGCATCAATGCCACATCTGCTGTTTCAATAGCTACATCAGAACCTGCTGCACCCATTGCAATACCAATATTTGCACGTGCCAATGCCGGTGCATCATTAATGCCGTCACCGACCATTGCAACATCACCGAATTTGTTTCTGATTGTATCCAGGATATTCAACTTATCTTCAGGAAGCAGATTTGAGAAAACATGTTGAATGCCTATTTCTGAAGCAACCTTATTGGCAGCCATTTTATTATCCCCAGTAAGCATTACGGTTTCGACACCTCTCTGTTTTAAATCACTTATAACTTCTGAAGCATTGTCTCTGATTTTATCGGATACTGTAATAAAACCAATGACCCTTTCAGCATTACCTATGAATATAATAGTATTTCCTTTAGAGGTATACCTATTAATCTCATCCCTTGAAATGTCAAAGGAGCTTCCTTCAATCAATGATTCATTTGCCGCATAAAACTGCTCGCCGTTAATGTTGGCAAGGATACCCTTTCCAGGGACATTCTTAAACTCATCAACAGTGTCAAAAGCTATATTATTTTCATTAGCATACTCCACGATTGCCTGAGCGATAGGGTGGGAAGATTCGGATTCCATGGCGGAAGCTATTCTGACAATGTCCTCCTCAGAATAACTTTCATCCAAAACATTAACCTCATCCAATATCAGTTTTCCCTCTGTTAAAGTACCGGTCTTATCAAATATTACAGCTTTAACGTTACGCATTTCCTCAACATATGAACTTCCCTTGATAATGACTCCGTTTCTGGTGGCTGAAGTGATTGCTGACACCATTCCAACAGGTGTTGAAATTAAAAATGCGCATGGACATGAAATTACCAGCAGTGAAAGTGCCTTATAAACCCAATCTGTAAGGTTCTGGCCAAACAACAATGGAGGAATAAATGCAACGCAAAGTGCACCAACCATCATTACAGGAGTGTAGTATTTAGCTACCCTTTCAACCAGAGTTTCAGTTTCTGATCTGTTGAGCTGTGAGCGTTTTACCAAAGTAACGATTTTTGAGATGACTGAATCTTTGGCCGCTGTTGTGACTCTAATTTCCATATATCCATCTTCATTAACTGTTCCGGAAAATACATCATCTCCGACTTGCTTTAAAACTGGAACGCTTTCACCAGTAATGGAAGCCTGATTGACTGAAGATGAACCTGAAATAACTTCACCATCCAAAGGAACTTTATCCCCCGGTTTTACAATAACAATATCACCGATATTAACATCGTCAACATTTCTAACTTCTTCATTATCACCGACTTTGACTCTTGCAGTATCCGGAGCGATTTCAATCAAAGCTTTAATTGAACGTCCAGCCCTGAGTTCGGCATAGTCTTCTAAAAATTCTGCAATATAATACAGGAAAGTGACCGCAGCCCCTTCTTCAGGATGTCCAATGATAAATGATGCAATACATGCAATTGATAATAACATTGCAGGACCAACAGTGTGTCTTTTGACTAATGATTTATAAGCTGAAATGGCTATTTCATAACCGGCAATAACTGCTCCAACCATATAAGTTATGGTTACAACTGTCGGACTGAATGACAACCATTCAAAAACATGTCCTAAAACGAATAATATACCACTAGCAACGATTATCTGGATTGGCCTATTGGATAACAATGGTTTTCCTTCAGCCAATAATTCTCCATCACCATGCCCGTGGTCATGGCCGTGATCATGCCCGTGGTCATCATCATCTGCACAATCCGGACAACCACAAAGACGGATCTCAGGGTCATCATCATGCTCATGCTCGTGATCGTGGTCATGACAACCACAATCATCATCAGTGCAAACATCCTCTTCATGGTCATGATTATGCTCATGCTCATGGTCATGATGCTCGTGATCGTGGTCATGACAACCACAATCATCATCAGTGCAAACATCCTCTTCATGGTCATGATTATGATGATGCTCATGGTCATGATGCTCATGCTCGTGATCGTGGTCATGATTATGATGATGCTCATGGTCATGATGCTCGTGATCATGGTCATGGTCATCATCGTCTGCACAATCAGGACAACCACAAATCTTTAAATCAACATCTTCATCATAATCTATTTTTTCACTATGATCATGTACGCTGAAATCAGTTTTCGCCTGATAATCTCTAAGTAACTGCTTGTTATAATGTTCTGGATTTTCACAGTGAATTTCATCACAATTCGGATCTAAACAGATGTAATTGTAATGTTCTGGATTGCGACAATTTTCATCATTACAATCCGAATCATAACACCTATTTTCTACCATTATATCACCAATTAAAAATTATTCTAATATATGTTCAAAACCTACTTTGTAAATCATTTCTATGTGAAGGTCTGTAAGGGAATATCTTGCCATTTTTCCTTCCTTCTGATATTTGACAATATTGTTTGCACGCAATATCCTTAACTGATTTGAAACAGTAGTCTGGTTCAGGTCAAGCGCCTCACAGATATCGCAAACACACAAGTCTTCGATTGAAAGCAGGGAAATAATTTTTAATCTTGTCGGGTTTCCAAATATCTTAAAGAATTCGGATAACTCAGAGAATTCATTTTCATTAGGTATGCGTTTCTTTACACGACTGACAACATCCTCATGAGAGTCGAAAATTTCACACATATCATCATTTTTGTTTTCAAGATTATTATTTTCCATATTCATCACATATATTATATATTTACATATTATGATATGTTAATCTATTTAAATGTTGTCATATCATGATATTGTGATATGTTAATGTAAAAAAATAATAAGGGATTATTTTTTAACAACCCCAATTAAAGTTCCATCGATGACACAATCGAAATCAACCTTATCCAGCCAGCCAGCCTTAGTAAACATGTCCATGAAGCACACTCCAATTATCCGACCGTCTTCTTTTAGAATATCTTTAACCAGTACATTCAGCTTCTCTGTGTCCACATCATATTTCGGCATTGACAAACCGCCAAGCAATACAACTACATCAGAGCCATGAGGGTCTGAAACTTCATCCTTCAAAACCATTGCATATGATTTGGACTCAAACTCATGACACTCTTCGACATTCAGCAGAGGAAAGAAAAGATTTTCCTTATCCCTTACAGAATAAGCCAAAAACTCTGCAAATGGAGTGCAAACTCCAGGAGACCCAATATAAGTGATTTTTTGAGCATCCCCAACTTCCTTTTTGAATGTTACCAATTGACCGTTCAAACCTTTCCATTCATAAGCATCTTCCATTTTTTCACCCCTAATTTCCATAACAAATCTTATGAAATCAACTCATTTCATTAAAATTCATTATGTAATTTAATTATATTAAAAATTTGGTTAAATTATGTAAATATAAAGAAACTTTATATAATTTAATTTTTAAATATAACCATATAACTATAATTTTATTAATTGAAATAAATGTATAGGAATTGAAAAATGACTAGATCAAAGAAACTAATTATAGCTATCCTTGTTGTTATTCTTATTGGAATATGGACTCTTATTGCAGGAGCTTTATTCATGACTCCGGATTTGACTTCCGAAAGTAAGGATATTCTTGTATTAGCTTCAGATAAATACGAACAGTCCAATGGTGGAGTAGATATGGCATTTATGATTCATTTAGAAAATGGATCATTGGTAAATTACACTCCAGTATACCCTGGTGGAATGTCACACCCTACACAACCGGCGCCTGGAGGGCTTGGCGGACGTATGATGATGCACGACTGTCTTTGGGACGGTGTTGATGTAGGTATGCGCTATGCTCAGGAAATCGTTGAAGCAAATACTGGAATGCACTCTGATGCAGTAGTTCTTCTTTATGATGAAGGTATAGACAGCATTCTTGATAGTGTTAGGCCTATATACGTAAATGGAGAAGTAAGCAACCTCAGTGCAGTAGACATGGTTCGTCAAAACGATGCATACCAAGGATATCCTGGTAACGAAAATGTTGAAGGAAACATGTCCAGAGGAGATGCGGTAATGGAGCTTGCAAAAGTAATTGCAAACCTTACAAAAGATCCAGATAAGAAGAGCAAAATGGTACAAACTGCATTAAATGAATATTCCAAAGGAAATATCGTAATGCAACCTCAAGGTTCCTTTACAAAATTACTTGCTACTAAAGGAATTGATAAAATTTCATAACTTGTCTTTAAAGAATTTATTTCTTTAAAGAACTTTTTTTATTTATTAATTTAATATGAATAACTGCTTATTTTAAGACAATATTCTAATTTTGCAAAATAACAGATTCAGATTACAAAGCTCATTTCAAAAACTTTACCTTTTAGCTCTTTATGCGGTTTATCCAATGTAAATCCAAAAGTGTCCCTATTTGAGATATAGAGATGAGCCAATGCAATGCCAATATCTATCTTATTCCAGTTGACCATCCTGCTATTCAGATTTAACCTGCGCCTATTCCTGTAAATATCATAACTGCCATCATCATTATGTTTAAAATACCATGTCTGTGAGTTTGCGGCAGATGGAGCAAGACGCGCAGGAATCAGCCTTTCATCTGCAATATCTGAGATTTCATCCAAATTTTTCCTTTTGAACTGATCATTATTTCTGTAGAGTTCTCCCACAGGATTGCCGAACGCCAACATGATAACAAATTCATGTTCAGGATTTGGATTTTCATAATTTTTAGGGCTTCCCGCACCAATCCAACATGCACCAATTCCCTTACTTTGCAAAAACAAATCGACCTGCTGAAATATGAATCCTATGTTTTGGAGATAGTTCTGCTTAGGTTCGGAAAATATCAGCAGATAATGGGGAGCCTTCCATCTCATTAAAGTCTTCACATTTTTAGGTCCGACAATTTCATAACTCCATTTGATATCAGGATTTAAAACCGGAATATCTCCTATGAATTCCCTTATTTCATCCAATGTTTCCTGTTCTAATGGATTGTCATCATACTTTCTGATTGATCGTCTTTTATATATTGTCTCTTCAAGATTCATATTATCAACATTTTATTTATTTGTATTCGTTTTCGCTTAATTGCAATATATACCAACACTATTCAACATTCTTTAATGCTTCAACCATGTTCAAATCATTTATCTTATCTGAAAACAGCAAATTAACCACAATGGATATTGTAAAGGTTATAAAAGCAGAAAGCAGGATATTTCCCCAAGCCAGTTTAGGAATATAGTAAAGCGAATCTCCGGCCGCATTCATCATAAGGGTCATGAAGTAAAATCCTAATGGAATGCCCAAAACAAAACCAATAGCTGTGAAAATCAGGTTTTGAGTCAAAAGCAGCTTTCTTAAAACCTTTGTTTTAAAGCCTAAAACCTTCAATGTTGCAATTTCCCTTTCCATTTCTGTAAATGACAGTATTTCCAAATTATATAAAACCAAAACTGCAAGTGCAACCGCTACCACTATCACCACATAAACCATCATCATTGCAGAGGTTGTTATCTGGTCCCAACTCTTTTCAAGTGAGTCAATGCTGGAAACGGATTTGATTGAATCAAATTTTTCACCGAATTTTTCAGGAGTCAGAATATTTGTTGGCGTGAAATTCAATCCCTGATCCTCCAGGGTGTCAGGAGACATAATCAGACCTTGTGAAACGGGTTCTGCATGAATTTGACCTATTTTGGAAGTTACCCAATCATCGCTTCCAACTATATGCCACTGAATCCTATCGCCAATGCTTAAATTAAACTTTTGGGCAAGTTTGGTTGACATTGATACATTTCCTTCCTTAATCTCAATCGGTTCTCTATTGCTGTTGGTATATGATATAAGATCAGTGTTATTTGAAACCAGAAGCGTTACCGTGTCTTCCATGTCATTTGTCTTGATTTCGATAGATTGCTGCATGATAAAGCTGCCGTTGGTATCATTCAATATGTAATACAGTTCCATGGGATTGGCATTGCTTGAAAGAAGCAGTTTTGATTCGTAATGACTGATATCATCATATTCCCATGTTTTAAGCTCGCCCATGCAATCATTCATTCCAAATGCAGCAATCAGAAGTCCGACACATCCCATTACGCCTACAATGGCCATCAGTGCTCTGAATTTATTTCTTTTTGCATCACGCCAGTTCCAACGTAGATTAAAGCTTAAATGCCTCCAGAGATTTGACCTTTCTATGAAACTGTTTGAAGAAGTATTTGGAGCCTTTGGCCTTAATGTGTTTGCGGGATTTTCCTTTGAAATTCTTCGACATGACAGATATGTCACAAAAACTGATGATACGACCATCAATGCAGCAATATAGATAAAACTCATATCAAAACCCGGATTCCAGACCGGCATACTATACGTTGCAGCCATTGTCGGATAAAACATCCTTGGAATTATCACTGGTCCTGTAACCAATCCTAGAAATGCCCCTGCCAAAACCGGGAAAAATCCATAACAAATGTAATGCAGAATAATTGTATTGTCCCTATACCCGACAGCCTTCAGGATTCCGATTTGAGTCCTCTGAAGTGTAACTATTCTTGTCATTGTTGTGAGAAGCGATAGAAAAGTCACTAAAATAAATACTATCGGGAAGACATCACCCATCATTTTGTGCTGTGTCATTTCATCGGCAAATTTAGAAACGCTGAGATGGTCATCCTTTTTAGTGAATGACAGATAGCTTAATGAATCATCAAGTTTCTTTTTAAAATCACCATCCGATGAGTTATACTTTACAAGTAACGTATCATAATCCAAATTATTCGGATAGACATTATGTGAAAGGTAAGCGAATCCCATCTGTGAAAAATCAGGAGTTATAGAATTGGGCGAGGATTCATAAACATATTCCGGAGAATAACCCAGGCCCCTAATTTCCTTTGTAATCGTCTGATTATTGAATTCAAAAGTGACATTGTCACCCACTTTAAGATTGCGTTTTTCTGCAAAACGACAGTCAAGCCATACTCCATCCTCATCAGATGCGTTGAATTCTTCACCTTCCGTTGAATAGAATTTAGATATCGTTCCCTTCTCAACAAAGTGCAGCTTAACATCAGGATTATTTTCCAAATCACAAACTGATTGAACAACAGCCTGCCTGTCTGTTTCAGTTGCAAATTTAGTTATCTTATCAACTGAAACATTATCAAAACTAGAATTGTAAATCCAACCATCAGCCATATTTGTCTGTTCATAATATGCATCTGAAGTTTGAACAAGCCCATAATACTCTCCACATATCCCGCAGTAAGCAAAGATACCTAAAAATGCCATTAGGAATATTGCTATGAATTGCGTTTTATTGATTTTTATATCCCTCAGCATTTTTCGAGCAAGTGACATAATATACTATTTGAAAACAATGTATTAAAAACCTATTTTTTAATTGAATGAACCCTCCACCAAAAAGAGAATATTCAAATAGGATTGAAGAATATGGAAGCAGAATAACATTAACATTAATGATTAGGAAAAAAGAAGTAAATTGAAAATGGTGATATATATCCAAGAATCAAATCTGACAACAAATGGACAATAGCTGACGTTAATGTTGATTTTAAGTAGAAGCAACTTCAACCATCAATCACCAAGTAACAGTTGAAGTTGCCCTTTTAATGATTTTATCACTATTCAATTGATAGCTGCAACATTATTCACCGCTTTTAAGTGATTCCACCATGTCCAATTTCTTGATTTTACGTGAAAACATCAGATTTACAAGAATTGATAATGCGAATGTTATCACAGCTGTCAAAAGGAAGTTTGTGATTGTTATTGAAGGCAATATGTAAAATGAATCACCGGATGACTCCCACATTACCTTCAATATGATATAACCGACAGGCAGACCCAATATGAATCCGATAGCTGTAAACCAGAGGTTTTGTGTTAACAGCAGTTTTCTTAAAGCCCCTGTTTTAAACCCTAAAACCTTTAATGTAGCTATTTCACGCTCAATTTCAGTAAATGACAATAATCCCAGGTTATACAATACCACTATCGCCAAAAGGGAAGCGAAGAATATCAGTATGTAGATTAAAAGCCACATTGATTCTGTCAGCTCATCCCAGCTGGAAGTCATGTCTTTCATTGAGTTTGCAGCCTTTACGCCATCAAAACTCTTATTAACATGTTCGGCAGTTACAACGCTTGTCGGAGTGTAATTTAAATCCAAATCCTCGAGCTTATCGGCAGACATTATGAATCCTTGTGATATCGGGTCTGCATGAATCTTATCAATTTTTGTATTGACCCATTTATCCGAACCCATAATATGCCACTTTACGGTGTCGCCCACTTTAACATCAAGCATGTCAGCCATCTTTTGTGATATTGACACCTCATTATCCTTGATATCAACCTTGTTCCAATCATAATCTGTCGGAGTTACCAAATCAGTGTCATTTAAAACCAATAGCGAACCTGACTTCTTGACATTGTCCGATTCTATCTCAATGGCAGATTCCATCAGTTTGTCACCGTTTATCTCCTTAACCACATCATCAATTTGGGAGGTTGTTGCATTTTCCTCTATTACCAGTTTTGAATCATAATGATTAATCTGATTGTATTCCCATTCCTTCAAGTCATTCATTCCATCATACATTCCAAATGCACAAACCAACAGTGCACTGCATCCAATAACTCCAATGATTGTCATCAGTGCACGGAACTTGTTTCTTTTTGCATCCCTATAGTTCCAGCGAACATTGAATGAAAGATGCCTCCAGAGTCCAAACCTTTCAATAAACCCTGTAGATGAAATCTTTGGTGTCTTTGGCCTTATTGTATCTGCAGGTTTTTCATCGGAAATGCTTTTAACAGAATAATATGAAACCGCAAGTGACATTATGACCATCAAAGCGGCAACATATACAAAGTTCATGCTCCATGCAGGATCCCATGACGGCAGCTTGTATGTTGCACTCATTGAAGGATAGAAGAGCTGAGGCAATGTCATCGGACCTAAAATCAAACCCAATATGGAACCTATCAAAACCAGCCAGAAACCATATGAGATATAATGCAAGATTATGGATGAATTTTTAAATCCGCTAGCCTTTAGAATACCTATTTGAGTCCTTTGATGTGCAATGATTCTTGTCATGGTTGTAAGCAAAATCAGCATTGCAATCAGAATGAACACGACCGGGAAAATATCCCCCATCATTTTGTGCTGGTCCATTTCTTCTGAAAACTGGCTGACGCTTGTATGGTCTGAGCGAGGAACGAATGAATTGTAGTAACCGTCCATATGATATGACAATAAATCCCCATAGGTTTCAGGAGACCCATCAAATTTAACATTCAAAACATTATATGGAACGTTGCTTTCGGGAAATGCCTTGTAGGACATATATGCAAAACCTATTTTGTTAAAGTCAGGTATTACTGAAGAGGCGGATGCATGATAAACATATTCCGGAGAATATCCTATTCCCTTAATTTCCTTTTCAAGGGTATAGCTTCCAAATTCAAAGGTGATGTTGTCTCCAACTTTAAGGCCCTTGGCATCGGCAAAACTTTTGTCCAGCCATACTCCATCACTGTCATTGACATCCAACTTTTCACCGTCAATTAAATAGAACTTGGATATGGTATTATTTTCCACAAAGTGAAGTGTGATATCGGGATCATTGTCAAAATCCGCAACCGAATCCACAACCAGCTGCCTTTCCATTTGAGTGGTCGGACCCAAAACATCAACCTGGTCTAAAAACATGTCGTTGATGTAATTCGAATAAATCCATCCATCAGCCAAGTTGGTTTCTTCATAAAAATCATTCACATTAACTTCAAGACCTACTGATTCGCCGCCAACACCGGCAAACACAAATACCCCTAAAAATGCCATTAAAAAAATAGATATGAATTGGGTTTTGTGCCTGCGGATGTCTCTAAACATCTTTTTTGCAAGCATAAACTCACCATTCTAATTCGGCGACCTTTTTAGGATTTTCATTGACGACAATACTTTCTATCTGACCGTTTTTAATCCTGATTACCTTATCTGCAGCTTCGGCCAAAATGGCGTTGTGTGTTACAATAACAACAGTAGTTCCCCTGTTATTGCTCATATCCTGAAGCAGATTTAGAATTAAAACACCGGTTTTTGAGTCCAATGCTCCTGTCGGCTCATCACATAAAAGCATTGTAGGCTGTTTAGCTACCGCTCTTGCAATGGATACCCTTTGCTGTTCTCCTCCAGACAATTGTGCCGGAAACTGATTGGCATGATCCTTAAGTCCAACGGAATCCAGAACATTCAAACCATTGATATCCACATCTACAATATCCTTCATTAGCTCAACATTCTCCAGAGCTGTTAAATTTGGAATCAAGTTATAAAACTGGAAAATAAAACCTACATTTTCAGCACGGTAAGAAGTAAGCTGATTATCATCAAAGTTTTCAACATGACAATTATTTACGACAATCTCACCGGAGGTAACTGTATCAAGGCCCCCAAGGAGGTTCAGGAGTGTTGATTTACCCGCACCTGACGGACCTAAAATTACAACGAATTCACCTTCGTCAATTGTAAAATTGACATTATCCATAGCTTTTAAAATGTGATCCCCAGATTTATATTCCTTATTCACATTTTTAAATTCAATAATTGTACTCATTAATATTGCCTTCTTATATCTTATTTATTATAATTTATAGTTAATAAACTATTTAAAATTTAGGTTTGCCTAAATTTTATGAAATTGCATTTGATTTGTCAAATTGCAATGTATTGTAAAACTGCTTTAACATTAAAAGCAAAAAAAAATAATGGAAGATATCCTTAATAATTATTGATTCAAAAAGAAATCCCTTAATTTTTTATCATCAACATTATAGTTGCCTATTATCTTACCATCATCCAAGTGTATGATATGAGAACATGACTCGCAAATCAACTCAAAGTCAAGAGTTATGATGAATGAGGTAATCCCTAAATTTTGAAGATATTTCAAGTTTTCAGAAACTCTCATCATGTTTTTTAAATCAAGCCCTCTAGTTGGCTCATCAAAAATCAATATCTCCTTTTTAGATGCAATGGCAGATGCAATAGCTACCCTCTGCTTTTCACCACCAGACAATGCCATAGGATGAGCATCCTTTAGATGAATCAGGTTAAGATTCTCAAGAATGTTTTCAGCCAGACTAACATCCTCCTCATCCATACTCAGCAGCACCTCATCAAGAACGCTTTCAGTGAACAGCTGATGATTAACATCCTGCATTACCATATATGTTTTTTTCAGACGGTCTTTCCTGTTTAACGGCTCTCCATCAAAAATAAGCTCACCCTTGCAGGATTTTTTAAGACCGCATAAGCAGTTTGCAAAAGTTGATTTTCCAGCCCCATTTTTTCCAATGATAGCAATTATTTCATTTTTCGGTATTTTGACATCATCAATGTCCAATACCTGAGTATCTCCATAGTGAAATTTGAAATTTCTTAGCTCTAAAAATTCACTATGTGTGGAATAGTATTCTTTTCTTTTGCAAGTCAGATTATCAAGATCAATTTGCCTTAATCCGAAACTTCTATGGTCTATGTTTTTAAATTCTTCAATGGACCATTCCCTGGTAATTTTGCCATTTTCAAGAAATATGACCCTGTCAACAACATCACTTAAAAAGAATAATTTATGTTCGGCTATGATGACTGTTTACTATTGAAATCAATACATATAAAACATTTCAAAACATATAGTTAAATTATAATAAAATATTACAGGAAAAATATAAATGTCATTTAAAAAAGATGAAATGTTAGTGATGCCTGCTGTTGACATCAAGAATGGAAAGTGTGTTCAACTTGTTCAAGGCGAACCCGGAAGTGAAATGGTAGAAATAGAAAATCCTGAGCTTGTTGCAAAACACTGGGAGGACTTGGGAGCAAAAAACATCCATGTTATTGACCTCGACGGAACAATAAATGGAGTGGCTAGCTTCGATATTATCAAAAAGATTCTAAAAGAAGTCAGCGTTCCAATCCAGCTCGGAGGCGGAATAAGAAGCACAGAATATGCACGCCAATTATTGGATTTGGACATTGAAAGGCTTATTATCGGGACCATGGGAATACAAAATCCAAAAACCATAACCGAACTGTCTGACGAGTACGGCTCAGATAGAATCATGATTTCACTTGACAGCAAGGACAACAAAGTTGTAATCAAAGGATGGCAGGAAAAGATTGACAAAAGCCCCTCTGAAATCTCACAGGAGTTTAAGGATCATGGGGCAGGTAGTATTTTATTTACAAATGTAGATGTTGAAGGCCTTCTTGGCGGTTTTTACACAGAACCTGTAGAAGAGCTTAAAAAATCTGTTGATTTGCCTATTGTATATTCAGGCGGAATCACAACAATAGATGACATTAAAAAATTAAACGAAAGCAGTGTGGAAGGAATTGTAATCGGTTCTGCACTTTACACTAATAAAATTGATTTGACTGAAGCTTTAAAATACCAAAAGAGGTAATTGAATGAAAAAAGTAATGGCAACCGGAACATTCGACATACTCCACCCAGGACATGGCGTTTATCTTGAAGAGTCAAAGAAACTTGGTGGAGAAAATGCTAAACTTTATGTTGTTGTAGCGCGTGACTCAACAGTTGAGAGAAGAAAAAGAGTTCCAATTGTTGGAGAGGATCAGCGTCTGGAATTAATCAAAATGTTAAAACCCGTAGATGAAGCATATCTTGGCGACCCTAATGGTGATGTATTTAAAATCGTTTATGAAATTGACCCGGACATCATCACCGTAGGTGCGGACCAAAACCATGATATTTCAAAATTACAGGCTGCTATCGATAAAAGAGGCCTGAAGGCCAAAGCAATACGAGTTGAAAAATATCGCGATTGTGAACTTGACAGCAGCTGCAAAATTATCAAAAAGGCTAGAAGAACAAACTTTGAAGGAAAAATATTAGATAACTGTGACGATTAAGGAGGCAATGAAATGTTTAAAGTAGCAATTATAGGAGCAAGTGGATATACCGGTGGAGAACTTTTAAGAATGCTTTCAAACCATCCTGAAGTTGAAGTGACAAACATCAACTCAAGACAGTACGATGGAATACCAGCACATAAAATCCACCCACAAATAAGAGATTCAGGACTTGTTTTTGAAAACAAAAGTCCGTCAGAACTTGATGTGGATGTTGTATTTACAGCAACACCTCACGGTGCGTCAATGAAAATTGTTCCGGAAATATTGGAAACCGGTACAAAAGTAGTTGATTTAAGTGGAGACTACAGATACAGAGACACTGCAGTGTATGAAAAATGGTATGGAATGGAACACACCGACAGTGAAAATAAAGGAGCATTCGGACTTCCTGAACTGTACAGGGACGAGATTAAAAAGGCAGACCTTGTGGCAAACCCTGGGTGTTTCCCGACAGGTGCAATCCTATCTTCATATCCGCTGGTTAAAAATGACCTGGTTGAAAGAATCGTTATAGATTCCAAAACAGGAGTCAGCGGTGCGGGAGTAAATCCATCTAAAACTACACACTATCCAAACATTGCAGACAATGTAAATCCATATAAGATATCTTCACACAGACACATGTCCGAAATCCAACAGGAACTGAAAGGATTTGAAGGAGTTAAAGTTTCATTCACACCTCATCTGGTTCCGGTCAATCGTGGAATTCAAACTACAAGCCACAGCTTTTTAAATGAAGAAAATATAGATATTACTCCTGAAGAAATCAGAAAACTATACGAAAAGGAATACGGTAAAGAGTTCTTTATAAAACTCATGGACGATGGAGAAATACCTCATTTAAGTGCAGTGAGAGGATCTAACTTCGTACACATCGGTGGATTCGAAATAGATGAAACCGGAAGATTGGTAATGCTTTCAGCAATTGACAATCTCGTTAAAGGCGCATCCGGTCAGGCCATACAAAACATGAACATTATTCTTGGCATTGATGAGAAGTTAGGTTTAACACACTTCGGTCTCCATCCTTAATGAAAAAGGAGAAAAACAATGAAGACATTGATAATTTTTTATTCACAGGGCGGAACAACAGAGCTGGTAGCCAGAACCCTGGCCAAAAAATTAAGAGCAGACCTGCTGAAGATACATGATTTGAAAAATCGTGAAGGATTTAAAAATAAACTGTTATCTTCCATTAATGCATTCAGAGAAACAAAAACAGATATTATTCCGGCAAGTGTTGATTTGACACCTTATGATACAATCTATTTTGGAACACCAACATGGTCTGGAAATCCAACACCTGCAATTCTGACAATAATTGACAGATGCAATTTAAGAGGTAAAGACGTGATACTCTTTGCTACAATGGATGGTAACCGTGGCGATTCAAATATTAAAAGACTAGAAGAAAAAGTTAAAATGCGTGGAGCCAGAGTCATTGAAAGCTTTACTATTGCCACCAAAGGAAAAAGTCCTGAAAAACTGGAGCAAGATACAGAAGTGATTATTGAAATGAAAGATTTGAGAATGTATTGAAGGTAGATTAAATGAACATGAAGGACAAATCCGAATTGAAAATCAAAGCCATTGAAAACGGCACTGTAATTGACCACATTGCTGCAAACAAATCACTGCACATCTTAAAAGTTTTAGGCCTTCCGGATGATGATGTCAAAAACGTTACAATAGCTATGAACGTTTCATCAGGTGAAATCGGAAGAAAGGATATTTTAAAAATCGAAAATAGGGAACTGGGCTATCAGGAATTGAATCAGATTGCTTTAATAGCTCCAAAAGCAACCATCAATATTATCAGGAATTATGAACCCGTCAAAAAGTATAAAATTGCACTTCCTGAAAAGATCACATCAATTCTCAAATGTACAAATCCAAAGTGCATTACAAATTATGAAAATGAGCCTATAACACCAGTATTCAATGTTATTCAGGGATACCCTCCTGTAGTAAGGTGCCATTACTGTGAAAAATTAATAAAAACAGAAGATATCGAAAAACAATTCGAATAATCTTCTTACTTATTTTTTAAATAATCTGCAAGTCTTTTAGATAATGCAAGTATTGTTAATATCGGCGGTTTTCCGGGAGATATAGGCAATACGCTTGCATCACAGACATATAAATTAGACATTTCAGTTTCCAGGTTGCTGTCAACCACTTTTCCAATAGGTGCGGTTCCTCCAGGGTGTGCACCCCTATAGACAGTTGAACCTATTGTTTTTGGGTCAACTCCTGCTTTTTCTAGAATAAATCCTGCAGTTGCC
>NZ_CACXXB010000002.1 GCF_902771435.1 uncultured Methanobrevibacter sp. | reverse complement strand
AAGTAAATCAGCACCCAAAACAATCTCAACATCTTTAAATGATCCGCCAGGAACATCATACATATATACTAAGGTTGAAGGATAAACAGCAGGAGTAGGGTCATTCTTATTTAAAACCAAAGTGTTAGCGCCTGTAGTGTTGATTTGATTCACATTTAACCTGTAAACCATAACACCATAGCCGTATCGTCCATAATTTCCTAAATTGCCTTGATCCCTATACCATTCCAGTGGAACAATTTCATAACCGTTGAATTTAGCATCAAACATTTCCCTAGTTTCATTATAAGCTTTAGCGTTAAACCAGTTATATGGAACGAATAGGAATGCTTCCCTAATTTCAGTGTCTTCAGGCAAATTGATGTTCCAGACATCGGTTCTGTTCATGTCTGAAGCACCCAAATAAGTGCTGTCATCTTTTACATCAACTACAACATCACCCCTAATTTGGATTGTACGATAATACGGTTCAAGACCTCGAACATCATACCCATAGTCATAACCTAAATTACCGTTGTAAAGTACAGGAACTGTTTTGTTTGCTTTTCCGACAACAGTGCCATTGTAAATAACATCAACTTCATATTCCACTTGAGTGTTATTGGCGCCGTTTACGGTAGTTTCATCAATTGGCCTGATTTTAGAGTCAGTCAACAGTAAAGTGGTTTCATTTTCACCGTCAAGTTCAACTTCGGCTGTTTCATATGCACCATCACTGGATACTAACTCAACCATGTATTTGCCGGCTTTATTTGCCTTAACTTTAACAGTTAATGTGTTATTGGTTCCGGCATAACATGTAGGAACACTAGTGTATTCAGTGTTGAATGTCACATCAGCGCTAGCTGTTTTGGATTGTATTTTTAAAACAGTTAAAACGTTTTTAAGTGATCCGTAAGCTGAAGTTCCTGCATATCTGCTCATGATTTCAGTATTTTTGCCTTCTTCTATTTTATCTGTAACATCCCAGTAACTGTATTGATAAGTGCTGCCTGCAGTGTGGTTATCAGGTTCGCCAAGCAACTTATCATTTAATGTGAAGTTTCCATTAGCACTGGAAAGTACAATATCTGTTAAATCCGCTTTTGCAATATCTGTTACACCCTCAGTATCAAAAGAAATTGTAACATTGGTTTTTGTCCATCTTTGAGCAGAATCTATCCAATAGTTAATTTCATCTGCATCCCCGTCATCATATGCTAAAACCAAAGCGATTAACTTGATTCTGCCGTCAAATGACTTATTAGTCATTTCAAATGTATCAACTTTAATAGAAACAGATGTACCGTTCAAACCTTTTAAAGAGTCTGTTATGTCATAACGCATTTGATAGTCTGAATAACACTTATCGACATGGTCATTTACAGGATAAACGGTTCCATCAGTAGTTCCATTTTCAATCCATAACTCTTCGCTTGCTATCTGATTTTCACCATTTTGGGTTTTCAGACTCACATTGGCATTTGCACCATATGTATTTTTTGCACTGCCCGAATAGACATTCACATAAACATCTGCACTCTTGACGTCTTTGGCATCGGCAGGAATGTCATATGTCAGCTCACCTGAGGTAGTATAAGGATTTTCACTAACTACAACAACATCCCCTGATACCTGACCGGAATCAGATGTCTGTAAATCGTCTGCGCAAACAGCGCTGAGAGAGAAAACCATCACAAAAATCAGTGCAATTAAAAAAATAAATGATTTAGTTTTCATAATATACCACGATTTTTTTTACTTTCGGCAGTTTATTTAAAGTGGGGAATAAAAGGAAAATGGGCTCTATACACTACTTTAAATAACTAAGCCTTAATTAAAGTGAAGTAGTAATAACAATATAAATATTTCTTATTACTTTTTTTATAAAAATTTGTTTAAAAGTAATACTTTTAGCCAAAAGTAATACTAATTTTAAAAAAATTGCAATAATAGTAATAAAAATTAAATGAATTGAAAAATGAAAAGTAATACTCTGTAAAAAATATATTAACAAAAATTAACCATCACGAAAATTTTGCCCAAAAAATTGAAAAAAAATAGAGAATAATACTCTATTTTTTAATTACAATAGTACTTTTTGCACTGATTGTGTATTTTGAATTGCCGGAAGAAATCACAACCTTATGACTACCAACCTTCAGTGCCTTGGTATTGAACTGGGCAATGCCTTTGCTGTTGGTTTTAATGGTCTTGGTTACGTATTTCTTGCCAGTGTAGATTTTTAATTTGACTTTAACATTCTTAACTGCCTTTTTAGTTGCCTTGTTTGTAACAGTTACTTTGAAATATTTAGATTTTTTAAACTTATTGGTTACTTTCACAGCCTTGACAGTTGTTTTGGCTTTGGATACCTTAATTGATGATGTTGCATTTTTAACAGCATAAGTTTCATCAGATGATATGATTTCAACCTTATGTGAACCAATGGCCAATTTTGATGCATCTTTAAAGCTTGCAATACCATTTGCATCTGTTTTGATAGTTTTTGATGTGAACTTATTGCCTGTAAATATTTTTAAAGTAAGCTCCAAACCGCCAACAGGATTACCTTTCGAATCCAATGCAGTAACTTTAAATGCCTTGGCAGAATCATATGTAGCGGATAATGCCTTAGGTGTTAAAGTAACTTTTACTGGTGCATTTTTGTATGTTACCACAATTTGATTCAACGCCAGAACTGTAGATCCGGTTGCAACAAAAGCAATATCATTTGAGTCTGTTAATTTAGATGAAATGTCGAAGGTGAATGAATCAAGAGAGTTAGAAGTGCCGTTCCATACATCTTCCATTACATTTCCATTGAATATAATGTTTCCTTCACCTTTTTGAGCACCGGCAGCAAAAACAGTGAATGCAGAATTAATTACATCATTAACATCTGCATTTAATACATTTGAAGTTTTAACAACTCTTCCAGCATCATTGTTGGAATTTGCAAGCAAATCAGCACCATTCAACAGGTAAATATTTTTTATATAATCGCTTTCAGTGCTGTTGTATAAATATATTAAATTTCCAGGATATACTGAAGTCAATCCTGATTGCTTATTTAAGATTAAAACATTATCTCCAGGTTTTGCCAAATCAGACACATCATAAAACATCAATCCGTACCCATATCTTCCGTAACTGCCCAAGTTGGACTGATCACGATAGCTGGATTTAGGAGAAATGGCATTACCGTTGAATGTGACGTTAAATACAGGCCCTCCAACACCACTCTTATCCCAGTTATAAGCAATGTAAACGAATGCTTTTTCCAGAGATGAGCTTTCATCCAAATCAATTTTGAAAATATCTGTTCTGTTTGATGCGGAGGCAGACAGGTAAGTTGAACTGTCTTTAGTGTCAGCTGCAATTCCCCCGGTGACTGTAAATACCCGAATATCTTCAATATAACGTGCATTGTAGGCCAAATCCTTTCCAAGATTACCGTTATACAATACCGGAACGGTTTTATTGGCACTTCCTACAATAACATCACCCAATTTAACATTGATTATATAAGTTACTTCTTTATTGCCGGCACCATTAACAGTAGTTTCATCAACTGCCCTGACAGTCGGGTCGGTTAATAAAACAGTAGCCTCTTCAGCAGCATCCAAATCAGTTTCACTGCTGTTTAGAAGTTTACCGTCAGCCAATAGCTCTATTGAATACCTGCCTGCAAAATTGGAACTGACCTTTACAGTCAATGTGTTGTTGGTGCCTGCATAACATGTCGGAACACTGGTATATTCTGTATTGAATGATACATCCGCAGTTATGTTTTTGGATTCCAGCTTCAAGAATGTTAAAACATTTTTTAGTGAACCGTAAGCACTTGCACCTGCAATTGAAACAAATTCTGTGTCCTGACCTTCCTTTACATTATCAAGAATATTCCAGTAGTTATACTGATAGTAATTTCCGGATACATGTTCGGTTGAATCGCCTATGAATTCACCATTTAATTTGTAGATTCCGTCACCGCTGGAAAGTGCAATATTTATCAAATCGGCTTTTACGATACTGGTTATGTCTGCGGTATCAAATGAAGTTGTCACATCTGTCTGTGTCCATTTCTGTGTTGCATCAAACCAGTAATTAATTTCGTCATCATCTCCGTCATCGTATGCCAAAATCAAGGCAATGAGTTTGATTCTTCCGTCAAACTGTTTATCACTCATTTTAAATGAATCAACATTAACTGAAATTGATGAACCGTTCAAACCCTTCAATGAGTCTGTTATGTCATAATGCATCTGATAGTCGGAGTAGCACTTATATGTGTGATTGTTTAGTGGATAAATGGTTCCGTCAGTGCTTCCGTCTTCAATCCATAATTTCTCACTAGCTATTTGATTTTCACCGTTTACAGTCCTTAAGCTCACGTTGGCATTTGCACCATAGGTGTTTTGGGCGCTTCCGCTGTAGATATTTACATAAACATCAGCACTTTTAATGTCTTTTGCATCAGACGGAATGTCATATGTCAGCTCACCTGAAGTTTTCCATGGATTAACGGTAGCTACATCAACATCACCTGAAACCTGACCCGAATCGGTTAACTGCAAATCATCTGCACTGACGGCGCTTAGAGAAAAAAGCATCATGAAAATCAGTGCAAATAGATAAATAAATAATTTGTTTTTCATAATATCATCCAATAATTCCATTTTTTCCTATCCTTCCACCATTATCAGCTTGCCCGTTGAAGGATCCTTATAAACCTTTCCCATTTCCATATAGCCCTGACCTGAGCTTTCGGATGACTCCGGTGTTTCGTTCAACTGCTGACCCTCTGTTACCTCGGTAATGTTGGCAGGAGATTTCTGGACGGCCTGGGACTGGTCCTGTGAGGTGTCCTGAAAAATTACACTTTGCATATTCCAGCTTATTACAACAAAAATAAGAAAACCGACTGCAATAACAAGCATTGCATCAACAAGATTGGAAGTTCCAGCCATCGGGTCCTCTTCACCTTCGGAAAATCTTTTCTTGCATTTACGCCTAACCATAGCTAAAACTCCATCGTTATTGTTTTAATTTATCCAAAAGCGCATCGCATAAAGCATCAAGATTGGAGAGGTCTTCCTCATACCATCTGCGTCTTATCTTTGATACGATATATCCAACTGCACCTGCACCAATACCTACAACGGTTGTATCGAACGCAACAATAATAGCATTTGCCAGTGTATTTACATCACCCGCACCCAATGCAGCAAGACCCGGACCCATAGGGATTAAAGTACCCATCAAACCTAATGTTGGTCCTATACGGGTTACAATATCTGTTCTTTCTAATGTTTTTGCTGATTTTGTCTCTTCAAATTCTATCAGTTTTCTGGCCAATGTTTCGCGTGTATCATCGGTCAGTGAATCTGCACGCAGGATTTTAACCAAAATCACCTTTTGATTTTCATACAGCTTGGCATTCTTAATTATATTCATTAATTCCTCACTGGAGGTTGCATTTGATATGGAATAAATCAATTTTTCCAATGTATCTGGAGTAACCTTTTTTCTTGATGTGTATTCGCTTACAAGGCTACCCAATGTAAGTATTGCAAAAAATGCAAAGACGACTAAAAATATGATTACCGGAATCTGTAAACTTTGAGCAATCATATTCAAACCGGAAGTTAATATTTCACTTCCGGGAATTGTTGTTACCATATATTATCACCATTAATCTAAATAACTGTTATTTTTAAAGTAAAATGCTCCTAAGAACATTATCATTAACATTAAGCCTAAAACCGCTAAAATATATTCTGGAGACTGGATTGAGATTGCATCCATCGGACTTTGCAGAAGTGCAGTAATGTTCGGAAGGCATAATGCGGAAATTAAAAAATAAATTCCCAAAAAGAACATGAAATTTCCCAAAACAATAGGATAAGGCTTTTTAATAAATCTTATGAGGTAGTTTGATGCATAATAGGTTGCAATAATTGTTAAAACCAAAGCGACTGCAACGATAATACTTAAATTCATAAGCCCTAAACCTACAGTTGGTGCCACAAGCATGATACTTACAATAATTGAACCGAAACAACATGGACAAGGAGCCACAACCGCCATACATGTGGCTGCAGTAGTATTTTTCTCAAAAACCTTATATTCCCTTATTGTAAAGATTCCTGCAAGAATCATTATGACCGCCATTATCAGGAAAAATTCAAAATTATAAGTGTAAATCAAATCTGTAATTTGTGCTGTGTAAAATGAAGATATTTCAGTTAAAATTAAAACTCCAGCACCATAACCTATTGAAACCATTGCCAAATATCTTTTGGACATGTTTGCAAGACCAGTTGCAAGTCCCAATTTGATTCCAAAGATTAAAACTGCGGATAATATTCCAAGTTGCCATAATAAATTAATTACTTCCATCTTTTTCCCTCTTTTAAAAAATAAAAAATTAATGAACTAGATAATTTTTTCATTATATAGCTCATCTAATTTACTTGAATTTTTATCTTCATCTTTGTTTCTAAAGTAACCGACTCCAATTATTAAAATTAAACATACCACTCCCAAAACTGCAATCAAGCTCATTCCGACTTCACTTGCAGACTGCTGAGTTACGGGATTAATTTCAATTGATTTTTTAACGTCAGCTCCCTGTGCAGAAGATCCGCCTACATCACCTGATGGAGCAGATTCACCGGCATCAGAAACTGACTGTCCGTTTGAAGCAGAACTGGACTGTGAAAACTGATTGTTGCTTGTGGTTGTTGAGTTAGCTGAAATTGTTGAAGATGAAGTGGAACCTTTAATCGGATTAGGAGTTGATGCCTCATTGTTTGAAGGGTCCGTATTTTCAGGAGGAACACTGTTGGTGTTATTTAAAAATACGGGATTTTGAGTTGCATCATACAATTTAGGCAATAGCTGAGCCAGTATATCCGGATTTACATATTGAACTGCCCACTGCATCATAGCAATATTACCGCAGCTGCAGTCACAGCATGCAACACCGTTCTGAACTGTTGCCTTTGCCCATGTATTTGCGATGTCACTAAGTGTAGCCTTATCGGCGTTCCAATATCCTTCATGAGCTGCAGTCAACATGGTACCGCTCATGGAAATAAGTGAATATGCATTATTTCCGCTCATCAGCCAATCTTTAACACCCAAACCATATTTATCCTTATAATAGGTGTTGTAAACCCTATTCCACAAGTCATCAGATACTGAAGCTGGTCTTGTTACCTGCCAGCCGTATAAATTACTTACGAATTTGTTTGACATGTAACGGGCTCCGCTGTAGCCTTCGCCCATCATGCCCTTAATCCAGTTAGGGTTGTCGTATCTTGCAGCAATTTCGCGATACATTACCTCTTCCAGGGATGAAACATATGCATTGTCCTTATCCGCATACATCAGCACTTTCATTTTAGGGGACTTGCCTGAAACATTTTCAACAGCCATGGACAAACCTCCCCAATAATCAAAGAAGTCATCGTTGTCCAATACCCCATACTGATTGGTGTTACGGCTTGTAACTACTGTATCTGAATTTGACAGTGCCCTTAAAAATACCAAGGAGTTTGTATCTCCCCAATACTTTTTGGAATACATGTTTCCCATTCTTCCCAGATAGAACTGTGCCAGTTCGTCGGTATCGTTCCAAGTCCATGACATTGATACCAGTTTAGATATTCCTGCACCGTAATCACCGTTAGGAGGTGCAAAAATACGGGTAATGGCACATTCTCCAGCATAAGTTGCATTATAGCCAATGCTTAGATAGTACTTGGTATCTTCTATCCAATGTTTTGCAACATAGTTGTCGCTTATTGCTTCATTTGAAACACCATAATAATTGATGCTTTCCATAACTCCTTCCAAAGCCTGTTTCAAATCATTATCTTTCATTAATGTCTTATTGTTGATTAATGTGAGGTATGATCTTGCAAGTGCGACCCTATATGCGTTATCCATCAGGATTGACTGGGAAGAGTATAAATCCCTGAACAAACCGCTTGTAATTACAGTTACGTCAATTCTTTTCTTGGCCCATCCGTCAGGACGGGTTAAATCATTAAGTTTGATTACTTCAGGCATTGCGCCTACCTTTTTACCTGTCGGATTTCCTTCATCGTCATATCCTGCACTTGATGAATCTGTCCAGACAGGTTTCATTCCAAGCAGGTATAAAACGCTTGAAACCAATGCTCCATCATCCCTTGCGGTTTCCACACACCATATTCCCATGATAACCTTTTCAGTCTCATCATCAAGGTCGGATAGTGTTAATAGTGCAAGGGTCTTTCCGTATTCCCATGCCTCTTGTGTCGGAAGCTCACTGGACTGGTCCTGGAACATGTTTGCCCCGGTTGGAAGGATGCTTGGTTTTACTACAATTTCTCCACCTTCACCCACTGGAACGTATCGGCCGTTCAAACCGTTTATCATGGCATTGAGTTCATTTGAAATACTCAGATTTATCAATTCAATGTAGGATTTAGCTAGATTTAAGCATGCCATTACCTTGGAATCGTTGAATTTGGCATTTTCTGTGGCAAGAACCTCACCGACAGTTGCCGCATCCCAATAGATTAATGCCTTTGCAATGTCATATGATTTGTTTAAGATGAATTCCCTTTCAAAAGCTGATAGGGAGGAATATTCCTTTGAGAAATAAATATCCGAAAGTTCACCAAACAGATTAAGCACACCTTCATTGTTTTCCAGCACATGATCCCTTGACAGCATTGCACTTACTGTGCTTGCTATGTCCTGTTCGCTCCAGGCATCACCCAATGCATGAAGACCCAAAGGATGGAGCGTGTCCTGGGTGGTTTTAAGGAAAGTGTTGACCTTATCCATCAGGGAAGCGAACTTAATAGTTTTGACTTCACTTTTATTAAGTCCGAGATTGGTTGAATAATCATTGCTGATTATCAGATTGCGGATTTCATTTTCCGTGCTTTTTTTAGGGTTTTTATTGTAATCATTGATTAAATTAGCTAAACTGGTTAAATTACCATATAAATGTGTATATGCCATTGGAGAGGTTAAATGTGAAATTATAACGGCAAAACCTCTTCTTTTAGCTTGAATAGCTTCTGCCAAACCATCACTGATATAGAAATATAACTGCGGAACATCACCGACAACAACGGATCCATAGTCAGTTGATGAGAGAAGAATTTCCTTTCCAGGCAACCATTCGTGTGTAGCGTGCCTTCCCACAAATATCATTGCATTAGGATGTGATTTCTGCATGTAGTAGTAAGCCGCCAGATATTGGTGTGTTGGAGCGACAGCAGTACAGTGGTACAGGTTTTCAATGTCTGCCTCCCATCCCCTTTGAGGTTCGGGAGCTATGAATATGTTTCCAAAGGTCAGACCGGGAATGACAAAATAATCTGTACCGTTTCTATTGATTACCATCACGTTTCCTGGAGCTTCACCCCAACCGTTTAATCCTGAAATGTTTAATTTAATAAATTCATCATAATACCTTAAATATAAATCATAATAATCTCCAGATTGTGTTTTTGCATAATTTTTTAAGCTTGACACAATATTGTCCAATGCCTTTTTGGCTTCACCAGCCTTTTCATCCGGTAAAAGTGCAACAACCTGATTTAACCAGTCATCGATTGTATCGGATATTGTTTCGGTGTAGTTCAGCTCAACGGCACGTCTTGTCAGCTCGCCTATGTATGCGACAGTACCGTTTGTCACCTGTATTTTTACAATATCATCCAAAGAGTTAAACCATGATGTGTATTCCTTTACTGGAAGCAGTGTAACTTGCGGACGGTTTGCCAGTTTTGCAAGCTCGCCTGGTGCCCATGTAGCGACATTTATACCGCAGGAAATGATTAAATCTTCCAGTTCGGATACATTGTTCGGCAGACTGCCGACGTCATATCCCTCTTCCTTTAATGTGAGAAGAATGTTGTAAATACTTTTAATAGTATCCAAATAGCTTGAACCGATATTCTGTTTTCCAGGAGGATAATTGTAATATATGATGGAGAGCAGTTTCTCGTCATTTGCAGTGTATTTCAAGTCAACCCATGAGTCAATCCTGTCAGCCAAAAGCTCGATATTGCCCTTATGAGCAATGTATGTTGTGATTTGAGCTCCAGTCAGGTTTGAAACATAGCTTGAAGCGCCTCCAATGAATGTTGCATCGATTATCCCCTGTGTTTCGGCAATGGTAATGTGCCACCATTTGTCACTCTTTTCTGTTGTAAGACCGGTTGAACCAAGTTCCCACCGTTCATTTGAAACATAATCCGAGTGGACTGCCCTGAATACAGGAACTCCTGCCTCTTCAAAAAAGTCTGTCGCTTTGGTGAAATTTTCACCTCCGACACCATAGGCAACCATGGAAACTATTGCATCAATGTTAATGTCGTATTTAGATGAATCTGCCAAAAATCCGGATATGTCACTGCCTGCATCTGTCCATGATTCAACCATTACCTTAAGCTGGTCGGCAGACCCTCCTGCAGCAAAAACAGGAATGACATTATATCCCCTGGATTCCAAAGACTCTATAATTGAATAGCAGGTATGCAGCTGCTGGGATTCAATATACATTGTACTTTCAAGCACTCCAACTGTCCTGTTGAAGTTCGGATTGAAGAAAGTAGCTACATATTCATCTAAGGAGTACCATCTGTCCCTGTAGATGCCGTAGGTTTTAGAGCCTGTAAACACAGGTTTTTCAAAACTGACATTGACGCCAAGGTAATTGAGAATGTAGAGAATCTGATTTTTCAAATTGTCCTTGTCGTTCAGGTCCTTATAGAGAACAAGCTGATTTAAAATAGGGCTGAAACCTTTCGCATCATCTGTCAAGTAACTGTTGACATTAGAGTATGATATTCCTCTTTTAGTGTTTTTGAAGTATTTTATTAACTCTTCGTTGGAATATGCTGCAAAGATTTTGTTGTAGTTCAGGGTATTGTTCCTAAGAAGCTTGATTGAACTGGAATCAGAATTCAGATTACCTGAAGGAGGTTCCAATATCAGAAACATTTTTTTATTGGATAAACCGGGATTTTTTGATAAGACGCTTGTTAGAACTGAATCCACATCACTGCTGATCCACTCCCCGACAAAAGCGTCACAGCCAGACAGCAAACCTTTCAGTTCATTTTCATTCATTGCCTTAATCTGCTCACCGCTTCTGATGATGAGATTTACATTGTCAAGTTTTTTCTCATCGTGGAGTTCCCAGCCGGCCTTATCTAAAATATTGGTTCCGGGATTATCGCTGATTATAAATAAAGTAGTATTTTTAGAATCTGATAATTCATTTTGTGAATTATCAATTGAAATCTTATCCTCATCACAATATTCATTGCTTAAAACTTCAATTCCACTATCGTCATTTACTAAAGTATCGTTTGTCTCGGCAAAGGCAACCTGCGAGAACAGCAATAATGACAGCATCACCAGAAGTGCAATAAGAATATTGTGTTTTTTTCCATAAAATTTCATTTTTTTTACCTCTTAAATAAAAGGTCGAATATGTAGTAAATTTTTAAACAAAAATATTACTACAAATGATAATTTTGTAATAATTTATAATATATAATTTTCTAAAAAAAGTAATACGAAATAGCTTAAAATCGGCAAAAAAGTATTAACTATTGTTTAAATATGGAAATTGTAATACATAGTATTTAAATAACTAAACAAAAAGTAATACTTTCTCAAAGTATTACTAAAACCCTTAAAATAAGAAAAAAAGTAATACTTTTTAATAGCCGCACTGCCTTTTGAACTTCATATTAAATATCCAGATGCAGGCAAAACCCAGAATCGAACCTATGTTCATGCCGATTATGGCACCGAGATATACTCCGAAAACGCCCATAGACATGGTTATTCCCATCACATAAGCAAAGGCCATGCTCAAAACCAGTTCCCTTAAAGCAGTCAGACCCAATGATTTAAATCCTGCTCCGACACCCTGATAAGTATATGCGGCAGTGGCCCCAAACGAAATAAGACAGTTGTAGAAAACCAGAAGCCTTAATATTTCGGCAGCACGCTCAACCAGAGCGGGATTGGCTGTCTGGAAGTTGAAAAGACCACATATCGGATATGCGAACAAATAAAATATAGCACAAATCGCCAATGTTATTGTCAGACTCAGCAGAGTGGAGTATTTGATTGTCTCGTTGAAGTTCGGCCAGTTGCGGGCGCCGTATGCAACCCCTGAAACCGTTATTGTAGCTATTCCGATTGCCATGCATGGCAGAAATGCAATGCAGATGAACCTCCAGGCAATGGTAAAGGATGCGACTTCCCCGACACCTGCGGTTGTCATGATGAGATAATTCAGGATGATGGCAACCAGTGCAAATATTATCTCCTCCGTTCCTGCCGGAAGAGAAACGACAAGGATTTCCTTATAGATTTCAAGATTGCGCCTATAATTTTTAAGCTTGAATTCAAAGAAAGTGTCCTTTTTAATGAAAATCCAGTAAATCATCCACAGCCAGCCGATTAAGGAGGCTATCACTGTTGCAAGGCCCGCTCCGAAAATCCCCAAATCCAGACCGAAAATCAGTATGGGATCCAAAATCATGTTTATGATGGCAGTTAGAATCAGAGGATTGGTTGCCCTTTTGACATCCCCTTCTGCCCTGAATATGCTTGAGGTAACGTTCGGCGCAAGAAAAACAATATTGAGAAGAAATATGATAAATCCGTAGCTCACGCAATATAACTTTACCGAAGATGCACCGAGAAGCACGACCAGGTCATCCAAAAAGAAAATGCCCACAATCAAAACAATTAAAGAAACGATTCCCATCAAAATCAGTGCATGAACAACGGCATTGTTTGCATTGTCAAACCTTTCGGCGCCGACATATCTTGAAATAAGCGAATTGGCGCCTGCACCAACGCCGCTTCCAAGACCTATGATGACCAGATATAATGGAGATATGAATCCCAAAGCGGCCAGCGCATCAGCATTGATGCCTGAAACCCAAAAGCTGTCAATCAGATTATTCAAAAACATCAGAAGCATTGAAAAAATGGTTGGAAATGCCAGAGTGTTAATAGCTTTTCGAGGATTTCCGACAATCGTTTCAATATTATCATTTGTCTGCATCAATCATATATTTGCAGAGAGAACAGATTAATCTTTCTTATTCTTTTTAACCAGCTCTTCGAGATGGTCAAACTTATCGTTGGCATATCTCATTACAATGGCAACGGCCAAAGTGGCGGTACCCACACCTGATAAAAGAAAACCGCTCCAAACCAGTATCAGCGCATTTATTTTTCCAAATGTTGAATTTCCCAAAACCGAATAACCGTTACTTGTAAATGCATTGGAAACCATTGCAAGAGAATCAAGAGGCATAGTATTTTCAACAAACATCGTAATGAAGAAACTGACAAAGACTATTCCAAATAAGAACAGTATAGTGATTCCTAAACTATTGGTCTCAGTGTAATCGAGGAATTTGTGAAAATACAGTCTAATAAGATATAGGAAGACAAATATATGGAAAAAGTCCATAAAACTAATGAAGTTATTATAAAACATTATATATGACAATGAAGCGAAAGGAATTATCAAACAGTAAGCCAGCTTGTTTTTGGAAAATGAAATGTCCCCATTGATTACCGCATACAATGAAACAATAATGTCCATAAGCAATAGATTGATGGAGTTTTCACGCCAGCCAAATATGATATATATTATATTCGTAACAAAAATCAAAATCATTATAAGGTAAAATACCTGTTTGACGGTTGAGGCTTCCTCTTCGGGAAGATATTCATCAATATTCAAGAACTTGGAATTTTTAAAGCGGGATTCTGATTTGATTTTGTCATGAACAAATTTTCCGACATACGCCAGAACAAGAAAAATTCCCAATGATAATATAAACTGAAATATAAGAATTATAAGTATCTCTTCCCAGTTCATTGCTCATCACCTTCGTCAATCAATCTTTCAAGCTCTTCAAATCTTTTATTGAAGTGCCTCATTAAAATGGCTGCAGTTAAAGTTGCCGTACCCGCACCTGATATGATATATCCTCCCCATACCAGAAAAATACTGTTAATCTTACCAGGAATGGATTGGCCCAAAACAACATATCCGTTACTTGTAAATGCATTGGAAACCATTACAAGAGAATCAACTGCATTGGCCTTTTCAACCACCTGAGTAACGAAAAAACTAATGAATACTATTGAAAACAGAAGAAGTATGGATACTCCCAGACCGTTTGAATTGGTAAACTCACTGAATTTATCGTAATAATACTTAATGAAGTAAATGAAAACAGGAACGTGAACAAGGTCCAGCAGACTCACCATAGAAAATCCGAATATAATGTAATTCAGGGACCCCCATGGAACCACCAAAAATAATATGATCTTGTTTTTCAGGGAACTCTTCTCATATGTGATTGCAATATATAATGACAGGCCCACATCAAACAGTACCATATAGATATAGTCAGCATTCAGTATAAAAGTATAAATTACAACAATAAAACAGGCACTTAACATGATTAGATAATAAACCTGCCTTAAAGTGAATATCTCATCATCTGGAAGAAATTCATGAATATCCAGATATCTGTTATCGGAGTTTTTAACCTTATTGAATACAAACACTCCTATAACTGTCGCAACAGAAAAAATAATCAGTTCAAATAAGAATTGAAAAATTGAATTGCCCAATATGTCCACTGATATTCACCATTATTAATATATAGCAATAATATAATTTAAATGTTAAATATTTAAAAAAAAAAATAGAAAAAGAGTGAATAAGAATTTTATTCACTTTTGACAATTTGTAAACCTACCTCATCACACATGTCCGGCAGATTTCTGAATGTGTTCATATTGTTTTCCTGAAGTTCCTCATCCAAATCTTCCCATTTTACCAGATTTGGAGAGGTCTTTTCTTCCACATCAAGAGGCCCGTGTCTCCAACCCAAATCATACTTGAGCATACACCAGCCGTAATGCTCTCTTTCGGCAAAATGTTCCAGATCATGCTCATCAAAGTCACCGCTTTTAATGGCATCAATCTTGTCATTCTTGTCAATTATGTCATAGCCCCTTTCATTCAATATTTTAATAATGAAATTGGTTTGCTTATAATTGGTATATTTAACATAGTCAGGGAGTTTCTTAAAGTTATCTTCAGAGCTCAATTCAGGGTCATATTCATCTTTTTCAATGTTTTTCTCAAAGTATTCCTGCATTTTATAGGTAAGCAATCTGATTTTGCTTCTTACCACTTTCAATCCTAATGAATTTAAAAGTTCAGGAATTATTACAATCGTATCAACATCATACTGTTTAATCTCATCGGATAACTCATCCCATCCCACAATGTTAGGGTTTTCACGTAAAACTTCATCTTTTACAGGACCGTATGTCCAGCCGGTACCTCTTTTTTCCCTACACCATTCCTGATGTTCAAAGATTGCCAGGTTTTCAATTTCCTTCTCATCCAAGTCTTCAAAAGTTATCTCTTCACGTTCATCATCCTGAGGAGCAATCTCACAACCTATCAGATTCAATTTCTTAGGAATTGACCTGGCCTGTCTGAGATTGGATAACTTATATTCCGGAGACAATTCATTGAACTCCACCAGGGAGTTGTGGGATATTTCAAGATTTTCATCTATTTCCTCACCGCTCTTGACGGCCTCATCATAGTCTTGATTAATACGGTTGTTATAGTTGGCATTTATCTTGCTTGCCAGCTCTTCGATATTTTTAATCAGAATATCCGGAGCTTGGATTTCCTCAAAATCAATATTTCTCATGATGCCCTCTTCAATGTCCGGTTCGACATCACTGGATACGAAAATGCCCTTTACAAATATGGATTCAATATCCAAAACATTGTTGATGAAGTCCCTTTTATCTTTGGAAAATCCTAAGCCCATTGAACCATTTTTTATAATGTAAATTACATCCATGGAATTTTCCCCAATGCTAATGGACAGTTCATTTACATGCAATTTCTGCTTATCAATCTGACCGAATGGCTGCCTGTTCCATTCCTGAAGCTCATCACACAAAATCAGCAGATATGCAATAGGATTGGATTTAGGAGAGAGTTTTTTTAAGTTAAACGGATCTTTCTGCAGGGTTTTGTTGTAATAATTATGCAACAGTATTGCTGAAGCACTGTCCACAATAGGATAGAAGAAGAATATGTTATTCTTATCATATTTCTGCAAAATTTTTCCATATGAGTTCAGGACCAAGATAGCTGAATAAAAACCATGGTCGATGAAATCCTTCTCTCTCATATAATAGATAAAGCCGTCTAAATGTTTTTTCAACAATCTAAATTTCTCATTGTTGAATTTGAAATCCTTTGCCACTTTATGCGCTAAAATATCTGTAGGCTTATATAAATCCAAGACTTTGGATCTCTTGTTTCTTTTACGGTAATTGTCAGCAAAATCATAAGGGTCCATCTTTACAATGGAATTGAATTCATCGAAATCATCAAAATCAATTCCTAGGTTTACACTGTATGAGTTTGAAATGGACTTGACACCATCATTGATTATCTTTTTAAGCTGCTTTCCAACAATTTCAAAAGGATAACCTATATCATGCAAAAGGGAGGCCACTCCCCACCGGTATAAAAACTCCTCACGGGAAACTTCATTGTTTTCATGACCGTAATACTTTTCGTACTGGCTTTTCTTTACATAGTTTTTGAATGCCCTTCTGTATCTTTTGTTTTTAGTGTAAATGGCCAAACCCAATAAGAAAACATTGACGGAATGAATGAAATGGTCCCTTTGCCTGTCAATCAGCTCCCCTGTGTTTTTTTCGTATTTTTCCATTACATTTAAAAGATTTAAAAGCGTGTTAGGTTCACTTATAAGATTTTTATTATCTTCCCTTTTGGATTTATCCTCACCTGTTATCTGATAAATCATGAAAAAGGACCTGTATACCTCTTTTGCAGTGTAATCGCTTTCAAAATTTAAAAAAACATCAATACTTGCTTTCAAAATGCCTTTATAATCATGCCTGCCGTCATAATCATCATATAATTCCAAGTCATTGAAAAAGTCATCAATGTAATTCTTAAAATTATAGATGTTCAGTTCTTCGCTCATTGAATTTTCCACCTTAAATTGCACTGCTTAAAACATCATGATAAGATTTCAAGTCTTTTTCACGTAAATTCAAACTTTGCATCAGTTCTGTTACTAAAGCATCGAGTAAAACCAATGCTGAGACTTCAAAAGCGGTTCCCATTAATATTAACTCCAATGGACGGTAAATGTTACTGATTCCTCTGATTTCTTTAGGCAACTCATTAATCTCTTCCCATAACTGATTACTTGAGAGATCTGAGGATTTTTTAGGAAGGGCTTCGATTTTGCTTCTGACTTCCTCATCGCTTTCAAAGTTTATTAAAGCTCTTGGCAGAGTCTCCATGAAATCCTTAACATCACTGTCTTCAAGTCTAACCAGAGTCTGAGGAAGGGAGTCAATGACTATTCTTGCGTCTGCCTTTTGTGCAAGTTCGCTTTGGGTATTTCCACATACCGCAAGGAATTTGACATTGTCTATTTTGGAATCCTCTACGATTTGAGTGATTGAATTGGATTTACCTGATTTTGAAATAATGATAATGATATCTCCGTCCCTGACCGGAGGAGCTATTGTTTCATTGAATACATAGACATAAAAACCCAAATGCATAAGTCTCATCGCAAATGATTTTGCAACAAAACCTGACCTTCCGGCACCCGCCAGAAATATAGTGGTTTTTCTCTCTGACACCACACGCCTGTTTGAAGCTGAAAGAATAACATCTCTAAACTTGGCAATTGATTCTTCCTGATTAGCTACAACTGATTTACACATTTGAAGATTTTTTAGGATTTCATCTAATGATAAATCCATATATTTTAACTCAGACATATTAATAACCCTTATTTAAGCTTTAAAATTATAAATTAGTTTTACAATTTTCCCTTATTTAAGAGTATCTTCAACATTATTTAAATTATTATCTATTGGAATATACATCAGCAATCATGAAAGTTTTACCGTTGAAAAATGAAGCAGAATTTATAAACTAAACATGAAAGATTTTGAAATCAAAGCGACTGCAACAGTATTGCCTGGATTGATAATAATTAAGTTATCTGAATCTTTTTTTAAAAATCAGCTGATATATTAAAAAAAAATGGTTTAGGGTGTGGGAAATGTTATTCCTCATCAGTATTTTGAGAGTCTGCTTCCTCATCAGATTTTTGAGGAACTTCCCCCTCATCGGTATTTTGAGGCTCTTCCTCATCATCAGAACTATGAGTAGCTTTTTCATCATCATTTTCTTTTTCTATTTCTTTAATTTTAGACCATTCAGGAGTTTCTTTTAGTGAACTGCAATCTCCAAATATCTGATCCATATTCTCAACATTTGAAACGTCCCATCCATTAATGGCCGATACGTCCTCCAATGACCTGCAGTCAAAAAACATATGGTCCATTGCAGCTACATTTGACACATTCCATTTTTCTAATGCTGAAATATCTGATAATCTTCTGCAGTGTTCAAACATACCTGCCATTGTATTTACATTCAAAACATTCCATTTTCGCAATGCTGAGATTGATTCCAGTGCAATGCAGCCGAAAAACACTCCATTCATATTTTCGACATTGCTAACATCCCAATCTTCCATTGAGATTACGTGAATAATTGAAATGCAGTTCCAAAACATTGCCCTCATGTATTTAAGACCTGATACGTCCCAGTTCTTGAATGCGGAATTGTCCAAAAGGGACAGGCAGTTTAGAAACATTCCGTTCATGTTTTCAACATGACTTACATCCCATGAGGCCAGCGGTGAAATATCCCTCAGCAATTTGCATCTGTGGAACATGAAATTCATGTCACCTACATTTGAAACATCCCACAGTTTCAGAAATGTGATGTCCTCAAGTGATTCGCATTTTGAAAACATTGCAGTCATTTTTTCAGCCTTATCTACTCCAAAGGCAAAAATGGCTTCAAGGGAAGTCAAGCCCATATACTTTTCAGTCAAATCTTCTACACCTGACAGGTCCTCATTGACATACAGTATGTCCCGCCTGTTTTTTACCTGACTCCATTCAGTCAGGTTTGTTCCATCCTTCAGGATGATTAAGACTTCAAGATCTCCCAAGTCAAAAATATCGTCGGTTGTTTTGTTGAGTCTGTTGAATTCCTTTATATGTTTGCTCATTCCGCTGAAGTGTCCGTTTATACACCATACCGGATAATTGCTTATGGATTCGCAGTTTTCAAATACTCCTTCGGCACTTCTAATGCTTTTAAAAATCCAGAAATCAAGACATGATGCATCAGTAATGGATGTGCAGTCTTTAAACATCCTGTCGGCTAAAATCACATTGCCAACATTCCATTTTTTAAGAGGGCATAAATCAGCAAGCTCTTCACACCCGTCGAAGGTTTCTTCCATAGATTCTATTTTGGAGACATCCCAACCACCTATTGGAGAAATGTCATTCAAGGATATGCAATCTTTAAATAAACCTGTAAGCCTGGTTACGCCGGAAATGTCCCAATCCTTCATGGCTGAAATGTCATTCAATGACTCGCAACCATGGAACATGTCATAAAATGTTTTTACATTTGAAGTGTTCCATTCTGCCATTGGGGAAATGTCTTCCAGTGATACGCAGTCACAAAACATTTCAATCATGTTTTCAACACTTGAAACGTCCCATTTTTTCAGGGCGGAAATGTCATCCAATTCGTAACAGTCGGCAAACAGCCTCTCCATGGAAGTGACGTTTGAAACGTCCCAATTTTTAAGCGGCGAGATACTGGACAGCGAGCTGCAGCCATCAAACAGGCCACTTATTCTTGTAATGTTTGAGACATCCCAATTTTTAAGTGGTGAAATATCATTTAAAGATGAACAGTCACTAAAAAGTGACAGTAAACTTGAATTATCTGTCATTTTAGATAAATCCCATTTTTTAAGCGCTGAAATCTTTTTTAGGGAACTGCAACCTCTAAACATTGCAGTAATATTGAATGCACTAGACGGATTCCAATCCTTTAGGGCAGAAATTTCCACTATGGATTCGCAAAAATCAAAAATGCATGCCATGTCCCTTACATTGGAGACATCCCATTTTTTCAAAGCGGAAATGTCATATAAAGAGTAGCACTCGGAGAATATGTAATGCATGTCCTCTACATTGGAGACGTCCCATTCATCGAGTCCTGTCAGCTCCACTATGCTTTCACAATTTCTGAACATGTTTGACATATTCCTAAGGCCGGAAACATTCCATCCTTCCAGTGGGGAAATATCCTCAAGGGATTTGCACCCCTCAAACATCCTGCTCATGTTTGTTACATTAGACACGTCCCAGTTTTTCAGGGAAGATATGTCTGCCAGTTCCTCACAGCCTGAAAACATTCCCTCCATATTGTCCACATCCCCAAAACCGAATGCAACAATAGCTTTAAGAGAAGTCAAACCGGCATATCTATTGGCAAGATTGGTCTGGCCAAATAAATCTTCAGTTATATAGATAATATCATCCTTATCATCCACATATTCCCAACTGGTAAGATTTGACCCGTCCTTTAGAATTATTAAAACGTTTAAATCGTTCAGTTCAAAAATGCTCTGAGTTGTTGTATTCAACAGCTCAAATTCCCTAAGTTGTTTACTAATCATGAGTTTATCTTCCTGACTTTACAAATAATCAATATGTATTATATTTTACTAGTATATAAACTATCTTTATTTTTTCATAGCTTAAATATATTTTCTTACCCTATAATCCCAATGCATGACTAGAAACAGACATATTCATAACATTACATACAAAAAACTGCATTTTTTCATTCAAATCAGTTCATCGATTTAGAATCTGTCAAAATGAACCTTTGATTTGTCATACCTTAATTTCACTTCACTGTCCTGTGCAGGCCAGCCGACACATATAACCGAAAACGGAATGCAGTAATCCGGAATTTCAAGATACTCCTTAAGCCTTAAGGTCCGCTCTTCAATCGGATGAAAACCCAGCCAGACTGCACCCAGACCCTCATGAGTGGCCTGAAGAAGTATGTTTTCATTGCATGCGCCAAGGTCCTGCTCTATCATTGCGATGACTTTGGCTTCATTTAAGTTCCCTAAAGTGATAATCAAGTGTGATGCATTGGCTGCAGGCTTAGCAAACTTATGCATTTCGGAAATTGCCCGCTTATCCTCAGTTTCTGATACGACAATGAATTCCCACGGCTGTGAATTACATGAGGAAGGAGCCTGCATACCTGCTTTAAGCAAGTTTTCAATCAGCTCGTCCGGAACTTTCTCCTGTTTAAATTTACGAACGCTTTTTCTCTTAAAGATTATACTCATCTAACCACCAAATAAATCTTCAATCTCTTCTCTAACATACGGATAGTCATTGCTGTCCGTCAGCACATGTATCTGGTCGCCGTATTTGATATGGAAATCTTCAGTCGGAATGATGTATTTTCCGTTCCTTATTACAGACACCACTATTGCATTTTTCGGGAACGGAACATCCTTAATTTTAAAATTGATATAATTACAGTCCAGGGGAACCAGATATTCTGACAGTACATGTTTTGAAGTTTCCTTTACAAATTCCCTGTTTTTGGCTAAAAGCAACCTGTCATAAAGTGATTCATAAATTGGTTCGTTTCCTAAAAGGGTCGGAACAACATAAGCCAACAGGGACACAATAATCATGGCCACAAGGGATTCTGTCGAACCGCACATCTCTGCTATCAGCACAACACCTGTTATAGGTGACCTTACTGTTGCGGCAAAAAATCCTGCCATGGAGATGACTACAAACTTGTAGATTAAATCCTGCTCAAAACCGAAAATCGGAACAACAGCAGATCCGAACACCGCACCTATATAAGCTCCTAAAACAAGGATTGGTAAAAATATGCCTCCAGGCGCACCTGATGAGAATGAAAACATTGAAAACAGGTATTTCAACACTAAAAGCATTACCAAAACACCCAGTGAAGGCATCGCTATATCCAGCATGTCCATCATGAAGTGTCCGCCGTCGCTTATTTCCGGAATGGTCAGCGCAACAACACCAGATACCATAAACACCAATACGAACTTGAGCCATGACGGAATCCTTAAACGGGACATAAAATCACTTGACTTGATCATTCCAACATTATAAACATATCCCAAAAGACCTATTAAAAGTCCTAAAACAACCAAAATCCAATAATATCCAAGTGGAATATTTGGAATTACGAATGTCAGTGCTGTAGACTGACCAAATATCAATTTTGAGATGAAATCAGACACTATGGCAGATACAAGTGCAATGAACACCAGTGTCTTGTCAAATCCATGATTGATTTCCTCCAAAACAAACAATACACCTGCCAGAGGAGCATTGAATGCCGCTGTAATACCGACCGCCGAACCTACAAGAATCAGTCTTAGCTCATCGGTTTTGGAACCTTTGAAAAGTTTTGCCACACCTTTTCCGGCCATACCACCAATCTGAACAGACGGACCTTCAGGACCAAGTGACAGCCCACCCAAAGCTGTCAGCACACCTGCAACAATCTTAGAAAAGAGTACCTTTGCCCAATTGGCTTCCATATGGCCCTTTACTTCAGCATAAACCTGAGGTATTCCGCTTCCGGAAGAGTCAACTTCCCATTTTGTCAGCAAATCTATTAAAATGCCCATGATGGCCAGAGCAATGAAAAATAAAATAATATATAATAAATTTCCACGTATTACTGTTAAATATTCTCTTAAAACATGTTCTGATCCGTAAAGTAAAAATCTGTATAAACATACCATTAATCCTGCAAATATGCCTACCATCACTCCCTGAATGGTGAGACGAAAAATATATTTCGGATTTTCGGCCACAGATTTCATTGTTTTTTCAAGAGCTTTCATCAATTAATATTTTAATATAATCATATATGAAATTATCATAATTTTTAAAAAAATAGCTGATATTCATGCAACATCATTTTGAAAGAATAACCTTCAAATGGCAATTTTTATATGGATATTTTAAGATTTAGAAACCTAATATCCTCCTAAAAAAAGTAAAATTGTTTCCTAAAATTTTTAAAAAAAAAAGTAAAAAGCTATAAAAATTATAGCTTATTCTAAAATAACAGCAGGTTTAATTAAATCACGTGGTTTGTCCCTCATGATAATCATAGCTTCATAGATGTCATCGAATTTGGTGAATCTGTGAGTGATTAATTTACTTGAGTCAAATCTTCCGTATTCAACTAATTTTACAAGTTGTTCCATTCTGGCACGTCCACCAGGACATACTCCACCACGGATTGTTTTATCTGCAAGTCCAGCACCCCATGCAAGTGCAGGCAATGGAACTTCAGCAACGCCGTCATAGTGATTTACATTACCTAAAACACCGCCGACTTTAAGTACTTCCAATGCTTCACCGACAGTGTTTGCGCCACCACCGGCGACAACTACTTTGTCTACACCGGCACCATCGGTCAGGTCCATGATTTGCTGTACTGTATCACCATCATGATAATCAACTATATCTGATGCACCGTATTCTTTTGCGACTTTAACAGACACAGGTCTGCTTCCGACAGCAAGAATTCTTGAAGCTCCCATAAAGTGTGCTCCTGCTACGCCCATAAGTCCTACAGGACCAATACCGAATACTGCTACAGTGTCACCAGGTTTGATTTCTGCAAGTTCTGCACCGTAAAAACCGGTGGTCATCATGTCTGAAATCATTACAGCCTGATCAAGTGAAACGTTATCCGGCAAGTGTGCTAAATTACCGTCTGCCTGATTTACATTAAAGTGTTCTGCGAATGTTCCGTCCTTAAAGGTAATGAAGCTCATTCCAGTACCCATTCCGTAACAGTGTTGACCGAATCCTGTTTGTCCAGGAACTGTAAGCCAGTCAGGAGTGATAGCAGGTACGATTACACGGTCTCCAGGTTTGAAGTCTTTTACATGGCTTCCAACTTCTTCAACAATACCTGTAGCTTCATGTCCTAAAATACGGTTTGGAGCATCGCTCATGTAAGCATTTCCCCATACGATGTGTACATCTGAAGTACAAGGAGCAAGTGCAATAGGTTTTACAATTGCGTCATATGGTCCACATTCAGGATCAGGTTTTTCAACCCAGTCCATTACATCTTGATCTATTCTTGCAAGTCCTCTCATAATTTTATCTCCAATGAATTTTTAGATGTTGAATTAAGCAACATATAACATATAGTTTACATTTGAAAATATTTAAATATTACTTATTTAACTGAATACAATTCAAAAAAATAAGAAAAAATTTACAAAAAATAAAAAAGTGTAGTTTTTTTAAATAAATAAATAAAAAAAAACATTTAAATATTAATCATATGTTCACATCAATCTCGTCCAGCTATACAAAAGTTTATTTCCAATTGCCCTATGCAAAATTAAATAATTTAAACAAAAAAAATAATTTATTAATATAATAAAAACAAAATATCACATTATAGAAAACAAACAGCATTAAATAATAGAATAAGATGCAAAAATGAGCATATTATTACAGATATATAAATAAATACAATATTAATAATTTTTGTTTAAAAAAGAGGATATTATGATAGACATAGTCGCAATATTAACAGCAATTGATGATGTCATGTACTATCCCATATTGATTATTGTCATGGCAATAGCAGGATTGTACTTTACTGCAAGAACAAAAGGCGTACAGATTAGATTATTCCCTGAATCCATAAGGATCCTGTTGGAACCGCCAGACAAGGAGGGTTCAGTATCCTCCCTGCAGGCAATGCTTGTATCAACCGCATCACGGGTGGGAACAGGAAACATCATTGGTGTCTCTACAGCAATCTGTCTTGGAGGTCCGGGAGCATGTTTCTGGATGTGGCTAATGTGTCTTATTGGCGCTTCTTCCGCATTCATTGAAAGTACACTGGCTCAGATTTATAAACAAAAAGATTCTGAAGGCCACTCCTATGGAGGTCCTGCCTATTACATCGAACAGGGCTTGAAAAAACCTAAAATAGCATTTCTCTTTTGCATATTCCTAATCGCAACCTATGCTGTGGGATTCAATTTATTGTGTTCCTTCAATCTTCAGTCAACATTCATGGATTATCCGTTCTATAATGCGACCACACCAGTAATCGTAGGCGGACTGTTGGCTATCGTGACTGCATACTGCCTGTTTGGAGGTGGAAAAAGAATCATCAGAGTCACAAGTACCGTAGTCCCATTCATGGGAATAGCATATGTTTTAATCGCCTTAATCATAATCATTCTCAATTATCAAAACATTCCATCAATGATTATGCTAATTTTCCAGGATGCCTTTAATTTTAAAACTATATTGGGAGGATTTGCAGGATCATGTATTATATACGGAATAAAAAGAGGACTGTTTTCAAACGAGGCAGGTGTAGGTTCTGCACCGAACGCTTCCGCTTCTGCAAACGTTTCACATCCTGCAAAGCAAGGTCTCGTGCAGACATTATCCGTTTATATTGATACAATGCTCTTATGTACAGCGACCGCATTGATGTGTCTTTCCACCGGAGTGGCAAGGGACGTAAGTGTTTCCGGTGCTCCATATGTGCAGAATGCAATTTCCACAGTTTTCGGAACTGCAGGTCCTGTATTCATCACGGTGGCGATGGTTCTTTTCGCATTCACAACACTTATAGGAAACCTCTATTATGTGGACAATGCGCTGATATATTTAAACGGCAAAAAGAAACCTTCAAAAAAATTCATGAACATGTTCTATATTTTCGCTACCTTAATAGTCTTTGTAGGAGCCCTCATCCCAATGGATGCCGCATGGGCAATGGCAGACATTACCATGGGAGGAATGACCCTGATAAACCTTCCTACATGTATTATTTTAAGTAAAATCGCCATAGACTGTCTTAAAGATTATGAAAAGCAGAGAAAGACCAGTCCAAATCCTACATTTAAAGCTTCAACAATAGGATTTAGCGAAGAAGAACTTGATTTCTGGAAATGACCTTTCCAGAACAACCTTCTCTTTTTTTAAAAAAAAACAGTTTTTAATCTCTAAACTTTAGGCCAACCTTGAATCCGTCGGCTATTTTTCCACCCATTCCATAATATGAATGGTTAATGTCATCCCAGGCAATTGGATTTACCTTTTCAAAAATGATTTTGCCCTTTTCATCCACAACATCCTCATCGGCCTGAACATTGACAATCTCGCCAGTGATTTGGGTGTGTGAACCTACTTCTGCAATATTCATAACTTTGCATTCAAGAGACACCCTGAATTCATTGATTATCGGAGCGTTGACTTTTTCACCCCTTTGATGGGAGAAACTGATTTTAGCCAATTTGTCTTCACGATAACCTGATTCAATACCCAAATAATCGACTTCAGCCACATGTTCAACGCTTGGAAATGCCAGACAAAATTCTTTTGAATGCAAAATGCTTTTAAGGGTTTTTCTCTTCAATGTGGAATTGATTGCAATCATCACTGCAGGAGGACGGTGAGAACACATTGTTGCAAATGCCAGAGTGCATGCGTCAGCTCTTCCTTGCTCATCATATGCGCTTGCAACAACCGCAGGAGCGGGATACATCATGGTGTGATTTTTGACATTTACTTTCATGGTTATATATTAATAAGAGTTATTTCATTTCATCGGCTATTTCTTGACCAGTGGAAGTCAGTCTGTACAGTCTTCCCTTTTTGGCTTCCTCATTGATACATTCCACAATTTCCTCATTTTTTAATTCACTTAAAACCTTAGAAATGTGATTTGTTCTGATTCCGGTATCCTTAGCTATCTGTGTGGGAATCTTAATTTCATTGTTTAATGCACTGACTGCCTTAACCCTATAGGTAGACCCCATTACAAAGCCAAGCTTTTTTAATGTTTCATCATCTATATTAACACAACCTTTTACTTTAATAACTCGATTTAAATATTTAAGTTTATCTACAAAAATCTACAAACGTAACCTCAAAATGTTAGTATCATCAAAAATCTAAAACAGATGCTGGTATAATATTTAAAACGCCAACCACTATAATTTCTGTGCATTCATAAAAAAACTGAGAGTCAAGAGGCATAATAGCTAGTAGTAATGGAAACAATTTATCACAGATTTTTACAATTTCCAAAAAAAGTAAAAGAAATAGAGATTCCGAAGTTAGTTAATGATGTGCTATATGCACATTTCATCAATTTAACTTTTATCGGCCCAATAGCTCCATTCTCCGGTTACGGCATCCTGAGCGTAAACATATTTTCCGCCCTCTTCTTTTTCATGGTAACTGCCATCAGTATCATATTTGAAATACTTGCTATCCGGACTGTTGTAATCTATTTCTTCCGGTTCACTTGAACCTGAAGAATCAGCAGCATATGATTCTTCTGCCTCGGATGAGGAAGTTTCGCCTAATCCATTATTGTCCAAAGTGACATTGGTAGTATTGGCAGTGGCATTAGTAGTGTTAGTGATATTAGTGACATTAGTATCATTATGGTTATTTTGCTGTTGTCCCATTAAAAATCCGAATGATACAGCCATCAGAACAATAATAACTACAAGACAGATAATTATAATATTTTTTGTATCCATTTACCAACCTCAATTATATTGTTAATTAATATTTTGTAAACAGGATTATATACATATTTAGGTGATTGATTTACTAATTTGCGACAATATATTGAGCAAAATGCCTGGTGAAATTACTCCAGTAATACATATAACTTTAAATTCATGTTTTTATCCCGACTAAATCAACATCTCATTTTAACGGCAAAAATCATCGTTTTTATAAAATGTTGCCAACTGCAATAATAATTAATAACAAAATGCACATAAATATATACACATTAGAAATTCAGGAGGAAACAACTTTGAAGCACAAAAAGATAATGATTCTGGCAACGCTGCTTGTAGGTTTACTTGCAATTTCTACAGCCAGTGCATCAGAAAATGTTACTGACAATGCAGTTAGCGTAGATGATTCAGCAGAAGTCGTTGATTTAACAGATGATGATGTTGAACAGGAATATGACTCTGACAACTATCAGCCAAGAATAATCCCTCAAGGATACACCGATGATGAGGATATCCCTCAAGAGATAAACTATACGCTAGATTACGATGATTATGACGGTTATTATATATCAATTATTGATGAAGACGGGTATAATATTCCAGATCTGAATGTCAGACTCATAGACATAGATACAAATAATGAATTGATGACATTTGATTACGAAGAAGATGAAGATTCATACTGGTGTAATATCAATACCCTGGGTGCAGGAAAACATTCCTGCAGGATTATTGTCGACGATTCTTATTACGATATAAAACCAATCGACCTTAATCTTGAAGTTGGTAAAGCATATGCCGAATTAAATTTAAAAGAAATTTATGTTGTTAAGGGAGATTATGCGATTATCAAAGCAGAAGTGACTGATATTGAAGATGATTTTATCTCCGGCGAAGGTAAAGTGAAATTCACAGTCAACGGTAAAACCTACAAAAGGAGCGTTAATGATGAGGGTATTGCCACTTTGAAAGTCAAAATGAACAAACTGGGAACTTTTACCTATTCCGCAAAATATACTGGCAGCGAAAATTATAATCCGTCCTTTACTGAAAAAAGTAAAATCCATGTATTGAGTGCAAGCAAATCTGCAAGGACAATATCAATTAAAGGATACAAAGCTGTTATTTCATTATACAAATACAAGAAGTTGATTAATGCCAAAAACACTGGAAAAACTTATGTTTACAAAGTAGGCACCGGAAAAACAATTAAACAAGTAGTTGATATAATTGACAAAAATACTTATGAAAGAACAACCAAAACAGTAAAATCAAAAGTCTTCTTCTATATAGCCTATGACGGAACCGGCTACTACACTGGCAGTCTTCCAGCAAATCAGTATGTTGCAGAACTTACAACATCAAACCAACACCGTTACGGAAACATCATTTGCCACAAATGGCTGTTCGGCTACAAGCAGGCAAAAGTATTTTCAAAATTGAATTCTTCAAAAGTCAGACAAAGACTTTATGGCCTATAACTGACTTAAAAACCCATCACCAAAATTTTTTTCTTTTTATAAATAGAATTTCCCGAAGTTATACTTCTAGTTGGAGCTTCTCCATGTGTTTCCACATTTGGCGCAGCGTATGAAATTGGTTGGTGCCTCATCTGCAGATCTTGTTTGCACTGTCCACCAGTATCCTTTTGTCCCGCCGCATTTATAGCAGGTTATTGTTGTAGTCGGCAGAGCCACATTGTCCCTGTCGGTTACTATCACTTTCATTTCCGGATTGGTTTCCCCTTCCATATGATACTGTTCTTCAATATCTTCATCAGTCAATGATTTTTTATATCCACATCTACATTCAATCTTGCCATTCTTTGGCATCAGCATCGCACCGCAATCAGGACAGAATTCCATATTATTAAACACCATTTAAAATTAATAAGTATCGGTTTAACTGTAGCTAACTTCAAAATACAAGCAGCTAAATTTGTACAATCAAACCAGAATGTAAAAATCTCCTCCAAACTCATCTTGAAAATTCTGAAATGCACATTTATTCCTCATGATAAACGTGTTTATTTTACCTGTCAATCATGATATTAAATATAAACCTTAAAATTGCAAACAGAAGCAAATATAATTTCTTGGATAAATTTAAAGCAAATTGAATACCCTGTAAAGATTTTTCCTTGCCATAAAATATAGGTAAATACTATGTTTATCTTTTAAAACATATAAGGATTACAGAAAAGTTATAAAAAAATAGTAAAAAAAGTTTGACGTGAAAGGCTTAGCCCTCCACCATAATCAGCTTGCCCGTAGCAGGGTCCTTATAAACCTTACCCATCTCGGTATAACCCTGGCCTGAGCTGTTTGAAGTGTCAGGGGTTTCGTTCAGCTGTTGGCCCTGATCGACTTCGGTAGTTGTCTTCTGCTGCATCTGTTCCTGGATGTTTTGATTTGGGTCAATCATTGCCTGCATGTTCCAGCTTATGATAACAAAAACCAAAAATCCAACAGCAATAACCAGCATTGCATCCACTAGATTGGATGTACCTGCCATCGGATCTTCTTCCACACGTCTGGATCTGCGTCTTCCCTGTTTTCTTACCATATAATCACTGTCTATTCATGTAATCAAGAACTGCATCAATCAAAGCGTCCAAATCAGACAGGTATCTGTCGTACCATCCTGACCTTATCTTTCCGATAACGTAACACAATGCACCGGAACCGATACCTACAATTGTGGTGTTGAACGCAACTGTCAGGGAGCTTGCAAGAGTGTTGATGTCTCCCGCACCCAATGCGGCCAAACCCGGACCCATCGGAATGAGTGTACCCATCAGCCCGAGAGTCGGTCCGATACGTGTAATTATATCTGTCTTCTGTAAATTATTCATGGTTTTTTCTTCTTCAAATTCGAACAATTTACGTGCCAACGCTTCACGTGAATCCTTTCCTAAGGATTCGGAATTTGCAATTTCAGTGAGAGCTTTCTTTTGGGCTTTCGGTATTTTGGCATTTGCAATGACGTTTTTCAACTCATCGACTGAACTTGCATTGTTAATGTCATAAATCAAATCTCTGATTGTTCCGATTGGAACCTTTTTCCTTGAAGTATACTCGGCTATTACTCCTCCCAATGAAATAATGGATATTATAACAATTACAAGTAGGATTACAAGTACAGGAATTGTTAAGCTTTGTGATATGACATCAAGAGAGCCGGTTAAAAATTCTCCACCAGGAATATTTAAAGCCATATTTTTTCACCTAAATTTTATTCTAGAATATTTTTACCTCGTTTAGTTAAAACCATACCCCCAACGATTAGGATTGCAAATGCTAAAATTATCATCAGTATGTCCTGAGGGGAACCCAGTGATATCGGACTCATGGTCTTGCTCATGGCACCTGCAATATTCGGAATCACAATAGCTGAAAGCAGGAAATAAGCTCCAAGCAAAAGCATGAAATTTCCCAGGATAACAGGATACGGTTTTGTAGTAAATCTGATAATAGTATTTGATGCTAAATATGTAACGACCATCACTCCAACCAATGCGGCGGCAGCATACCAACTCAGATTAAGTGAACTGACACCGATTGTTGGTGCAACAATCAAAACACTTGCGATAATTGAACCGAAACAGCATGGACAGGGAGCAATGATTGCCAGGGAGGTCGCAGTAGACGTATTCTTATCGTGTATTTTCCATTCCCTTATGGTAAAGAGTCCGGCAACAATCATGATTAAAGCCATAATGATATAAAAAATGGAATTATAACCGTAAATGGCCTGAATCAGCTGGTCAGCATATAACGATGCAATAGCTGATATTATAACAACTCCACCGCCATATAAAATACAAATTACTGCAAACAGTTTTTTTGACAGATTTGCCAAACCTGATGCAAGTCCTATCTTTATTCCGAATACAAGCACGGATGCAAAAATACCTACCTGCCACAATACACTCATCATATCCATATCAATTTCCCCGTTCAAATTAAACTTATAAATTTACAATTTAATATTACTCTAATAAAGTATATAAATTTTTTAAGATGTCGATAAGAACCTAGACTAACATCAATATTATATTTAATATTCATGGTTAAAAAGATTGACACTTTACGTTTAATCAAAAGAAAATTTTATAGTGAATGGAAATTATATATAAAAACATTAAAATTAATGAGGCAAAAAATGTTTTGGAATGAAGAAATTGAGACAATGCCAAGGGAAGACCTTGAAGAATTACAATTGAAGAAACTTCAGGCCACTGTTAAACGAGCTTTTGATAAAATTCCATACTACAATAAAAGATATACAGAAGCTGAAGTATTTCCTGAAGATATTGAAACTTTAAAAGACATCGAAAAACTTCCATTCATCACAAAAGATGACTTAAGAGAAAGTTATCCTTTTGGACTGTTTGCAGTGGATATCAAAGAGATTAAGGAACTGCACTCATCATCAGGTACCACAGGTAAACCAGTTGTATCAGGATATACCGAAAAAGACCTGGACACCTGGGCAGAGACAATTGCACGTGGTCTTACCAGAATGGGAATTGGTGAAGATGACATCCTTCAAAATACACACGGTTACGGAATGTTTACCGGAGGATTTGGAGTCCACTACGGATGCCATAAAGTCGGAGCGGCAATAATTCCAATATCAACCGGACAGACAAGAAGACAAATTGAAATCATGAAAGACTTCGGAGCTACCGGATTAATCTTTACACCATCCTACGGAATTCATTTAGGGGAAGTTGCCCTTGAAGACGGAATTGATCCAAAAGAATTGGGAATTAAAGCCATTGGATTTGGAGCTGAAGGATGGACCGAAGAGATAAGGCAAAGAGTAGAGGAAATCTTTGGATGCAAAGCATACAACATTTACGGTCTAACAGAGCTTATGGGTCCCGGCGTAGGTATTGAGTGTGAAGCTCAGCAAGGTTTGCATATAGCAGAAGACATCTACTATCCGGAAATTATTGACCCTAATACCGGTAAAACATTAGGTGCAAACAAACCTGGAGAATTAGTGCTGACCAATCTTGAAAGAGAAGGAATGCCAGTCATCAGATTCAGAACAAAAGATTTAACCAAGCTTACCTATGAAAAATGCAGCTGTGGATGCACACATGCAAGAATGAGCAGAATTACCGGCAGATCCGACGATATGATTAAGGTCAAAGGAGTAGCTATTTTCCCATCACAAATCGAAAAGGCATTGCTTAAGGTTGGTGATGTAGAGCCTCATTATTTAATTATAGTTACAAGACCTGAAACTTTAGATGAAATCGAAGTCAAGGTGGAAGCATCAAAAGACATTTTCTTTGATGGCGTTAAAGAAATGATGGCCATTCAGGAAAGAATCGGCAAATCAATCGAAAATGAAACTGGAATCCGCGTAAAAGTAACACTGGTTGAACCTAAAACCCTGCCTAGGTTTGAAGGAAAAGCCAAAAGAGTAATAGATGAGAGGAATTTACATTAGGTGATAAACATGAAAATCAAACAGTTATCCATCTTTTTACAGAACAGAATGGGCAGTTTATCCAAACCTCTTGAAGTGCTGTCAGATGCAGACGTCAATATCAGGGCAATGTGCATGGCGGACACTTCCGAATTTGGAATTTTAAGACTTGTTGTTGACAATCCTGAAAAGGGAAAGGAAGCTTTGGAAGAGCAAAATTTCCTTGTTAAAATTACCGACATTATCGGCGTTGAGATGAATGATGCGCCAGGCGGCCTGACATCTGTTTTAAAAGTTATTAAAGACAATAAAATCGATTTGGAATATCTTTACGCATTTACACATGAAAAGAAAGGAAAAGCTATACTATTGCTTCATGCAGATAAACTCGATGAACTTACAGAGGCATTAAAAGAAAATGATATAGTTATCGTTTCGTCTGATGAAGTCTATAACCTATAACTTCCTTTTTTATTCTTTTTTTAATATTTTTAATTCAGACTAAACACCAAAATTTGCTTACACTCCTTTTTAGTTTTTCTTCAAAAAATATGTATTCAGGTACAATTGTTGGCTTGCACATTTACTTGAAATGACAGCAAATCTCAGAAATATTTGACAAACATCTAATTAATAGATTTAAAAATATTCAGAATATTCAATTTATTTTTTTAAATTTTTCAACAAAAACCAGCATTTTTAGTCAATATTTAAATAGTGTTTAAGATAAAATGAAATCAAGACATCATGAACTACTATGATGTTAAAATGGTGATAAAATGGGAAAACTAGAAGGTAAAGTAGCAATCGTAACCGGAGCAACCTCCGGTATGGGTAGAGATTCTGCAAAACTATTTGCAGCAGAAGGAGCAAAAGTTGTTGTAACTGGAAGAAATGAAGAAAGAGCAAAAGCCGTAGTGGACGACATTAAAGCAGAAGGCGGCGAAGCAATCTACGTAATTGTCGACATGGCAAACCTTGATGAAGTTCCTAAAGTATTTGAAGCAACTATGGAAGAATACGGAACCATTGACGTACTGTTCAACAATGCAGGAGTACTCTCAATGTCCCCGTTAATGGATGTAAGTATCGAAGAATGGACAAAAGTGTTTAACGTTAATGTCACATCAGCATTACTCTTAACACAACTCGTTGCACCTGTAATGAAAGAAAAAGGAAAAGGAACAATTGTCAACACCTGTTCTGTAGCATCCTTTGGAGCGCACCACGGATTTGCAGCATATGTTGACAGTAAACATGCAATGATGGGATTAACCAGATCCATGGCATGGGAATTAGGTCCTGAAATCAGATGTAACGGTATTGCACCTGGACTTATCCACACCGCAATGGTAGACAGCATCGGCGGACCTGCAGCACTTCAGCAAATGATTGACCAATGCCCTGTTAAAAGATGCGGCCAACCTGAAGACATCGCAAATCTTGCTCTTTTTTTAGCAAGCGACGACTCTTCATTCATTGACGGCCAAATCATCAAAGCAGACGGCGGATTTGAAATTTAAACACCTCAATACAGAAGTTGGATTTTTTCCAACTTCTCAACTATATTTCAAGCTAATTTTCAAAACGTATATGCAATAGAAAATCATTACAAATGCCAATATTAAAAATGCAAGGCCACCTACAAATATTGACATCACACCAAAATCATTAACCAAAAACCCACCTATTGCAATGCCTATGGCTATTCCACCATTTAAAATACTTAAAAATACCCCGTTTGCAATTTCAGGATCATCCGGCAATACCGATGTTTCGATATACTGAATCAGATTATATCCCATTCCATCCAGAATACCGAATATCATAAACAGGATTAAAACAGGAATCAGATAATCTGCAAAAATATAGAACAGCGCAAAAACCAAACCGCATACAATCTGAAAAATAATCAGAGTAGCCTTGTCCCTGTAGACTATCAGCTTTCCGCCAAGCCATGTTCCACCAATAGAAACGATCCCATATATGAAAAGGAGAATGCTTAATTTGTAGGTGTAGATATGGCTTACAGTCTGGAGGAAATAAGGCATGTAATTGTAGACAATGCTTGCTCCAATAGGCATCATGACTATGCCCAATGACGCCAAAATGAATTCCCTTGATTTTAGAGAAGATACCGGAAGTTCAAAGGTCTTTGATTTTCCAGGACATCTTGGGAAGAATGCCAGAATCAGAATCAATGCCAAAAAGTTTATTGCAAATATCCAAAACATTGCCGCCTGATATCCGAATATTGTTCCAAGACCGGTAGTTATGGGAAGACCAACAATGCTTCCGACCGATATTCCAAGCAATATTTTAGTAATGTAGTCCTGCTTTTCGCCTTCAGGTGCGATTTCCTCACAGAATGTCAGGGCAATTGAGATGAATCCAGGATAAAACACCGCAGAGAGAATCCTGAATATCAATGACACATATAAATTCGTGGAAAATACGATGACCAGATTTGAAACTGCAAATACCGCCAGTATGGATACGAACGTTGTTTTTCTCTCAAATTTTGAAAATAAGGCGGGAACGAACAGACCGCATATCGCTATTGTGAATGTGAATGAGCTTACATACAATCCTGAAATAGCTATTGAAGTGTTGAAATATGTTGAAATTTGTGATATAATGCCTACGATACTGAGAGGTGTGTTGATTCCCAGCGTAGCCAACATCAGAATGTACAATAATATCTTAGGATTGTTTTTCATAAAAAAAGAAGATAGAAATGTTATTTTTCAATAACAAATCCATGATTTTGTGCTTTGGTTACAAAGACTGTTCCGTTTTCACCAATGATTTCCTTGGTTTTCTCTACAATGAAGTCATTTGATTCGTCAAATACTGTGTAGAGTACAGGACCGAATGATGAAATACCTACACCATATGCGCCTGCATCTTCAATGGCTTTCATTGCAGGCAGGTAGCTTGAATCGAGTGAGTGTTCAAGCTTGTTGAAACCAACTTTTTGAAGTTCGCTTACAGCCCAGCCAAAGTTTTTGATGTCCTTTTCAAGCATGAAAGGAACAAGATTCATTAAAATCAGGTGAGATACCTGTTCAACTTCCTCTTTTGGAATAGGACAGTAGGTCTGGAATACGTCCACTTCGTCATCCCCTTCCACATGCTTTTCGATTTCAGGAATGGCAATGAGAATCTTCCATTCTTCAGGGAAATCATATCTTGCAATAAGTGTTGCAGGTTTTGCCTTGGATGCTCCGGAAGGCAGGAATAATGGTTTTTCCTCTTTGCTGTGTCCTCCATCAAGGATAAATCCTCCTAAATCGTGAGTGTATGTTCCGATTCCGGAGGTTCCTCCCCTTCCAACAATTGTACTCAATTCACGGCTTTCTATTTCTATTCCCATTGTTTCAGTTATCAGATGCGCTGTTGAAACTGCAATCTGGGTTCCGCTACCGAATCCTGAGTGTGGAGGGTAGGTTTCATGAACAATAAATTTAAAACCGGCATCAATGTCAAAATGTTCTATGGTTCTTTTTGCCGCATCAGGAATTTTTTCCTTACATTCTAAAATAGCCTCTTCATCTGTAACGGTGTCTGCAAATTCAAGTTCGATTCCACTTTCTATCTGCTCGACTTCCAATACAAATTGTGGGTCAGCCAATGCTAGACCAATTCCACCATCGACTCTTCTATATGACCCGTTCAAGTCAATAAGGGACATATGTATTCTTGAAGGTGCTTTTATAATCATCTTTTCACATCCGTTATAATATTTACCTTTAATATTTTTGTTTATATAGTATAATAAATCTTTTCATATTATATCAATTAAACTTTAAAAAAAATAAAAAGTATTTTATAGTAGATTGGATAATATAAACTCATGAACTTTAATTCTATTATTGCAGATTTAAAAGAAACAGATGTTGTAACCGCAACAGTATATCTCACTTTGATTATACCGCTGGTTTTAGCATTGATATATTCATTTTAAGGAAAAACATACTTTATTTTTCCTTTATTCTTTTTTTAACTCGTCTATTTTCCTGTTAAGTCTTTCAACTTCACCAGTCAGATCATCAATTTTTGATTCCAGTTCGTCATGATGATACCTGGAGATTTTAGACATGTATATTGTGGAGATTGCGGCAGTTATGGTTGCAAAAATCAGGATTCCGCCAATCATTGCAATAATGCCTATGAGTCTTCCGGAATGTGTAACCGGAACAATATCCCCGTAACCGGTACTTGTCATGGAAACGACAATAAACCATATTGCAGTAGGAATATCATTGATGTTCGGATCTAACAAACGAATTGAAACTGTAACTATGAAAATAAACAGAATAGCTATAAAAATAATCTTATCCAAAAGAGTATGCTTTAAAAACTTGGAAATGTTTCCGGTTGTTTCACGGGCTAATACGTATAATTTAATTAACTGAACAAGCTTTACCAGTCTCAATGCCCTTAAAAATATAAAATCTATAGGAAACATCCCTAAAATACTTAATGAATTATCCTTTAAGTACTTTTTTTTGCTTTTACTATGTCTGTAGCTGTAAATAAATTCAATCCAAAGGATAATACATACAATCAAATCAAAAGCGACAACACTATATCTTAACGTTGAAGAAACGGGAAAGAAAACTACATACCCCAAAAATAGGATATCCAAAAATGTCAGAAATATTATAATTAAATAGAATAGTCGCTTTCTGGTGCTCATCATGAAATTATATTTAATCCAACAACTATTTAAAATTTAAATTGTCTACACAGTTTATAAGTTTTAATGCCAGTGCTAATGTCAAATCCATAGGCTCATATGAATAGCATTCATAGACCAGTGTTGGAATTCCCGCCTTTGCAGTCGGTTCTGTTATAAATGGAGGACTTGATCTGAATTCGGGAGCATAATAAATAACTCCATCTACAGATTCAATGATTTCATTCATATATTTTGAGGATTTCTCATCAAAGCCCGGAGCGAAAACAAAATTGGTTATCTGATAGTCACCGGGTCCGTGTGATCCACGGTTTGAGTGAATATCCAAAAACAGATTATATTCCTTATCGATAATATCATCACGGACAAATTCCTGAGCCAGAAGCTGGCCTTCATTTCTCCCTTCGGATTCGCTTTCCTTATCGTTGACATTGATGTTGTAGATATAATAGCAGTATTTCAAATCCCCTTTGGATGTTAATTTCTCAAAAAGCGCCCTGTGTGATTTGCTTTCAAGCGGATGCATTCCAATCAGATAAGCTATTTTTACATCAGATTCAACATCTCCAAAAGGACCGTGAATATGTACACTACCCAATTCATTCTCGCCTATAAGCTCTGATTCATATTCTGTGGAATCTATCTGGGCTTTGCTGGTTGGACCTTCCGGACAGTTCATTGAAAACACCTAAAAAAAATAAGTTGAGACTAGATAAAATCTAGTCTTCTGAAGGTGAACGTGCACCTAATTCTTTGTTCAATTCGTAAATCAATCTGTTGTCGCCGTCAGCGAGTTTTATTTTTGCAACTAATTCCATTGCATTTTCCTCTTCTTCGACTTGTTCTTCAACAAACCATTGGAGGAAGTTGTTGGTTGCATGGTCTTTTTCTTCAATAGCAAGGTTAACCAAATCGTTAATAAGTCCTGATACCTTTTTTTCATGTTCAAGAACATGTTCGAAAGCTGCAACAGGAGAGTCCCATTCGGTTTGTGGACCTTCAATTTCTGTTAAAGTTACAGAAGCGCCTCTTCTTATGATATAGTCATAGAATTTCATTCCATGTTCCAATTCTTCTTCTGCTTGTACTCTCATCCAGTTAGCAAATCCTGCTAAGTCTTCATCTTCAAAGTAAGCTGCCATGGACAAATATAAATATCCTGAGTAAACTTCAGCATTTAACTGACCATTTAAAGCTTTTTCCATATTTTCAGATACCATTAAATATCACCATTATTATTTTAGTATTTGATTTCATATAAATTTTAAGTTAAAAAAAATACATATAATATAACATGATAGAAAAATCACTCTATGAAAACTACCATATCGATTTTAGTGAAAACATTACCCCCGATAGCGACGATATACTATTTGTTTTTAATGAAAACAGGGAATTATACTTGGATAATGATCAAAAATTAGCAAAATCACTGGATGATTTTAACGTTAACTTCTGCCTCTACATTGGAGATTATAACGGTAAAAAAGCGTTTGTCGTTAATGTTGATGGTGAAAAGTCATTTTATAATCTGATGGATGTTTATGAACTCAGCCATGACATGTACCATATCGCCGGAAAGGCAGTACTTGTAAACGACTGGTATATATCACACAGGTTCTGCGGAAGATGCGCAACACCGACACAAATAGATGAAAAGGACATGATGTTAATATGCCCTAAGTGCGGTCAGATGCACTATCCGCGCATCGCCCCTGCAATTATTGTGGCAATCAGAAATGATGACCAGCTGCTTATGGCAAAACACAGCTACCATGACAATATCAGATATGCCCTGATAGCAGGATTCGTAGAGCCCGGCGAATCAATAGAGGAAGCAGTCCACAGAGAGGTCATGGAAGAGGTAGGCATAAAAATCAGGAATCTGAAATACCAAAGAAGTCAATCCTGGCCGTTTCCAAACTCACTGATGCTTGGATTTACTGCAGAGTATGAATCCGGCAACATAAAAGTGGACGGCGATGAAATATTAAAGGCAAAATGGTTCAAAAAAGATGAAATAATCAGATATGCCTCCGACATCAGCATATCCGACTGGCTGATTCAGCAGTTCATTGATTCAACAGATTAACAATAGCTCACTGACAGTGAACAAAACTAAATTATTTTTTGATTATGGTTAAAGCGGTTATTCCTGCCTTTAACCTGCCCAAACCATCACGCAACAATTTCTCAGGACATGCTATATTCATCCTTAGGAAATTGTCCCCATTTTTTCCAAAGTCAATGCCTGCTGATAAAAACAGTCCCTGATTGGTTCTCAGAAATCCTGAAAGCACTTTTGACGGAACATCAAGGGCTGAACAGTCAAGCCACAGCAGGTATGTTGCATCACATTCAACCAATTTAATTATCGGAAGTTCGCTTTCAAGGTACTCTTTAACAATCTGCTTATTTTCGTATAAAACTTCCCTAAGCTCTTCAAGCCATTCTTCAGACTCGTCATATGCGGCCATTACTGCGGATGTAGCAAATACGTTGCATGAATCCGAGTTGTCAATGTGCATCTGGGCCTTGATTTTTTCAAGCAGCTCCCTATTTGTTGCATGTACAATGGAGCTTTGAAAACCTGCAATATTGAATGATTTTGAAGGGGAAAGACACCTGATGACATTATCCTGTGCCTTGAATGGATTGTATTTAACTCCGGGATCAGTCAGGTCACAGTGAATTTCATCGGAAATCAGAACCACACTATGCTTTTTGCACAGCTCTCCAATGCGGTCCAGATCATCCTCAGACCAGATTTTGCCTACGGGATTGTGAGGATTGCACAGTATCATCATCTTAACCTTTGAGAGCTTCTCATCCAAATCCTCAAAGTCTATCCTATATTCGCCGTTTTCATAAATCAATTCATTTTCCAGGACTTTTCTGTTATTGTCTTCAATGACATAGAAGAATACATGGTATACCGGTGACTGAATTAAAATTTCATCACCGACATCAGTAAGACATCTTATCATTGATGATATTGACGGCATCACTCCCATGGAATATGCCATGTCCTCCCTTTGCATTTTAAGACCATATCTTCTCTCCCACCATCCGATATATGATTCAAACAGACCGTCCGGTACAAGAGTGTAACCGTATATGGGATGGTTTGCCCTTTGTCCAATTGCATTTTCAATGGCCGGAGCCACCCTGAAATCCATGTCGGCAACCCACATCGGCAAATCGTCATCAAACAAATCCCATTTCAGGCAGTTTGTATTTCTTCTTTCAATGACTGTCATGAAGTCGTATTCAGTATTTTTCATAGTGTATCCTTTCTTCGTCAAATTTGTCCATGAATTTGTTTTCCCATCCTTCGGCAGGATATCCTATTGTAACAATTGAGTAAGGCCTGAGATTTGTAATGTCATCGATTCCAACGATTTCACCAATTTTAGTCATCCTTTCCTCATCCGGTGCGACCCCATTCCATAGGGCGCCTAACCCCAGGTTTACAGCTTCCAGCAGCATGTTTTCGCATGCGGCACCCATATCCTGTTGCCATACGGTTTTATAGAATGCCCTTTCAATGTTTGCAACCAGTAAAATAGCTACAGGTGCATTGGTAACTCTAGGTTTTATTTCACCAATTTTTGCAAGAGTTTCCCTGTTTTTGATTACGATAAATTCCCATGGCTCTGCACCCAGTCTTGATCCGGGTGCCTGCATTGCGGCCTTTAGAATCTTTAGAATATCTTCATCGCTTACCGGTTCATCGCTGTATTCACGAATGCTTCTTCTTGTTTTAATAATCTCTTCAAATTCTACCATATTTTTAAATAACATTTTGATTATATAAATAATTAATTAAAATTATGGAGGCGAATCATGGACGTACAAAAAGGTGCAGGAATACTTTCCATCATATTGGGATTGATTTTCATTATTTTCCCAATGTTTTCAGCTAGCCTGGTTTCCCTAATAGTCGGATTAAGCCTGCTGTTCTTTGGTATTTCATCAGCATACATGGGATTCAACATGAGAAATCAGATGAGTACCTATTCAACTGCAAGCATAATCATTGGAATCATAGCCATTATCTTTGGATTCTTGTTTATATTCTATATTGATGCATTATCCTTCCTTGTAGGTTTACAATTCTATATTGTCGGATTCATCATGATAGTGTTCGGAATAACCGGTTTATTATCACTAATGACAAGATTTTCCAAATTCACATCATTGCTTGTGCTGATAATGGGTATTCTTGCTATAGCTCTTGGAGCACTTGCTCTTAACCAGCCAATATATATTGCGATTATCATTGGAATTGTCTTAGTCATTGAAGGAATTGCAATGATTTTAGAATAGGCCTGGTTAATAAGAAAAAATGTTCCAACGAAAAAGATACATTAAAAAGCCATCACCAATTTAAACTAAAAAAATTATTAACCAAGCCAAGGATTCGAACCCGGTTAATAATCTGTTTTGAGAAAAAATAAATATTTTGGAAGTGTGAAAGTGCACATATGCACACTTCCGAAAGTTTTTTAAAGATTACTGTTTTCCAGCAATCTGAATCCGATATTGTTGTCACCACAATATTCATTGACATGATTTATGATGTCTTCAATATCTTTGGTATTATATTCGTTTTTAAAGTAGAACAATACCGGTTGGGCGTTGGTGTATACTGTCAAAAGCAGATAGTCGTTTCCCCAAACGCTGACGTCCTGGGTATTGTATATCTGAATCATGCGGATGATATCGTTTTTAGCCTTTCCGACAGAGGTTTCATTGCCTATGGCTTTGATATTGGTTTTTTCGTATAATGCATGTAATTTTGCCAGTTTGTCCTCATCGGTCATGACATCTATTTCCGGCTCCATTTCACTCAGCTTTTCCTTGAAGAGTTTGGCGTTGTGCAGTTTTTCCTGGACTTCCGCAAGTTCCTTTTCAAGCTGCTTTTCATCTTCAATCAGTGAGTTGATGAATGCCTCTGAGCCGTTGTTGAAATTCTCATACATTTCAAGCACCTCCCTTGGTGAGAGAATTGAATTGTTTTTGAAAAAATCTTTGGTGTGTGGTTTTACACGGATGCTCAATGGCTTCAGGTTTTCCTTTCTTGCCTTTGAAGCACCTTCAAAGAATTCTTCAGCAAAGTCATTGCCTCTTTTGTGCAGGGCATTCATTCTTCTTGAAAACATTCTTTCAAATTCTTCACGGGACATATCATTCGGGAAATTGAATTCAAAATCGCCCGGAGTGTATGACCCCCCAAATCTTTCATTTCCGAATTCAAATTTTCTAGTTCTTTTTTGGTTTGACATGTTATCACTTCAGAATTTGTATTACAAAATTGTTTTTTGTATACACTATTATATTGTGAAGAGGTAGTATATAAATGTATTCATTTTTAAAATTTGTATACGTGAAAAATTCAAAAAAAATAACGGCCGAATCATTGGCTCAATTCGCCGGCAATATCATGAACCTTTTTCAAATCAAGAGATAACTGTTTTTCTTTTGCTTGAATCAAATCTGCATCCTTACTTGCGTAATCGTTTTTGGAAATGTTTGAAAATGTATCAATGACAACATTACCGTTCAGCATTTTAAGCAAATCCTCAGACTGCTTAAGATGAGGCCTGACAGACTTTTCAAAATAATCCCTGGGATAATTGATGGTGTAGAAAAGCCCCACATTGACTTTACCCTTAAATTTATTGCCTGTCCTATATGAAACCATACAGTATATCAGCCTTTCAAGAAATGCCATATAATGACTTGACGGATTTGAGAAAAAAATTGGAGCAGCAATTATAAGAGAATCTGCAGCAAAAATCTCCTCAATAAGCGGTGAAAGCTCATCCCTCCAATAGCATTTGCAGACTTCATCATCATTCTTACATATTAAGCAAATTCTGCAGCCGCTTAAATCCAATTTATACAAATCAACATATTTAACATCACTTCCTGCAGATTCAGCACCTTTTACGGCTGATTTTGCAAGCTGTGCATTTATCCCTTTCCTTTTAGGATCTGCATTAATAACAACGGTCTTCATTTTGACAGCTCCGCTCCGATTTCAAATGCCTTTTCCAGGTCTTTCGGAAACTGCAGTATCCATTGTTTTTCCTTAAGCTCCTGTGAAAATCCCGCCATATTGAATTTTGAATAATCGCTTATTTGAATTGTATCACAAACCGGATATGTTACTATCTCCCCATTGAGAAACGAAAAGAGATATTCGGTAGTGGCCAGGCTGTCCTTCATGGAATTTTCATAAAACTCAAGTGGAGCGTTCATCGTGTAGAAAATTCCGACATTGACCTTGCCTGTAAAATAGCTTGACCCGTCATCATAAGACATTATGCAGAATATCAGGCGTTCTATTAAAGCTCGAAATTCACTTGTAGGCTGGCCGAAATAAATCGGCGAGCCTATCAAAAGGCAATCGGATGCTAGTATCTTGTCTATTACATCAGTCAAGTCATCATTCCAGTAGCATTTTCCTTTGGTTTTTGTTTTGAGTTTGCAGACAAGACAGCTCCTGCAACCCTTAAAAACGAGATCATATAAATTGAAGTATTCAGTTTCAGCCCCGACGGATTCCGCTCCCTTTTGGGCAGCCTGCATTATTTCGGCAGTATTCCATGTTTTTCTCGGACTTGCATTAATGACAATTGTTTTCATAATTATAGATTATAAAAACTTGATTAATAAAATGTTCTAAAAAAAGAAGAAATCATATAAGTAAATAATTGAATTTTTGGAAAAATTAAAAAAAATAGGGTTGAAGCTATTTTTTAGCTTCAATAACAGTTTTTCCATTCATGTAAGGGACTAACACTTCAGGAACTTTAACACTGCCGTCGGCCTGCTGATAGTTTTCAAGAATACAACACATGGTCCTTTCAGTTGCAATAGCTGTACTGTTTAAGGTGTGAAGAGCCTGTGCATCTCCGGAACCTGCCCTTCCAACACGTGTTTTGGTTTTACGTGCCTGGTAGTCCTTACAGTTAGTACAGGATACCAATTCCCTGAATGCACCGGAACCAGGGAACCAGGCTTCAAGGTCGTATTTGATTGCAGCATTGTCATTCAATGCAGAGGATACGATAGCTATTACCTGATACGGAAGACCTAATTTCTGATAGATTCTTTCTGTAACCTCCATCAGGTGGTCATGCTGGTTTCTTGAATCATCAGGAGCGGAATAGATGAACTGTTCGATTTTTTCGAACTGGTGAACCCTGAATATACCGAGTGTGTCCTTTCCGTGGGACCCTGCCTCTTTTCTAAAGCAGGTAGAAAGCGCACAGTATCTCAAAGGCAAGTCTTCAGGAGGTATGATTTCATCCCTGTGAAGAGCCGCAAGGGTCTGTTCAGCGGTTGCAATAAGATACATGTCCTCATTTTCAACCTTGTAAAGGGTTTCATAAAATTCGCCCAATTCTGAAGTTTCAGCTGCAACTTCGCCTTTTACAAAGAATGGGGTTTGCATTGGAATGTAACCTTCATTTTCCAACTCGGAAAGTGCAAACTGAATCAGTGCAAGGTTCAGGTGAAGGATATCTCTTTTAAGGTAGTAGAAACGGGCACCTGCAATCTCGGCCGCTGTTTCAAGGTCTGCTCCATCGATTTTTTTAATGAGATCAACATGATTTAGAAGTTCAAAGTCATGTTTAGGGATTTCGCCGTAGGTTCTGACTACTACATTATCGTCTTCAGTGTCTGAGATTGGAACATCCTCATCAATGATGTTTCCGACCTTGTATCTGTAGTCATCTCTGAGCTGAAGGTATTCTGCATTTTTAGCTGTCAATTCTTTGATTTCAGCCGCTACCTCTTTAGATCTGGCAATCACTTCATCTAAATTTCCTTCCTCTTTGGCCTTTTTGAATGATTTGGATAATTTATTTTTCTCAGATCTTAAGGAATTGAGTTTTCTTTCACCTTCTCTCCATAAGGTGTCATATTCTATTACTTTTTCAACATTTTCTGTGTCTCTAAATCTCTTCTTTTCAGAGTCTATGATGATTTCCGGATTTTCTCTGAATAATTTTATATCTAACAATATTTTGTCCCCTAAAATATTTTATTCAATATTAGTTTAGTTTCTCTTGTTTTTTAAAGTTAATGCTAAAATTAAACAGAATTCTGGAAATTTTTCAAAATCAAAAAAAGTAGTGTTTAGGGTTCACACCGCAACCCCAATAGCTATAACAAGTTTTCCTTAAAACTTGCCTTCAGTTCACCGGCGAGCTTTTCGGAGTAATTTTCACTGTCAACAGTTACCATGGCAATTTCATACAAAACCTTGTTTAATGATTTGCCCTTTTCAGTTAATATGTATTTTACGTTTTTCTTATCGCATTTATCAACAATACGTTGGATTAAACCGTTGCTTTCCATATCCTTAAGGCAGTTGCTTAGGACCTTGTTTGAAAGATCAGGCTTATCCTCATTGAATTCGTGAAAACGGGATTTGCCGTAAAACAAATCTCTCATTATCTGAATTACCCATTTTTTGTTAATTAATTTTACAACCAATTCTATCGGACATGATTTAACATGTTTAGTGATGTTCATGATAATACCTCCTTAAAATCAGTCGGCTATATTGACTTGTTTTTAAAGCATATAAACTTTTCGGTTTTTCATGGTTACCAAACAGTTACAAAAAGCTTTTATATACTATCGGCCCAAGTCTGTATTGAAAGCTACAAACACTGTGCTTTCAAATCCGAGGAGATAGCAAAAAACATCGAAAAAACACACCGGAATGAAGATTGAAACTTTAACGTGAAAAATAACTTATAGCATACATGAATGTAAACTCATAGCCTCCCCTAATGAGTAGCATTGCAGAACAAATTAAAAAATCGATTGTTACATCGAACCCATATTTAATCCCCAAAAAAAGGTTTCATGGATTTCATAAGAGAATTTTTTGAGACAGCATTGGGCTGTCACCATCCTCCTAATCCTTAAATCCCATATTCCCTAAAAAAAAGTAAATGGTTAAAATCAAAAAATTCCTGCTATCTCTTTTTATAATAATTTTTCTTCCCATTCCTTAACCTTAAAGCCGACCAAAACAAAATCATCAGCCACCAGAACAGGCCTTTTGACAAGCATTCCATCAGTGGCAAGCAAATCAAATTGTTCGTCTTCAGACATGTCGGGAAGCTTATCCTTTAATTTCAATTCCCTGTATTTCATGCCGCTTGTGTTGAAAAATCTCTTGAGAGGCAAATCTGATATTTCCCACCATTTGCGCAATTCTTCAGCGGAAGGATTGTCCTCAATTATATGTCTTGACTCATATTCAATATTATGTTCATCTAACCAGTTTTTTGCTTTTCTGCATGTTGAGCATTTCGGGTAATTAACAAATAACATAATTAATTGTTTGACTTTAACTTAAAAATAGTTAAGTATTTCATATGGATCATCAACAGTTTCTATAGGATAGTCGCTTTCAAATGCATCTTTTCTGCCATAACCCCAGCCGACAAGTATGCAATCAATTTCAGCATTCTGAGATGTTCTGATATCGGTTATTGAATCTCCAATATAGACTGTTTCATCTTTTGTAACTTCCAATTGCCCCATTATTATTTCAACACCACAGGGACTTGGTTTTGACGGATATGACGGGTCGTGTCCTTCAATAGCCTTAAAATCAATGTCTTTGAAAAACTTATCCACATACATCATGATGGAATCTGTGGTTCTGTTGGAGTTGATTGCCAGATATATTCCTTTATCCTGCAGAGCCTTCAGTACTTCATGGGTTTTGGCAAATGGTTTGGTATTGTCCTTAGGCAAAGAGGAATACAGTTTGCCGTATGTATCTTTAACAAGTTCGATGTTTTCGGCAGTGCTTTTGTCCTTTAAAATCAGGGAAACGATTTCATCAATGTTTCCGCCCAATCTGTCAAGATATTCCTCATGTGTCAATGTAGGAAAACCATGAATTTCAAGAGTTCTGTTAAAGCAGATTTCAACATCCCACACAGAATCAAACAATGTTCCGTCAAAATCAAAAATTGCAAGCCTTTTCATGATTTTAATTATGTTTTTTGGTAAATATATGACTTCCCAATATAATATATAAAATTTAGGTATGCCTAAATATTTAAATATTATGAAAAATTAATATAACATCAAGTGAAATGACATTCCAAAAATGTTGTTTTAAAATCAATACTGAGATGATAAAATGATTATAGGAATTGAAAACTTAAAAGAAAAACAAAAAGAAAAAGAAGAATCAGAATAATGTATCTAATCTACATTATTCTGCAAACCACGCTATCACCATTCATGAGAAAAAGAATTTTTATTTCAATCATTTTTTAAGAGCGTAAATGCAGATTGGCAGAGCCAACAGTGTAATTGCAGAAGATATCAGGTATACCGGAGCATATCCGTTGACGGCAAACATACCTAGCAGTGCCGGTCCGAATCCCATTGTTCCATCACAGAAAATATAGAATGTTGAGACTGCATAGGACCTTCTGTGTTCGGGGGCGTTTCTTGTAACTATTGTTGTACATGCGGAATTCAGTGTTCCGAAACCCAGTGCGGCGCATACCGCACAAATCATGACAGTTAATGTTGAAGGCCAAAGCGCTATTAAAAGCAGCCCGACTGACTGGGCAACAATTCCGACAACACAAATAATCAAATCACCATTTCTGTCCTGGATTTTGCCTGCAACAGGTCTTGAAAGCACCAGGACAATTGAGTACACTATAAAAAACCATGAAAATGCCGCAGTCAAATCGACTTCAGCGGCATACAGTCTGTAAAACGATAAAATGGAAACATAACCCAGGCTTGTCAGGGCTGTGAAAAAGGATACTGGAATGGCATTAATCTCAAAAACCTTTTCAATACCTGAATAGTTATTTTCACTATCCCTAACCGAATCCGGATTGTTTGCCGGATCATGCTCGCTGACATCAACAAAATAAATGAAAATCAAGGCAAGACCTGAAAAGACACTTGCGGCCAAAAAACAGCCGTAGGGACCTACAGTATCATATAGAAATCCGCTGATGTATGGTCCAAGACCTACAGCTATTGTTGTTCCGAGCATAAAATAGCCGAATGCCTCTCCAAAGCGTTTTTTGGGAAGCACATCCGAAGCTATTGTAACTATTGCATTGGCGGTTGCTCCAAAACCTATACCGTGGATGAAGCGAACACACAAAAGCAGATTAACATCTCTGACAAAAAAATACAGAAGGCATGAGAGAAAATGAATGCTCATGAATATCAGGGCTATCTTTTTCCAGCCTACCTTCTCGAGAGCATTTCCCGAATAGATTCTGGAACATAGGCCTCCGAAGATGTATAATCCTGATACAAGTCCCGCAATGGTTGCCGATGAGCCTAGCGATGTTGCATATTCCGTTACTGTTGACATCAATGCATACATTACCAGCGCTGAAAAAAGCAGAGCTCCGAATACAAGAAAGAAGTCCTTTGTAAAAATTTTTTCATCATTGACATTTGCATTCATTGATGAGAAATATGTAAATTAAAATTTAAATAGTTTCATGAAAAAAAGAAAAAAAGGATATAATTAGAAATTATATGATTCGTTGATTTTTCCGGTTATATCACGGATTTCAGCAGTAGCCTCTTCCAAGTGGAAAATAGCTAATTTGAAACCGGTTTCATCATTATAAATTCCCTGAAGGAATTCATTTCCGGAAACTATTGCATCTGCAAGTTCGTAATCAGGTTCGAAAACAACTTTTCCGTAATATCTTAAAAAGTCAGTTTCGACTAAAGCAACGATTTCGACATAAGGGTTTTCCTGCATTTGTTTGAATACGTCCTTGTGGTTTCCAACACCAAAGTAAAGTTTCCCATCTTTCAGCAAATGAAAACCAAGCGGTCTGTTTTTAGGTTTGTCCCCGTCTACGGTTGCCAAGAAAAATACTTGTGCCTCATTCATGAACTCATCGATTCTTTCTGCTCCTTCCAATGCCATTGTTATCACCTAAATATTTATACTGAACCATCACAACATTTTGAAGGTTCGGGCAATTCACAGTACCAATGCCTTATCTAAAAAAAAGATTCATTGAACATTATCATTGCCATTTAATATTTTTTGTACTGTTAGTATTTAAAGTTCAGCTATTTACGCAAAAACAGACGAAAAATATATGCCCCCGGTTTAATCCCGAAACATTATTTTTTCAAGTTTCAGCAATTCTATCTTTTTGTCAAGGCCTGCGGCATAACCAGTTAATTTTCCATTGGCCCCCAATACCCTGTGACACGGTATCATAATAGCTATAGGATTATGTCCAACGGCTCCTCCCACTGCCTGGACGGACATTGTCTCGGATATCATTGATGCGATTTCACCGTATGTCAATGTTTCACCGTAGGAAATTCCAGAAAGTATCCTCCAGACCTTTTGTCTGAATTCAGTGCCCTGAGGATTAAGTTTAAAATTGATTTTCGGGTTCAAACCAGCGAAGTAATCGTCAAGCCAATTTTTTACATCTCTAAAAATAGTCAGTTCATCTTTTCTGATGAAATCATCAAATGACGGCAAATGCTTTTGACCACAAAACGAAACTCTGCAAATGGATTCGCCATCACCTGCAATCAACATATCACCTATCGGTGATGCATAGGTTGTATAGTACATTCTTACACATACACCTTGAAGAACTCTTCAAATTCCTCATCACTCATAGGTTCAGGTGTGGATATGTTTTCATTATTCATTATACTTGAAGCAAGGTTTCTGTATTCTTGCGCTTCATCACTTTCAGGGTATTTTTCTATAACGGTTTTTGCATCTAATTCAGCATCCTGAATTAAATTACTTCTGTGAATTGTTCCAACTACATGTGTTCCTATCTTTTCTGCAAAGTCACTGACAATCTGCTCCTCATTGTCAACATTTCTGCAGTTGCACACAATACCGCTCAGGTTTCCCTTAAGCTTTTTAACTCCACGAACAATATTGTTTGCAGCATAAAGTGACATGTATTCACCTGATGTTACAATCAATACCTCATCAGCATATTTTTCACGCAAAGGCACTGAAAAGCCTCCGCAAACAACGTCACCCAATACATCATATACGACAACATCCAACTCATCATTAAAGATATCAAGCTTTTCAAGCCTTTTCATTGCAACAATAACTCCACGTCCGGCACATCCAACTCCAGGTTCGGGACCTCCGCTTTCAACACACTGAATGCCCTTAAAACCTGTAAAAACCAAATCTTCCTTTTCAGGTTTTTTGTTTTCCTTCAATGTATGGACAACAGTAGGAATTCTTGAGCCATATAATGTACGTGTTGTGTCCGCTTTCGGATCACAGCCAATAACAAGACAGTTTAAATCATCACTACCCCATACGGCAGACAAGTTTGCCACAGTAGTACTTTTTCCTATTCCTCCCTTTCCATATATAGCAATTTTTTTAATCATTCGAATTCCTCTCAATTAATTTATAAACAAAATCATTTTTTCTAACTTTAGTAGGTATTGAAACAGCAACATTGGAGTTTTTATCCACATTTTCAACCGGCTTTCCTTCAATCTGCATGGAATCTATTGTGTGTGTAATTGAGCCTGTGGTCTGGCCCTGGATGATGATTTTATCTCCAATCTTTAAATCATCCCATATCCTCAGTTCAGCAGCCTTAACCCTGCTGTAGTAGTTTACAACCTGTCCTATGTCTCTTTTGATATATTTTGACTGGTTGTCTTCACTTACCTCGAATGGAGTGCTGAAATAAAAGTTGGTATCAAAACCACGGTTGAATACGCTTGTCAGCTCGTCCATCCACTCGTCTTTAACATTATACTGTGAAGGGTTGTTCTCATAGGAATCGATAGCTTCGCGATAGATTCCTGTAACCATTGCACCATAATCAGGACTACGGGCTCTTCCTTCAATTTTGAATGATGCCACACCGCTCTCCATAAGCTGCGGAATGTATTCAATCATGCACATGTCCTTTGGTGAAAAGAAGTTGGTTCTGTAGCTTCCGTCATCACTTCCTGTAATGACAAATGTCTCATCTTCAACATCTGAAAAGTTTATGACATTGTCTTCTCCTTCCTCATATGTCAATGTCCAGTTCTTACGGCATGGCTGCAGGCAATCCCCACAGTTTGCACTTCTTCCATAAAGCCCATAACTTAAAAAACATCTCCCTGAAATTGCCATGCAGATTGCACCATGAATAAAAATCTCGGTTTCAATCGGTGATTTTTTAGTGATTTCAGTGATTTCGCGCAAAGACAGCTCCCTTGAGAGAATTGCCCTTTTGGCGCCAAGTTTCTTAAGAGTCCTTAATGTATATGAATTTGTGACATTTTCCTGAACACTGATGTGGGCTTCAAGACCGTGGGATACGGTATCCTCAATAAGGCCTATGTCAGATAAAATAAGTCCGTCAATATCAGATGATGAAATTTTCTCCAGCTTGGATTCCAGTTCACTGGCCCGTCTCTCGTTTAGGATAATGTTGGTGCACAGATATGTTTTGGCTCCATATTGAGAAGCTATTTTGGAAACCTCCGATAGGTCATCTATCGAAAAGTTTTTTGCATTGGCCCTCATGTTATAGTCATCAAGGCCAAAGTAAACTGCATCGGCACCATTTTCCAAAACGGCGCGAAGGGAAATGAAATTTCCCGCCGGAGCTAATAATTCAACCATAAGTATCTAAGGTTTGTAGTAGGTTTCAGCTTCAAGCCCTTCAGGAATTTCTGTAGGATATTCTTCATTCAGACAGCCTAAACACAAGTTCTCTTCAGGCATTCCGATAGCTTTAACCAAAGCAGGAAGGGTAATGTAACCTAAAGAGTCAATGTCCAATTGTTCCCTGATTTCATCAGTAGAATAATTTGCAGCAATCAGTTCCTTTTTGGTTGCCATTGCAACACCGTAGTAACATGGTGCAATAACAGGAGGACATCCTACTAAAAAGTGTATTTCCGCAGGTTCAGCTTCCTTAACAAGGTCAAGCAACTGTTTTGAAGTTGTTCCCCTTACAATACTGTCATCTATTAAAATAATCTTTTTGCCTTTAATGGCATCTTTTATAGGGTTAAGTTTTACTCTTACCGCAAGTTCCCTTTCTTCCTGGGTCGGCATGATAAATGTCCTTCCCACATATCTGTTTTTGATTAAACCTTCACCGTATGGAATTCCTGATGCTCTGGAATATCCGATGGCTGCAGGAATTGAAGAATCCGGAACTGGAATAACCAAATCAGCATCGATAGGATACAATTCACGTAACTGACGACCGATATTCATCCTGGTTTCATAAACGTTGATGCCATCAATGGTACTATCAGGTCTTGCAAAGTATACGTATTCGAACATGCAGTGTGAAAGTTTGCATTTTCCTGCACTTTCGAGCATGTAGGAATTGATTTCATCGTTTTTGAAGTGAACTACTTCACCAGGTACAATATCTCTGATATATTCTGCATTGATTACATCGAATGCGACAGTTTCAGAAGCCAATATAAATTCATCATCCCTTTTAGCAATAGCAAGAGGCTTTATTCCCATAGGGTCCCTTACACCATACAATTCACCGTCGACCAGGATTGTCAGTGCATATGATCCTACAAGCTTTTTACATACTGCTTCAATAGCAGCCAAAACATCCTTGTCATTGTCATAATGCTCTTTTTTAAGCATATAACATATCACTTCGGAATCACAGTCGGATTTGAAATAAAATCCTTCATCGATAAGTTCCTTTTTTAACTCATCGGAGTTGACAATATCACCATTATGAGCCATGGCAATAAATCCATCTCCAAAATCAGTTACAAAAGGTTGTGAATTTTCTAATTTTGATTGTCCGGTAGTTGAATATCTTACATGGCCGATTGCCCTGCTTCCTAATAAGCTATGAACATCATAATCCCTAAATACATCAGTGATTAAGCCCATGCCACAATAATGACTCAAACCAATTTCCGGATTAAAAGTAGCTATACCTGCTGATTCTTGACCTCTGTGCTGTAAAGCATACAAACAATAATAAACAAAAGATGCGACATTTTTAGAATCATCTGCACAATGGATTCCAACAATACCACACTTATCTTCCATCTCACCTTGCATTTATAAACTCCCTATAAAATAGTATGATTATAATTATCTAAAAACTAGTATAAAATAATAATTGTTTTAGTGAGACAATCACAGCAACATCATGAAATTTCCACAAATCATTTTTTCAAAAACATGAAAATGAAGAAATTAATCACTTGATTTAATAGCTAATATGATTGAATAATATTGCAAAAAATAAATTGAAGGCAGTTATAATGAATGGAAAAGAATTAGTTGATTTTAGCTAATCCCAGAAATTTTCAAAGCTGTTGGAAATGTCGTAGTCGTCTTTGACTTCAGGGATTTTTTCTTCCGTTTCTGTTTCATTCAGCTCTTTTTTCAGCTCTTCGGAATTTTCATCAACGAATATTAATGCAGTTCGGACAATATTCAGCCATTCGACAGCCTTTGATTTTGACTCCGCCGCAATATAGTTTTGGCCAACGATAATGTTTTCGGGACGAAACTTGTTAGTTGCAATGACAATACGTTCCTCATCGACCAGATCCTGCCTGAATGTTTCCTGCCATAGCTCTTCGAGATTGAAGATTTCCAATATGTCCTTTGAATAAATGTCTTCATATCTCAGTTTAAATGCGGAGAAATCTGATTTAACATCATTAATATCCTCGATTAATTCGTTGTTCTGCTGAGTCAATACCTCATTTTCCTTTATAAGCTGATTATAGTCATCCAAAAGGTTATTGTAATTATGGGTTACCTTCATCAGCTTGTTTTCCAAAGTGTGGATATTGATCAGATTTAAAGAATAGGACAATGTTGATCTAATTATAGAATTCAGGATTTCCTTTTCCGCAAGATTGAAATCTAATGACTCATCTTCTATGATGATGTTGTTGTAATCAAACAGACCGATGTGATTGAAATCTGTTTTAAGTTCATTAAAAAGAATGTTATATGTTTCATCATGCCCATACCCTCCAATCAATAATATATCGGCACCTGAAGCTACCTTCTTGACGATGCTCAGTTCTGTGGTAGGAATAATTGATGAAACAATGATGTTATAATCGTTTTCAAGTTGAATATTGTTGACAGCCTTTGAAACAAGCTGTGCAACATCCAAACCCTGAACAATTATACGAACATCAATTTTTGATTCGTGGTATTCATTTTCCATGAAAATTACCTAAATTTTATTCACTTTCTGATGCCATGCCCAAGCAGACTCTACAATCTGTTCGAGATCATATTGAGGAGTCCAGCCCAGTTTTTCGTGTATTTTTGTTGAATCCGCTATCAATATTGCAGGATCTCCTTCACGGCGTTCATCAATTTTAACTTCAAAATCACGTCCTGTGACTTTTCTGCACATGTCAATTACTTCACGAACGGAATAACCTTCACCGTTTCCCAGGTTGAAGATGTTTGATTCATTATCGCTACATAAATATTCATATGCCCTGATGTGTGCATCTGCAAGGTCATTTACATGAATGTAATCCCTGACACATGTTCCGTCAGGAGTGTCATAATCATCGCCAAAAATGGAAATGCTGTCCCTTTTTCCGATGGCGGCATCCAATACCAAAGGAATCAGATGAGTCTCAGGGTCATGCAATTCACCGATTTCACAGTCAAAGTCACATCCTGCTGCGTTGAAGTATCTTAATGATACATAGTTGAAATCACCTTTGTCCGCTTCTCTTTGAAGCGCCTTTTCTGTAATGAATTTGGAGTGTCCATAAGGATTGATTGGTTTTAAATCACTGTCTTCAGTGATTGGAATTTTTTCTGGATTTCCGTAAACAGCAGCAGTGGATGACAAGATAAATTTGTCAACACCAAATTCCCTCATGATTTTTAAAAGGTTTAGCGTATTTTTATAATTGTTCTTGAAGTATTTTTGAGGAAGTTCAACAGACTCTGCTACTGATGAAAATGCTGCAAAATGAATGACACCATCAATGTCATAGTTTTTAAATACTTCTCTTAAATCACCGCTTCCGAAATCGCAGTCTTCAAAAAATCCCCATTTTACAAAGTTTTCATATCCTTTGCAAAGATTGTCGACTACAACAGTATCATAACCTGCGGCATGCAGTGCTTTATTTGTATGTGCCCCTATGTAACCTGCTCCACCAGTAACTAAAATCATGTTTTCACCATTATACGAATTTACCTAATTTAAGTAATGCTTTTGGAGATAATTTAATTAATTTCTTAACGATTTCTGTTGTGGAAATTTTTTCAAAGTCCTCTCCCTGGAAAGCGTGACCAATGCTGTCAAGCTCTTCATCAGATAAAGTAAGGAGGTATTCCTGTACTTTCTTATATCTTTTGATTTCATGGTCAAGTTCTTCATGAGCCATTTCATCATATATTTTTAAGTATTTTTTAGAGCAGTCTTCTTTAATAGCCTGTGCGGCCACTTTACCTGCACACATTCCACCGGTCATACCGGAGATGATTCCTCCACCGGTCAATGGATTTACCTGACCTGCTGCATCTCCGACAACCATGATATTGTCGTCATATAATTTTTTGGTCATTCCGCCAACAGGGTCTCCACCAACATTCAATTCAACAGCCTGTGCGTTTTTCAAATAAGGAGATTTTGCTACGAAATCATCCAAATATTCTTTTGCTGTTTTTTCAGCTTTGTGAGGTAATATAGCTAAACCGACATTTGCGATGTCATCACCTTTTGGGAAAATCCATACGTAACCTCCAGGTGCACATGAACCGAGGTAGAATTCGATTACACCAGGTTTTTCAAATTCCACATTACACATTTCGTACTGTACTCCTGATTCCATTTCTTTAGGTTTTGCTGCAGGTCTTAATCCTGCCCATCTTGCAACATGACCTTCAGGACCGTCTGCTGCAATCAAGATTTTACATTTGTAGTCTATTTTTTCTCCCATGCATTCAGTGTAGACTATATAACCATCATCAATTTTATCAATGCCTGTCACTAAGGTTTTGATTCTGATTTCAGCACCTGCTCTTGCGGCATCCATTGCCATGTGCTTATCGAAGACTTTTCTTTCAAGAATGTAACCTGCTTCAGGGATTTTTACTTGATCTTCGGTTAACCAGACATCTGTTCCGTCAGGTGTCTGTATTCTTACACCTTCAATCTTTTTGGTAATCCAGCGAGGAGATGGTTCAATTCCTAATTTTTCAAGGCCTTGAATTGAAACTCCTTCTGCACATCTTTTTGGTGATCCTATTTCGGATTTTTTATCCATTAAAATTACTTTTGCTCCACCTAATGCAGCGTGTTTTGCTGCACTGGAACCTGCAGGTCCAGAACCAACTACTATTACATCAGTTTCAATCATATAAATCATTCCTCTTTTTCTAAAGCATCAATCGGACATGCTTTAATGCATGTATCGCAGTCTCTACATTCTTCATCATTAAATACCAATGAGTATTCTCTTACTTGAATTAAATTTCTTGGACAAACTCCGGCACATTCTCCGCAGAATGAGCACCAATCTTTCACAATCATAATATCTCCTTATAGTAAACAGTTTAGTTTATGAATAGTAAGATTTTTATTATATTTAAAAGTATAGTAAAAAAATAGAAATTATAGCAACAAAAAAGAAAAATAAAAAGTTTTAAGGGTTTATTTTACCAGTAATACTGGAACTTCAGAAGTTCTTAAAAGTCTTTCTGAAACAGACCCTATTTGAGTATCGGAAACGCTGTTTTCCTCAAATGAGACAAACCTATTATTGTTTTCCCCATGAGCATGAATAACAACCAGATCAGCACGGGTTTGGTCAACTATGAATTTCATGTCCCTTAAAGGGTCTGCTGTAAGCAGGTGTTCGGTGACTTCAACACCAGCTTCGCCAGCTTTTTTTGTGATTTTAGCCAGAATTGCATCTCCGGAATCCTCTTCAGAATCATAGCTATTGAAAGAAAATTCTTCCAAAACATGCACTGCAGCTATCTTGGATGAAAATTTCTGAGCGATTTCAATGGCTACATCAGCAGCTTTAAATCCATATTCGGACCCGTCAACGGGAACCATAATCACGTCAAACACTAGCAACCACCCTTCAAGTAATCCGCATGGCAGAAGTCAATGAAATTGTCCACAATCTCATCGATGTTTTCGCTGTCATCAATGATTTTGCCGTCATCCATAAAGATTGCCCTGTTACTCAATTCCTTGATGAAGTCAGTATTGTGTGAAATCATTACAATTGTAATTCCATATTCCTTGGAAATCTTTTTAAGTGAATTTGTCACATCCCTTAAGGTAACCGGATCCAAATCACCGAATGGTTCATCCAAAAGAAGGAATTTAGGTCTTGAAACCAAAATCAGTGCAAGCATTACACGAACTTGCTGACCTCCGGACAATTCATAGGACCTTCTAGGCAATATATCCAAATCCAAGTCAAGATTTTCGAAAATATCCGCTACGGCTTCCTTGGTTGCAGTTTCAGGGAACCTTGGGAACAGGTCATTTAAAATTTCAGCATCCAAACCGATTTGCTCCAGACGATGTTTTGCTTCTGTTTCAGGCAAATCAGTCAAAAGATAAAATGAATCGAGCAATTCTTCGCCGATGCCAATTTTTCTTGCTCTTTCCTGTGCATCCTTAACAATATCCTGATTTTTATATCCCAATCTTGTAGCCAGTTGGCTTAAAACGGTTGAATAATGAACAAGTGAGAATTCCTGATGCATGAAACCCAATTTTGAGCGTATTTTCATACGGCTAATGCCCGGAATTTCAATATCCCTCCATTCGCCGTCGACATAATACATCACATCCCCCTCATCGGGATCCTCAAGTCCGCCCAGCATTCTTAAAAGAACTGTTTTACCGGCACCACTCGGACCTATAATGCTTAAGATATTTTCATTTTGAACTTTAAAGCTAATGTCCTCCATTTCAAGAACTTCACCACCGGTCAACAGGTAGAAACGTTTTTTGAGGTCTTTGGCTTCAATGACATCCTCATCGGTTGCGACATTTTGGATATCTACAATAGGCTGCATATCCTCCATGAACTTATCACAGATTTCTTCAGGAGTACCTTCGTCGGCAATTTCACCGTCTTCAAGTAAAATTACCCTGTCTGCCAGGTATTTCTGAACATCAGGCAAATGGGACACAACAATGACAGTAATATTCAACTCTTTGTTGATTTTTTTAACCGCATCCAATATTTCCTGTTTAGTTTTAGGGCATGCCATGGTAGCTGGTTCGTCGAGAAGTAAAGCTTTAGGTTGTTTTGCAAGTTGACGAGCCATGATAAGCCTTTGCTTTTCACCTCCACTCAGGACAGACGCATAATGATCCGCCTTATGGGTAAGTGAAACCAGTTCCAAAAGTTCATCCGCCTCATCACCGAATTCGCTTTCTGCGGTTTCAAAATTGGTATCAGATTCATCGAAGTAATTTCTTGCATATAACTTTCTCAATACATTTTCACGCACTGTGTCAGGCCATAGGCCGAATGACCTTTGAAGATGTATTGCGGTTTCCTTTTTAAGGTTGTTGTAATAGAACTGGGATTGACCTGCCTTAACGGTAACGTCACCTACAGTGACACTGCCCTCGTCAATGTGTTCAACTCCCCTTAATGCCCTTAAAAGTGTAGTTTTACCGGAACCGCTTTTTCCCATGATTCCGACGATTTCACCCTCTTCAACTTCAAAACTGACATTCTTAAGTGCAGTGACCTTTGTTCCATTATCCAATTCATAATCTTTACTTACGTTTTCAACTTTTATCATTATTTATGCCCCTTTTTAATAATATCATTATATTTGTGAAACTATTTATATTTTATTTGTACATATTTAAAAACAAGTGATAAAAATGGCTAGCGACAATAAAATTCAAGAATATTTAGATAGTTTAGAACAGGAAAAAATAATGATTGAAACACATTTTGCAAATATGGAAAGAATCTTAAATGACAATCCAAAATTAGACCAGCAAAAGGCATTTGCACTACTGTCTAACTTCAACACTCTAAGTATTCAGTATGAACAGTTATGCAATGACATGATCGCATTTATCAAAATATTTAAAGGTAAGGATGAGCAGGAAATCAGACTCTACAAAACCGAAGAACTAATAGAATTGTTGGAAAAAGCAGTTAATCAAGTTTAACTGTCAAAAAACAAAGTAACACTATTAGTACCATTTGTAGTTGAATTTTCAGCTACAACTTTACCATTTCTTAAAAGCTGAACCTGAAGCTGACCTTCACCACTATCTTTTTGGGCATCAATTTCAACATCATCCCAGGCTGCACAGTCCAGTGAAAAAGATCTTGAACCTGAACCATATTTTTCTACAAGATATCCAGGATTGCCCATTTTAGCTGACCAATCACCATCACATTTAATTACAGCCTTGAACGGATAAGAAGCAGACTGATGTTGACTTCCATCATCATAAATAACATTCAATGTATCACTATGAGCCTTCTGAGTGCTATTCTGCACTAAAGTAAAAATCAATAATGCTACAACAATTATACCCAAAATAAGTACTACCTTTCTAGCAAAACTTATATTCCATCTTTTACGCTTTTTTGATTTGTTTACTGCTGACTGATTTTTTGCAGTTAAAAGATAGTAACAGTTATCACAATAAGTAGATGAAGATGCATTTTCATATCCACATCTAGGACATTTTACCATAAAATTTATTCCTCTTAACTTGATAATAAACACTTTAAATATACTTATATTTAAATTTAATGGAAAATTAGTTGTTTTTTCTAATAACCGATTAGAAATTAGTGATAATAATTATAAACATTTTCAGCCGTTTTTTGATTCATACCCTCTATTTTGGCTAATTCCTCAACAGAAGCATTTTTAATGTTATCGATTGTTTGAAATTCCTTTAAAAGATTAATCTTTCGTTTTTTCCCAATTCCAGCAATATCATCAAGTGAAGAGGAGGATATATTCTTACTGCGGAGTTTTCTATGATATGTTATTGCAAAACGATGAGATTCATCACGCACCTGCTGAAGCAAATGCAGCGCCTGGTTATTTTTAGGAATTATAATTGGACGAGACGAATTTGGAATAAATATCTCTTCAAATTCCTTTGCAAGACCAATGATTGGAATATGTGTGAGATTTAATTTCTCCAATACTCCGCATGCCATACCTAACTGTCCCTTGCCCCCATCGATTACTATGAGGTCAGGTTCTGGATCCCTGTCCACCATTTTTAATCTTCGGGTCAATAATTCCTCCATCATCGCAAAATCGTTCGGTCCGGGAGTTTCCATTTTGAAATGTTTATACATTTTTTTGTTGGGTTTTCCGTCCTTGAACGATACCTTTGAACCCACGGCAAACTTGCCTGAAATGTTACTTATGTCATAACCTTCGATGACATGGGGAATCCTCTCAAGCTTCAGGTATTTTTTAAGCTCGATTAATGCGGATTCCATCTTTTTCTTTTGATGCTTGATAATGTCGGCATTTTTGCGGGCCATCTTGACCAGACGTAACTTGACTCCCTTTTGAGGAACCTTTATGCTGACCTTATTGCCCCTTAAATCACTTAGCCATTCCTCCAGCAGCTGTTTTTCATCAATGTCTTCATCAAGAAGAATCTGCTTTGGAACATGCCTGTTATATCCGTAATACTGCTGTATGAAAGCAAACATGATTTCTGAAGGAGAATCATACTGTGATGCACTCATCAAAAAGTCATCCCTTCCGACAATCTTTCCGTTTCTAATCGGCATTATGATAACCACAACTTCATCATCACCCTGGGAAATTGCTATTACGTCCTGGTCCAAATCATCATCAACCAGATCCACAAACTGCTTTTCCATGATTTCCTCGATGGATGCAATCTGGTCCCTTATTACGGCTGCCTTTTCATATTCCTCATTTTCAGCAGCCTCCATCATTTCCACCTTCAGATTTTTAACAATAGTGGAATACTTTCCCTGGAAAAACAAATCGATTTTATTTATGATTTCGGAATATTCCTTTTCAGTAATCCCATCATTGCACGGGGCATAGCAAAGGTCAATTTGAGAGTTAAGACATGGCCCGTTCATATTGCGGCAGGTCCTGATTTTGAACAATGACTTTAAAAACTTGACAGTCTGCTTGACGGAACCCACATCGGTAAATGGACCATAATAAATACCATTTTTGGTTACATTCCTTGTAATAAGCAAACGCGGAAACTTCTCGTCGGTTATCTTGACATAAGGATACCTTTTATCATCCTTTAACTGGACATTATATCTGGGACGGTATTTCTTAATTAATGTTGCCTCTAGAATCAAAGCCTCTTTTTCAGAATTCGTTATAATATATTCCAGACTGTCAAAGTGACTCATCAGAATTTGAGTTTTAGGCCTGTCTAGCTTTTCGCGAAAATAAGATTTTACCCTTTTGATAAGATTTTTGGCCTTTCCGATGTAGATTATGGTGTCGGATGCATCACGCATAATATAGACGCCAGGCTTATTCGGCAGGTTATCAGGAGATTTGACTTTGGTTGACATGAAGACCTCCTAATTTAGTTCAACATAATCATCGACAATCTTTACACGATTGTTTGCAATCATCAAATCCAAAACGCTGTTTATTCTGGTAGCTGTCTTTTTGGAAGTGGACCTGAATCCAAAGTTACGTGAGGCTTCCTTTGCAATCTGTTTGGTTGATATGTTTTGATTGTGAATAAGCACCAGTTCAATGCTTTTAGCTATTTCCTCATCGGATATCAGTTCAATGTTAGGTTTGTTCCTTTTTCTTATGACTACATTATTGTTTGAAGCATCATAGAGGAAGTCACCGATTTTTATGATATCACCTGTTTTTTCGGCTTCACCAATTGCGGAATTAACTGTTTTTTTCAAATGGGAACCCGCCCTTTTAATATTGCAGCTGTCCTTGACTCTTGCCGTAACCTCCTTGACATGAATAGGTCCTTCGACATCAACAATAGCTTTAATTGATTTTGCCACCTTAGGAATCGGCATTGCATATAGGTCATTTTGAGGAGTCAATCCGATATCATCAGCCTTGACATAATCTATTATCTCATCTTCCGGTTTCCTTTTGCCAGGAAGTTTTTTATCGTCAAATGCCTTTAACTTATTTGAGCTCTGATACCTTTTCTTTTCGATTTGTTTGTAATCGTCATCTGCATTTTGAATGATATTCTCAAGAGCCTGATCCTTAAGTTCTTCACGTCTGTACTGCTCATTTACAGTCACTATTACATCATCAGGAACTTCCCTATCAAATGATTCATCAATTATTTGTCTTTCTTCAACTGTGGCATCCTTTTCCATTTGAATTATCTTATCCGAATCATCATCGCTCGGCCTTGACAAGTAATCGTTAGGGTCATATTCTTCTGTCCTGTCAACTACTGAAACATAGTCTATTTGAGTTGGATTTTCAATTTCATTAAGGGATTTGTTAATGTACTGCATATCCTTTTTAATTCCCCTAATGGAATCTTTTAATGACCTGCTGTTATGTTCCTTGTAATAGACATTATTCTTTCTCAAAGGATTTGTCACATCAGTTGCACCCTTAAAGTATATTACGTCATCAACTGATGTAGATGTATCTTCAACAATATCATCAACCACATTAACATCCTCATTATCTTGAACATTTGCCTCATTTGCTTTGATTATTTCCTCTTCCTTAGGTTTTTCTTGAATGTTAATGTCAGTATATTCTTCACTTTTCGGTTCAACAAATTCACTTTCAACTTCAATGTCGTCAGCTATTTCCTCATCGACAAATTTATTCTCAATTGAGTGTTCAAATGAACCATCATCATTAGTAGGAGAATCCTCCTTATCGAACACATCACTCATGAATTCGTTCATGGCCTCATCAATTATTCTGGTTGCTTCATTGTTGATTTCCTCATACTCCTCCTGACTTAAATCCGGAAGGTCATCTGTGAAAATGTTCAATTCCTCATCCTCTTCAAAATAATCTTCTTCATGATTTGGCTTTTCAAAGAGGTCTTCAGAAGAGCCTACTCCACCATTTACGATTTCTGCTTCTACAACATATTCATCTTTAGGAGCAGGTTTATATAATGGGGTTTCATCCTCTTCTACAATTTCCCCACGGACAGTTTCTATTTCTTCCGGTTCGAGTCTGGATTCAGCATTGACAACACCAGATATTATGGTTTTAACAAATTTGGATTTCTTGGATTTATTTTGAACATTCATTTCCTTTTGAGGTTTATCCTCATACTCTGGGGTGTCGTCAGCTGTCTCGGTTTCTTCAGCTACTTCGTCATCTGAATGGTCAACATAAATATAATCATCATCGGAGCCTAAATCAACCTTATCATCATCATTGATTTTTTCATTAACATCAACATCATCATCAACACTAACAGAACCTAAATCAACATTAACATCATCAACATTAACATCATCATCAACATTAACTGAATTGAATTCGTCTTTAAAGTCGTCATCGGATTTAATATTAATTCTATCACTGAAAATAGGTTTTTTAATATTTTTTTCATTAACTGTTTCATCTGGAGTGATTTCATCATCAATAGGGTCTTCATCAACATAATACTCCATTTCTTCTTTGGAAACGTAATCGTTAATGTCAGGCTTTTCGGGTTCTTCAATATCTTCAGCTACCTCATCATTGGAGTGATCAACATAAATATAACCATCATCAGATCCAAAATCTATTTTTTCATCTTTAACAGACTCTTTTATATTGTTTTCAAATTCATCCTCCATGTCGGTATTTTCACCCAAACCGTTTTCAAATTTAAGTGATGAGAAAAATGAACTTTTAGATGAACTTTCATCATCCGAATCGTCATGTCTAAAGAATGATTTTACCTTTTGATTGACTTTTTGAGCAATTGACTGTGATTCTGACTCGTCTTCGATGTCAGCATAATCAGTGTCATCCTCCCAAACTTCAGCATTATCTTCAGGAGCTACACCTTCATCGGATTCCCACACTTCCGCATCATCATTTTGATTAACAGAATCATCATTAGCTTCCCAAACTTCATTATCATCATCAGAAACTTCATCTTCAATAACATCCTGTTTTTCATCTGGAACATCAACAACAGATTCCCCAACAGAAACATCATCAGAAACTTCATCAATAACATCAGAACCCGCATCTAATGAATCATCTTCATCAGGAGTTTCATCAACAACAAATTCAGATGGAGTTTCCTCAATCTTAATTTCTTCTCCATCAGTATCATCAACTACAAATTCAGATGGAGTCTCCTCAATCTTAATTTCTTCATCAGGAGTTTCTACAGCTACAAATTCAGATGGAGTCTCCTCAATCTTAATTTCTTCATCAGGAGTTTCTACAGCTACAAATTCAGATGGAGTTTCTTTTTGAGAATCATTATCTTCATTAATTGATTTATCTTGAGTGTTTTTACCTGAGGCTGTCTTTATATCATCATCTGCAAAGAATTCCTCAGGATTGATTTCGGATACGTCAATAGGTTTTTCCAAAATATCTCCGTCATCAACTTTTTCAACTTCTACAAAATCATTTGGACCTATGTCCTCAGGATTTATTTCTTTTTCTTCAGCTTCTTTTTTGGCACGCTCCTCTTCCTCTTTTTGACGTGCCAACCGCAGTTCCTCTGCTTTCTTCTCTGCTTCCAGTCTTCTTTTTTCAGCTAATTTTTTCTCTTCTTCAGATCTGCGCCTTTCCTCTTCACGGGATTTTTTAATGGACTTTTCAACATTTTCCAAGAGTTTTTTACGTCCCAAATCCCTGTTTCTATACCAATCAGTAGACCATAAGTGATACAGCTTCCAGCCTAAACCTGTAAGTACCTGTTCACGAAGCCTGTCCCTGTCACGGGCCACTTTACTTGAGGAATACATTTTTCCGTCAGTTGTGATTCCCAAAATGTATTTACCAGGGTTTTCATCATCTACGATTGCCAAATCAACCCTGAATCCTGCACATCCAATCTGTCTGTCTACGGTATAGCCGTTCTCCTCCAGGAAACTGGCTATCGCATCTTCGAAAGGTTCTTTTGTGTGTGCGTCAGGACTGTTAGTTCCAAGGGTCAAGTTTTCCGCATATTCCAAAAATTCCTTCAAGGATTTTACACCATACGGAGGGTTTGCAGTTAATTTCATGTCATAAGCTTTAAAGTTTGAAAATACTACACATTTCTCCCTTGCACGTGTAATCAGTACATTCAAACGTCTTTCCCCACCGTCCTGATTCAGAGGACCGAAGTTCAGGGACATTTTGCCGTCCTGGTCATATCCATAACCTATACTTATTAGAATGACATCCCTTTCATCCCCCTGAATTGTTTCAAGATTTTTGACAAAGAAACGTTCTTCCTTATTGTCTGAGAACAGAGGTTCAAATTCCGGTCTTTCTTTACGTTTTACTTCAAGAGCTTCAAGAATTGCGTTCTTTTGTGCAACTGAAAATGTTCCGACACCCAAACTTTTAGTGTCCCCATATTTTTCAAAGTGGTTGAAGATTTCCTCCACAACGTCCTCCGCTTCAAGAGGGTTTGCGGATGATGCTCCCCTAAGGTATTGGGTATTCGGGTTGTAATGGAATTTCAATCCCAGTTCAGGGTCGTTGTGTGATGGGGAAGGATAAACCAATAGGTCATCATCATAAAATTCCCTGTTTGATACTGTAATCAGTGATTCATGGCGGGATCTGTAGTGCCATTTCAGCATTTTGACAGGGAAGGACAATTTACACAAGTGAAGAATACTTTCCATATCAAGTGATGTGGCCTCCTCTTCGTCACTGTCTGCATCGGACATCTGGTCGAAAAATGAAGTTGGAGGCAGTTGCTGTGTATCTCCCATTACGACTGCAGTCTTACCCCTCATGAATGCACCTAGTGCATCTTCAGGTTTTACCTGACTTGCCTCGTCAAAAATAACAACGTCAAACTGAAGTTCCTCATTTGTCGGATCCAGGTATTGTGCAATGGATAACGGGGACATCATAAAACAAGGTTTGATTTGTTTTATCATTCCACCAGCCTTTTCCAAAAGTTTTCTGACCGGCATGTGTCCGCTTTTTCTTGTAAATTCTCCTGCAAGGATTTTGGCCTGTGGATTTTCAGTTCCACCGAAGATTTTAGGAATGTTGCTGTTTAACTTATGGAAAATTCTTTTTCTGTTAAGGTTTAGAATCTTTCTGTCCAGGTCCTTGAACTCACGAATTCTATTTTCATGAAGCTCTCCGACAAATGTGGCCAATTCCTGATTTTCTACAAATAATATATTTAAAAGTGAATCTGCAAAGTTTCCTTCAACCAATGCTTCAATGTCATCTTTTTTAATGTTTCTTTTTTCAATTGAATCCACAAACATTTTTGCATTAGATGTTTTCAGCGCATTTTTGGTATTGAGATATTGTGACCATAGATGAAGGCTTGATAGCTGTCCTCTCCAATTATACAGCTGCTCTTTCCATGCTTCAAACGGCACGTCCCCTGTTTCCCTTTTGAAGATTAACTTGCTTCTTGGATTTAGCTTATCTTTTAATCTTGAAAGCACCCTTACGAACTCTTCTCCGGCTTCAATATATTCAGCAAGGTCCCTTTCAGGTTTAATGTCATATAGATCCCTGCTCATAAGCTCGATTGTGCTTTCGGAAAATGTTCCGTCACGAACGAGAGCTGTAAATTCATGCATCCAGCGGGCAATAGCTTTCAGGTCATTTGGATCTGCATTAAGATGCCAGTATCCTCCATAATACTTTCGACCTAAAGCGTCATTGGCCTCAAGGTTTCTTCTGATTTTTATGATTGCCTTTGCCTGTTTTAACTCTCTAATGATATCTTCGGCACTTCCGGATACAGGAACTGCATAATACCTCTCAACCAGTTCTATGTGCTGATTATTATTAAACAAGCGGAACCTTTTGTTTGAAATGTGATATAGCTGTGCTATCAGTCTGTCAATGTCGGCCTGATAGATGCTCTGATTAAACTTATCCAAAGCAGGAGCATATTTCTGATATCTTTCAAGCTCCCTGATTAATAAAAACGCATCATCATTGTTATTGTTCCATGCCCCTGATTTGATTATGCTTCCGTCAATCAATTCGGCATTCTGTGATTTGATTATTTCAAAGGCTGAAAGTGAATTCTGAAATTCATTTAAGGTATCAGGCTTTTTAATTCCATAAATGTCATAGACCCTTCCACGTTCGACAAGGAAATTGTCCAGACTGTGAAGGGAATCGTTGATAAGCATTTCAATTTCTCTTAAATCTCCCGGAAGAAGACTTTTAGGAGCACATTTGCTCCAAGGATTTTCCTTGGATATGGTCTGGTAGAGTTCTGCCAGGTTTTCCAGGGCAATTTTCATATCATCCAAATCTTTTAAGGTAACGTTTTCAGGGTTTTCAAACCTTACCAATGGCATTAATGTGTCTTTGCGTGCAAAATGGTCATCAGCAGACTCTTTCATACCATATAACTGGAATGCTGACAAGTTGACAGCAAATACAGGTTTGTGAATAATTTGAGAATAATCATCAAGCTGGCGGCGCAAAGTCTCCAGTTTACGGATTGTCTGGTCAATGTTCAATGGCTCCTGAGCCCTGACATTGGTTGCCTTCTGCAGGTCTTTAAGGAATTTCTTACGTCGGGTCTTATGGGAATGCAGCTCCAGGACAAACTTGCCCAGACCGACTCCGGTTAACCTGTCCTTTACAACATCCAGTGCAGCCATTTTTTCTGATACGAATAGAACTGATTTTCCTTCCGCCAAAAGTTCAGCTATCAAATTCACAATAGTCTGTGATTTACCGGTGCCTGGGGGTCCTTCCACTACCAGATTTCTGCCGGCCTTGACGTCCTGAATCGCCGCAATCTGTGATGAATCCGCATCCAATACCTGATACATTGACCGGTATTCAAGTTGGGAGTCAATGTCTTCCTCCCTGAATGCCTCCTGATCGTTTTTGGCGGGATTGAAAATAGCCTGAATCAATTCATTTTTAGTTAAATCAACATTATCTGCCCATGCTTCTGGGTTTAAATCATTATACATTACGAATTTTGTAAAACTAAAGAAACCTAAAGCCACATCGGTGTTTACTTCCCATCCGTCCATACGGTATACTGCTCGGCGAACGCTTGCAATGTAATGGTCTATGACTTCGCCATACCTTTTGAATTCAAAATCGGGAAGTTCAATACCTCCTTCCAGCAATTTGGCCTTAAGTGAAATGTTAGTCTGAATATCCTCTCCGGTCCATTCAAGGTTAAAAGATTCTCCAACCTTTTTCCTTTCCATTGCAACCGGAATCAGAACCAGAGGAGCTTTGTTTTTCTGTCTCGGTTTGGATTTGTCCTTCCATTCCAAAAATCCGACAGCCAGGTATAAAATGTTATAACCCTGCTCCTGAAGCATTGTCTTTGCCTGGTTGTTAATGTAATATAATCTTTTCTGAAGTTCCTTTGGGGTCAAATCGGTTGCCAGTTTCCTGTCTCCTTCAGAAAACTTTGAAAAGTCGAAGGGAATATGGTCCCAAACTGAAGACTTGTCTTCCTTTTTGTCTTTCTTATTGGCAACAAAATACATTTTGCTGTTCTGTAAAACAAGTGTTTGGAAAAGATTTACAGGAGTCTGATTTACAATTGTAATGGTTTTGGCTCTTGATTTGAAGTTAAGAAGTTGATTTCTTAAAGTTAAATCTAATAGCTCCCTACGTAAATTCTTAAATTCCTTTTCGATTATATTGCTTGATTTGTTTAACATGATGACCCTTTTTAGTGTAAAAAAAAATTCAGAAAGACATATATTATTTTAATTCATATAACTTATAAAGTTTACTAAATTAAATAAATTTACTTAAAAACAATTAAAAATTAAAATTAGATAATTAAAAAAAGAGTTTAGTAATACTTTAAAAAAATATCTATTCATTTTTACAATAGGGACCATGTCTTTCGATTTTTTGACTGGCGATTGATGAAGCAAATCTGCCTGCATTTTCAGATGATTTGGACCGTAATTTACTTGAAATATAAGCCGCCATATATGTGTCGCCGCAACCGGTGGTATCCACAACATTAACACATTCCACAGCATCTATTTTTATCTCGCCGTCACCGACTATTCGAGACCCCTTACTTCCGTTAGTTATGACCATCTCATCTACATCAAGGTCCGAACCAATGATGCTTGCTTCTGCCTCATCCAGAAATATTGAAGAGGCACCCTCTAAAATAGTACTTAATTTATCAAAGTTATCTAATTTTATAGTGTAATTTTCATTTACTTTAACGCCGCAGACTCTCAAAAAACCCTGTATCGATAAAAACATAGGGACATTGAAAGTTTTGAGATATTCGACAGTTTCGGCTGGAAAGTCATAGCGGTTCAGGGGATTCAAAACAAAACCGTCGATATTTTCGGGCAGGATTTCCTCAAGATCTTCAGGATAAATTGGAATTCGGCAAAAATTACTCAGCTGATGCCTGACATCCCTATTGTTTTTGTCCGGATAGTTATTTTCAAAAAAATGAGTGTCCTGCTTTAAGACTATCCTGACCTTATCCGGATTTGGAAATTCAAAAGCCAATTTTTCATCATCGCAATTGACTACGGCAAGATAATCTGTGTAAAATTCCTCAAAAACAAAACTTTGAAAGTAGGTTGCACCACCTACATTGCTAGACTTTTCATCACCGATAACAACCAAATCATTTGTTACCGGACCAATAACAACCAATGTCATAAAAATACCCTAATTTCAGTTAAATTCAACAGTAATGTCAACAATATGATATTTGGAGGATATATTATAAATCTCTTTTTTAATTTCATCCCTATTTTCAAAATTATCAGCGGACAGCTTCAACGTTAAGACCGAATCGATTCCATCAAGTGACCATAGGTGAAAACCATCTATAGATTTAACACCTTCGATGGAATTGATTGAGGATTTGAGCTCATCAACATCGAAATTATCCGGTGCCTTTTGAAGAAGAACCTCAAAGGATTTGTATAAGTTTCTTGCGAGGTTGAAAATCAGCCACAATGCAATACCAATTGAAACGAAAGGATCAAGATATTGCGCACCCTTCCAAAACATCAGAACGACACTCAATATCAGAATTGCCACCCATTCAAAAATATCCCCGAGCTGATGAATCAATATTGCCTTTTCATTGAATGTTTCACCCTCATGAAGGCGATAAACTGAAAGTGACTTGAATATTATGCCTACAATAGCAACCAAAAGCATTCCTTGCGCATCAACACCTTCTGGAGAAAATAATCTTGGAATTGCCTCTGAAAGAATTATGAAAGCCATCAGGATTACAAAAACAGATATTATGACCGCTCCCAAAATTGAAAACCTTTGATAACCATATGAATATTTATCTGTTGATTCTTTTTGGGCGACACGTTCCAATAACCAGGCAAAAGCTATTGAAATAGTATCGGACATGTCATGAATGCAATCTGCAAGAATTGCCATACTGTTAGTGGCCAAACCCCCAATTATGACAATTATATTGAATGTCAAATTCATGAAGAATACAAATGCCAAATTTTTTCCTGCCTTCTTGTGATGATGATGCATATCTACACTCATTAATAAAATTATTAAAGTATAATTATAAAAAAGTTATCTAATCTGTAAACTATAAATTCTAAAGTAGAATTAAGTTATATTTATATAATTAAAAAAAGTAAATTATAGTAGTGATAAAAAATGGCGATAGTTGGAACAACAATATTTTCTCATATTTTACCTGTAATCTGCGGATTTTTCGCAATAATATTTATAATTTCCGGTTCATTAGATGACAATAAACCTAAATTAGGTTTTGGAATTGCATTATTTATTATAGCATGCATTTTCCCTTATATAGTCTTAAGGCTGTTAATCTAGAAGTTTTACTTCTCCTGAATGTAGGCTTGTGCCTATCAATACTTTTTTTATTCCAAGTGAATCCAATTCACTTAAAGATTTTTTATTCAAACCACCGGCTATTATCAGTTTATCTTTCAAATCCGCAAATTCTTCCAAAAGCTTTTTGTTATATCCCTTTTCCGTGCCGACACCGGTAATGTCCAAAAGAATTATTTCATTAGGGTCAAGCTCATTTAGAATCTGCTTAAATTCAGACAAACTCAAATCGAAGTTTTTTGAAAGAAGCTCATTGTTTTTAACATCAACACTGACAACAATTCTTTCTTTTGGATACTTTTCAAATATTTTGCGCATCTCATCAATGCTTTCAATGGTTTCGGTGGGAACGATAATCTTGAATGCATAATCAAGGAAAAACTCAAATCCCTCAAGGTTTTTGACACCGCCGTCAAACATCACCGGCAGAATAGTATTCACCATTTTTATGTCGTCGATGTTGTGGCCCACAGATTCTATCAAATCCAGATCGGCGATGTACATCTCATCTGCACCGTTTAATTTGAGACCCTGTGCTATTTCAACAGGACTGGATGATGGTGCAAAAACAGTTTTTAGTGGTGTGTATGTATCTCTCATACCTGATTTGCCGCTTACGGCCTGGTGCTGTTTCAAATCAATAACTGGAATTTTCTTAATCATAATAATAGTTAGAATATCAAAGTATAAAAAGATATAAAAAAATTCAAGGAGGTGAAGGAAGCCAATGTGTTTTTTAGCCCCCTTCGAGAATATAAAAATAATGATCAATTTAAGATTAATAACAGAGACGTTATGAACCTCTACTTATAGTTTTTAGTCACATAGTATATAAATGTTACTCTATTTTAGAAAAATTAAAGTATACTTGAATAAATAATTTTTAATTATTATAAAAAAATTAAATCAAAAATATAAAAAATATGATATTCAATTAAACAAAATAAATATAAAACATGAAAATCATAAAACGCACTTTTTTTAAGCGATTAAAGTTAGCGAAATTTAATAAAATTAGGTTGATAAAGTTAAATTGAATTAATTCAGTTTGAAGTAACAATTAGAGGGAAATTGAAAGATAGTATTAATCATTTTATATAATTGCTAAGCTATTGTGTTACTTCAAACTAATTAATAATGCAATTAATATGGCTGAATCATAATCGTCATTGCACAATATAAATATTGTCAACTAGTAGTATAAATACTTTTTTATAAAAAAGTATTACTATATTTGATAAAAATTATAAAAAAAGTATTACTACGAAATTAAAAAAAAATAATTAATCCCTGTAATTCTCATCGATATAGGAATCAAATTTCAAATAAGCACCGTCAATAGCTTTCATGATTTGGTCCTGGTTAATGTCGGAAAGCGCATCGAACAAGACGCCTACATCCACATCAACGTCCAACTGGTCATTTTCATAATTGATAATGATATCCAAATCCAAATCCTCGACTTCCTTGGTTGAAATGTTTTTGGAAACTTCACGTTCTAAAATCTCACCGAAGTCATCAGAAATAGTTGATAAATCATCTTGGGATAATTTTTTGAGTTTTGACATGTTAATCTAAAAAAAGAAAAGAAAGTATTAAGCCTATTGGCCCATACCTTGCATAGCAGCTTGGATAGTAGCTTGCATTTCTTCAAGTTTTTTCATGACCCTTTCTTCTTGACGGGACATGGTTTGTTTTCTTAACTCGAGAGTTTCCAATTTGTCTTCCATATCTGCTAATGCGTCTGCATATTCAACTTTAATAAGTAAAGTTCCAGCTTGTTTGAATACTTCAGTAGTTTCATCAGCTTTTTTGAGTTCTTCTAATGCTTTTTCAGTTTCTTGAATTTGAATTTCAACATTTTGAACTTGCATGGTTACTGCTTGAGCTTGTTGTTGTAATTGTTGAAACTGATTTAATTGGTTTTGAATGTTTTCAGGAATCTCCATAATATCACCTATTTAATTATTTTTATAAACGTTATTAGTTTGTTAAATTATTTATTTCTAGCGCCAATTTAATCCATTTAATAGCAGAATTTACAGATGCCCTAAATGAGGTTGAATCCTCTGCATCGATATTGATCAGGATTTCACGACCATCCAGTTCGATGGTCATTGATGATCTGAAATCCGGAGCGGTTTCAAATTCCAGAATGATAGCGTCATAAATTATTTTAGCCTGTGCAGGGCTTTCAAATTCAACGGATATGTTGCTTTTGACAGATTCAAGAGGAGTTTCATCAATCATGAGGTGCCTCTAAAATCTTTTTAACGTTAATCTGGAAGTTGAGCTTCTCTCCAAATTTATTGACGAAGTTAATCTTAGCTATTAAATTTTCATGCTTAGAAATAATTATGAAATTGTCTTCTGCCCTGTCTACCAGTTCCATATCAAAAATATCGCTTAAAACATTGAGTTTATCGAAGCTGGAAACTATTTTCAATTGGGATGGCGCAATGTTAAGCTTTTCATTATTGTCCATAGAAATGCTGATTAAAAGAACAAGTAACACTTCACCCTTATTTGAATAAAAGGTTATTTTACTTGGGTTTCCTTTAATTTCATTAACAATAGCCAGGTTAATTTCATCCAATTCCAGAGCTTTCAGGAGAAGTTCGCGCATATTCATTTTTCCCCTGTTGACAGAGGTTGAATCGGTAGTGCGCGCTAAAGTTTTGCAAAACTTTCTAGTTTTTTGAGAAGGTTTTCTAGAAGTTGAAATTAACATTTAAATCAAAAATAGTAAAAAAATATGGTAAAAGCAAAGAGATTATCTTGCTTTTATAATTCTAGTAGTTTCTGGAACATTTTTAAATAAAATCCTATATCTGCATTTAGGACATTTATTTTCCATGTAGCTTTTATGGTCTACTTCTGCTCCACAACGTGGACATCTATACAAAGCCTATTCCTCCACTTTAATGTCTCTGATACTACGTGCTGCAGATTTTGCCATAGGAGTTTGTGGAATGTAAGCTCCTCCGGTGAAAACCGCACCACATTTTTTGCATTTCCAAATTCCAGCAGCTTGTCTTTTTACATAAGGTCTATCACATTTAGGACAAACATGATTTTTTTTCATGTTTTCTTCAATGATTTTAACAGATCTTTTTGCTTTTCTTCCGTATCTTGCACCGAACCTACCTGTGATACCAACTTTTTTAGTTCTTGCCATTTATATTCTCTCCGTAATAATAAAATTTAATTAATAATGTAAATTATTTTAATTTACATAGATTATCTAAAATAATCATAAAATTATCTAATATGATAATATAGTATTTACTAATATTTAAAGGTTTGCTAAAAATGAGCATTTTAAAGAAAAAACCAATGATAATCAAGAAAAAATATTATTTAGATGAGAAATTTTAATTTCCTATAAATCGTATTGCCATATTTGAAATCTCATCTAAAAATATAATGAAATTACCCAACTATTCAAGAGTTGGATAATTAGGACTTTCATTAGTAATCAACAAGTCGTGAGGGTGGGATTCCTTAATACCACTGCTTGTAATTCTAACGAATCTGGCTTTTTCTTTCATTGCAGCAATATCCTTTGCACCGCAATAACCCATGGAGGATTTTAAACCACCAACCAATTGGAATAAAATTTCTTCAATGGTTCCTCTGTATGGTACAGCACCTTCAATTCCTTCAGGAACATATTTAGTATGATTCATTTTACTTTTTTGGCCTTGGAAGTATCTGTCTGCTCCACCATCATATTCACTGGTCATTGCACCCATGGATCCCATTCCACGGTATTTTTTGTATTGCTTACCGTTCATTACAACAATATCACCTGGAGCTTCATAGGATGCCGCAAGTAAGTTACCGAGCATTACAGCATCTGCACCTGCACCAATAGCTTTTGCAACATCACCGGAGTATCTGATACCTCCATCGGCAATGACAGGAATGCCTGAATCTGCAGCTGCATCAGCAACATCGGAAATTGCTGTTAACTGAGGAACTCCGACACCTGCTACAATACGGGTGGTACACATTGAACCTGGACCGATACCTACTTTAAGTGCATCTACGCCCATGGATATCAAGTCTTCTGCAGCTTCAGCAGTTGCAATGTTACCTACACATAATTCAGCGTCAATGTTATCCTTAATGGTTTCTGTGAATTTGACCACATTCATGTTGTGTGCATGAGCACAGTCAATGGAAATGATATCCGCACCGGCCTGATCAAGTGCCATAGCCCTGTCCAAATCAAACGGACCGCATGCTGCAGCAACCAAAAAGTTTCCGTCTTTATCACGTGCGGCATTAGGATACTGGGACCTGTTCAATATATCTTTAATAGTGATAATTCCTACCAGTTTACCATCACGAACAACAGGAAGCCTTTCGACTTTATTGTCATAAGCGACGTTCAATGCCTCTTCAGCGGAAACTCCTTCTTCAACAGTGACAACATCAGAGGTCATTATATCCTTAATAGGTGTTGCAGGTTCTGATTTTAAAACAGGCCTGATATCCCTTTTGGATATGATACCCATGACTTCAGAGTTATCATCAACTACAGGCAAACCGCTGATGAGTTCATCATGCATTACTGTTTCAGCTTCACTAACGGTAGAGTCCGGAGAAATGGTTATAACATCACGGATGGTTAAATCTTCAGCATTCTTAACTTTTTTAACTTCTTCAACCTGCCTTTCAAGTGACAGATTTCTGTGAAGAACTCCAATACCCCCCTGCTGTGCCATAGCAATTGCGAGATCTGCTTCTGTTACAGTGTCCATAGCAGCACTTAAAACAGGGATGTTCAATTTAATTCCTTTACCTAATTCAATAGTAGTGTCAATATCTTTTGGTTCCACATAACTTGCATTTGGAGTTAAGAGAAAATCATCAAAAGTATAAGACATTCTTGCTTCTTGAACTTTTTTTGAATATGACATAATTTACACCTGATTAGAATGAATCCAATAATTCTTTAAGCTCAGCTACTGCAGTATGGTGTATTTTACCGGTGTTTCTGTCACCGCCAACACATGCTGCTCCCCTAATACCTACAACATCACAACCGATATCGTGCAATGGTTTCAATTGGTCTTTTTTAACGGATCCAGCAAGTGCAGTTAACAAACCATAGCTGTGAGCTTCCTCTACAAATTCTTTTAATTGATCAATATCTAAATAATCGAATAATGTATGACCGTCTTTAACAGCAGTATCCAACATTGCAAGGTCGCATCCTGCATCTTTAGCTACCTTTGGAATTTCCATTGGGCCTACTGCACCTACACGGTGAGCATCCGCATATCCTGCTGCTACAATAATAGTATCTTCACTTACATCTTTTACAGTTTTTACAACGTTTTCCATGACTTCAACCGCTTCATCATGGTCTTTTGTTCCATATAATCCAACTTTAATATAATCTGCCCCTGAAACGTGTGCACCCATTGCAGCAAGTGAAACTGTACCTGGTTTGTAAGGCACATCACCTAAAGTGGCACTGACAAGTTTGTCTTCAGGAGTCAATTCCCTGATTTCCTTTATGACCCAAGGGAAATTAGCACCCAAAGAACCCTCTTTAGGATTTTTCACATCAACAATATCTGCTCCGCCTTCAATAGATTCGAGAGCTTCTTCACGATTTATAGGACTTATTAATAGAAGCATAAATTTCCTCCAATAAAATATAATTTTATAATATAATAATATTACTTCTTTATTATTTATAATATTATTGGTTTAAAAAAAAATTTAAAAAAAAATAGCGTTAATAAGGAGAATCATTATCCCTGACATTGTCCTTGATGATGCCATGAGCCTTAGGGTAAAAACCGACATCAGTGGATAACTTTCTCATGTTTTCAATTATTTCATTTGTAGGAATTGATACCGGACAGTTTAAAGTGCACAGACCGCATAATGTACACATGTAAAGGCCTGAATTATAGCATGTCTCATCATCCTCAATGAATTTTGACATTGCAACTCCACGGCCTCCAAGGTAATTGTTAAATCCGAATTCGTTGCCCACTGCATTGTATACCGGACAGTGAACCACACAGTTTCCGCAGCCTATGCAGTACAGGCATTCTGCAGTTGCCTCGCTTCTTCCATTGTCCAGAAGTATTACTACAACCTTTTCGGCGCCGTACATGTTTTTGAGAAGTTTTTTCTCGATGTCTGCTGTTTTTGACGGTCCTGAAATTACATTCATATATGATGTAACATAGTTTCCAGTTGCAAAGATTGTTTCAAGCTTCACAACAGATATTGCGTCCTCAAGACAAGGCACTATTTTATCGATTCCAGCTACAATTATATGCAAATCCTTTAGTGAAACTATTGAAATATTGCCCTCATTGTGCACCATTACAAGGGACCCCTCTTCGGACGCTATAGCGTTGGCTCCACTTATACCTACATTGGCACTTTCAAGGCGTTTTAGAACATCTGCCCTTACGGTTTCCATAATCTCCCTGGCTTCGGGATTGACGTTTGTGTCCAGAGAATCATTGACAATGTCAGTTATTTTTGATATGTTCAAATGAGAAGCAGGTCCTGTCGGATGAACCGGCTTGTTATCTGTTTTTTTAAGCTGTAAAATACGATCCCCAAGGTCAGTTTCAACAACGTCAATGTTTGTGTCCTTGAGATGATTTTTAAGGTCAATTTCACCTAAAGTGTTTGACTTGGCTTTAGCTATTGTGGTGCAGTCATATTCTTCAAGCAGTTCATCAATGATATTCAAGGCATCTTGTGATGTTTTGGCTATTTTAAAGTCAATATCATTGCGTTTGAATGATTCGGTAGCCTGATTGAATAGCTCATCATTATTTTCAATGGAATATTTCTTGATTTCCCTAACTCTTTCAGTTAGCCTTTTGGTGGATGGTGAATCCTTAATGGAACTTGACCTTTTTTTGACAGTGTTGAAGGATTTTCTCATTGTTTCAAGTTCACTGCTCTCCATTTACATCACCATACTTTACTAAAAATTCTGTTAAGTCCAAAACTTCAATATCATCATTTTCAAGATTCAGCTTGCAAAAGGGACATGGGGTAACCAGTGTTTTGCAGCCGGTTTCCTTTGCCTGGGCAATCCTTAAAGATGCCATCTGATCGGCAATTTCGGGATAGGCTGATTTTACGCCTCCGCCGGCACCGCAACACAGACTGTTTTCACGGATATTTTCCATTTCAGTAATGTCTGCAACGGATTGAATAACATTTCTGGGCTCATCGAAAACGTTGCAGTGTCTGCCCAGGTGACATGAATCATGATAAGTGACATTCAAATCCCTTTTGGAGAAATTAAGTTTGCCGTTGCTAATCAGTTCATCCAAAAGCTGTGAGATATGTATAACATCAAGACCTTCATAGTCCTCCTTTAATGTCTTATAGCATCCTGCACAGGAAGTGATGATTCTTTCTCCTTTAAGGATTTCAGTGTTCTTTTTGATTTGATTTTGAGCCTCATCAATAAAACCTGTTCTGAGCAAAACAGATCCGCAGCATTTTTCATCATCCAAAGTGTGAAAATCAACACCTGCAATTTCAAGAAGTCTTTCGGTAGCTTCTGCAATGTCCGTCTGCTTTTCCCTTGCAGTGCATCCTCTAAAATATAACATGACCTATTCCTCTTCGTCGTCAAGAGTGATTTCATTTTGTATTGCTACCTGTTTTACAACAGTATTCAAATCATTCTGCAGTTTATCCACAATAAAGTAAAGTCTTAAGACAGTGTAGAACAATATTATGAATACTAAAATGATAATAAAGTCTAGACCACGGGTTATTCCGACCAATTTAGCAAATTGGTTACTTAAATTCGGGAAAAGTGAAAATATTGCTACAACAATCCAAAAAAGAGTCCACAATACTGTTGTGATTATTGAATTTTTTCCCTTCAAATATCTGAATGCAAACCACACTATGGCCATGATGGAAATTATTGGAAATATTAAAGAATATAAAAACATATTATCACCTTAAAATTGATGTCTAATCATTTGAAGCAATATTTTTATTGCCGCAGTAGCATTTGTTCCTTTTGCTTGAGTTTCTGGAGTGTAAATTGTTTCGATTGGAACCTCTGCAAATGGAATATCATTGTCATTGATTTCACGTATGAATTCTGAAGATATGAGATAACCTGAAGCGTTGATGGTAATCTTATCCAGCGCCTCACGGGTAATGGCCCTGAAACCTGTCTGTGAATCGCTTACATCAACCCTATAAAATATTCTTGTTAAGAGATTCATTATGGCATTTGCATAATTTCGGCTTCTTGGCATGTCCTTTAGAGGTCTTACGCCTATAACCGCCTGGGCCTCTCCAGTAACCAATGGCTTTATTACAGCATCCAAATCATCGGCGGAGTGCTGTCCGTCTGAATCCATACTGACAACATATTTCGGATTGAATTTCAAAACGGCATCAAATCCTGTTTGTGTAGCAACACCCACTCCACGATTAATCATCAGAGAAAAGACATGGATCTGATTTGGATATTTCCTTTTGGATTCCAGAATAACATCCAGCGTATTGTCTGTTGAACCGTCATTGACAATGACCATATTATATCCTTTCGCTGCAATGTCTTCAATTACAGGCTGGATTCTTGTCGCTTCGTTATATGCCGGAAGAACCACATAGGTTGCATTTTTATCTTCGGCAGTTATTTCATATTCCATTTTACACCTTTTTTATAATGGTCCTGCATCATCTTTTCCTTCACGCATTCCCATTCCAGCTTCTTTTCTCATTGCCTTTCTGTGATACATCATTTTAATCAGGTTTTGTGCATGTTCACGGGCCCTGTTTTCCGCAAGCTTTGCAAGTTCAACAGGATCTTCCTCCTCATCTTCATGGACAAATACTTCTAAAATGTGAGTGTTTGTCATTAATTGTGCATTAATCAGTCCTGTTGATGCTTCATGAGCACACATCTTATCTTTTTCCATAGGTCCAGGCATTCCAAGTGCCATTACTATATCACAGTTTTCCTCTTCAATGAGAATTTTTGCAGTTACCGGCAAGTCTTTTACGCCAGGAACTGTTTGTCTGATAATTTTTAAATCATAAGCATTGTTTTTAAGCTCATCAATAGCTGCTGCAGCCATGTCAAAGCGAGCAAATGTTGTATCACAAATTCCAATTCTCATATTAAATTCACCTTATGAAAAAATATGTTTTTAATAATATAAATGTTTAGTTAATAATCAAAAAGTATTATGAATTAATACTGAGAGTAATACTTTAGGCAGTATAATTATGAAAAAAGATTTGATTTAAAAAAAAATTAGTTTTTGTTTAACAATTCTAAAAACTTATCCTTAGCTTCATCAATTGTTAACGGATAGTCCCCATTCATGTCATATCCTTCCTTTTCAAGATCCTGGAATAATTCAGTGACAATAGGAACTTTCAAATTAGCTTGTTCTAATATTTCAGGTTTTGCGAAAATCTCTTTAGGTGTACCTTCTGCAATTAACAGACCATCAACTAAAACAAAGACACGTTCAGCATAGTTCGGAACCAAATCCACTTCGTGAGTTGAAATTACAATTGTAATTCCTTCATCGTTAAGTTCCCTTAACAACTTGGATAAGTCAACAACACCCTGAGGGTCTAGACCTGCAGTAGGTTCATCCAAAACCATTACTTCAGGCTTCATTGCAAGAATTCCAGCAATGGCAACACGTTTCTTCTGACCTCCACTTAAATGATGGGGTGCCTTTTTCTCAAATCCTGACATGCCCACACGAGCCAGTGCATCCTCAACTCTATCCTGAACCTCTTCCATTGACAATCCCAAGTTGAGAGGTCCGAATGCGACATCTTCTTCTACTGTAGGGGCGAATATCTGATCATCAGGGTTTTGGAAAACGATTCCTACCTTTTGTCTGAATTTAAGCAAAGATTTCTTATCATATTTCAGTTCCTCACCATCAATGAAAACCTGTCCTTCATCAGGTTCATAAATACCATTCAAATGAAGAAACAAAGTTGATTTACCGGCACCGTTTTTACCTAAAAGAGCAACCATTTCTCCTCTTTCAATTTTTAAGCTAACTCCTTTAAGAGCCTGATATTCAGAATTATAAGCATATTTAATATTCTTTACTTCTAACATGTTATTCCTCTATTTTCTTGGTTCATAAATCGGAAGTTCACCTGTGTACCCTCTGGAGTCAAGAGAATGCTGTAATGTTTCACTTTTATCAAGAGACCTTAAAAATATTGTACTTACAAGAGCACCTAAAGACTTGAATGAAGTCCAGTATGAATGATATCCTAATCTAGAGTTTTGGGCCTTCTGCATGGTATCAATTTCATTCAGGAATATAAAAATAACATTATACATCAAAAGTGCAATTTCAATCATGACTTTAGGAACTTTCAAAGTCCTAAGACAGTGCAAAATCTTTGATATTGGTGTTGTAAGTGCTAAAAAACCTAAAATAGGCAAACAACCCAATACACGCATAAATGTATAAACCGCATAATGAAATGAATCGTCAGTGACAACTATACCGAGTATTCCTGTTTCATATATTACCTCCCCCTTTCCAAAGAAGAACAGTAAAAAGATACATGTTATAACAAGAAACGCCATTGGAATTGTTAGAAACTTAAAATATGATCTGAAGTTGATTTTAGCAATGGCCAATATGACAATAGACATTACAACAAATATGAATACATCGAAATATAGATTATCAAGTGCCAATGTAACAATTAACAAAATAATTGTTAAAAACAGTTTAACATAAGGATTGAATTCAGTCAACTCATTGTTATGTGCAATATAATCCATATCAAATTTCATAAAATCACTTTAAAAAAAAAGAAAAAAAATAAAAGAAGAATCAAGTTATTCTTCTTTACCTTGTCCCATAACCAATAATGATTGCACCTATAGCTGCTTGAAGAGCAAATAATAAACTTTCTATTTCACCACTAGGTGGTTCCCATATAGATGAAAACCAAGGTTGGAAACCTGTTCCTTCGATAACTTCACTTGCTGCATCATCAGACCCTCCAAAGTATCCGTCATCTTCTCCATGACCATTAAACATTATCAATGGTGCAATGAATAATATGATACAGACAACAGCTAAAATAATTAATGTTGATGTTTTCATTTATATCACCTTATGCTTCATTAGGAGCTAAAGCGCCTAATTTATCTAATAATTTTGGTTTGTAAGCTTTTAATCTGTCCCAGATAATTACGGTTAAGAGACCTTCACCAATAGCTAATGGCACTTGAGTTACTGCGAAAATAACTAAGAATTTAGTTAATGCTGATCCAAAACTTGGAGCAGGGAAAGCTAAAGCTAATTGGAATGAAGTAGCTACGTAAGTTAATAAGTCACCTAAAAATGCAGCAAAGAAAATTGCAATTGTTGATGAAATATTAGCTTTAGTCAAACCTTTATATACTAACCATGCTGCTAATGGTCCGACAATACCCATAGAGAATATGTTTGCACCTAAAGTAGTTAATCCACCGTGTGCAAGTAAGATTGCTTGGAATAAAAGTACGATAGTTGCAAGTACTGCAGTTACTGCAGGACCAAATAATGCTGCACCTAATCCGTTACCACAAGGGTGAGAACAGCTTCCAGTAACAGAAGGTAATTTCAAAGATGATAAGACGAACATGAATGCACCGCTTACTGCAAGTAAAGCTTTGGATTCAGGGGTTTCATCTACAATTTTTTTGATTTGATATAAACCGAATGCGACAACGATGATTGATATGACAAACCATATAATACACCAGGTCAATGGTAAATATCCTTCCATAATATGCATAAATAATTTCCTCCAAATAACCTATCAATACAATTTGATAAATAACTCAATAAAAATTTAAATTTAAATTAAAATTTATTAAAGTTTTATTGATAATGTTATTATATACCTTATTATATATAAATATTATTAGTAATACTACAAACAATATTTAGGCAAACCTAATAAATTTATTAAATAAAAGAACAAAGAGGATAATATGAACATAAAAAACAACCTGATTTTGGCACTTGACGTTGGAAGTGAAAGTGAAGCTGTTGAAATTTGCGACTCAATCAAAGACTACATTGACACCATTAAGATAGGATATCCCCTGGCACTTGCGGAAGGCCTTGAAATAATAAACAAATTAAAGGACAAATTTGGATTTCAGGTAATATGCGACTTTAAAGTGGCGGATATCGATGCAACAAACTCCAAAATATGTGATGAAACATTCAAAGCTGGAGCTGATGCAATAATATGCCACGGCTTTGTCGGATCTGACAGCGTGCAGGCATGTCTTGACGTGGCAAACAAATATGAAAAAGAACTGTTTTTACTAACCGAAATGTCCCATCCTGGAGCTAAGATGTTTCTGCAGAAAAATGCTGACGCAATAGCCCAAATGGGCGTTGACATGGGAATTACAAACTATGTTGCACCGGCCACAAGGCTTAACAGACTCGCTGACATTCGCCGAATTGTCGGTAAAGATGCATATATCATATCCCCCGGTGTCGGCAAACAGGGTGGAGACGGCAAAAGAACTTTAGAAATTTCAAATGCCATCATTGTTGGAAGAAGCATTTACGAATCAGACAATCCAAAAGAAGCATGTGAAAATTTAATCGATTCACTTGATTAAAACTAAAAATATTTTAATTAGGAAACATAAATATAAAATTGTTCTTATTATCTATAGAACACAAAATTAAAAATAGGGTGAAAAAATATGGCAAACGAAGTAACTAAAATGATTATGGAAACTATTTTGGCTTTAATCACTACTGCATTCGCATTCGTTGCAGGTGAAGCATGGAACAGCGCAATTCAAAAATTAATTGAATCATTTATCGGTAGCGGAGACGCACTTCCAAGTTTATTCACTTATGCTATCATCGTAACAATTGTTGCAGTTGTCGTTACTGTACTCATTGCTAGAGTTGCAGGTAGAATGGGTGTTGACACCGAATAAACATGTTAAAAGGAATTTCATATTCCTTTTTTAAATTTCTTTTTTTTTTAATTCAAACTTTCAAACAATATTCCGGCAGTTACATAGGATATTTCAAATAAAATAAAGCAGACAAATATCCAAATATTGAATACACCACAAACTGCAAGAAGAAGAATAACGACTTTCATCACAAATCTGTATTCGAAAAACAGATTCAGAAACTTGTTTTGAGTGACTTTTGAGATTAGTTCATGGCCAACTTCATCTGAAAATGCTGCCAAAATACATATTAACAGAACAACCAAGTTCATATCAGGAATCCCACCGATTAAAAGAATTACAATGAAAAGTATTAACGTGATTATATGGTGAATTCCATCCACTTTCAGGGCAATCAGGTTTCCAATTAGAATAGCTATAAAGATATATGCCGCTTCAATACTGTAAACTGATGCTAGGGCTGATGCAATACCGCAAAAAACACCAAAAACTGTTGCAAAAGTAAGATTATGCTTAACATCATATAAATCATCCGAATATTTCATGAAAAATCCGGATAGAATAAACAATACTGCCAGAATAATGTAACTCATCTAATCACGACCGATTTTATCCAGAGCAGCAGCATAAATCAACGGGAAAATAACAGTAACATCACCGACAACACTTGCAAGACTTGATCCGCATCTTGCCTTTGCCCATGATTTTGCCTCTTCTAATGGAGCTCCACCAAGACTGCCGGCTTCAGGCCTGTCCATTGTAATTTGGATTGCCGCATCAAGGCCTCCTGTAATGACATTGGAAGCAAGAGTATAATGCTTGGTCAATCCACCGCCTAAAAGTACGGCTCCTACCTTTTCAGATGAGAATACTATGTCTGACAATAACGGCATGTCTCCTGCAGCACTTATTGTAAAGTCATGATCCTGTGAAAATATCCATAACTGCAGACCCATCATTGAGTCTATTAGACCCGGTGCGAATATAGGAACACCGTTTCTAGCGGCGCTTGCTACAAAGGAGTTTTCATCATCAACCAAAAGGCCAATTTCATGAAGCAATTCCTGAATAGAAACAATCTTTTTCTTTTTGGATATTTCCTCAAATATTTTTGTTATTTCAGTTTCAAAGATTGTAAAATCGTCAGCCCCTACATTGATATCTGCAATCCTGCCGATTCCTTCCTCATTTAATTCTTCATCATCCTTTCCTTCGTGACGATAATGGGAACCGCCGAACGCTTCGACCAAGTCATGTGTAATATTGGCTCCGCTTGAAACAATCAAGTCGACATGACCCTCATTAATCATTTTGGTCACAATATTTCTCATCCCTCCAGGGATTAGAGGACCTCCAAGACTTAAAAACACATTCATGTCCTCGTCCTGAATCATATCTGCCAATATATTGCATGCTCTGGCTACTCTGCCCGCTCCTAAAACACCAGATTCATCAAATTGATTCAATAAATCGGATACACTCATACTCTTGTCTACATTAATCTGGTTAACTTTCATTAAATCACTTGAAAAATAAAATTAATTTGTTTTAATTGGGAATTGATCTAGACTTGTAATGCAATCAATCAGGTCTGTTCTTGTTACAATACCCAAAAGGTTATTGTCATTGTCGGCTATAATCAGTCTTGAAATTGATTTTTTAAGCATTACTTCAATGGCATTAGCTATTTTTAAATCTTCATTTACAATAACGACATCGGTTGACATTAAATCTCCAACAGTCTTGTCATCATTATCCTGTGCTATTGCCTTTACAAGATCGGTTACGGTAAATACTCCAACCACCTTTCCATCCTTCATGACCGGAGCGCCATCGATTTCATTGGCGATTAATTTTTTGGCGGCATCCCTTATATTGCAGTCCATCTTAAATGATATTACATTGCGGCTTGCAATTTCGCCTACAGTCAGTTTAGGAATGCTTCTAATGGTTTTGGTATTCACAAGAAGAATATTGTCCATATCATCCCGTCCAACAATTTCACCCATCACTCCCAGGTTGTTTACAGGCGTTGGACCTATTTTAATCATGTCTCCTAAATTCAGGTCTTTAATACTTCCCAAAACTTTAATTGCCGCTTCGCATTCACTAGGTTGGGGGACACTTGTAAATTCAATCTTTGCAACGGAAACCTCTTCCAAACGCTCATCATTTTTATAGATAGGAACTTTTGAATCCTCATCAGAAACTGAAATATTCAAAGAATGATAAGCTTCTATAGTTGGTTTGTATCCTCCTCTAGGACCCGGTACCCCCTTAACCAAACCTAAACTTCTAAGTGACTGCATCTGGTTACGGATTGTTCCAGGATTTCTTGCCATAACCTCAGCAATGTCTTCGCCCTTAATTGATTTTCCATTAGAAGATTGGTATAGATTGATTAAGGTTTGTAAAATTTCTTTTTGAACAGATGTTAACATGTTTTATCCCCATCATTATAATCTAATATATTAATTTATGTAATGTATACCTTATAAATGTTAATGATTTATCATGATGGTTTTCGTGACGGTTTTGAACAGTGTTTAAAAAAATAATGGGTTGAAATGATTATTCAACCAACTGTTTCAAATCATTTCTGATGATTGAAGTCGCATCAAATCCTTTGATTGCATCCACCATTTCAGGGAACTTTGCCTTAGGAATCAATACGTTGATTTGTGAGAAATCAGAACCCTGAGTTATTGTAGGTTCATCTGCACAGAGCTTATTGTCAATCAGATAATTGGAAACCTCTTCAATTTTGGTATTTGCAATGTTGAATTTTACATCGAAATACTTCTTAGCGGTAATGGCTCCCAATAACTGCTCATAAATCATTTGAGCTTTGGCGAGTTTTTCTTCACTGCATTTTTCACTTGCGTAAAGACCTGCTGAGGAATGCAGAATGGTTTCAATTTCCTTAAGGCCTGCCTTTCTTAGGCTGCTTCCGGTTTGGGTATTGTCCACAATGAAGTCAGCACCTTTAGCAATGTAAACTTCAGTGGCACCGTCAGAGTTAATGACCTGAACCATTTCATTGTCCCCGTCAGTCAACCCTCTGACCTGGACAAACGGTACTGCATCTCCGTAAAGTTCCTGATACACTTCATTTTCCATAATGAATTTTCTGGTTAGGTTAGGATATTCTGTGAAACATAAAATAGGAGTTTTTCTGTCTTTATTTGCTCTGAAAAAGTCTGACAGATTATCATATGGTGCCTCTTTGGGAACGGCAACTATCAGACGGGTTTTTCCATAATCCAAATCACCTATTTTTACGGTGTTTGTTTGCCTCAAAACAGACTCTTCCTTAATCCAGTCTTCACCTACAATAGCAATATCAACCATTCCCCTGTTCAGCTCTACAGGAGTGGATTGAGGACGAGTAATAAATGCTACGATATCCTCATCGTTTAAAATTTCAATTTCATAAGATTCATCACCAGGTTCGTATCCTTTGACTTCATAACCTGCATCAACAAACAATTGATAAGTATTGCCTCTTTTTACATTATTCAAACTTCCCTTTGGAAGTCCTAAAATTATTTTATCATTCATAGTACTACCTACAATAAGATTATAATTTAAAATATATAATAATTGTGATGGTTTAAAAAAAAAGAATTTAGTTGTGATATGGTTCACAACTTTGTCTGTCCAATGCATGTTTGTGAACATGCATATGCTTGATTCCATTATCGGTCTCGATTTCATCAAGAATTTCAACACCCTCATGGGAATGTGAATGCTCACCGTCATTGTGGAAGTGATAATGTGAGTGTTCAGTATTCTGAGTGTCGATTTTTTTGATTGAATCATCAAAGTGCCTATCGTATAATAACGCTGCGTTTAAAACCACGAGACATGAACCTGCATTGTGGACAATAGCTCCTGTGACAGGATTCAGCAGTCCCAATACAGAACATACGATAGCTACCGCATTGATTGTCATTGAAATTGCAATGTTTGCCTTGATTGTAAATAAGGTGGAATTTGACAGTTTCTTAAGATATGGAATCTTGCCTATGTCATCACCCAAAAGCGCTATGTCTGCCGCTTCGATAGCAACATCGCTTCCTACTGATCCCATTGCAACACTTACGTCAGCAGTTTTGAGTGCGGGCGCATCATTAACACCATCTCCAATCATACATACCTGCTTACCTTCACTTTTGAATTTCTCAATCCATGAAAGCTTTTCTTCAGGAAGCAGATTTCCATAAACCTTGCCTATTCCAACCTGTGATGCAAAGTAATTAGCAGTTTCTGTGTTATCTCCTGTAAGCAATACTGTTTCGGTTCCAAGTTCATGCAAGCTATCAATCATTTTCTTGGAATCCTCACGTATCACATCAGACAGACCAATCAGACCAATGACCTCACCATTCAATGCAACAATAATTGAGGCTTTACCTTCATTTTTTAATTTATTTAGCTGTGTGTCTACATTTACATCAATATTGTTTTCTGATAGGAATTTGGAGTTTCCGGCATATGCCTGACCGTAAGAATTTATACATGAAACCCCTTTTCCGGGATACATCTTAAAGTCTTGCGGTTCTTCAATATCGATTTGTGCTTCTTTTGCATTGTTTACAATAGCTTTTGCCAATGGGTGTTCACTTAATTTTTCACATGAAGCTGTGATTTTAAGCAAATCCAAATTGGTCAATTCCTCTTTAAGAGAAATAACATCAGAAACTTCTAAATTACCGTAAGTTAATGTTCCGGTCTTATCGAATACCAGTGTATTCAAGCCACCAAGAGTCTCCAGTGCCTCACCTGATTTGATCAGCACACCATATTTGGTTGCCTGACCTATTGCGGCCATGATTGCAGTTGGGGTTGCTAAAATTAATGCACAAGGACAGAATACTACCAAAACAGTTACTCCCCTTTCAATATTACCTGTTACAAGCCATGCAACAATAGCTATTATCAATGCAACAGGAACAAGCCATGTTGCCCATTTATCTGCAATTCTTTGAGTTGGTGCCTGCTTTTCATCGGCAGCCTTTACCAAGTCAATTAATTTCTGAAGTGAAGAATTTTCACCCAGACTGGTTGCTTTTATATCAATTGCACCGTACATATTCATGGTTCCGCAGAATACCTCATCGCCCACCTCCTTGTCTATAGGCAATGACTCACCTGTCATGATTGACTGATCAAGTGATGAAGTACCGCTTATTATTTCACCGTCTACCGGAACGCTTTCACCTGGAAGAATCCTTAAAGTATCCCCGATTTTTATCTCATCAACAGGCACTACTTCCTCTACACCGTCTACAATTCTTCTTCCAGTTTGCGGAGTTAAATTAATTAAATTTCTTAAACCTTTTTTAGCTCTCTCAACAGTCCAATCTTCGAGAAGAGCACCTAAAGCCATAATCCATGCAACTTCACCTGCAGCAAATATCTCACCTATCAAAAGGGATGCCACCATAGCTATCGCAATCAGCAGTGCAGATGAAATCCATTTTTCACGAATTAATCTGGTCATAGCCAGAAGCAGCATAGGAATACCGCTTATTATTACTGTCCCCCATGCGGGGTTTAAATAAACTGGAACATCTATTCCAAATATCATAAAAATAACTGCAATCAATAGGAATATTCCTGAAATAATTGTCATTTTAAGACCAAACAGGAAGTCAGTTATTTCATCTATCACACTAAACACCTCTAAGTATTACTTTTTTTGAATTTATTTAAATACCCAGTATTACTCAAAAAATTTTTTAAGAGTTTTCCCCAAATTTTAAAAACTTCCCAAAAAATTAAATCCAGTAAGTACCAACAGCCAAAAAGTATTACTTTTTTTGAGTTCATTTATATACTCAGTATTACTAATTATTATTTTGGAACAAGAAGTATATAAAATTATTACTTTTTTTCAATTCATTTAAATACCCAGTATTACTTGAGAAAAAATAGCGTGAAATATCTTTTGCATTTTCAAACTTTCCTTAACATATTTGACGTTATATTTAATTGCAACATTAACGTTAGGAGTTAGGCTTAAAAAATAGAAAAACGAATCTTATAATCTAGTTAAAGTAAAAAAAAATAATTAGAATAGAAATTATGTATCTATTCTTCCTTTTTCGGCAAAAAGTTCTGACATTCCTTTACGTCCAACAAAAGATGGTCATGAACTTTACATACAATCTTGTACTTATTTCTGAGTTCCAAATATTCACAGTCATCACAAATCATAATTAACCTCCTATTTCATTGCAAGATCCATAATGCTGAACGGTTCACCTTCATTTCTAGGGGCTGGTGCGCCCATTCCAAAGGCTGATTTGGCAAATTCCTTATTCATCCTTTTTGAAACTTCACCGAATATCATCTTATATGCAGTACATTGAGGGTCTACCGCCTGAGGTGTCTGATATGCCACAATTGCATTATAAGGACATCCCCCTTCACAGTATTTCTTATGCCTGCATTTTTTACAGTCCTCATCAACAAAGTCCCTGAATTCCTGAAGTTTCGCCCATGCATCAGACTCTTTCAAATCATCAAAGCTTGGATTTTGAGCCACATTACCTAAAACGTATTCAGGCATTCCAACAAATCTGTAACATGGATAGATTGAACCGTCAGAGCCAACTGCCAGTGTTGTTCCAATACAGTCTGCAAATGTACACAGAGTTCCTCTTCTTCTGAGTGTGCTTTTGCAGATATGGTCCAGATCCATTATGGCAAACTTGTCCAGGTCATAAAGGTATTTGTCCAGCCAATCGACAAGCAGCTTGCCGTGCTCTTCCTGGTCAAGTGCCCAAGGGTCTGCATTGTCTCCCCTAAGTGACGGAAGGGCTGCATGAATCTTCAGACTCATCTGTTCGCCTTTAAAAAACTCATATAATTCATCTGAGAAATCCTTGGAGTAATCAGTGACTGTCAAAACAAAGTTGATTGTCAGACCTTTGCTTTTGGCAAGCTCATATCTGCCCATGGTCCTGTCAAAGTATCCGTCTCCTCTCTGATAGTCATTGATTTCCTTTGGCCCGTCAATGCTTGTACTTACGACAACATTGTATTTGACAAACAGGTCAATCAGCTCTTCTGATAAAAGCCAGATATTGCTTTGAAGGGAAAATCCCTCAAAATTATCCAGTTTTGAAAGCTTATCCAGAGCATATTCATAAAAATCATAGCCTGCAAGAAGAGGTTCCCCACCATGGAATGTGAAGTGAACCTTATCATCTCTAAAATCAGCCAGCCAGTCAATAATCTGGTCGATGATTTCCAAATCCATCATTTCCTTTTTATTTTCAGATCCCCAACAGTATTTGCAGTTTGATGGACAGTTTAATGTTGGAATAATCATTACATGAAATGTCATTTTATCCATGAACTTTATTTAATTCTCTTAACAGCTGTTTTTTCTCATCTTCATCCATATCATCGTTTACAAAGAAAATGTAACCGCATTCAGAGCATTTTACTGCTTCCATTTCTGCATGTGCCCTATGGTTGTCTAATAATTTTCTTTTGGCCACTTTATCCTGTGAACCGCATTTTGGACATGGAGCCAATAATTCTTCAAGTTTCATTAATTTCACCTTGGTTAATATTTCTATTTTTTTAGTATATAATCTTATAGAATTACCGAAAACTTTAAATAAGATGGTTAAGTGACAACAATTTTACAAAATGGCTTCAACAAGCCTTAAATATCAAAATAGGCAAAATTATCTATTAAATTAATATTTGAAGTGATTAGATTGCCATATGACTACTATGACCTATTTTTAAAAAAGAGAAATAATGGAGTTTATACTGAAATATCAGATATTGTCCGCCAAAAAGTATGGAGAGATTCATTTGATGTTGTAAAATCTCAGGAATGGGAAGATATAACTGACAGAATAAGAAAAAATTAGCGATTCAAAAGTTTTACAACAGTTCGGTAAACTGGAAAACCAATAACTCTAACGAATATCAAGCCATATTTCATTCCCGGAAATTCAAACTCTTTTTTAACTTTTTTAAGTTCTTCTATAATATCCAATTTTTGAGGGCATTTTCTTAAACACTTGCCGCAGCCGTTGCACTTTCCGGCATTGCCTTCATTTCCCATAATCCCCCCAACATACTGATAATAATCCATGAAAGACTGATTGAATAAACCCTTATGTTCAAACAGATACTTCTCATTGTAAATCTTCATGCATTCCGGAATGTTGACTCCCTGAGGACACGGCATGCAGTACCCGCATGTTGAACAGTTAATCTTCAATGAATTTCTAATCACCCTTTTAACATATTCTATTGTTTCCATTTCCTCAAAACTCAAGGAAAGCGGAGTGGTTTTTTCTGCAATAGCTATATTTTCATCAATCTGTTCAAACGAATTCATCCCTGACAGAACACATGTGACATTTCTGTTATTCAAAACCCACTCAAGAGCCCATTGGGCATTGCTTTTATTTGGATTTGCCTTTCTGAATACCTCTTCAGCTTCACTAGGCATCTTACCTGCAAGAATGCCTCCCTTTAAAGGTTCCATTACAAAAATTCCTATTCCTTTTGATGCGGCATATTCTATGCCTTCAGTACTTGCCTGAACATTGTCATCAAAATAGTTATACTGAACCATTACAACATCCCAGTCATATCCGTCAACAAGCAGTTCGAATTCCTCTTTGGGACCATGATATGAAAATCCAACATGCTTTATCTTGCCGTCTGCCTTGGCTTTGCTTATGAACTTAAGAAGGTCCCTTTTCAAAAGCCTGTTTATGGTCTTCAAATCAACGGCATGAATCAGATAATAATCAATAGAATCCCTTTGAAGGCGCTTTAACTGCTCATCAAGAATATTTTCCATATCTTCATATTTTCTGATGTTGATGGCAGGAAGTTTAGTGCATAATTTAACCTTATCCCTATAATCCCCCTGCAGGATTTCTCCCAAAAATGTCTCACTGTCGCCGTAAAGATAGGCAGTGTCTATAAAATTAATTCCATTATCAATTGCATGATATATTTGTTTACGTGCAAGTTCTCGATCAACCTTACCGTTCTTCAGCGGCAGCCTCATGGCTCCAAAGCCCAACGGAGATATTTCATCACCAGTCTTTTTGATTAATCGATTTTGCATAGTATCAAAAAAAGTTTTGAAAGGTTATCTGAATAAAATAACCTATTCGTTTTCCTTAATAATTTCCTTCATATATTCAATCAGTGCATCTTTGGATTCCACATCATCCATTGCAAATTCGATTGAAGTTTTAAGCCATTCGAAACGGTTTCCTATATCGTATGTTTTTCCTTCAAAGGTTACGCCATAAATTGAATCAAGTTTCTGAAGGGCATCTGTAAGCTGGATTTCACCGCCGACACCGGGTTCTGTCTCATCAATCTTATCGAAAATTTCAGGTGCCAATACATAACGGCCCATTATAGCCAGATTGGATGGTGCCTGATGAGCCAGAGGTTTTTCTACAAGTTTTTCAATGTTATAGACATTTGGTTCAACTTCAGTTCCTTTAATGATACCGTATCTTTCCACTTTTTCTTTTGGAACCGCTTCAAGAGAAATTGCAGATGAGTCATATTTCTCATAAACATCAATCAGCTGTTTAGTGCATGGAGTTGGGCCTTTTGTAATTGAATCTCCCAAAAGAACAGCAAATGGCTCACCGCCGATGTGCTTTTTAGCACAGTAAATCGCATCGCCAAGTCCCTTCTGTTCCTTTTGTCTGACATAGCAGATGTCTGCCAAATCAGTGATTGCACGAACCTGCCTTAAACGGTCATCCTTTCCTGCACTTTGCAGGGTTTGTTCAAGTTCAAATGACTTGTCAAAGTGATCCTCGATGGACCTCTTATTTCTACCTGTAACAATTAAGATATCATCAATACCTGAAGCTACCGCCTCTTCAATAACATATTGAATTGTTGGTTTATCATAAACCGGCAACATTTCCTTTGCCTGTGCCTTGGTGGCAGGTAAAAATCTAGTACCGAAACCTGCCGCTGGAATTACAGCTTTCATAAATTATCACCATAAATTTTTATTTAATAATTATTTTTAATTTAATGTATTAAATAAGTTATGAAAAAAAGAAATTAATTTGGATTTGTATAACACTAAAAACCAACCGATTAATACATAACCAAAAACCAGGTATTGAAATCTCTGAAACTTGCCAATTGGTTTTTAGAAACATATCAAATAATAAAAAAAATGGTTAAAAATACGCCTTGTTTTCTGATTTAGTTTCATTTAAACCTAGCGCCATTTCATTATAATTAACCACTCGTTAAAATTACAATAGCCATGTGCGATGATGTATAGTTTGGTTTAAAAAAAAGAAAAAATAGTTAAAAAATAAATTTACTTATTTTTTAACAGTAAGTTTATTGGATATTGTTAAACCTTTACAGGTAGTTTTAATAGTGTATTTTCCAACTTTCAAGTTTTTAGGTAATTTAAAAGTAGCAATACCTTTTTTGTTAGTTTTAGCAGTGTAGGTTTTGCCTTTTAATTTGATTTTTACTGTTTGTTTAGCGTGCGCTTTACCTTTTGTATTTAAAACTTTAACAGTAAATTTACCTGCTTTCTTGAATTTTTTGGATACGTTTTTGGTAATGATGGATTTTTTAATTACAATTTTGTTTTTTACAATAGTCTGAGCATATTCAGTTGTAATGAAATATGTTCCTGGTTTTAATTTTTGGCTTAAAGTTGCAACACCATCACTTCCAATTTTAGAAGCATACTCTTTATTGTTAATTGTAAATACAACACTACCGCTGGTTAATGGTTTATCTCCAGACATAACAGTAACTTTGAAATTGGTTTTTTTAGCGTAATAAGTGGTCAAATCAGTACTGTTGATGGAATCTTTTTTACCGGTGATCATATCAATTATTCCAGACATGTCAAAGGAAGATGTATTAGTGTTGTTTCCGGTAGTATTGCCTCCGAAGATGCTACTCCAATCAAATGTAGCGTTAGTACCATTTCCACCGAAAAGATTACCAATAAGATCAGTTAAATTCAAACCAGTACCATTACCGCCAAAGAGACCGCTTAAATCAAAATCAGTTAAATTCAAACCAGTACCATTACCAAAAAGAGCACCAAAATCAAAATCAGTTAAATTCAAACCAGTACCATTACCGAAAAGAGCACCAAAATCAAAATATCAAAATCAGTTAAATTCAAACCAGTACCATTACCGAAAAGAGCACCAAAATCAAAATCAGTTAAATTCAAACCAGTACCATTACCGAAAAGAGCACCTAAATCAAAAGTACTATTACCTCCAAAGAGACCACTTAAGTCAAAACCATCGGATAATGAATCATCCTTATTAATTCCATCGTCTGCAACATTTACAACAACAGGATTACTTTGACTTAAAAGAGCGGATTCGCTTTCGCTTACTTCAGTAGGTTCATTTTCACTTAAATCGACCTGTTCATTTTCAATTTCTTTAGATAAATTATCAAAAGTAGCAACATCATTTTCAACAGTCACTACATCATTAACGTCAGAAGTTTTAATAACATCAGATGCATTTTCTGATGCACTTACCGCTCCGATAGCTAGTAATGAAATAATAACCATTGAAATTAATAATATGCGATTAAATTTCATTTTTTAATATCCTCCTTTAATTTAAATGTTAGTTATATGTTATTATAAATCTTTTGGAAAATTTATAGATTTATTGGAAAAATTGGGATTCCTATTTAAAAAAAGAAAATATTATAATTATTTTCTAACTATAATCTTATTTTTATTTGACAGACCATTATGGCTAGTTCTTATAATATATTTTCCAACCTTTAAATTCTTAGGAATTTTAAAAGTAGCTATTCCATTTTTATTAGTCTTTAGTTTATATGATTTACCTTTAAATTTAATTTTAACTAATTTTTTTGCAAAAGCTTTACCTTTTGAATTAAGGACTTTTACTTTAAATTTAGCTGATTTTTTAACTTTGACATTAACATTTTTAGTGATTAATGTATTCTTGATAGTTATCCTGTTTTTAACTTTAGCACTGCCAAAGGAACTGGTAATTAGATATTTACCTGGTTTTAAGTTGACTTTTAAAGTTGCAACACCTTTATTATCTGTTTTGACTTTATAATCTTTACCTTTAACTGTGAATTTGACGTATTTACCTATCACCTTACCTGTAAAATCACTGACCTTAACCTTATATGCAGTTTTACTTTTATAATAGCTTTTCAGGTCTTTTGAAGTGATTTTATCTTTGGAGTCAACAGTGACATGAACATTACCATTAATCAGTGTAATATTCAAATATCCTGTTTTTTGTGCAGTATAGACCAGCTGGCCTGACTTATCAATAAAAACATCATATACAGACACATTTCCATCTTTATCTACCAGATTTGTAATGTCATATTTGATAACTATCCTTTGGCCTTTTTTAACCAGTTCCCCATTGTGTGTGAATTTCATAACCAACCATTTTGTGACACTGTCTATTTTGGATTCATGATTCGGATTATCCAGAGTGTCTCCCCAGAAGTTATAGTCTGCATTGACATTAGCAGCGAATGGCCCCAATGCAGCTCTAAATCCATTTCCAAGCAAAATTGAGTTTTTGACTGTACCATTGTTTCCAAACCAGTAGATTCCACCATCAAAAAATGTGCTGTTGGCTACTGTTGAAGATAAAATTGTTCCGTTATCTCCAATCCATGCAATTGCAGATCCGCACCATGCATCATTTTCGTAAAACTCGGATGAAATGATTTTTCCGTCATTTCCCCTCCAGCATATTGCACCACCAGTATTCGGATATCCGACAGCGTTTCGCATGAAAATACAATTTGAAACAGTTCCATTAGTTCCGTTCCAGACTATTGCTCCGCCTTCATTGATTTTGGCTCCCATCGGCCTTACTCGGACAATATGAATTATCATTCCATTTTCATCAACGATTGTTTCTTCTTTGTCAAACGGATCATCTTCAATTCCACTTCCTGTATTGTTTATGAAACTGCAGTTTTCAGCAATACCATTTGATCCAGACCAGTAAATTGCTCCTCCACCTGCAATTCCGCCATATCGTCCGAATGCATTTCCATTTACAAAATTAATGTTTCTAACAGTAACATTGCCTGCTGTGATGTTGAACATTCTTGAGAGATGGTTTCCGTTTAGTGTGTGACCATTACCGTCGATTGTGATTGATTTGTTGACTAATATTCCTTTGTTTGAACCGTTAATGTATTCATAATCCTTATATAATACCAATATGCTCCCTTCAGGAGTTTCATTTACTAAATATGACAAGTCTTCAAAGGTGCCCATATCGGCGAATGTCACATTGACATATGTGGCATTATACCATGAATCGATTGAATCTTTACTGTCAAATGTAGAATTGATTATGATAGCTTCAGTATTCAGGAACAGATTTTTTAGAGAGTTATTTTCAAATGTTGAATTGATTAAAGTTGCATTTTTACTGTTCCAGTCGATTGCTCCCCCGTTATATCCCGCAATGTTGCGCTTAAACTTGGAGTTTGAAACTGTAACGTTTTCCCCCCAGCTGATTGTGATTGCCCCACCATTCAGGGTGGCCCTATTGCTGTTAAAATTACAATAATCAATTAGAATATTGTTTCCGGAAACGAAAATAGCTCCACCTTCACTATTGACTATCTGAATGTGAATCAGAGAGGGGTCAAAGCCTTCGCCGTCTACCAATGTTGTTGCCTTGCCGTAATTTACCCGATTATTTTCAAAATTACAGCGGGTTATGGTTCCGTCATTACCTTTCCAGAGAACTGCTCCTCCGCCTGAAATTGCGGAATTGTTTGTGAAATTGCAGTTTGTCAATGTTCCGTTGTTTCCCCACCAGGAGATGACTCCTCCGGCAAGATTGGCCTTGTTTGAATTGATGAAATTAATGTTTTTGACAACCACATTGTCTGCCTTAATAAAGAAAACCCTTGACAGGTCAGGCGCCTGGATTGTGTGATTATTGCCGTCGATTGTCATGGACTTTTCAATGACAATATGTTTGTTTGATGCATCGGTTAATGTATAATCCTTATCCAGATTCAAGGTCTGATTTTCATCTGTATGATTGATTTGAATTGACAAATCATCAAAATCAGAGCTGACAGTATCATTCAAATCATTTGCACTTGCACAATTCATGCAGAGAAAAATCAGAGAAAGTATTGTTAATGCAAATATACATTTTCTATTCAAAAATAATCCTCCAAAATTTAATTTCTAAAAAATATATTTGAATTGAATGTATAATAATGTTTTCAAAAATAGTAATCAGATAGTGCGGGGGACGGGACTTGAACCCGCGAAGGGACTAACCCACTAGGCCCTCAACCTAGCGCCTTTGACCGCTCGACCACCCCCGCATAAAAACAAAAGTAGTTATTAAAAAATATATTTTTCAACTTATATAAAGTTATCTATTTTTCACATAATTTTATGGTAACTTCCATGATTTTTTCATTTTTTAAATCATCAATCAGGTCACGGTCAAGATCTTTGGCGGCCTTATCCGCTCCAATCATCAATGTTCTGCTGCATACATAATCACTTTTTCTAATGACAATGTCAGTAGGATGTGTCAATGTCAAATCCTCATGGCCAAAACCGGTTATTTCATCATGACCGTTTTCCGTTTTGAGTTCCACAATGATTTTTGTATTTGAATTGGCTATTTTATCCTTGAACTCCTGAGGGAAGTCAAGCATGGTCTTGTCCATGTCAACTCCGACTATGCAGTCTGCAGTGGGCCCTATTTCAGCATCCTTTGTTATCTCAAAAGTGGATTTGTGATGGGATGTGACATTCCTGTGACCCTTTGAGAAAATTTTAAAAATCATGAATAATAATTAGACTCAAAAATTAATATAATTTTCCATGCCGAATACTCAAAATAACAATCAAAAATATTATAGGACCTGATGAAAACTTATGGAATAAACAGGGTTTCAATTAATTAAATCGATTTTACAAAAGACAATTATCATTTAAAACAAGGAAGTCTATATGAAAAAATAAAAATAGGAGAAGTTTTAAAAAAAAACTTCTATTTTTTAATGGTTATCTTATTGGTTATTGTGGTTTTGCCATAACTGGATTTTATCTTATGCTTGCCCACCTTCAGGTTCTTCAGGGTTAAAGTGGCTATTCCCTTCTTGTTTGTTTTGGCAGTGTACTTTTTACCGTCAATTTTGAAGGTAATCTTTTTGTTCTTTTGAACTTTACCTTTGGAGTTAACCAGTTTAGCCTTGAATTTGACCTTTTTGGATTTCTTTACTGAAATGTTTTTAGCGGACAGCAGCTTCTTAACAGTGATCTTATTGGTAATCTTGTATTTTGAATATTTCACTGTCACGGTGTATTTTTTCGCTTTCAGCTTAATGGCCAGCTTTGCATAGCCGTTCTTGTTGGTTTTGACCTTGTATGTTTTGCCGTTTATTTTGAATTTGACTGTTTTGCCTTTGCCGACAGGATTCAAATTCAGCTTGTAGATGCGAACCTTATATTTGGTTTTTGAACCCACATAATTTGAAGAGTCCTTACCCATAATCGGATAGATGATTGTAATCTTATTTGAGAGTTTCTCTTTTGTTGCAGGATTTACACATGATATCACATATTCTCCAGGTTTGAAATTGACGTTAATCTTTGCAATACCGTTCGGAAGTGTTGCGACCTTATATGAATTTCCTGAAATCTTGAATGTGACATTGGTATTTCCAAGAGCCTTTCCGTTTGAATCCGTAAATATTGCAAAGTATTGGGTTCCGCTGCCGTATAATTTTACAACATCAATTCCCTCTACAGTGGATAGAATCTCAACTGAAGCATTGGCTGATGAGGAGTGGTACTTTTCGGTTTCAGGGAAAACTACTGAAGCGTTATATTTGCCCGGATTCAAATCAACATCAACACTGGCCTGACCTTTAGAGTCTGTAACCAGGTTATATGTTTTTGAGGCGATTTTAACAACGATGCTTTGGTATTGGAAAGCCTTACCGTTGGAATTTTTCAGATTGATTATGAGCTTTTCACTTCCGCCATAATATTTGGAGAGGTTATTGCATGTCAACTCTGCATCCAGCAAATCATCGACAACCTTGAACTCACCGCTATAATGTGCCCTGGAGTAGTTGTAGGTTCCCCCATATTCCACTTCGTATGTGTAGTTGCCGACGGCCATCCTACCGACAACCAGTGATCCGCTGCCGCCTGTAATGTCAATGCTGTATACGCTGTTTTTTATCTTCAATGTTACCTTGTCGGTTATTGCCTCGCCGTCCTTGGTTTTAAGGGTTACCTTACATATTACCCTCTCGCTGACGCCCGCATCGTTAAGTTCAACATCGAGAACTGACTTTAGCTGACTTACATTCAGAATGAAAGTTGTATTTGACGGATAATAGTTTTTATCTCCGAGATATCTTGCAATAACTTCATATTCGCCTGTCTTTAAAGGAGCGATATACCAGTTTGATGTGGAATTTTTCACCGGCTTGTTTCTAGGTGAGAAGTAACCGGTCATACTGAATGAAACGCTGCCTGTTGCATTTGGGCTTAAATCTGCATAGATTCTTATGTTTTCATCCAGCACAACCTCCCTGACATACAGTTCGATTGTTGAATTTGCCTTGAATACACTGAATGATGTTTCATTTTTTGATGAAATGTAATAGTCGTTTCCCAGATATTCAACAGCCATTGTGTAATTTCCAACATCAATGCCTGTAAAGTTCCAAATAGCTTTTCCGTCAACAATTTCAATGTCTTTTGTAATGTTTGCAACACTGAATCTTACGGTGCCTGTTGCATCGCTGTTCAAGATTGCGGAAGCTATCAGGTCATGATAGTAATATGCATCATTAACTGTTACGTTTAAATCTGAGGCAAATATCTTGATGCGGAAATCAACACTTTTTTCAAGTGAATTGTGGTTTTTATCTCCGGCATATTTTATTGTTAGTGTATATTCTCCCTCATTTAATTTTGATAAGTTCAAAACAGCTTTGCCGTCATCAATCGGCACACTGTATTCATTGCCATTGAAGACGAATACCATTTCACCGGCGATGTTTTCAAGATTTGAAACTTCAATTATCTCATCAACTTCAGGAGTTGCCGGACCGACATTGACGCTAATGTTTAAATCAGCCTTATTGACTGTGAATTGCGCTTCCCTGACAAGATCATGATAAATTGCCCTTATGCCGTATTTGCCTGCATCCAAATTGGAATAGTTATAGCTTGCTGTTCCGTTTACAATGTCTACTGTGACATTCAAATTGCTGCTGATGAAATTTACGCTACCGGCTACTCCATTTTCAAAGACTGCACTGATTTTTTCAACATCACCGTAGACAATGTCTGAAACTGTCAGATTGAAGTCGACCCCTTTGACAAACAGGGTATTTGAGATTGTAGCGTTCTTGAATGTGGCCTTTATTGTGTATTCCCCTTCTTCAAGGTTCAAAGGAAGGAATGCGAAACCGTTGTCATTGGTTGTTATATTATATTTTACACCGTTGAACTCGACTGTAACTGTTCTTTGAGGCATTGGAATACCGTTAATCTCAATAAGCCTTACGGAATAGTTGAAGTCATTTTTTGCAAATCCTGTTGAGTTTTCACCGATGAACACGAATTCATCTGCAACGCCCAATGTAGTGTTCCAGGAGGCATCCTCATAATATTTGTTGCCCTCATAAAATACGAATACGTAGTTTGTTCCCTTATCGAATTTGACTGCAAATTCCGCTTCGCCATTTGTGAAATTCATCTTGTAGAGCTCATAGTTGATGTAAACTCCCATGACTCCGCTGCAGTTTTTAGGATCTGTAGTGACCTTTATTGTACCGTTCATGTTCTTTTCGTCCTGAGTGATGTCGACTGTCAGTGCGGTAGGGGTCCTTATGACTTCAAATGATGTGGAGACGTTGACAGGGTAGAATCTCAAATCCCCATCAAATATTAAAGTGACATGATACATTCCGCCTTCCAGATTGCTCAGAGTAACGTTTGTGGTTGAATTGTCAATGAATATCTCATTTTCAACGCCGTTGATTATCAGTGTTGCCTCTCCCCTCAATGTGTCAGGTGAAACTGTGACTGTTATTGTTGCGTTTTCTCCGACTTTAACATCATCTGCAGTGATGTTGATTGATGAGTCGTAACGTGATACCCTGAAAATGGCACTGGCATTGGCGGAATTATAATATGAGGTTTCCACAAACTGCAAAGTGATGTTGTATTCGCCTTCTTTAAATTTGGACAGTGTGATTGAGGTGTTGCCGTTGTACAGATAGACTATTTTAGTTCTTTTTCCGTCGACAAACATGATTGCCTGACCCTGAACTCCTTTAGGCCCTAAGGTTGCGATAGCCTGACCGGTCTGGGAAACCTTGATTTCTGAAATGTTTAATTTCAAATCAACATCGAGCTTTTTGATGTTGACTTCTGTGCTGTTGAATGCCTTGAAGTGATTTTCGCTTCCGTCATAAACAATATCCAATGTATATTTTTGAGGATTCAGGTTAGAAATTGTGCATTTTCCCTTGCCATCTACCAAATCAACTGTGTAGGTTTCATCACCCATCTTCAAAAGAACAACACCCTGAGGAATGGAGTTGTCTGCACTGGTCACTTCAACGCTTACGTTCAAATCGTCAAGAAATGTGATGTTGTCATTGACGTTGAAGCTTACATATGTGAAAGCCTTTCCAACATCGACAAGAACGCTTTGGCTGAAAGATTCCATAGTATTGGTTACTTCATACAATCCCTTGTTTTGGGCATAATCGAATTTGAAGTCTGCCTGTCCGTTTGTAAGCTGTTTTTTTGAGATAATCTCATTTCCGTTTACGTTGGTTTTGAAGGTTACATTGAATAGAGGAATCAAATCAATGTGAGTTAAAAGATTGATGTTGTTTGTCCATGCTGCACTGATAGTTACTGAATCTGAGATATTTAATTTTGTGTAATCCGGAGTTAAGTTGAGTATTAACCATGAGTTTAGCTCATCGACATTGATTTTTGTACCTTCATCATATGGATTTTCGTTTGTATTCCACCAGTTGTTGTCTAAAGTGATTAGGTCTCCTCCATTGTAATATACGTCGGATGATATTCCTGAAAATGGAGCATTGTCAATGAATGCATTGTAGGTCAGGTTTAATTTTCCGCTGTTGTATATGTTGGGAGAACCTTTGTATGAAGGTGTTGGGGATTCATAATAACCTGTATTGTTTCTGAAAATGTTTCCCCTTGCTGTAAAGGTTCCTGCATTATATATTGCACCATAGATATAGTTGAAATTGGCCCTTGCAATATAGTTATTTTCAATTATTGAATCATACAGCTCAAAGTCGCCTGTGTTATAAATTGCTGAACCCTTGGATTCATAAAGCGCCCTGGATTCCGCAATGGTACTGTCCTGCATTATTATCTTACCGTCATTAGCTATTGCGGCACCATATCCGAAATTGACGCCTCTTGATTTTGAAAATGTGGTATTGAAAATCCTTAATTTGCCCTTGTTATAAACAGCGCCTCCATATGAGTTAAGCCCTGATGTGGAAAGGGCAGTGTTATTGCTGAACCATGAATTTGTTATGGTCAAATCTCCGAAATTACTGATTGCACCACCATAAATTAGCTGACCAATTGCTTCATCATAATTAAGCACATTTCCCATGAATGAACATCCGTCAATAGTTACTGTTGCATTTTTTATATCCAAAGCAGCGCCGTAAACGCTTTTATCATAATTAATGGAATATGAGCCCGGAGACTTATAAGCGTTTATGAACTTGATATTCTTAAAACTGACGCATACATTATCCTGTATTTCAAATAAATAATCCTTATTTAATCCATTTATTGTTGTGTCTTGCGCACCAATGAAATTTAATGATTTATCAATAGTTAATTTATTATTTAGAGAATTTTTAAACTCCCCGTTTGAAAGATAAATTGTCCCGTTTTCCTTTGATAGGGATATTGCCTTATCTATAGTTGAAACTGGAGAGTCCTTAGATCCGTCACCTGAATCATCACCATTGACATCGACAAAGATTGGTTCATCATCCAAACCAACAATGCCGGCATCAGTCAGGTTATCAGATGCACTGACCGCAGAAACGGACAGCATCACCAAAATAATAAATAACGTAAATGTTACCTTACTTATTTTCAAATTAAATACCCCGATTAATTTTAATTATACTTAACAAAATATCATTTGTCTATGATAAGTATAGTTATGAAAAAAAGAATATTTAAACATGTCGAGTATTAGTGACAATAAAAAAAAAGAAGATTAGTTGAAAAACAACTAATTTTAGTCAAGATTTGATTTTCTGCGTCTAACTCCAATGTATAACAGAATCAATACAGGTATGATGAAAAATATTGACGGAATAAATTTGTCTTCGTTTTTCTCATCAATTTCATAAGCCTTTTTACTGACACTTTGAGATTCACCGCCAGCGGCTGAATCCGGACTTCTTGATGATTTTGATTGACTTGCTGAACTGTCAGCACCACTGTCAGACGGTGTTGCATCACTCTGATTTGTGCGGGTGTTTACATTCTGTCCATTGAAAGAAGTAGTGTTCACTTTTCCTCCGTCAGTGTTTGAGTTAATGAAATTAATCAAAAAGTCTTTTAAAGACATTGAATCACTTTTTGAGGAGTTTCCAGAACTGCTTCCTTGATTTGGAAATGTACCGCTATTTTCTGAAGTGGATGAATCATCATCGTTTTTGTCATCACCATTTTGTGTCTGGTCGCTGTTATCATTTCCCTGATCTTTTGAATTTCCCGGAATCAAAGGATTGAAGGAATATTTATTTTCATTTTCTGAACTTGAAAGTTTAGAACCGTCTATTTTGTTGGAGATTTCCTTGGTATTCTTTGGTGTGGAATAGTCGTTTTCATCCCCATTGTCAACATTATTATTGATATTTGCAAAATAATCAAATGCCTTCATGATTTGATTGTTGTAGAATTCTAAACCGTCATGCCTGTTTATATCCCAATATTTGAATCCTCCGTTGCCGTCTTTTACCTTGGAATTATATGAAACCAGAAGGTTATTGGTGACTTTTGAATTGACTGAACTCAAGAGATTTACGGCATAAAAACCGTCACTGAATACAGTGTTGTTTTCAATATCGTATGTGTGATTTCCACTTGTTGACTGGCGGTAACTGATACCGTAAAGATTGTCATCAATTGATACGTCGCCGACACTGTGGACTTCAATGATATTGTTAAGGATTGTTGAACATGTGTCCTGGGATTCGATTCCCGCTACCAATGCCCATTCATGAGTTCCGGCAAGTCCTGTTACATTAATCCTATTATGAGTAATGGATAATGTGGTTGCACCATAGAAATTTTGAGAGTAAATTCCAATGTTCGGACCGTTGGAAAATGAATACAAATCATTTTCTGTGATATTGACCTGAGAGATCGGACCTGTAATCTGAATTGGATATGCCGTACCTGCGGCCAGCTTACCACCGGTAGTTATTATAGAAATGTCGTTGTGGCAAACAGTAATGTTGTTCAAATTATAGATGTCCAATCCGTAAAGGTAATTGTCAATACCCGGATATGTCAGAAAGTCTGTCATAAAGATGGAATTATTGCATATTAATGAATTATCTGATTTTGAGATTAACATACAATCGAGGGAAGGATATAAGTTTTCAGGTCTCTTATTCACTTCTGAAAAAAGGCGATTTCCAATGAAAGTTGTATTGTTGCAACCACCAATTCCGACTGTTAAAACCAAATCTGATGCGAGCTCAGCACCATCGGCCCCGAAAATAATATCTTTAAGGGGCAACGCTGAAATAAAAGTGTTGTTCTCAATCAGGGAATCTTTGCAGTTCTCCAATTTTACAGCACAGTTATAAACGTTTACATCATCGTTGTGTCCTTCAAAATTGATATTGGAATTTTTGATTTTCAAATTTTTCAACGGGTTTCTGCTTGATCCCATCGCATAGATTCCATATGCTTCGACATTTCTTGGGACGACATAATCAATGTTTACATTAATCAGACTTACATCATCTGAAACGATTTCAATAGCAGCACCATCATTTGATGCAAATTGACTATCCAAATCCAAATTCAAATCGGATAATGTAACATCACGCGCATCAACTTGAAATACAGTGTTTTTCAGAATATATCCTGAACCTTTAATTGTAACGTTTTTCGCATTAATTACTAATTTTCCAAGATTTTCAAAATTTTGATTGAATATCAAAGTCTTATTGTCAAATCTGGATGTTAGAATGCCGTTTGTGAAATACTCATCGATATTATCAGAAGTTACATAAATTGTATCGTTTAAAACCAAATCCGGTTCATCGGGAATTTCATCTTCAACTTTTAAAACTGGAGTGTCTGCAATTGACAGCCCATTAGTTGAATTTGTTTGATTAAAATCCACTGCACTTACAGATGAAACGGAAATTATAAAACAGATAATCATTAACAACGTGAATAATTTCACATCATTTCTTATACCTATCACCTCCTACAACTAAATTACTAAAAGACAATAGATATTATATTAAAAATAGTTTATAAACTTATCTAACTAATTGTGGCTGTGTATTTGCCTTTTTTGTTTAGGTTAGTTATTTTGAAGGTGACTTGTCCTTTGTCGTTGGTTTTGCCTGTGAAGGTTTTGCCTTTTACAGTTAATTTCACTGTTTGAGGGCTTAAATAGACTTTACCATCATATACTGATGGGATTGTGGATAATGTGGCTGTGTACTTTTTGGTTTTAGCAGCTGCTTTATAGGTTTTTGCAGGAGCTTTTATTGTTATTGGTTTTTTATCCAGATCTACACATACGCATGCGAATGCGTTGGTGTAGTTGTCATCACCAGCAAAGTTGAAAGCCATTGTGTACCTACCAGCTCTAACCATGTTGAGTTTGTATGGTTTGAAGCTACCGTTTTCATAAGTTGTTCTGTTGTAGATCTTGTTGTTTACAGCAAATTCCATATATACATTAGATATTGGTTTGCCGTTAGCATCAAGTAATGTTGTAGCGTAGTATATTCCTTGTTCGCCTGCAGGACCATCTACGGCATAGCCGTTAAGGGTAATTGCACGATCAGAAATATTAAATTGAGCTGCAACTTTAACAACCTCAGGAACAGCTGCACTGTTCAGTTTCAAGGT
>NZ_CACXXB010000001.1 GCF_902771435.1 uncultured Methanobrevibacter sp. | reverse complement strand
GCAATACCCTCCAAATGTCAGAATCATTCGTGTAATGTGTTCCGGAAGAATCACACCTTCAATGGTTTTCAAAGCGTTCCAAGAAGGAGCCGACGGCGTATTTGTAGGAGGTTGTCATATTGGGGACTGCCACTATGACGCAGGAAACTACAAATGGTCAAGAAGATCCAAAATCGTTGAAGACATTCTCGAAGAATTCGGAATCGAAAGAGAAAGATTCCGCCATGAATGGATTTCAGCATCCGAAGGAGAAAAATTTAAAACAACAATGGAAGAGTTCCATAAGACTCTTTCAAAATTAGGGCCATTAGAATTGAAATAATTTAAATCGGATTAAATAGCTATATTTTTATGGCTATTTATTTTCTTTTCTAATTGCCTTTCTAAGATTAGTATCTCCCGTACTAATCTTAGAAAGATAGTTAAATAGCGAATATTTAATTATTTTTCGAATTAATTAGGTCTATATTGATTAATTCATCATTAGCCAAATAACTAATATTGAAGGCATTACCAATTTTAGTTGTTGTTTTTCTCCATCGATATAGAAATGATTAATTAAAAAAAGAGAAATTTATATGAACGTCATGTAGGTTTCTTTAACTGTCTACAATAGCTATTGAAGTTAATTTTACTTTAATAGCTATCCTTTTATTATTTGAAAATTTTTTTTTTTAAGGATTCCGGATTTCTCCAGAACCCATTTGTATGTTAGTTATGATTTGTTTTGAAATTTCTATTTTTTTCAAGTACAATAGCATATGAACTTATTTAAAAAAGTGTCTTATTTGAATGATTCATAAAATATTTTATAGAAATTCCTTTTTTCTGATAATAGTTGATATTATCAAAAATAATTTTATTTAAACCATTATATAACTTTTTTCTTTGATTTAACATCAATTTTATCAATTGAAGACAATTTTACTAAGTTGAAGCAATTTTAGATTAAAATCAATAATGTTATTAACCATATTGACACAATTATATTCATGAAAGGAATTATTGGGGCTATTGCCGGAGATATAATTGGATCAACTCATGAGTTTAATTCAATAAAAACTAAGGATTTTGACTTGTTTGAGAGAAATTCAATATTTACGGATGATACTGTAATGACATTGGCCATTGCTAAATGGTTGTGTGAAGACAAGGATTCTAAGGATGTTTTAATTAATAGTGTTAAACATTTCGGAAGGAGATATATTAACGCAGGTTACGGAAGGATGTTTTTGAATTGGCTTTCTCAGGACTCTCCGGAACCTTATGGAAGTTGGGGTAACGGTTCGGCTATGAGAGTGGCTCCATGTGCATGGGTTGCTGAAAGTTTGGAGGAAGCACAAAAGCTTGCGGAATTGTCATCCATTATAACTCATGACCATCCCGAAGGAGTTAAGGGCGCTCTTGCAACATCCGATGCCATATACTTGGCCCGTATCGGAGCATCTAAAGAAGAAATTAAGGATCACGTGGAACTTCATTATGGTTATGACTTAAACCGCACTGTGGATGAGATAAGGCCGACTTACAAATTCGATGTGTCCTGTGCAGGAAGCGTTCCCGAGTCAATAATCTGCTTTTTGGAGGCCCGTGACTTTGAGGATACTGTAAGAAATGCTGTGTCTTTGGGCGGTGATGCAGACACTCAGGCTGCAATTGCAGGAAGTATTGCATCAGCTTATTGGGATGTTCCTGAAAATATTTGTGAAGAGTCAGTTATCCGTTTGGATGAATTTTTATTTGAAGTTTTTATGAATTTTGAGGAAAAGTTCTTTTGAAATTTTTTCGCATTAACAGTTGAAATTTGACTAAATTTGTCAAATTCAATCATATGATGTATATCCTATCAATTTTCAATTTCAAAAACCAAATGTACTGCCGTTTATGTTAATGTTAATGTAGGCAAATTGCATGCATTTGTCATACTTGTTGAATTATGGGGGCTGGATTCAATTTAACATTATCATTTTTCTGGCTGTTTTCTTATTTTTTTTTTGGAAATATTTTTTACATCTATTTCTTTTGCTTATTTTGAATTTTTTTAAGCTGGTTTTTAAACCGCTCATCGTAGTTTTTGGCCACATCTTCATATTTGTTCCATATTCCGATGGCCGTTTCGGGAAGTACATTACGTTTGTCTTCACTGAATTTTGTATATGTGTGCATCATCTCCTTGGAATCTGAAATCATGACTTTTACAAAGGGGATATCTGCCTTTTGAATGTTGATGTCGGCATCTTTGAATAGTTTTATGATATCTATTTCCTCGTTATTAATGTAGCATTTTGGAGAAGCCAGTATGTTTACTGTTAAGCTGGGCCTGTTCTTAAAGGCTTTGATTAACGCTTCGCCTTCTCCTTCAAACAGAAATCCTATCCTCATGTTTATGGATGTTTTGGCTCTGTTAATGATTTCCACTTCCTGGGATATAATCTTTTCAACGCCATATATCCTCCAGATAGGTGCCTGGACCTGGCTCATTCCGTTTTCATATATGTGTGTCAGTCGGGTTATTGTATCGTCAATTTCGTTTCCAAGTCTTTCCTTTTCACGGCTCAGTACTTCAACCGGTGATTTGACGTGATATGTCTGAGGCCTTCCGTCTTCGATTTCTATAAAATTTTTCCTGGAAAGTCCTTTCAATACGTCATAGATTTTGCTTCGGGGGATGCCTGAATTTTCGGCTATTTCACTTGCAGTTGATGAAATCAGTGATGTCATTGCCACATATGCTTCGGCTTCATAGAGTGTCAGCCCAATTCCTTTAAGTGTTGATATATTTTCGTCCATGATTATAGTTTGCATAAACGGTTATATAATCTTTGTTACTTTTAACCCTTGCTTAGTGACAAAATGTTTATAAGCTATTTTGACAAAATTTTAATTAACGAATAAAAAGAGGTTATTTAAATGGCAGATAATTTAGATATGTTTTGTTATCAATGTTCCCAAACCGCTCACGGTACAGGATGTACTATCAAAGGGGTTTGCGGTAAAAACGCAACTGTGGCTAGATTACAGGATAACTTAATCTTTACAATGAAAGGTATAAGTGCATACAACTACAATGCAAACGTTTTAGGAAAAGTAGACCCTGAAATCGATGCATTCTTAACCAAAGGTTTATACACAACATTAACAAATGTCAACTTTGATGTAAACGATCTTGTGGCATTGGCACTTGAAGCAGGAAAAGTAAGTGTTGACGTAATGAGATTACTCAAAGACGCTCACATTGAAGCATACGGTGAACCACAGCCTGTTGAAGTTAAGGTTGGAGCACAGGAAGGGCCTGCAATCATTGTAACCGGTCACGACCTAAAAGCGCTTGAAGAATTATTAAAACAGGTTGAAGGAACAGACATTAAAGTTTACACTCACTCTGAAATGTTGCCTGCTCACGGATATCCTGGCTTAAACAAATATGAAAACCTTGCAGGACAGTTAGGCGGAGCATGGCATGACCAGAGAATGACATTCAAAAAATACAATGCAGCAATTGTTGGAACAAGCAACTGCGTATTGCCTGCAATGGATTCATACAAAGAAAGAATGTTCACAATGGATGTAGCAAAACTCGAAGGCGTAAAAACAGTAGAAGATTATGACTTTTCAGAAGTTATTGAATGTGCAAAATCACTTGGAGGATTGGAAGCTGAAGAATTGACCACAATCACAACAGGATGGAGCGCAGGAGCTATTGTAGAACACGCTGACGCTATCAAAAAATTAGTCGAAGAAGGCAAAATCAGAAGATTCTTTGTTGTTGGTGGATGTGACAAAGCAGCAAAACACAACGACTACTACAGGGAATTCGTTGCAAACCTTCCTGAAGACACAGTTATATTAACATTAGCATGCGGAAAATACAAATTCAATGACTTGGATTTAGGTGACATCGAAGGAATCCCAAGATTATTGGATGTAGGTCAATGTAACGATACAATCGTTGCAGTCGATGTTGCAGTAGCATTATGTGAATTGTTTGGAATGGAATTAAACGAACTTCCATTAACTATTGTACTCTCCTGGATGGAACAGAAAGCCGCAGCAGTACTCTGGGCATTACTCTATCTTGGCAAAACAGACATGTGGATTGGACCTGTACTCCCTGCATGGTGCAATGATGACATCTTGAATGTCCTTGTTGAAAACTACAATTTAACTCCAACAACCGGAGATGCAATAGCAGACATCAAAACCATTATGGGGGAATAGGCGTGAGTGAAAATCTAAAAGCAAAACCTCTTAATATTCAATTTTTGCTTGATTATCAAAAAGACAGTGTTGTAAGTCGTGAAGTAATCAAAAAAGAATTGGGTACCGTGACATTTTTCGCTTTTGATCAAGGTCAAGGCCTTTCAGAACATTCAGCACCTTTCGATGCAATGGTTCAGGTAATTGACGGCGAAGCCGAAATCACAATTTCCGGTGTAAAACACACTGTGAAAGCCGGTGAAATCATAATCATGCCTGCTAATGAACCACATGCACTTCAAGCTGAAAACAGTTCTTATAAAATGATATTAACAATGATTAAATCTGACTAATGTCATTAAAACCTTTCATTGAACTATGATGTTATTGAGTGTTTTCACACTTATAATGTCATAGTTATGTCTCTCTTTTTTATTAGCGGATGGCTATTTTTTCCACCATACCATTATCCAATCGGCTTTGTCCTTAACATTATAATACTTCTTAGATTCCTTATCGTAAGTCAGTATTCTTTCCAAATATTTCCTGAGAAGCTCTTTTTCTTCATCGCAATATAAATCCAGTCTGAATTTGCCGTTGTCCATGGCTTCATCAATGCTGTCATATTCGCGGTAGTTATTCAAATCAAAACGCTGGACATTGGCGTAAATTCCCAAATTGAATAGTATGTTAAAGAAATAATTGTAATCTGGGAAATCCTCTGTCTTTTTTCCAAGCTCCTTTTCAAAATCCTTTTCGATTTTTTTGTTTTCAGGTCCAAAAATAGTTATGAATACATACTTGTTTGCAATCTTATCCAATTCTACTAAAACTTCTTCAATTGGCATTATTCCATTTAAAGATCTTGAGCAGACCACAACATCAGCATCACCTATTTCTTCATATTTTATCTCTTCAATTGGCTTCAGGATGGTTTCGATGTTGTCTGCATTTTCATCGTTAGCTCTTTTTTCTAAATATTCCAGCATTTTAGGTGATGAATCAAGTCCGATTACCTTTTTAACCTTTTTTGAGAGGGGCACTGTTATTGACCCTTCACCGCACCCGACATCAAGGACTGTATCGTTTTCATCCAGAATCAGCATGTCGAACAATGCGTCATTATAGTCATCTTTTCTGGTTCTTTTATAAAACCCCGGAGCGGCCTTGTCCCAGTCCTTGTTGTTCTTGCCTTCCAGTCTTTCTCTCCAGTAGCTGGCCCAATCAACATCGTTCGGATTTTCAATGCATTGTTTCATTTCTTACACCTTTGATTTTGCCGGACAATACGTCTTGATAGTCTTCATAATTCTCTTTTAGAAGTTCCGGAATATCCAGTTCATATGGACATTTGTCTGTGCATGAATAACATTCTGTGCAGTCTTTTGTATGTTCCATCATTTCCTGATACTCTTCGGTCAGGTATGGCTCTGCCGGAAAGCGTCTAATCCACAGTGACATTCTGGCACATAGGCTGATGTTGATTTCTTCAGGGCATGGCATACAGTATGCACATCCTCTGCAGAAGTTTTCACCAAGCTCTTCTTTATCTTTTTCAATTTCTGCTTTCAAATCATCGGTTAAAACTGTTGTGTCATCGTATGAAAGGAATTCGTCAAGCTCTTCAAGTTTTTGAATTCCCCAGATTGGCAGTACATTGTCAAACTGGTTTATGTATGCAAAACTTGCTTTTGAATTCTTAATCAGACCTCCGCCCATCGCTTTCATTGCAATAAAACCGACATCAAGGTCTTTGCATTTTTCAACAAGTTCAATTTCCTCTTCTCCGCTCAGGTATGAAAATGGATATTGCAGGGTTTCATAAAGGCCACTTTCGATGGCTTCGTGGGCAAATGTTATTTTGTGGGTGGTAATTCCGATATGTCTAATCATTCCTTTTTCTTTTGCTTCAAGCATTGCTTTATATACATCATCATCCTCTTTTGGGACAAATGAAATGTTGTGGAACTGATACAAATCCAGATAATCAGTTTTTAAACTTTCAAGAGAAGTTTTCAAATCGCTCCAGAATACTTCAGGAGTTTCAGCTGCAGTTTTACTTACAAGATAAAGGGTTTCCCTTGGGACATCTTCAAATGCATTTCCCATTTTCTCTTCGCTGTCGGTATAAAAATGGGCGGTGTCATAAAAGTTTATACCTTCGTCATATGCTTTTTTAAGTATTTCAACAGCCTCATCCATACTGCATCTTTGAATTGGAAGTGCTCCAAATCCATTTTTGTTTACTTCTAAGTTTGTTTTTCCCAATCTCATTTTAAAGCCATCCTAAAAGTTTTTTATGAATCAATAAATATTTTTTCCTAAAAAGTCATATTTCTGATATTATTATTTATTTTGTTGTTTTTTATTATTAGTATTACTTTTTTAGGTCATGTTTTTAATGTCGAAGTTTGTTGAAAAAATGGGGGTATGCTCACAATCCGTTAATACCCATTCATTTTTAAAACAATGTATAAAATAAAAATAACAATCAATGCAATAATGGCATATTTTGCAGGCAGGAACTTTGTCTGTTTGAATTCCTTGTCTTCAACATCACCGTGCCTCATGATGCGGTCCTTTTCAAAGGAACATTTTTGATATATGGCTTCAAGGTCTTTTGGAAGTCTGCCATATTCGTTAAGCATGTTTATTGTCTTGTTCAGGTATTGGACAGCTTTTTGATCTTCTCCAAGTTCAACACAGCAAAAGGCCGCCTTGTAGTTGAAATTGGTTACAAGCTCCAAATCATCTTCAACTTTTCCTTCATAGCGGATGCATTCATTGTATGCCTTCAGGGCTTCATCGTATCTTTTGAGTTCATATAATGCATCACCTTTTGCATTGTATGCAATCAGGGTGTCTTCTTCCGAAATGGATTTTTCCAAATACTCAAGTGCCTCTTCATTTTTCCCTGTCTTTTGAAGCATCTGGCCTTTGTACAGGTCAGTTTTTTGAGTTGACCCGAACTGATTTTCATAATTGTTCAGACTTCTTAAGGCATCATCATACTGTTTAGCTTTAATCAAAAGCTCTATTCTTGCCATTATAAGTTCTTTTTTAGATAATCGTGGTTCTTCTATTTTAGAATAAGGCTTATATTTGTCCAAAGCCATATCCATATATTCAAGGGATTCATCAATTTTTCCTTTATTGAACCTGGACATTGCCTTGTCACACAACACATTGATGGATTTAGGCTGCCTTTCGAGATATTCATCGAAATACTTCTCACCATAATCTCCATTGTCGTGGCTTTCGTCATAGTACTGGTAATACATTCCCTTTTCTTCAAGGGCCTGCAAATCCCCTTCTTCAATAAGTAAATCTAAAATTGACAGATAAGATTCGACATCGTCCTTTCCATGTCTTTTTCTGGCCAGCTTAAGTGCTTCCTTTAAATTGCCTTCTTCGATGTATAGCTTTGCTTTTTCAACGGCATCACTCATGTATATCAACCTAATTTTTTTATCAGGCTCCAATTTTTTTTAACTACTCTCACTATATTTATATATTTTTAGATAGATAAATAATATTGCTTATTTTTATTGAATTAATTAAATGTGATGATTAAATGAATGATTTAGAAGAAATTGTCTATAAACATGCTCTGCTTAATGCAGCTAAACATAAGGGAAGTGCTAATCCCGGTGCCGTAATGGGTTCCATAATGGCTAATGAACCGGAACTTAGAAGCAAAGCTAAAGAAATTGGCCCTATGTCAGGTAAAATTGTAGGAAAAGTAAATGCTTTAAGTCCTGAAGAGCAAAAAGCCGAAATGGAAAGATTAGGTATTGAAGTTGAAGATAAAAAGCCTAAAGCAAAAGAAGTTGGCCTACAGGAGCTTCCGGGAACTCATGAAAACATCGTTTTGAGATTCGCTCCAAATCCAAGCGGACCTCTACACATTGGTCACTCCCGTGCAGCAGTTCCAAATGCGGAATATGTAAAAAGACATAACGGAAAATTGATTTTGAGAATTGAGGATACAGATCCAAAAAGGGTATATGAACCTGCTTATGAGATGATTCCTGAAGATCTCGAATGGCTGGGAATCAAACCCGATGAGGTAATCTATCAATCAGACAGATTTGAAATCTATTATGATTATGCCCGTCAATTAATCGAAAAAGGCGCAGCATATATGTGCACCTGTGACGGAGCTACTTTTAAAGAGCTTAAAGACAATTGCAAACCATGTCCATGCAGAGACAACTCTGTTGAAGAGAATTTGGAATTATGGGACAAATTCGATACAATGGATGCCGGTGAAGCTGTGCTCAGAGTTAAAACTGATATTAATCATAAAAATCCTGCAATTCGTGACTGGGTTGCAATGAGGATAGTCGATGAGGAACATCCTCGCTTAGGTACAAAATACAGATTATACCCAATGATGAACTTTTCAGTAGCTGTTGACGACCATTTATTGGGTTTGACTCATGTCTTAAGAGGAAAAGACCATTTGGCAAACACAGAAAAGCAGAAATACTTATATGACCATATGGGATGGGATGTGCCTGAATATATCCACTACGGCAGACTTAAGATGGAAGACATTGCGCTAAGTACCTCAAAGGCAATGGAAGGAATTGAAGAGGGAACCTACAGCGGATGGGATGACCCTAGACTTGGAACCCTGAGAGCTATTGCAAGACGTGGAATTGACCCAAGAACAATATATGATTTGATAACAGAAATGGGTGTTAAAATGGCAGATTCAGCCATCAGCTGGAAAAAGATTTATGGATTGAACCGCAATTTCATGGAACCTGTAGCCAACAGATACTTCTTCTGCGAAAATCCTCAACTGATTGAAGTTGAAGGATATGATGGTGGCAGCGTTGATATTGAAAGACCTCTTCATGCTGACCATCTTGACAGGGGAAACAGAATATTGCCGTTTGATGGTACGGCATATCTTGCCGAAAAGGACATTAAAGATGGAATATTCAGATTAATGGATGCAGTCAACGTCAACATTAACGGTGAGGAAATCACATATCACTCCACATCCTTTGAAGATGCACGTGAAGTTAAGGCCAGAATTATCCAATGGGTGCCTGTAGATGACAATGTCAATGTCAAAATCGTGATGGATGATGCATCAATTAAAGAAGGTCTCGGTGAAGGAGCTCTCCGTGACTTGGAAGTTGGAGATGTAGTTCAATTTGAAAGGGTTGGATTTGCTCGCCTTGATGAGATTAAAGATGATGAATTGGTATTCTACTATGCTCATAAATAGGTGATTGAATGGTAATGTTTTCAAACGGTTTTTCAACACTTCAAATGCCTGAGGGGTTTGATCAAATCCCTCCTAAAGATGAATTCACTGATTTGTATTTGGTAAATACCAAAATTCCAATGTCAATAAAGTTTTCAACAACACCTACATTATCTGGGCTTCCTGAAATAATGAACGGTATTGAAGAAAATTTAAAAAACAACGATAAAATAGAATTGGTCACTTCAGATTTCATTGTAATAAATGAATCACTTTATTATATGGTTGTTTCTTCATTCAATGATGGTGAAAACCAAATCAGACGTAATGAATTTTTATATGTGGAGGATGACAATCTCTATATATTCGAATTCACTTATCCTTATGCAGATAGGGCGTTGGATGACTTTTATTTAAACATAATTCGTTCTTTAAAAATCGTAGTCCCTAAATATATTGTGGAAAACGGCGGCTATAGATTAAACAAAGAATGATTTCTTTTTTTTCCTTTTTTTTGAATATTGTTATTGCAATATGGAATACTTTCCACATAAAAATTAGCTGAAATTTTCAGATAGTGTCGTTAATGTAAAAAAAGTAAATAAAATAGGCATTAATTGCCTATTTTTTTCTTGTAATGTAAGTTGCCCCACCTAGAACAGCAGTAATTGCTAATAAAGCAAGAATTGGATTACCTGTTGCAGGTAAATTGTTGTGAGCAATTGTGTTGTTGGTTGCGTTTCCTGTTGCGTTTGCAACATCATCGCTTCCTGCAGCATGAGTAGAGTTGGTTTGGTTCATTGCTGCTTCATTGTGAGCTGCATCAGGAGGAATTATTGTACCGTTGTGGCCGTCTTGACTTCCGTCTAAGTAAGGATCCATACCTGCAGCATGTCCTGCTTCATCGTGAGTGTTGTCAGGTGGAATGATTGCACCGTCATGTCCATCATGACTGCTTCCGTCTATAAAAATACCATCATCAGCTGACATTGCACTGGCATCATCAGCTGCACATACTGCGCATGCAGAGCATAATACGCAGAAGATTGCAAGAATTGCGAATAATTTTGTTTTGAGTTCCATGTTATCACCATTGTAAATTTTATGTGAGGAGTTAATTGGAAATTAGTTATGTAATTTCGAATTAACTCTTCATTGCACAAGTAACTATATAAATAAGTTCATATATAAAGTTTTTCGAATGTAAGTGCTCACTTGCATCTTTAAATAAAAAATAAAACATTATAAATTGTTTTTATTCTAATTAAATGAGTTTAATTAGTTCATTGTTAAAAATAATAATGTAAATATGGGATTCAAAAAAATATTTTTGTGATTTTTGGTATGGTTGGTTGAATGTGGTGTTTGGTAAAAAAGATATTAGTATACCTTTTTTACATCTTCTGGTTTAATAGTAATGTTTTTACCTCTGTATCTCACAGAAATGTCATCACCATTAATTCCATAAACTTGACTGGAGTAAGTTTCTCCATCATGTCTAAATATGATTTCATCTCCTTTTTTAAGAACAATATCTGCATTACCAATTTGTATCTTAATATTGTCTCTGGATGGTTTGGATTTTATAGGAGTAATTTTTGGCTCAGCTACTTCAGGTTCTGGAATAGTTCTGACATTATTCATTAATTTGCGTGTGTTTTCTTCTCTAATTGCTTGGTCATAATCTGGTTCATATTCAGGTTCGTAGATTTCTCCAAATTCGTCGTGTGTTTCATTGATGATTGGAGCATATTCATCATATTCATCATAGTCATTAACGTTTCTGATGTATGACTCTTGAATATCTGCTAAAGGATCAACTTCAGGTTCAGGTTCACCGGTTATTTTATCTTTAACCTCTTTGAATAATTTTGAGCTTTTAATGGTATTGGTGATTTTAGCTAAATCCTTTCTGTAATCAAGATCGTTTTCTTCGGTTGATTCGATTTGGTTATTACTATCGAATCCACTAATTTCATCTTTTTTAGATGCATCGATTTTAGTTGGTGTTTTTAGTACAGGTTCTTTTATTTCCTCTTCGGAATTTAATAGTGCATCTGTGATATTTTCACTTTCTGAAATGCTTTCAATTTCTTTTTCTTCAATTTCATGAGATGCGTTGTCAATTGCCTCAGCAATATCTTTCTGTGATGCAACTGATGGGGTTTCCTCTTCGATTGGAGATACAATTGCTTCTTCAATTGTTTCTTCTTTTTCTTCACCAACTTCTAAAACCTCTTGGACAGTTTCTTCTTCTGTTGGTTTTTCTTCGATGATTTGTTGTATTGTTGGTTCTTCTTCTGTTGGTTTTTCTTCGATGATTTGTTGTATTGTTGGTTCTTCTTCTGTTGGTTTTTCTTCGATGATTTGTTGTATTGTTGGTTCTTCTGTTTCAGGTTCTTTTTCATCGTTAGTTAGAAGTTCACTTATTTCTTCATCAGCTAAAATTTCTTCAATGAGTTGGTCTTCAACTTCCTCGTTGTCTTTTCTTTTCCTGATGCTTTCTTTAAGTTCAGTTAATTCAGTATCATCATCTTTATTAATTTGCTGGGATTCTTTTTCCCTTTCACTGTCTTTTCTTTTAGATTCTTTGATAAGTTCATCAATAGTAAATAAGTCTTTTAATTCATGTTTTTCGTTATCTGGAGTCATAATTTCAACCTGTTTTTCAGTCATTGGTTCCTGGAATTTTTCAACTTCATTTCCATAGTTAATAAGTACTTGATTTGGAGATTCATACTCAATATTTTTATAAGAGTTATCTTCAATTGTTGGTTCAATATAAGCTTCATCTTGATAGACTTCTTCAATTGTAGGTTCTATATAAGTTTCGTCTTGAGGGACTTCTTCAATTGAATGTTCGATATAACTATCATCTTGATATGTGTCTTCAATTGCAAAAATATCATTTTCAGGATTTGATTGGGTAAATTCTTTTTCAGGAGTTTCATTACTATTAAATACTTTATTCTGACCATATGATATTATATCATCAATTTTATCTGTAGGTAATATTGATGTTTCGTCTTTTTCTAATTCAGATCCTTTATAATGTAATTTAACCGCAATTATGGCAATTACACCTATTATGAATATTGTTATCCAAAGTAATATAGTTAAACCGTTCATTTTTCCCAACTCAATTCCTAGTTTATATTGTAATATATGTATGTAAAATCATTAATTTAAATATTTTCATATATTTTTTGATTTTTTCTCATGTCTGTTTAATTTCTAATCAGCATATGCAATTTGTTTAATTTAGTTAATTTCAGCTTTAAATTCAGAATTTTAAAAAATAATTGTTTTTTAGTTAATTTATTTTTAATGTATTATTTTTTTCATTTCTTATTAAAAATTAAGATTTTTTTTCATCATTCATATTTATATATTCAGAAAATAAAATATATATTAGATTAATATTTATGAGGAATTAATCATGGTTGTTAAAATTAATGAAAACTATCTTAAATTAAAAAGCAGTTATCTTTTTGTTGAAGTTGCAAGAAGAGAAGCAGAATTTACAAAAGCAAATCCTGATGCCGAAATTATTAAAATGGGTATCGGAGATGTAACCAAACCGTTAGTACCTGCAGTTGTTAGCGCATTTAGAGATGCTGTTGATGAGATGGGCAATGCGGAAACTTTCATGGGATATGGTCCTGAACAAGGTTATGACTTTTTGGCTGAAGCCATTATTAAAAATGATTATAACAAATATGGTGTCGACCTTGACCTTTCTGAAGTATTCATCAGCGATGGTGCCAAATGTGATACTGGTAATATTCAGGAAATATTCGGAATAGATAACAAGATTGCCGTTACAGACCCTGTTTATACAGTATATGTTGATACCAATGTTATGGCTGGAAGAACCGGAGAAATGGGTGACGATGGCATGTATGAAGGGTTAACATACCTTAAATGTAACTCAGAAAACGGATTTGTACCAGAACTTCCATCTGAACCTGTGGATATTATTTATTTATGTTATCCAAACAATCCGACAGGTACAACTCTCACAAAAGATCAGTTAAAAGTATTTGTTGATTATGCAAAAGAAAATGATGCCATTATATTGTTTGATGCAGCTTATGAAGTATTTATAAATGAAGATAATGTTCCTCATACCATATATGAAATTGAAGGTGCAAAAGAAGTTGCAATTGAATTTAAGAGCTTTTCCAAAACTGCAGGGTTTACTGGAACCCGTTGCGCATACACTGTTGTTCCAAAAGAACTGAAAGGATATGACAGTCAAGGTAATGAAGTGGAAATCAATCCGTTATGGAACAGAAGACAAACCACTAAATTCAATGGTGCATCCTATCCTGTACAAAGAGCAGCAGAAGCAACTTACTCTCCTGAAGGCCAAAAACAAATCAGAGATGTAGTTGATTATTACATGGCAAATGCAAAAATCATTAGGGAAAGTTTAACTGACATTGGACTTGAAGTTTATGGAGGAGTAAGCTCCCCTTATATTTGGGTAAAAACTCCAAATGACATGGATTCCTGGGCATTCTTTGATTTATTATTAAATGAAGCTAATGTGATTGGAACTCCAGGTTCTGGATTCGGTCCTAGTGGGGAAGGTTATTTAAGACTCACTGCATTCAATACTTTAGAAAATACTAAAGAAGCTATGGACAGAATTTCTAAATTAGAATTTTAGGTGTTTAATTTGAAAGCGAAATTTGAAAAGCCAGTACAGATTGAAGAGGGAGACTCATTTAAAGTAGTTTTATCTAAATATGGTGCACTTGCACTTGACAAACAGGAAAACTTGGCGGATTTAATTGGAGAAACTCCGGGCGATTTGGATTTGGAAAAAGGAATAATTTCCTTTGATGATATTGAATTGCCTATTCAAATTTTGGGATTTTTCTCACAGGACCAAAGGCAATGGTCCTGGGCATGGGATAATGAATCCATCGGATTTGAAGATAAGCTAATCCAGTCAGCCCGCCAAATGAAGGCTATCGGTGATGAATTCAACATTCCGGAATTTAATACTCCAGTAATTAATGTAGACATTAATGACTGTCATGCCCTAGCAATGACAACAGTTTCAATTTTAAACCTGGACGGATACTATGCGGTATCTGAAGAGGGTTTAGCCATTTTTGTTGCAATCGAATCTGATTTGGTTGAGGAAAATAATTCCGTTCAAAGATTCAGGAACAGTTTTGCAATTTTCCAGAAGAATTTCAAGATATATCCTAAAATTGCATTTGAAAGCTATACAAAACTTAAGGGTTACATATACAAACCTCATGATGATTTTGCCGTTGCTAAAATTGGCGAAAGCAGAATTATTGTAGGTTTTACTGAAAGAGGAAATGTAACTCATATTCAAATGCTTTTGGAAGAGGATTAGGTAATATGGATCAGGATTTAGTTGAAGAGATAGATTATTTAATTGACATGCTCACTAAATCTGGATTTTTTAGTGTTGATGAAATTATAGAAATATTGGAGGATCAGTTCATTGAAGAGGATATTGACTTTTCCAGATTCAATATTTCTTTAAATAATTTCAGTGGCATTAATTTTAACAAACTTGAAAATGCATTCAATGGCTTGGCCAAAAGGGATATTGTAGCAATCCACAATTGCGGATATGATATTGAAGAGGGAGTTGTAGATGCTTTCGAACTCAATGTTCATCTTTTGAATAATAAATTCAAAGCAGAAGGATTTTGTTTTTATACATTTGAAGATGTGGAAGAAGCTATTGAAGAAGAAAATTTAAAAATCACATTTGGAGACTTTGAAAATAGTGAAGTTAAGGCATTGGAAATTGGTAAAACTGTTGCCGATGCTTTAAAATCAGAAGGATTTTCCATCGTTTGGGATGAAACTGTTAACTGTCAAATTGAATTGAACCCTTTTAAATGGGATAAATCATTTGATGAAGATAAGGAATATGAAATTGAAGGAGCATATGATATTTTTATAAAAGATAGGTGTTAAAATGAATATCAGATCACTAAAATTAATTCGTGACGTAATTATTAACTCAGGGAAATGGACTTCTATAGAAATAGCTCAGGATTCGATATATATTGAATTCAGGGATGTTGAACTTGGTGTTCCTAATGAGCGTGAGGACTTTTCTCTTACTGTTCGTTTTGCAGTTGATTCATTTATTACCGCTTTTTATAATAATATTTGGGACATTGAATTTTTGGCTAAATATAATTTCAAAGATCAGCTGTTGAGTGAAGAAGTTTCATTCAAAGTCAAAGACATAAAATTCGTTGATTTTGAGTATCTCAACAAATTTTTCTATAATTATAAAAAGGAAAAAACTATATCTGTTGTTGAAGATTTTGACATTCACAATATTCGCAATGACTTTTTCATGCTGGTTGAAACAGATGAAATTGCTATTGCCGTTGGCGGAGACCAGATGGATTTCTTTACTAATCATGAAAAATTGGATGATGCATCTCTTAGGGAATTGTCTAACCAATGGATGCTTTACTTTTTAAAATATCATCTGAAAAGAAACATTATTAAAGATCCGATGTGTGAAAATCATCCGTTGAGATATCCTAATAAATAATTTTATTTCTATTTTTATTTTCAATGTCAAAAAAATTAGTTTAATAGATATTTTAATTAACTTTTTTTCAATATCTATTAATATTATCAATTATTTTTTGAATTAAACTTGCATCATTTTTCAAAACTTCATAACTGTCGTTTTCCATGCTCTTGCTTCATAATTTTCGTAATGTGGTCTTTTGGCCAATTGTTCCAATTGCCTATTAAATATATGATATATGTAAATAGTTTTTAATTTAGAAAAACTTTTTAATTATGAATGATATAGTAATAGTGTTATGGAAAATTAACAAATTTTCAATTTTATTAATTTAAAGGAGTTATTAGATGACTTGTAGTATTTTAGTTGGTGGAGCATGGGGAGATGAAGGTAAGGGCAAATGCATTACCTACCTTTGTGATGCTGATAAACCAGATATTATTGCTCGTGCAGGAGTCGGGCCAAATGCAGGGCACTCTGTTGAATTCAACGGGGAAAAATATGGTTTAAGATTAACCCCATCAGGCTTTGTACATACTGGTGCTAAACTCATGATTGGAGCTGGAGTTTTAGTGAATCCGGATGTATTATTTAAAGAATTCGAAGACTTGAAAAAATATAATGTAAAGGAAAGGATGTGTGTTGACCCTAGATGTGCAATAATTAACGAGGACCACATATCCCGAGATAAAAAATCAGAACATTTGTCCAAAAAGATTGGAAGTACAGGTTCCGGTTGCGGACCTGCCAACTCTGATAGAGTAATGAGATCAATTGATTTGGCCCGTGATATTCCGGAACTTGAAGAATACCTTACAGATGTATCTTTAGAAGTTAATGAAGCTATTAACAATGGTGAAGACGTATTTATTGAAGGGTCCCAAGGTTTTGCTCTTTCACTTTATTACGGATCTTATCCATTTGTAACTAGTAAAGACACAACAGCGTCCACATTTGCAGCGGATGTTGGTGTTGGTCCAACTAAAATAGATGAAGTCATCAATGTATTCAAGGCATATATTTCACGTGTTGGAGAAGGGCCATTCCCAACAGAAATGACCCAAGAAGAAGCTGAAAGCAAAGGCCTTGAGGAATATGGTGTCGTAACTGGAAGGCGCAGAAGAATAGGTCACTTTGATATGGAACTTGCAAAGGAATCCTGCAGAATCAATGGTGCAACTCAAATTGCATTAACATGTGTCGACAGGTTATTCGATTGCGCACGTGTACAGGACTACAGTGAACTTTCAGCTGAGACCAAAGCTTTCATTGAAGATATTCAAACAGAAACTGGTGTTCCGGTAACAATCATCTCTACCGGACCGGATTTAAAAGATACAATCGATTTAAGAAAAGAGTTATTGTAAAATAACTTTTTTATACTTTTTTTTTTAAGCGTGCATATATTTAATCACATGGAACCTGAAAACATTTTGAACTGCAGCACCAGTGATGAATTTAGAAACTGGTTATATCACAATCATTCTTCACAAAAGGAATGCTGGGTTGAATGTAAAAGAGGAAAGCCAATAAAGGGCGTTTTTTCATATATTGATGCTGTTTATGCTGCATTAAGTTTCGGATGGATTGATTCCACTTATGGATTAATTGACGGCGTCAGGATGCAAAGGTTTTCTCCAAGGCGAAAAAATTCTCATTGGAGTGAACTTAACAAGGAACGTTGCCGATGGCTGATTCGAAATGATTTGATGATGCCCTCAGGTTTTGAAATTCTTCCGGATTTGGATGAGAAATTCACAATTGATGAGGATGTTTTGACGGCTTTGAAATTTGATGATGAAGTTTGGATGAACTTTTCAGGTTTTCCGGAGTTGTATAAACGAGTTAAGATAGCCAGCATCCAAAAGGAAAGAAAAAATGAGGATGTCTTTAAAAAGATGTTGAATAATTTCATTAAAAACACCAAGGAAGGCAAGACTCCTGGAAATTGGAATGATTATGGCAGACTTTAGTCATGGTATTTGGCACGACTGGTAAAAATTTATAAATTATTTTTTATAGAAGTTTATTTAGTTAAAAATTTTAAATAAATGATTTCTTATGTTTTCCTATCCAAAAAAATTAAGGCGCAAAGATATAAAAAATATTGAGAAATATTCATGTGATGAGCAAATAAAGGATGCTTATCTTAAATACTTGACAAATTATTCTTTTAAAGAGTTTGTTGAGTTCTGCCAGGACAATGACGGTATTGGCATGGAAGATTTGCTTTTTAAATTTGTAGATTTGCAGTTGGAAAAATATGAGCCAAATTCAATAATTTGGATTTCCCATGTAATGCTTAATTTCATGATTTATTTTGATGTTAATCTGGGCTATGGCAGATGTTATGATGCTTATGCCTCCGTTCTCCAGTATACTGTTTTTGCAATCGCTATGACAATGGTTTTTGATAAAGTTCCTTTTGAAGATGTGCCGTTGCCTGAGTTTTCCAAAGATTGTTTTCAAAAATTATTCAGCAAATGCCCTGACTTTAGATTTAATTTAAGCAATGATTGTAATTTGGCATATAAGTCATTCAATAATGATTTTGGCTTTACCAGTGAGGAATTTTACCAGAAAATTCAAAATCACTTTGAAAGTGAAGGCTATTAGTCATCTCCTATTTTTTTCAACAAAACTATTATACTTTCAAAAAGCAAATATTAAATCATGTATCAAGACATGATAATAATTCGAGGAGCCAGAGTTCATAACTTAAAAAACATTGACATTGACATTCCATTAGGCAAAATTGTAGCAATTAGTGGGGTTTCAGGATCAGGAAAATCATCCCTGGCTCTTGGAGTATTATATTCTGAAGGTTCAAGGAGATATCTGGATGCACTTTCAACTTATACTAGAAGAAGAATATCTCAGGTTGAAAAGGCAAAGGTAGATTCAATCCAGTATGTTCCGGCGGCACTTGCATTAAGTCAAAGGCCTAACATTCCAAATGTCAGAAGTACATTCGGAACATCAACCGAACTTTTAAACTCTTTAAGATTATTATATTCACGATGCGGCAGCTACACCTGTCCTAATGGTCATTTAAATGAACCTACTTTAAATGTGGCCCGTGAAATTCCAATTGTCTGCAGTGAATGCGGTGTGGAATTCTATGGTCTTGGCGCTGAAGAATACGCGTTCAATTCAGATGGAGCATGTCCCACTTGCAGCGGAACAGGATTTGTAAGGGATGTGGACAGTTCCAAATTGGTGTCAGATGAGACAAAAACTCTGGAAAATGGAGCGGTTGATGCCTGGAACCAATTTGGAATCTCATGGATGTATCATGTAGCAGGAGAGCTGGGCGTTAGATTGGACGTTCCATTTAAGGATTTGACTGATGAGGAAAAGGACATTGTCTATAACGGACAGTCAGTTAAAAAATACATCAATATTCCTTCTAAAAATGGTAAGCTGTTTGAATTGAATGCAGAATACCGAAATGCTCATCGTGCAATTGAAGAGGCTTTAAAAAATGCCAAAACAGAAAAGGGATTAACCAAAATCAATAAATTTTTAACAACTAAAGTTTGCAGCGACTGCAATGGCACAAGACTAAACTCAAAAGCCCGTAAAACTCTTTTAGGCGGAATTAATTTGGCTGAAGCTTGCAGGATGAACCTGCAGGAATTGGTTTTATGGATTCCCGAGGTCATTGCTCAACTGCCTGATGAGGTTAAAGAGATGGCTGAAGCTATTGTGGGGGAATTCATGGACAATGCAAACATTTTGCTGGATTTGGGTTTGAGCTACATTTCACTTGACAGGCCTTCTAACACATTATCTACAGGTGAACTTCAAAGGGTTCAGCTTGCAAAAACCCTAAAAAACCATACTACAGGAGTACTGTACGTTCTCGATGAACCGTCAATAGGTCTGCATCCAAACAATGTTGAAGGACTGATTTCTGTTATTAGAAGATTGATTGAAGATGGAAATTCAATTATTCTGGTGGACCACGACACAAAAATCCTAAGCATTGCAGATTATATGATTGAGCTTGGACCAACTGCAGGTGCCGACGGAGGAAATGTTATTGCAAAAGGGTCCTTGGAAGAAATCAAGGCAAATTCAAACTCACAAATCGCTCCGTTTTTAACAAATTCCGAAAAGATAATTATCCGTGACAAATCAGGAGATATTTTTGAAAATGGTGAGATTAGAATAAAAACCTCTGAAATTCATAATGTTAAGGAGATGGATGTTAAAATACCCAAAGGTAAATTAACTGCTGTGTGTGGTGTGTCTGGAAGTGGAAAAACAACACTGCTTCTGGAAGCGCTTTATCCGGCAATCAAATCTTACATTAACGGCGAGGATTTGCCTGAAGAAATTAGGGATTTGGATTGTGGAGACATTAGAAAGATTGATCTGATTGACAGCGTTCCGATTGGAAAAAATGTAAGGAGTACTGTTGCAACCTACTCAAAGGTCCTGGATGATTTGAGGCGAGAATTTTCAAAACTCTCAGATGAATATAAGACTGCAGATTTTTCCTATAATACGGGTAAATTGAGATGTGAGACATGTAACGGGACAGGTAGCGTGAGCATGGACGTGCAGTTTTTACCTGATGTTGAGATGACATGTCCGGACTGTGAGGGCTCAAGATACAATAATGATATTGAAAAAACCAAATACAATGGCCTATCTCTTGCAAACATCATGTCATTAACTGTTGATGAGGCTCTGGAAGAGCTGTTTGAACTTAAAAAGGTTACGGGCAAATTACAAAAGCTGTCAGATTTGGGATTGGGTTACCTGACTTTGGGAGAAGCCACTCCAAGTTTATCCGGAGGGGAGGCACAAAGGTTAAAGCTGGCATCTGAAATCGGCAAATCCCAGAAAAATTCCGTGTTCATTTTTGATGAGCCAACAATAGGCCTTCATCCTTTGGATGTCAAGGTATTAATCGATGTGTTTGATAATTTGATAGATAGGGGAGCAACCGTCATTGTTATTGAACATGATTTGGATTTGATAGCCAATGCGGACTATATAATTGACATCGGCATTGACGGAAACTATAATGGTGGGGAAATATTGGCAAACGGCAGTTTGGATGATGTTCTCAAGTCCAAAAACAGTTTAACTGCCAAATATTTGATTCAAAAAGAATTTCAATGACTTATAATGCTGTTAATCTTTTTGAGCAATAACAACTAAAATATGCTCATTTTCCTTAACAGGGCTTTTAACACTTTTAAAACCCGCATTAAGCAGATATTTTTTTAATTCCGGGGCGGTATAAACGCTCATTCCTTCTACGGTAGCTAACCATTTTTCATCATCAGGGTGATTTCCATCGGTTCCTTGTGCTATCATGAACTGTCCGTGAGGTTTGATGATCCGAAATACTTCTTTGAATGTCTCAGTGATGTTTGGCCAGAAATATATGGTTTCAAATGCACTCACTAAATCATAACTTTCATTTTTAATAGGCATATTGCTGACGTCTGCTTGAATGACATTGCACCGTCCATTTTCGACTGATTCTGAATTTCTTTTGATGCTTTCAGAGACTGAAACTTCAGAATAATCCAAACCATCCACATTTCCGGAGGTTAGTTTAAGGAATTTTTCAATATTGACTCCCCCTCCGCAGCCGATATCAATGATTTTGGCATTTTCATTAAAAGTGACACATTCAAATGCGAATTTGGAGATCTCTTTGTGGTTTACATTCATGTTTTCGATTGTCTGAATGCCTTCCTCACCATGTGGTTTCATGCATTGGTCTATTTTTTCAGCTACCATAATCAAAACCTTTAATTAATTTTGTTATATATTTATAATTGGTGATTTAATGGATAATAAAATTATTGCAATTATTGTTGCTGTTGTAGCTATTGTTGCCATTGGAGGATATTTCCTCATGGGTGGTGCTAATGACACAGTAACAATTGGATATCTGCCTTCAGACCATGATGCTGCATTGTTTGTAGCTGATGCACAAGGTAAATTTGCTGAAAATGGAATCAACACAAAACTGGTTCAATTCAACAATGGTGGTGACTTGATGACTGCCATGGCCAGTGGTGATGTTGATGTTGGTTATGTTGGAATTACTCCTGTATTGTCCTCTATTGAAAAAGGGGTTCCCGTTAAAGTTATTTCTGCTGCTCAAACAGAGGGTAGCGGTATTGTTGTAGCTAAAAACTCAGAAATTCAATCAGTTTCAGATCTCGCAGGCAAAAAAATAGCCACTCCGGGGGATGCTTCAATTCAACACATGTTACTTAAATATTATTTAAAGGAAAATGGCATGTCAATTGATGATTTAAAGGTTTCAGCAATGAAAGTGCCTTCAATGAATGATGCATTGAAAACCAATAGGATTGATGGTATGATTACTTTTGAGCCTTATGTAACTATTGCTGAGGAAAGTGGCGCAAGAGTATTGGTTAATTCATCTGAAATTTTACCGAATCATCCGTGCTGTGTTGTAGTGGCTTCAGATGATTTCATTAAAAATCATGAAAACGAAACCAAGACCATTTTAGAGATTCATGAAAATGCAACTGCTTTTGTTAACAATAACACTGATGAAGCTGCAGGTTTATTACCTGCAGATATTGTGAAAGACGTTGAAGTTGAAAAGAAAGCTCTTAAAGGTTTCCCATTAATTTCAGGTTTAAATGATACCTATAAAAAGGATGTAATGGACTTCATGAATTTGGAAGTGGATTTAGGTGTGTTAAAGAAACCTATTTCAGAAGATAAAATTTTCTGGCAAGATAATTGATTTTATCTTTTCCTTTTTTCTTTTTTTCGTACTGTTTTTTGAAAATATTTAAATATCATAAAAAATATAACAATTGTTATCATAATATGTTTGTTATGATAACCGATGAAAGGAGGGCAATATATGTGTGAAATTTTTTGTTTTAATTCAAATACGCCAAAACAAGTTAATGAATGTCTGCAATGTTTTTATAATCACTCTGAAGAACATCCACATGGATGGGGATTAGCTAATATGCAATCAAATGAATTTGTTATTGATAAAGAACCTGTAAAAGCAACATGTAGTCAACACTTAAAGGATATATTGTCCAATCCTGTTGTCGGAAAAAATGTATTCGCTCATATCAGGTTGGCCACTGTCGGTGAAATTATATCTCCCAATTGTCACCCCTTTACCGAAGCTGATGATAATAACCGATCATGGATGCTGATTCATAATGGTACCATATTTGATTATCCAAAGCTTGATGAATACACGGAGAAAGAAAATGGCGACACTGATTCTGAGCGAATATTACTATATATTATTGATAAAATTAACGAATTTGAAAAGTCAAAAGGTGCATTGTCAACAATAAAGGAAAGATTTAATATATTAAATGAAATTGTAAAAGACTTATCCAAGAATAACAAACTTAACCTGATGATTTACGATGGGGACTTAACTTATATCCACTCCAACATGAGGAATTCACTTTATTATCTAAAAAATGATGAGGGGTTTATGGTTGCTACAACCCCTTTGAATGATGATGAAAATTGGAAACCCGTCGAATTAAATAAGTTGTTCGGCCTGATTGATGGAAACATCATTTTTGAAAGTGAAGAACATGAAAATGAATATGTATTGACAGAAGAACATGAAAAAGCAATGGAAGACTTTTTAAAATCACTGAATAGGGATGAAGCTAATGGTTGATGAGGAAATTATAAGAGACAAATTGTACGAGGAGTTTATAAAGCCTACAAATCAAAAGAAGAATTTCATAGGTGTTGAAATAGAAATTCCAATCATCAATCTTGATAAAAAAGCTGTTGATTTTGATGTTGTTCATAAAATCACTCATGAATTTCAAAAGCAATATCCTGAGTTTCAAAATAATGGAATAGACTATGACGGCAATATATTTGCACTAAAAAATCCTAAAACAGATGATATTGTCTGTTATGACTGTTCTTATAACAACATTGAGTTTGCAATGGGTCGTGAAAAGGACCTGTTCTCTATTAACGAACGATTCAGTGAATATTATTCATTTGTAAAGCAATCCTTTGAAGAATATAATCATACATTGACTGGAATGGGAATCAATCCATATAGGAAATACAATGAAAATCAGCCTATTCCTTCAGAGAGATATCTCATGCTTTATCATCATTTGAAATCATTTAGCAATTATGAGGATATTCCTATGCATTTCCATGAGTATCCCGAATATGGAATGTTTTCTTCGGCTTCACAGGTTCAGCTGGATGTCTATAAGGATGATCTGGTCAAAACCATAAATGTATTTTCAAAAATAGAGCCGATTAAGGCATTGCTGTTTTCAAATTCAGTTTTGATTGATAAGAATAAGCATGTAACCTGCTTTAGAGATGCATTGTGGGAATATTCGACACATGGTGTTAATCCTCACAACATCGGAATGTATGACGTTGATTTTAAGGATTTGAATGATTTGCAGTCATATCTTGAATCCATGAATATTTACTGTGTAATGCGTGACGGAGCATATATCAACTTTCCGTCAATGAATGTCCTGGATTATTTTAACCAGGATTATGTTTGCGGTGAAATATATTCCAATGGGGAGTATAAGAAAATAGAAGTTAAGCCTTTAATTAACGATATAAAATATTTAAGGCCATTTAAATTTATTAATTTGACTTTCAGAGGCACAGTTGAGTTTAGAAGTGTGTGCACACAACCGATTAAGGATTCAATGTCTGTTGCAGCATTTCATTTGGGTCTAAAAGATAATCTGGATGAATTGAACGAGCTAATATCAAGTGATGAGGTAATTTACCATAAAGGATATACTGCCGGTGAACTCAGAAAGCTATTGATTCAGGATGAGCTTCCCGCATTCGTCGATAAGGAGGGATTGTGTAAGCTCACAAAGGATGTTGTCGATTTGGCATCAGCAGGTCTTGAAGAACGGGGAATCGGTGAGGAGATATTTTTAAAACCTTTGTATGAACGTATCAAATACCATGTTAATCCTGGAAAAAATATAATAACATTGTTAAATAATAATACTAAAATAGAGGATGTTATCGAGGAATATGGTAAATTAGGTGATTGAAGGGGATGGAAATGAATTTATTGAATTTATCAAAATTATCTTCAGATGAAATATTGGCTGGTTCATTTGGAATAGAATGGGAATCTTTAAGGGCAAAAGGTGATGGTGAGCTATCATTAACGCCCCATCCTGAAGTATTTGGTGATAAACTGACAAATCCCTTGATTACCACTGATTTTTCTGAAAGCCAAATTGAAATAATAACTCCAACTTTCAACACTATCGATAAGGCTTTTGATACATTTTCTCTGTTGGCTGATTTGGTGAATTCGTCTCTTTCTGACGATGAATACCTTTGGTTTCAGTCAATACCATGTATCCTGCCATATTGGGACAAGATTCCAATAGCCCAATACTCCGAAGAGGGTGAAGCATCACAAAAATACCGTGAAGATTTGGCTAAAAAGTATGGTGTTAAAAAACAGATGATTTCCGGTGTCCATTTCAACTTTTCATTTACTGAGGAATTCATAAAAAAATTATATGAAATGGAAGGCACGGATTTGACCTTCAAAGAGTTTAAGGACAATGTTTATCTCAAAATTGCAAGGAATTACCTAAGGTACTGCTGGCTGATAATCTATTTGACAGGATGTTCAATAGGATCCCATAAAACATTTTCCAATGATTGTATCCATTTGATGGATGCTAAGGATGATTACGGCAGCTATTATTCAACAAGAGGGCCTTCATTTAGAAATGCGTCCTGCGGATATAAAAATTTAAAGGAACTGTGCCCTTCCTATGATTCTGTTGAGGAATTTGCCCGTGACGTTAATGGATTCATTGAAAATGGGGATTTGTCTGAAGCAAAAGAGCTGTATACTCAAATCAGATTGAAGCCTAAAAATCCTAAAAATCTGTTAAACAGTCTGGTAAATGACGGAATTGAATATATCGAGATAAGGACACTTGACATTAATCCGTTTTATCAGTGCGGCCTTGTAAAGCATGACATGAAATTCCTGCATTTGTTTTTAATTTACATGTTTATTAAGGATGAATCCGATTATGCGGACTGGCAGAGGGAAGCCAAGATAAATGAGGAAAACACTGCCGAAAATGCCTATGTCGATTCAATGAGATTGATAAGGGACGGTCGTGAAGTGACTCTCAAAAGCTGGGCTGCCGAAATTATAAATGAAATGTATGGAATGTGCGAAGTTCTGGGATTTGATGAGTTTCATACATTAAGTTTAATGCTTAACCGAATCTCAAATCCTGATTTGACTTACGGTAAAAGACTTCTTAAGCTGATTAAGGAAAACGGCTACATTAACACTCACATAATCTTATCCAAGAATAATAAAAAGACCAGCATTCATAATGTTGAAAATATGGATGTCGATGAAAGTGAGGAACTCAGAAAATATGTAAATATTGCTTTGGCAGGTAAATAATATGGAATTTTTAAGACAAACTGATGTAATCCAATGGATTGATGGTGAATACCAGACAATTAAGGAAAACAGTGTGGATGACGAATATACATATTTGTTTATTGATTATCTGCCTCCACGTAAATTTTCAACATATCCCATTGATTTGAAGGATTTTGCCGTTGGATATTGTCTTGGTGAAGGCCTGATCAAGGATTACTCAGACATCAAATCAATCACATTGGACGGAACAAATGTTTTGGTGTCAACAAACCTTAACCACGATCCTGAAGAGGATTTGGAACAGGAAGGCATTGTTCAGGAGAGGAAGGGAAACTGTGAACATGCATGTGTTTGCAGACTGCTTGAATATCAGGGAGTAAATTCCGATAATGCAGGAGGAATAAGATCTGAGCTAAAGACAATAGAGCCCAACAATTCAGATTTGAAGATTAACGCAACTCAAATTATCAAGGATATCGAACACCTGACTGATGAGGCAAAGATATGGCAGAAAACGGCAGGAGTTCATGTTGCTCAATTAAAATTTGAGGATAACATTATCATCCGTGAAGACGTAAGCCGCCATGTTGCCGTTGATAAGGTAATCGGCGCTGCCGCAAAAGAGGGATATGACTTTTCAAAATGTTATATTTCATATAGTGGAAGAATGCCTGCAGATATGCTTATAAAGGTAATAAGGGTTGGAATTCCGATTATCATTTCAAATGCCGCACCTGCATCATCCGGTATTGATGTGGCTCGCGCAGGCAATATCACGATGGTTGGTTTTGTAAGGGGCAATAGATTCACTATTTTTACAGCTCCCGAACGTGTAGATTTGGAAAAATAGAAAAATTAAAGTTCATCTAATGAAAATGAACTTAAGTCTAATAAATCAAATGTTAATATTTTTGGAGCTACGGTAACTTTTCCGACTCCAGTTATTATTTTATAAGCTTCAAATGCTTCTAAACATCCGATTAAATTAGGTGTAGGTCCAATAACCGGCGGCACACCTGAAGTAACATTTTTTAAAGCTTCAATTGTTTCATCATTCAATTCTTTTCCAATTGAAGGCAGGTTGAACATTTCTTCATAGGTTTTGTCACTATTCGGTAAGAATACTGTAATCTGTCCCATTGTTCCGTGAATTGCTCCGTGGATGTATGCAATTCCTTTTTCTTTAGCTTTTCTTGAGACGATTACTCTTGTCAATACGTTGTCGAGTGCGTCGATTACGATATTGGAGTCCCCAATCACTTTGTCGATGTTTGTCTGGTCTACATGTTCATTGAATGTGGTGACTTTAACGTACGGATTAATTAATCTGACTTTTTCAGCTGCAACAGCGCTTTTGTCAAGGCCTAAATCTGTTAGTGATGCTAAAGTTTGTCTATTTAGGTTGGATAGGTCAAATGCATCTTTATCGACTAAAACCAGCTCTCCAATTCCCATTCTTGCAAGCATTTCGATGGTTTCTCCACCGATTCCGCCACAGCCAATGACTGTTATTTTTGCATCTTTAAATCTTTGTTGTTCGCTTCTTGTTACAATGCTCATTTGACGGGAAGCTATTTCCCAGTATCCGTCGCCTATATATCTTGTTGGCATGTTTTTCACCTAAATGTTTCTCCTTAGTTTTGGTAATGTTTCCATAAATTTGTCCAGTGCAAGTTCATAACTTTCCAAATCATGACCTTTTATTAATCCACTTTCAAAAATGGTTATCTTGTCTAATTCTATTTTTTCTTCATCATCAGAAATTATATTTTCTGTTTGTCTTTTTGTATTTTCAAGGTTTATTGTGAATGGGAGTTGATATATGAATGAACCTTCATCATAGTCAATGCTGATGCTTTCATCATCATCAATTTGTGATAAATTTAATGCAACTTTCTTAAAGCCTTGCCTTTTTAATTCATCATTGATTTGATTATATTTGTTGTCAGATAAAATTTCATTTACATTATCAACTTCAACTACACTAAGTTCTCCAAAATCTCTAACTTTAACAATTTCACAGTTGGTGTTTGCTGAAATATAGTCTTCGCTCTCACCAATTCTTTCAATTTTTTCATGTGTGGTTCGAGTATTGGTAGGAATCCTTGTAGCAAGACATGTGGTTGACCTTGAATATGGAATGTTGTTTCTGTTTAGATACTCATGGATTTCCTTTGAAGTTAATTTGGCTTCAATCAATGGTGTTTTAAAATTATTTTTATAGGTTATGAGTATCCCAGGTCTGTCATTGACAAGATCACTAATGTTGTTGCCGTCACAAATAAAATCAAAGCCTTTCTCAAGTGCCAATTGCTTTATCTGAGTATACATTAGGTTCCTACAGGTATAGCATCTGCTGGGCAGATTGGACAAGAACTCTTCATCACTGTAAAAATTGATGTCAATAATCTCATGAGATATTCCAAATGATTGTGTCATGCTTTTTGCATGTTCAATGAAACCTTTTGGAAATAAATGATTGTCAATTGTAACTGCTAGTGTATCTGAGGCAACTTTTGAAGATAAATATGCCATCAATGTTGAATCTGCACCTCCAGAAAAACCGATAGCTATTTTTTTATCTTTTAAAATGTCTTTTACAATATTAATTTTATCTTCAATAATCATTTTATCCCATTAACTCATATTGTTCTGAGATGAGTTTAAGAAATTGTTAAACTCATCATATATTTATGTTTTTCATAATATTTAGTTTTGGAGACTAAAAAACAATGGTTTGTAAAACCTGTTTATGGAAAAAGCAAATCCCTTCGAAAATATAACTATATAACAATAGTTATTTTTTTCCATAAATACACATAGTTCAATATATTATATAAATGTTTTTATATTTTTTTGAGCTTAAAATTTGATTATACTTAAATTTGAAATGACAATTTTAAACAGTATTTTATTTTTTTAAAAATTTTTTAAATTGTTTTATAGAAAGATTTATATTGCCTCAAAATAATATAACAATTGTTAATTTTTTGGTGGTGTTAAATATTTATGATGTAATTGTTGTCGGAACCGGTGCCGGCGGATCAACGGTAGCAAAAGACTTGGCCTTGAATGGCAGAAAAGTTCTGATTCTTGAGAAGGGATGCAGGCAAAGGCAGGGCAGTTATGTAAATCATGTGAAAACCAAAAGGATTTGCTTGAAAAATAATCTGAGCGAAAAGGATAGGGCGGACTATGAATTTTTAACATTGCCTTTGGAATTGACGAATATCGAAGAGATTGGAGGAACAACAACCTCCTCAATAGGCAATGCATGCTTTTCATGCAGCGGATGTTATTCAAACTCCATAATGCAGCAGTTTGAAGACAAGAATCTCAACATCTTCGAAGAGCTTCTTGAAGCAAGCGGTGAGCTGAATGTAAGATACTTCCCTAAAAAACTGTGGGGACACTCAACGCAGCTAATTGCACAGGCAGGTCAGGAATTGGGATACGTTGTCGAACCAATGCCGAAATTCATCAATTTTGAAAAATGCACATTGTGCGGAAAATGTGTCAACGGATGTATTTTTGATGCAAAATGGGACGGCACATATTTCATTGATGAAGCTTTGGAATATGGTGCGGATTTAATTGAGGATATGAATGTTTTTGAAGTATTGCATGAACACAATCAGGTCATTGGCGTTGCAGCATTAAATTCACATAATGAAAAGCAGATTTTCAAGGCAAAAAAAGTCATTATTAGTGCAGGTGCACTCAATACCCCAATCATTTTGAAGAATTCCGGAATCCAAAACGTTGGAAACCAGATATTTTTCGACATATTCACAACCATTGGAGGTTATCTTAAAGATGCAAATTTAAAGAATGAACTGATGATGGGTGTAAAAGCTGAATTCGGTCCATATTTTTTGTCACCCCATTATTCAATGCAGCTGCTGCCGTTAATGAAGAAAAAAGGTATTGAAGCCACTGAAAAGGATGTCATAGGGCTGATGCTTAAATTTGCTGATACCTGCATAGGAACAATTGACAATGATGGAAATATTGAAAAAACCCTAACAAAGGTTGACGTTGACCTGATTAAGGAAGGATATAAAAAAGCCATTGATATTCTATTGAAATTGGGAGTTCCTTCAGAATCCATCGTAGAAACTTCCCTTAAGGGAGCTCATCCAGGCGGAACTGCAGCGGTTGGCGAGGTCGTCGATAACAATTTTGAAAGTGAAATCAGTGGACTGTTTGTTTGTGATGCAAGCGTAATTCCTGAGGCTCCCGGAAGGCCTCCAATATTGACAATAGTTGCAATAGCTAAAAAAGTAGCAAAAATCGTTAATCAAAAAATTTAAAGTGATAATATGAGTTTTAATTTAAAATTTAAGGATATTGATGAAAATAGGGAATTAAAAAATGAAAATTATACAATAAATGATTTGTTAAATGAGCTGGAATTGTCCGCACAGACAATAGTTGCAAAGCAAAACGGCGAACTGACCCTTGAGGAAAGCGTAATAAACGACGGTGATGAAATCAAATTGGTTCAGATTATTTACGGAGGATAATTCAGTCAATATCATAAAATTGGAGGATGATTTCTTGTCAGATGAAAATAACGAAAAAAGAGTTTATAAGCTATTAATTACTAAGGGAAATGATCCCGATGACCAGTATGGGTTTTACAAGGAGAGAATCGACAGTCAAACTGATTTTTCATATATGGAATATAATACAGAGGATGACGATTTGACTGATGATCTGTTTAATGAGATTGATGTAATCGTATTGCTGTTTGGCCTTTATCATAACAATCAGGAGTTATTCGATGAGCTGATTAATAAATCCAAGGAATTTGATGTTCCTATACTTCTTATTCGTTTTTTCGGTATGGAATTCATCTTAAAGGAACTGGAGGAAAAGGCGGATGCAGTTGTTGGATGGAATCCTCATTGTATTGTGGATGCAATTGAAACTCTTGTAGATGGCCAGGATTGGGTAAAGCCATGTGATGTTGTCGAAGAGGATTAGTTTTCTCAGCCATGTGAAATGATGTTTGAAATATTTTTAGATAACTTTAAATATGTTTAATAAAATAGCATATATTGGGGATTCAAATATAACAATTGTTAATTTAAATAATATATTTATATTATATCTGTAATATTAATAATTGTAATTAATTTAAATTAATTAACGGTGAATATAAAATGAATAAAAAGATAACTTTTGTTTTAGTGTTGGCACTTGCTGCATTTTTAGTAATGGGTTCAGCCAGTGCAGGTCTCTTTGACTTTTTAGGAGGGGGAGACAACACTGTAAAAATAGGATATTTGCCATCTGACCACGATGCAGCATTATTCGTTGCTGATGCTCAAGGTAAATATGCCGAAAAAAACATTACTACTGAACTTGTACAATTCAACAACGGTGGAGACCTAATGACCGCTATGGCCAGTGGTGAAGTCGATGTTGGATATGTAGGAATTGCACCTGTTTTATCTTCTGTTGCTAAAGGCGTTCCTGTAAAGGTTGTTTCATCCGCTCAAACTGAAGGTAGTGGAATTGTTGTAACCAATGAATCCGGAATCACTTCTGCAGCTGACTTAAAAGGTAAATCCATTGCAACCCCTGGTGAAGCTTCAATTCAATACGTATTGCTTTCATACTACTTGAAACAAAACAATTTATCAACCAAAGATTTAAACGTTTCAGCTATGAAAGTACCTTCAATGAATGACGCTTTAAAAACAAAACAAATTGACGGAATTATTACTTTCCAACCTTATGTATCTATTGCAGCAAATGATAGTGGAAATGTTGTTTTAGAAAATTCATCAGGTATGTTACCAAACCACCCATGTTGTGTTGTTGTCGCATCCGATGACTTTATCAAAAACCATAACGATACTGTAAAAGACATTATCGCAATTCATGCAAATGCAACTAAATTCATCAATGATAATGTTAAAAATGGTAATGCTAGCGCAGTAGTTAAATTATTACCTAAAGACATAGTATCTAATGCTGATTTAGAAGCTAAATCATTAGAAAGTTTCCCATTCATTTCCGGACTTGATAATAGTTTCAAAGCAGATGTAGATGCATTCCAAAAACTTGAAGTCGACATCGGTATTTTAAACAAGACCGTAGACCAAAAAGACTTATACTGGGAAGCATAGTTTAACTATGCTTTTATTTTTTCTTTTTTAACTAATTTCTATCAAATGCCTGTGCAATCTTATTTAAATTTGTAAATGTATTAATCAGACTGTCAACACTTTCATCATTGATGTCCAGTTCTCTCAATGCGTTAATATACATTGGAAATACTGTTTTTCCGTTTTCAAAAAATGAGTAATAGTCTGCGATAAGTATCTCGTCTTTTTCCAGATCATTCAAGATGTCCTTGTAGAGCTCTTCAAAATCGTCACTGCTTTTTTTAATCATTTCCAGGGCTTCTTTTTCATCAGCCTCTAGTTTTTCAAAGGCAGTATTGAGCCGTATTAAAGAAACAGTGTAGAGTTCAAAGTCAGGCTCACCATTCATGGTATCACGTGAGAATTTTTAAAAATAAAAAAAAGAGAGAAATTTCTCAGATGAGAAATTATAATTTGATTTTAATATCGAGTGCGCTTGAACCTTCTTCGTAAACGAAAATCGGGTTGATGTCAAGCTCGGATATTTCTGGGAAGTCTAAGGTCAATCTGGCTACTCTTTTAATAGCTTCTTTGACTTCTTCCACATCGCAAGGTGCTTCTCCTCTGTATCCTTCAAGTAATTTGGATACTTTGGTTGATGCAATTTGTTCATCAATTTCCTGAGAGCTCATTCCTTTTGCAAGGTTGAATGAAACATCTTCGATGAGGTTTACATAGATTCCACCCATACCGAATGCAATCATTGGTCCGAATTGTTTGTCTCTAATCATTCCAACAATGACTTCCTCTCCGGAATCCATCATTTTTTGGACTTCAACACCATCAGGAACAATGTCTGGATGTGCAGCTTTCGCATTTGCAATGATTTCATCGAATGTTGCTTTTGCTTCTTCAGCACTGCTTATTCCTACTTTTACACCGCCGATGTCGGATTTGTGTAAAATTTTATCTGATGCGATTTTGAGTACAACTGGGAATTCCATTTCTTCAGCAAGTTCTGCTGCTTCATCAGCACTTGTTGATAATTTGATTGGTGCTGCGGAAATTCCGTATGCTTCGGCTACTGCATATGCTTCACTACCGAGTAATGTGTCTCTGCCGTCAGCTTTAACTTTGTCGAATATTGCCTGTACAGCATCTTTGTCCACATCATCGATTTTTTCAATGACATCGTCATATTCTCTGCTTTCCAGTCTTGCATATCTTGTCATTGCTTCAAGTGCGGTTACTGCAGTTTCTGGGAATACATAGGTTGGAACTCCATTTTCTCTTAAAGCTTCGTTTGCTGCTTCAAATGATGGTCCTCCCATGTTAACAACAATAATAGGTTTGTCAAATTCTTTTCTTTCTTCCAGGATTGCGTTTGCAATTCCGTCAGGGTCTGCAGATGCGGTTGGACAAACCATAATGATTAAACTGTCAACTTCATCCTGACTTAATACGATTTCTAAGGATTCTTTGTATCTGCTTACAGGTGCATCTCCTAATACATCAATAGGGTTTTTAGCACTTCCCTCTTCGGTAACGCATTCTTTTAATTTAGCAGTTGTTTCTTCGTCAAACTGAACAAGTTGCAGACCTGCTTTTTCCATAGCGTCTACGGTAAGTACTCCTCCACCACCTGCATTGGTAATGATGGCCACATTGTCTCCTCTTGGAAGCGGTGCTTTGGAGAATGCTAAACCTAAGTCGAATAATTCCGCCATGGTTTCTACACGCATGATTCCGGATTGTCTGAATGCGGTATCAAATGCCAAGTCACTTCCTGCAAGAGCTCCTGTGTGTGAGGATGCTGCTTCAGCACCTGCTGAGGAGGAACCTGATTTAAGCACAATAATAGGTTTTTTGTGAGCGGTTTCCCTCATTGTTCTTACAAAGTCTTCATCATCAGAAATGGATTCCAGATAACAGATGATAACATTGGTTTCATCATCCTCTGCCAGATATTGCAATAATTCAATTTCGCTTACTCCGGCTTTGTTACCTAAACTGATTACTTTACTGAATCCGATACCGGAAGTTACACTCCAATCGATGATAGCTACCATCATAGCTCCACTTTGTGAAATGAATGCCATGTTTCCTGTTGGTGGCATCATTTGTGAAAATGATCCGTTTAATGGAGTATGGGAGTCGGTTATTCCTAAACTGTTTGGTCCAATAATGTTTATACCATATTCTTCACCGAGAGCAGTTAATTCAGCTTCTAATTTAGCTCCTTCTCCACCAATTTCTTTGAAACCGGCGGTAATAACTACCATATTTTCAACGCCGACTTCACCACATTCTTTAACGGCGGTATTTACAAATACGGATGGAATTGTAATTATTGCTAAATCTACTTTTCCCGGTACGTCTTTAATATTTGCGTATGCTTGTTTTCCTAAAATCTCTCCACCTTTTGGATTTACAGGATATATTTCGCCTTCAAACCCGTCATTGATAAGGTTGTCAACAATAATGTATCCTACTTTTCCTGGGGTATTGGAAGCACCAATTACAGCCACAGATTCAGGTTTAAACATTTTATTGAGATCTTTCATAAGTTTTTCTCCTTATAGATTTATAATTGCATTAAAATCATCATAATTTATAATGATAAATAATTAACAATTACTAATGATATAATATTTGTTATATTAAATATTTAAATATGTTGTTTAAACATCATTCTGGTTTCTTATTATATAATTTCAATAGCTGTTTATTCTTTTTTATATATTTTAAAAATGTTTAAATGTTATTTTATTAAAAAAAATATTTTTTTTTAAATTATACTTTTTCTTAAACTATTTAAAACATGATAAATATAAATATATTCAAATAATAAATTTTTGATATTTTAGATAAATTAAAATATCTGATTTAGGGGATATTATGAGCTTAATAATCGCTTACATTGGAAAAAAAGGATGTGTAATGACTGGAGATAAAAGAAAGATAGGATATTTCGGTGATAAAGAAAATTTAGCGCAGTTAGAAAAAGAATTATATGATGGAATTATTTCTAGTGATGACGAGTTTTCAAAACGTGCCAAGGAGTTGGGTATTTCCATTAAAATTACTGATGATGCAAGCAAATTAAAAATAATTGGAAATACAGTTAGAGGTGAAGTAAGTACCAAAGGAACTTTTGAAACCAAACGAAGGAGAATCTATGGAACAACTAACGGTTATCAGATTGTTGAACTGTTAGGTTCCGAGCAAAAGTCACGTCAGGCAGGTGAAAAAGGCATAGTCCTGTTCGGAAACAATTATGCCAAACAATTGGCCCAAGATCTCATACAAAAGAAATGGAAAGCTTCCCAAAGCCTTAAATATATGGGTGAGGTGTTTGAACAGATTTTGGCAGAAGTTTCATCTAAAACCCCTACTGTCGGTGATAAGTTCGATACTTTAATTCAACAGCCTCAATTCAATCCTTCGCAAGCTCAAAAACACCTTAACATTACTATTGATAATGATATTAAGGTATTGGTCAAATTCAGGCAGGATTTAACAGAAAAACTTGTTCAACAGAATATTGCAATTGAGAATGCAAGTAAAATCATTGACAAAGGTGAAGTGGGCAGGGTTGTTTCAATTGATGGAAACATGTTATATGTCCAATTAAACGATAAAACACAGGCAATGGATAGTAATTGGAAACAGCTTGCAGGTCCAGGCCAGAATGTATTGATGTTCACTGAATCCGATAATGTGAAGATAGGGGATAAGGTTGTCATTGAAAATGAAGATTTATGCCTTAAGAAGGATAAGTCCACTCTCACTTGTGATATAATATTATGTTCATTATGATTGGGGATTTAAATGAAAATAACATTTTTAGGTAGTGGTGGCGGAAGGTTTTCTGCCATTTCACAACGAAGAATGACCGGAGGGTTCCGGATTGATAATTTGGGAGGAAAGAATTATCATATAGATCCGGGTCCTGGAGCTTTAATCAGGACTTATCAGTTTGGTTTTGATCCCCGTAATCTAAGTGGTGTTTTTGTAACTCATGCCCACACTGACCATTATAATGATGCGGAAATCCTCATAGAGGCAATGACAAGAGGAATGACTCGCAGTTTCGGTACAATTGTCGGAAGTGAAAGTGTCTTGAAAGGCTTTGAAAAATGGGGTCCGTGCATTTCATCATACCACCAGTCAAAATCAGATAAGCTTATTTTGGAGCCTGGTAAGGAAAGCCGTTTAAACAATATAAAAATCAATGGAACCAAAACTGAACATGGCGACCCTACAGGCTGCGGCTTTCAAATAGACTACAGGGGATTTAAGGTCTCATACACTTCAGATACAGGTTACTTTGACGATATGGGAAAAGACCATAAAGGTGCGGACATATTGATAGCCAGCGTGTTAAGACCTGGCAACAGACCGATAAACGGCCACATGTGCACCCGCAATTTCATTGATTTGATTAATGAGGTAAACCCGAAGGTTGCTGTGATGACACATTTGGGTCTTAAAATGATTTCAAACAATCCGGTTACCGAAGCCAAAAAGATTTCAAAACAGACTGGCGTTAAAACCATTGCGGCATTTGACGGTTTGTCATTTAATGTGAATTACAATAATCCGAAAAGATTCAGGTTAATCTCTCTGAAGGATATTGATTCACCAAGCCACAGTACAAATCATAAAATGTTTAATAATGAGAGAAGAAACTCCTATCAGCTTGCATTTAAGCACAATGAATTTGATGAAGTTTCATTCATGAAAAAACGTTAATGCTTCAAATTGGTAGGATGAATGAATCCTGAGCGAATCATATGGTCTGTAAGAACTATTGCAGTACTGGATTCAGCCACCACTGTCACTCTAGGACAGATGCAGGGGTCATGTCTTCCCTTAATTTCTATTTTTTTATTTTCCATAGTCTCCAAATCGATTGAATTTTGACATTTGGAAATGGATGGTGTAGGTTTAACTGCAATTCTTGAAATTATAGGCATCCCATTGCTCATGCCTCCGATAATTCCTCCGGAGTTATTTGTTTTTGTAGTAATTTCACCGTTTTCGATTTGGTATTCGTCGTTAATCTCAGAGCCGGTATGGTTTGCAACGTCAAATCCAAGGCCAATTTCAACTCCTTTAACAGCTCCGATATTCATTAGGATTCTTGCAAGATCACCGTCAAGTCTTTCAAAAACAGGCTCTCCAAGACCCTGTGGAACTCCAACGGCAATGGTTTCCACGATTCCACCTACAGAATCTCCTTCCTGTTTTTTTGCTAAAATCAGTTCTTCCATTTTTTCTGCAGCATCCAAATCGCCACATCTTACAGGATTTTTTTCAATATTCTCTTTCATCGCATTAAAATCTTGAGGCTCTGCTTTAATGTCTCCAATTTGAACTACGTGAGAAATTATTTCAATGTTTTGGGTTTTTAAGAGCTTTTTAGCTATTGCTCCTCCGATTACATGGCCGATGGTTACTCTGCCGCTTCCACGACCTCCTCCGTTATAGTCATAGTTGCCGTATTTCATCATCCATCCGAAGTCCCCATGGGATGGGCGTGGAGTATTTTTAAACATGGAATAATCTTTGGAGTGCTGGTTTTTGTTATAGATAACTCCTGCAATTGGTGTTCCATCAGTTTTTCCTTCAAAGATTCCGGATAATATTTGAACTTCATCTGCCTCTTTTCTAGGTGTTGTAACACTGCTTGTTCCTGGTTTTCGTTTATCCAATTCCTTTTGAATGTCTTCTGCACTTAATTCAAGATTTGCCGGACATCCGTCAACAACAGCACCAACGGCCTTGCCGTGGCTTGCTCCAAAACTTGTTATTCTAAATTTTTCTCCAATTGAATTTGACATATTTGGCCTCTTTTTTTGCAATTGGTCTAATGTTTGTATTTTAAACTTTTTAAATGTTTAAATTTTCATAAATATTTTGGCATTGTTCGAGAGTTAAGTTAGCTTTAACATTTCCTTTTTCAGTGTCAATGGTAAAATCTGCTTTATTTTTAATAATTTCTCCGATAAATTCTTTATAATTTATCAATACTTCTTTACCAGTAGGCCCTGTTTGTTTTTTTAATTTTTCAATGTTATCTCCACAGTAAATTAAATCAAAAATTTTCAGCAGAGCTTTTTTTCGCAGTGAGGTTCTTTTCACATCTTCTTCAGTAGGGTTTGGAAATGAAAATTTGATGTTGTAGGAACCTTTTGAAATTTCTTCAATGAGTAAATCCTCATCACTAATAGAATTCCCTTCTAAAAGATTCATTGTTGAATTTTTAGTATTATTGAATTTATTGCCCAATAAATACATATTTTTTAAGGGTAATGGATGATTTAATTCTTTTCCTTCCAATTTTAAATTAATTTCTCCCAATTTTTGAATAAATTCCAATCTATTGTTTGCATAAATGTCATAAAGGTGTTTAAGGGTCATATAATTTCCTCTGGTTCCTAATGATTCGGGGTGTTCTTTTAGATAGTGGTCTATTTTATCCAAATCTTTTTTTATGTCATTTAGATAATTATCATAATCTTCAATGGTTTCAAATCTCATCATATCACCTTAAATGCACTATGCCTTTGGGGATATTGTTCTTATCGGTGCCGAATAATTCATTCAGAATCCTAAATTTGACAGTTAAATATACATCATATTTTTCTTTATCAGATTCTGGGTAACGGTAAACTCTCCAAGAATGGCATAATCCATTTGTTTTGATTTGGAATTGTAAACCAAATAATCAATTCTTAATGTGTCTTTATTTGCATCTACTTTTTCACCATCAAATTCAGTCAAAGTGTCAATATCTTTAGGGTTTTCTTTTTTTGAAACAAAACTGCCATCAATCCAATGATTAAGAAAATATCCTGTATTTTTAATTTCAAGCATAAATTTTTCGTATACTTTTAAAATTTCTTTTCGTTTTGCAGAATTTTCACCGAATATTCTTTTAAATTCTTTATAAGTCATAGGATATATTCCGTGGGGAAGATATCCGTTTTTGTCAAATCCATTAAATTTTTCATGTTTCATAATCATCACTTAAAAATTTAACAGACGTCTGTGAATTATTATTTAACCTACAATATATAAATATTTTTTTCCAAATCATCTTCTAATTCCTTTCCAAATCCATTTAAGATTAATTACAAGGTTAAATCAATTTTTCGAGCTCATGACAATTTTACAAATTTAAATCAATTTTTCAAAGTTCGGATAATATATCAGTTTTATATAATCTTAAATCAAAATTATTATTTAGTGATAATTATGCAATTTCCAACAACAAGAATGAGAAGATTAAGAAAAAATGCTAAAATAAGAGATATTGTACGTGAAACTAAATTGGATAAGGAAGATTTGATTTATCCGATTTATTTTAAAGAGGAACTTAAAGATATGGAAAAAGAAGAGATTTCATCACTTCCTGGGGAATTCAGATACTCTTTGGATGCTGGTGTCGAATTTGCAAAACAGCTCGAAGCTAAAGGTTTAAAATCAATAATTGTTTTTGGAATACCTCTGGAAGATACCAAAGATGAAATAGCCACTCCCGACTACTCAGCAACAGGCATTGTTCAAAAGGCTGTAAGAAGGCTTAAAAAAGAAACAAACCTTGTTGTAATCACTGACGTATGTTTATGCCAGTACACTTCTCATGGACATTGTGGAATGATAGTTGAAAACGAAGATACTGATGATGGAATTGAAATATTGAATGACGAATCTCTGCCGATTATTGCAAAAGTGGCTCTGTCCCATGCACAGGCGGGCGCTGATATTGTAGCTCCTTCAGACATGATGGACGGTAGGGTTAAGGCAATAAGGGAAACCTTGGATGAAAACGGTTTTTACAATGTTATGATCATGTCATATTCCGCCAAGTATGCATCAGCATTCTACGAACCGTTCAGGGTAGCGGCCTGCTCATCACCTCATGCAGGAGACAGAAAATCCTATCAGATGGATCCTGCAAATGCAGTGGAGGCAATCCGTGAATGTGAACTTGACGTTATTGAAGGATGTGACTTCCTGATGGTAAAACCTGCACTTCCCTACCTTGATGTTGTCCGTATGGTAAGAGATGAATTCATGCTTCCTTTGGTTGCTTATAATGTTAGCGGAGAATATTCAATGCTTATGGCGGCAATTGAGAAAGGATTTTTAACAGAACGTGCAATCTTGGAGGCCCTGCTTTCAATCAAAAGGGCCGGAGCAGACTTAATTATCACTAACTTTGCACCATACTTGCTTTTAAACGAGTTGATATAAATGGATGCAAACGAAATAGCAAAAATCGCACAAATAGCATCAGCACTTGAGGTAAGTGGATATCCGAAACCTGGAAATGTCCACAGAACCCGTGACTATGATGATATGGAATTCGAAGACTTTGTAATAAGTGGTATTGTAATAGGAGATACCATACGTGAAGCATGCAGTGATGTGGATATAGAAAATCCAAAACTGGGCAAATACATCCTGCAGGCAGTAGCCGAAACCGACAGGTGGATTAAAAACAACACCAACCTGGGAATTGTGATGATGACAACACCGATTGCAGTTGCAGCGGCTATCAGCGACTCATTTGATGATGTAAGGGAAAATGTTAAAGTGTTAATGTCAAACACATCTGTTGACGATGCATGTGATTTGTATGATGCAATCAACATTGCGGATGCCGGTGGAATGGGCGATCAGGACGAATACGATGTGGCAAGTGACAATGCCAAAAATGAACTCAGGCAAAACGGTCAGACAATGTATGATGTTTTAAAAATATCCGCCCCTTGGGATATGCTGGCCCGTGAAATGACTTCAGATATGCCTGCCGTTTTTGAAATAGGATATCCTACCTATCACAAGCTCAGGCAAGAAAAATCTAAAAATGACGCTTGTGTACTAACATTTCTAACGATCCTATCTCATGTTCCGGACACACTGATTTCAAGAAAATACGGCTCAGATGAGGCTATGAAAATATCACTGATGACAAGGGATTTGCTTAACTTAAAAGATGCGGATGATTTCGGCGAAAGACTCAAGGAATTTGATGATTATCTATTCAATAATAAATATAATCCGGGAACCACTGCCGATTTGACAGCAGCATCCATTTTTGTAAGCTATTTGAAATCAAATTTTGATTAGGTATTTTAATCAGGAAATCGCTTAGATTTCTTGTTATTATTTCTTTTAAAATTTAAATGGTGACTAAGTTAGTTTCCATATTGGGAATGTTATAGTTGTTGCTGGTAAATGATTCCAATTCGTGTTTGTTTTCTTTGTTGTGGTTTTTCACGCCAAAAATAGCATTAATGCTGATGGATTTTGTATCGACGATAACTTTCATTTTACAAAAGATTATTTTTTTTAAGCTATTTTTTGAAACATTTAATCTTTTGGATGCATCATGCATTTCAAGAGCGGTGGGTACATTATCTTCATCAAAATCAAGCAGCAATCCTTCATCTAATTCTATTGTTTCATGATATGTGAAATCTCGTGTAACTTTAATTCCTAGTATGTCTGCTGATTCGTCATACATGTATTCTACTTCATATGAATTTTCTTTATTCATGTTATCTCTCTACATTTCTTTCTCTTCTTCTTTTGTCAAAGGCATATGCTGTTATAACTGTGATGTTTCTATAATCATCTATTTCGATTATAATATATAAATCCATGTTCTTATTTTTTTCATGAGAATAGATTAATTTAAAACGATTTTCTGTTGTTTTGTTAATTCCCAGGGGAATTTTTTCAAATAGGCATTTTGCAATATATTGGTGAGTATATCCTCTTTCAAACCAGTTCCTGAAAATATGTTTGTCAAATCGTAGCAAATTAGGATTATAGTTTTGAATTATATTCTGTGCCTCTTGAATATTGTAATCTATCAAATATATCACTTTTAATTAGTTTTTAAAAGATATTAATCAAATATGGGATGATTTTTTGGTAATATCAAATAGTATATAGTTTCTTCTACTATATAAGTATTACTTTTTATAAAATTAGTAATAATAAATGGGAAATTGTGTAGATTCACATTAAATCTTTTTAGATTTCCAGTATTTTTTTAATTTCATTACCTTTTTTTAAATTTTACATTATATTTATAAATCACTTGAAACATATATTATAATATTATTAATCTTAAATTATGGTGTTTAAATGAGTGAGGATATTGAAAAAACCATTAGTGAATTGCATATTTACGAAAAGAAACTTTTAAAAGAACTGGAAGCTAATCCTGATGCTACTCCAGAAGTTATAGCTGAAAATACTGGCATGGACATTAAATCTGTAATGAGTGCAGCGGGCTCTCTTGCATCAAAAGACATTATTGAAATGCACAAGGATGTTAAAGAAGTTTATTCATTAACCGATGCAGGAAGGGAATATGCTGAAAAAGGACTTCCGGAACGTAGAATATTGGACGTTTTAGCTAAAAAAGACAGTATTGGTATGAAAGATTTGGCTGATGAAACCGGTGTGGACAAAAAGGAAACCAATATTGCTATCGGATGGCTGCGCCGTAAAAACTGGGCTCAAATAGACAAGGGTGTAGTCAACATCACAGATTTGGGAAAAGGTTTCGCATCCAAAATGGATTTAGATGAGGAAACATTGGATTATCTTAAGGCAAATGCTGATGGTGTTAAGCTATTCACTGATGATTTGATGAATGGTGTTAAAAAGCTTGCGGGCAGAAAAAATATTTTAAATATTAAAAAAGAAACCTCACATTCTTTTACAATATTGCCTAAAGGTGAAGAAATACTTAAACACGGTTTTGAGATTAAAGAACAAGCAACTCAATTAACTCATGAGCACTTAAAGGATGGTGAATGGAAAAGCCTTGAATACCGTCCTTATGATATAAATGCCGAGGCACCTGTTGTTTTTGCAGGTAAAAAACATCCGTTAAGGGTAATCATTGACGAGATAAGAGAAATCTTTTTGAACATGGGATTTTCAGAGGACAATGGGGAATATGTTGAATCAGCATTCTGGAACTTTGACTCACTCTTCCAGCCACAGGACCACGCTGCCCGTGAAATGCAGGACACATTCTATTTGAAAAATCCTTTGACATGTGATTTGCCTGACATGGATTTGGTAAAACTCACAGCTGAAACTCATGAAACCGGTGCAGATACAGGTTCAATCGGCTGGCAATATGATTGGAGTGAAGATATTGCTCGCCAAAGTGTTTTAAGAACCCATACAACAGGAATATCTACTAAACACCTGTTTGAACATGAGCCTCCAATAAAAATGTTTTCCGTTGGAAGAGTATTCAGAAGAGAAACTTTCGATTACAAACACCTGCCTGAATTTCATCAGGTGGAAGGGCTTGTATGCGGTGAAGGCATTAGCTATCAAAATCTTTTAGGTACTTTGAAGGAGTTCTATAAAAAATTAGGTTTTGAAGTTAGATTCAGACCTGCCTATTTCCCTTACACATACCTGTCCACAGAAAGTGAAATCTATCTTGAGGAAAAGGGAAGCTGGATTGAACTTGGAGGAGCAGGAATGTTCAGGCCAGAAGTATTGAAGCCTCTCGGAATCAACCAGCCAGCATTGGCTTTCGGTATGGGAATTGAAAGGCTGGCAATGATTAGATATGATGTGGAAGACATCCGTATGCTTTACAAAAGTGACCTCAAATGGCTTCGTGAACTGCCTATTGATCAAGGAGTTAGATTATAGTGTCAATCAAGCTGGTTTCTTGGAACGTAAATGGAATTAGAGCAGTTTCAAAAAAAGAAGATTTTTGGAGCTGGTTTGAAGATGATGATTCAGATATCATTAATTTTCAGGAAGTAAGAGCTACTCAGGAACAGATTCCTAAGAAATTGGCTGAAATTGATGAGTTTCACAAGTTTTACAATGAAGCTGAAAAGAAGGGATACAGCGGAGTTGGAACATACTCCAAAATAGAACCCGTAAGCGTTACCATGGGTCTTGGCGTTGAAGAGCTAGACAATGAAGGCAGGGTTTTAAAAATTGAGTATCCCGATTTTATTTTATTCAATATTTATTTCCCGAACAGTGGAAAGGAGGGTTCAAGACTTGATTTTAAAGTTCAGTTCTGCAATGAACTTCTCAATCAATTGGTTGAGCTTAAAAATGAAGGAAAGAATCTGGTCATCACAGGAGATTATAATATTGCCCACAATCCGGTAGATGTTTACAATCCCAAAAACTGTGAAGGAAAATCAGGTTATCTTCCAGAAGAGCGTGCATGGCTGGATGAACTTGAAGAGGCAGGTTTTGTAGATACTTTCAGAATGTTTGATGAAGGTGAAGGTAACTTTACATGGTGGAGCTACAGATTCAAGGCACGCGAAAGGAATTCCGGCTGGCGACTTGATTATTTCTTTGTAAATGAAGAAATCAAAGATAAAGTAAAGTCTGCAAAAATTTTAGCGGATATCTATGGTTCAGACCACTGTCCAGTAACTCTGGAACTTGATTTTTAAAAAATAAGTAATTTTTGGTGATTTATAAAATAGTATTTATATCACCAATATTATCAACTATTGTAATGTCTAATTTTTCTTTTTTTATGTATGCTCTGTCTTCTTCGGTAATGTCGGAATTTACTAAGATTGCACCTAATCCTGCATTGACTGCACCTAATGCGTCTGCTTTAAATTTGTTTCCTATCATTAAGGATTTTTCAGGATTTCCATTCATCTTTCTAAGGGCAACATCATAAATCAGTTTATTAGGTTTTTCCTTTCCAACTTCCTCGGATGTTATTACTGCATCGAAAAAGGAGTTGATGTTAAGTCTGATGAGCTTTTCCCATTGTTTAATGGTGATTCCGTTTGAGATAACGGCTAAACGATATCCCTGACTTTTAAGATAGATTAATGTGTCAATTGTTTCCGGAAAAGGTCTTAAAAGAGCCATTTTCACATTGTGGTATGTTGTCATTCCAAGTGCAACAAGCATCGGATCCTCGTGGCCGAGAACAACCTGTGTAAGCACGTTAAAGTGTTTGCCGTAATTGGATCCTTTTTCACGGATTATGGTTTTCAAAACACCGTATGCTTCATCTTTATCCAAAGGAAGTCCGTTGTCGACCATTATTCCAATAGCTGCCTTTCTTGCAGTTTCAGCGAAATTACTGGTATCAAGCAATGTTCCATCTATATCGAAAAAAACTACACGGTCATCATTGTTCATCATATGAATCTATTTTTAATTTTATGAATATTTAAATTTTTAGAAATATGCGTCCAAACTCTGCTGGACCTCTCCACGTGCGAGGTCCTCTAGGTCGGTTTTTGTATATCCGAATGCATACATGATTCTTTCAACCGCAGGAATCAGCTGATTGTTGATGTAATAGTCCTTGTCATATGCATAACCCTCACTGTATTCGTAAGGTACTGCCCTCTGGCTGATTGAACCCTTTCCCTTTACGATTATATATTGGATGATGGTTCCCCTTGTCACTTTAATGCCGTGCTCCTCTATTTTTCTTGCGGCAACAACGTGGGGTCCGACCTGTTTGTACTGGTCGAGAGGTTTGGTGATTTGAGTGTGTATGATTAGTTCCTTGTTGTCAACATCACCATTTTTAATTCTTTTTAAAACTTTCTTGACGGCTTTTATGGCTTTGTCCGAATCACCCTCTTTCAGGATGGCCATCAAAACCTCTTCCTGGGTTTTTTTAACGATTGGCGCCCAGTCTCTTCTAACCAATTCCAGACCTTTTGCTATGATTTCACCGTCTTCAATAACTGCATATCTTTTTTTGCTTACAAAAAATCCTCTTCTGTAAAATCCTTCGTATTCGAGTTCCATGCTTTCCGGAAGGGTCGAATTGAGATATGTTATAAATTTTTGGGCCTGCTCTTTAATTTCAGCTTCAAGGGCCAACTGTTCTGGGGTTTCCGTAACCAATTTTTCACCTGTTAATTATTATATTGCATCCTCTTAATATTTGTTTTCCAATCAATTTCTCCAAATAATTTCAATTTTATTGCTCTAAAACAACCTTATTTACCTTAAAAATCTCAAATATTACTCATCAAATGCTCTTGGATAATTTAAATATGTTATATGGTTTAAAGTATATGTGAGGTTGATAACATGGAAAAAGAAAGATTGATATCAAGTTATGATGAGATAAACGATACGTTCGTTGGCAAAATAGATGGTAAAAATGGATACTGTGCGGATTACAGCATTTCAGAGGGCATCTTCCTATCAATTGATAAGGACAATATGCCCGCTTCCGTACTGGTTGACAATGCATCCGAGGTATTCGACATCTCCAAAAATATTCTGGAAAATTCCAACGTTAAGATAGGCATTGACTGTGACAGCATCTGCCTATGCTTCACAATGTTTATTGAAAACCTGAAGATATGCTCAGTCAGGTGCAAAAACAAGTTCGGAATTCCAAAAATCAGTTTTGAAATGGACAGTAACTATTAAGTTACTTCCTATTTTTTTTTAAATCTTTGAGTCTGTAAAATTTTATAGGCCTATTTTATTTAAGCCGATTTCTAAAAATTTTACAGACTCAAATCTTTAAATACTACTTATTGAATAATATAACTTATTGAATTTAATTCAAATCCTATTTTAGGAGGAAGATAATTTGCAAAATCAAGATATTGACATTAATTCGGTTGAGGAAATTGTCATTGTAGTCCCGGAAGATGCAATGCAGGATGGCGAATTGGAAATAGATTTGGATGAATTGGGAATTGATTTGGAATCTTTGGGTGAAGATGTTAATATTGTTATCCAGGTTGAAGGTGCCGACGAGGAAGATGATGATTTCATATTGGAAGATGAAGATGAAATGATTGAACCTAATGAATGGTATTTTGATGATGACCCTTATGAAATCGTATATTACGAATTTCCGGATTTTGATTAGGTGATGAAAATGGAAGAAGTTCCATATTATGTTTTTGATGATGAGGAACCACACAGGATGTCTGAAAACGGTGAAGCTTACATTGACGATGGTGAATTGAGGGATCTCCTCATAGACCTGCTTGGAGATGACGTTCCCGAAGAGGAAATTCAAAAGATACTCAAGGCAGCTTCCGATGAAAACCTCTCCGAAGAGGATTTCGACAAACTGGTCGATGATTTTATTTTAAAAAATAAATCCTGATTTTCACTATTTTTTGCCGAAAAATAAAACATTTATATATAATGATAAAGTAATATTTTATTATCATTATTCTTTAAGGCTCTTTTTTGCTCTCAAAAATTAGGCTATAATTATCTTGCAGATAGCTCTAATTGAAAAGAGACTTATTGACTGCGATTATTATATTATTAATTATATTTATTAGGTGAAATAATGGCAATTTCTCAAGGAAAATCAACAAGAAGTCCATCTGGTGCAAGAAATGTTGCAAACCGTGGAAAAAGGAAATCTGAATTAGGAAGAGATCCTGCAGAAACTAGATTAGATGAAAAAAAATTAAGAAAAATCAGAACCCGTGGCGGAAACGAAAAACTCAGATTAGCTACAGGTAATAAAATCAACGTTACCGATGCAAACGGTAAAACTCAAGTTTTAGATATTCTTGGTGTAATCGAAAACACCGCAAACCCTAACTACGTAAGAAGGAACATCATTACCAAAGGTGCTATTGTAGAAACCCCTGAAGGTAATGCAAAAGTTACTTCAAGACCGGGTCAACACGGTGTTATCAACGGTGTATTGATTTAAGTTTAATACTTAAATTTTCTCTTTTTTTTCTTTTATTCACATTTTTTTTAACAACTTTTTTTAATAATTAACTAATAATTATATACTTGTTTTAACATACCATATAATGATAATTTATTTAGGAGATATAATGTCAGATGATAAGATTAGTATGAATCATGGTGCTGGCGGAGAAGTAATGGCAAATTTGATAGCCAGTACCGTATTAGATAATATCACCAAAAAAAGCGTAAATGGTGGTATTAGTTTAGATGCATTAGATGACGGAGCTTCTATTCCTTTAGGGGATTGGGAAATTGTTGTAACCACAGACGGCCATACTATTGATCCGTTATTCTTCCCTGGAGGAGATATTGGTAGGATTTCAGCTGCAGGAACTATCAATGATGTTTCTGTAATGGGAGCTCGTCCATTGGCTATTTCTAATGCAATTATTATGCAGGAAGGATTTCCAATAGATGATTTGGATAAAATCATGAAATCATTAAATGCGACCTGTGAGGAAGTAGATGTGGCTGTAGTTACAGGAGATACAAAAGTAATGCCTCAGGATAAGCTTGACGGCATTGTAATGGTAACTACAGGAATTGGAATTGCCAAAAAAGGAGAGGTAATTCGTGATTCAACTCTGCAGGTTGGTGACAAAATCATAGTTACTGGCAGTTTAGGCGACCACGGAATGAGCTTGATGTCATTCAGGGAAGGATTTGGATTTGAAACAGATTTGAAATCTGATGTGGCTCCAATGTGGAACATCATTGAAAAGGCTTTGGATGTAGGGGGAGTTACAGCCATGAAGGATCCGACCAGAGGCGGTTTTGCCAATGCTATTAATGAAATGGCTTCTAAAGCGGGTGTTGGAGTTGTTCTGGAACAGGAAGCAATTCCAATACGTGAAGAAGTTCATGCAGTATCAGAAATGTTGGGCATTGACCCATTTGAAGTAGCTAACGAAGGTAAAGTGGTCATGGGCGTTAAAGCCGATAAGGCTGAAGAGGTCCTTGAAGCTATTCGCAGTGAAAAATATGGTGAAAATGCCGCAATAATTGGAGAAGTTGTAGAAGGAGATTATGTCGTGATCAATACTCCAATAGGTGGTGAAAGAATCCTTGAGGCACCTATTGCTGATCCGGTTCCTAGGGTTTGTTAAGGTGATAAAATGGCAAGTGTTTTTTCAAGAAGAATAATTGCATATGTAATTGATTTCTTTGTTGTTTCAGCTGTTATGTGGATTATATCCTATTTGTTATCTCTAATTATTGGTCCTATAGACATTATGGGTGTATACGGTATTTTACCTTACTTTGTTCCTATTTTAGGATTTGTTTATTTTGTATTCCTTGAAAAAACAAGAGGAGCAACAATAGGTAAGGCATTAATGTATTTGGAAGTTAGGTCCAGAAACGGTGCCTACATTAACTGGGCACAATCAATAGTACGTAACTTAACCAAAATTTACTGGATTCCTATAATCTTTGACTGGGCCATTGGCAGATTTATGAATAGTGATAGATTATTTGCAAACATTACTAAAACAGTTGTAGTAAATTCAATCTAATCAGAATATTTGATATTATTTCGAGCATTATGATAAAAAAAGTTCAAGTACTGTGGTATTTAAATAAAGAGGATTTGGAGAATTATTGCATTGACTTTAAAGAGTACAAGTCCCATAAATTGGAAGGATATGAGATTTGTGATGTCGATGAGGATTTGATTTATGATTTGTGTGACAGGGACCCCGACAGGCTGGAGCCCATCGGGTATTTCAAAAACATAAAGGAAATTGAGAAGTACTTGTCGGATACAATCACAAACAACGAATATGATCTTGATTTGGACTCTCCAGAGCTTACAGAAAAGATAGAGCGAGCATGCAGTAATATCGAATTTTCCGGAGAGGATTATTATATTTCCATCGGTAGTGATTATGCCAAAGTGGCCAGCTGGTTCGATGCCCTGAGGCAGGAATATAATAGTTCATCAACCGATAACATGTGGGTTTTGGCCGTAACAGGTTATGACCCCTATGATTTGTCTTTGACCGGAAGGACTTTATCATATGTTTTGGCGGATATTTTAAATTTAAATGAATCATCACTGGACAGCCTGATTCCTAACAAGGGCCACATCAGTGTGGAAGAATGGAATTCCATTTTGGATAAGGTTTATAAGAAAAATAAGATTTATTTAGGTTTAAATAGGGTTGTTTGATTATATTTCACCCTTTTTAAACTCGCTTGGCTCGAAATAGGATATTTCCGCCAGTTTGTTTTCAATCAGTTCCCTGTTAATGTCATCCGTATCTGTATATACGACAGCCAATGTGCGGCCATACCTGTCCTGAGGCTGCTTGTCGTCAATATTTAAGTAAACTGTTTTTCCAAGACATTTGTCTTCAACAAATTTTTTAGCATCGCTGTATCCTGACTCGTTTGACTGTGGTGTTTTTACCTGTGTCAGCTGAACCTTTCCGACGCCGTGGACCTGGATGGTATTTCCGTCAATCACATCAACGCATTTTCCGGCATTATCATAGTTCACTGTTTTATTTCCGATTGTAAGTGTTCCATTTTTCTTTTCAACGCTGTTTGATTCCTCCAAAAACAGGTTGGCTATTGTCAGGCCTATAGTTATTAAAAATATTATTAAAAGGATTATTGAGATTTTCTTTTTGTTCATGACTATTCCCTTTTGTAGTGTTCACAGTAACGTTTGTATCTGCATGATCTGCATTTGTTCGGATTTTTAGTTGGAATGAATGGTTTTGAACCGTCTAAAAGGCCCTGCATTCTGTCTATTGTGAATTTTATTTGTTTTTCGACTTCCGGTGTGAATATTTCAATCCAAAAGAGATTGTCTGTTCCACGTTCCCGCAGCGCCGCCTTAATCTGCCTGTCGTCATGGGTCATGTCTTTGAATGCAAGACAATATGCCCTTACCTGATTCATTGTTGACAGGTATGGTGTGCGGCCGGGCTTGTCATCGATTATTACGATTTCTTCCGGTTTCATCCATATTTCATCGATATATCCTCTTATTCCGTATTCCGGTGCAACTACAAAGCATTCCCTTGACATTGATGCGGTTTCTTTTGATGCTTCAACTGCATCTTCAAATGTTGCGGGGGTTGCGTCCTGCTTGAATATGTTTTCAAGCTGGTTGTGTATGTCGCTTCCATGTGTCATTTCAGGTGTGGCCGGTGTTTCTATACCTTTCATGTTCTCGAGATATATCTGATATTCACAATATCCTTGTTTGTTGAGCCAACTAATGGGGAAATTGTTTTTCCCTTCAATTATTTGAACACCTTTTATGTCAGGATGGTTTTTAATTTCATATTCCTTTCCGTATTCGGTAATGTTTTTTTGTTGCATAATTTTATCTTTGTAATTCGTATAGTAAATACTTTGCAAATGCTCTTGGCACCTTTTTATATAGGGGTTTTTTCAAAGTTAACTTCATGCATTATGTAACGTCAAAATCAATTCTCTCCAAAAATAACGGAATGAATCTTTACAGGGGATGCACTCACGGATGCATATACTGTGATTCAAGAAGCAAAATCTATGGGATGGACCATAAGTTTGAAGACATTGCAGTCAAGGAAAATTCACTGGAACTTCTTAAAAAAGAACTTAGGAGAAGGCCAAAATCAATGATAGGCACAGGTGCAATGACAGACCCGTACGTGCCACTTGAAAAGCATTTAAGATATGTGAGAAAATCCCTTGAGCTGATTCATGATTACGGTTTTGGTTTTACATGCATTACAAAATCCGATTTGGTGCTTAGGGATCTGGAGCTTCTCAAAAGGATAAATGAGAAATCAAAAGTTGTTATCCAGATGACTCTTACAACTGCAGATGATGAGCTGTGCAGCATTCTGGAGCCCAATGTCTGTGTGACCTCAAGGCGTGTGGAAGTCCTCAAAACGTTAAACGACAACGGGATTCCAACAGTAGTCTGGCTATGTCCGATACTTCCATACATTAACGATACAGAGGATAACATTAACTCCATAATTGACAGCTGCATTGAAACGAACGTGAAGGGAATACTGTGCCAGGGGATGGGACTTACCCTCAGGGACGGCAATCGCGAGTACTTCTACTCAAAGCTCGATGAGCACTTTCCTGGTTTGAAGGATAGGTATATTAGGGAGTACGGAAATGATTATTCGATTCCGTCTCCAAATGACAAGGAACTTATGAAGATTTTTAAAAAAAGAACTTACGAAGCTGGCATTATGAACCGGTGGGAGGAAATATTCGGGTATCTGCATGATTTTCCACAGGACTCATACCAAACCAAATTAATTATATAGCTATTTTTTTAAATATTAATATGATGAAATTTGAGGATTTAAACATTTCAGATGAAGTCAAAAAAGCCATTGGTCAGATGGGTTTTACAGATTTGACTCCAATTCAAAATAAGGCAATTCCGGAAGCATTAAGGGGCATTGACATTACCGCTCAGGCTCAAACAGGTTCCGGAAAAACAGTTGCATTTGCAATACCTGTCATTGAAAATATCTTTATAGACGACAAATCTCCTCAGGCAATTGTTTTATGTCCGACAAGGGAGCTGTGCCTTCAGGTTGCAGATGAGATTTCAAAAGTTGGAGCAAAGGTTAAGAAACTTAAGGTTCTGGCAGTCTATGGGGGGCAGCCGATAGGAAAACAGACAAGGGTTCTGAAAAAAGGAGTTCACATAGTTGTCGGAACTCCCGGTCGTGTAATTGATCATGTCGAACGTGATAATCTTGATTTGACAGGTATCGAGAGAGTAGTTTTGGACGAAGCTGATGAAATGCTTGACATGGGATTTAGGGATGATATTGAACGAATATTAAATGAAACAAGATACAGAAAGCAGACATTGATGTTTTCAGCCACAATACCTGACGAGATTAGAAAAATAGCAGAAAATTATCAGAACAATCCTAAATTTATAAAGATATCCAATAAAAGGCGCAATGTTCCAAAAATCACACAGTACTCATTCAGAACCAATCATAAACACAAATTCGATGATTTGATAAGAATTATTGAGGCATATGACATTTCTCAGGCTCTGATTTTTTCAAACACCAAAAAGGGTGTTGATTTTGTTTTCAAAAACCTTAAAAAAAGAGACTATTCTGCCGAAGCCCTTCACGGGGACATGACCCAGAAGGTAAGGGACAAGGTAATGAACAAATTCAGAAACGGCAATGTCCGCTATTTGGTTGCAACCGATGTGGCCGCAAGAGGTCTGGACATTCCTGATTTGGAATTCATCATCAATTATGACGTGGCTCAAAACCATGATGCCCACATCCACAGAATCGGGAGAACCGCAAGGGCAGGAAGCAGCGGTTTTGCATTTACTTTAGTTTCAAAGGAAGATAATCATAACTTTAACAATATTAAAAAGGAATCTAAAGGAAAAATAATTGAAAAGAAGATTCCAACAGATGAAGAAATAGAAAATATCAAAAACAAGCGGGTTTTGGATGATGTAAAAAATTCAATTAAAACTGATAACTTGCAAGAATACGTTAAAGCAGTAAAAAATAATTCTTCTGCAGATATTACCTCTGAGGAAATAGCTGCAGGTTTATTAAAAAAAATAAGGGAAAATTAGTTATTTAGCTCCGTCAATAATGTTAAATTTAATCTTTTCATTTTCAAGTTCACGGGTAAATGCCTTGCTCATTTCACCAACACAGATTGCAAGTACATTAAGGCCTTTACGTGCAGCATTTGCAGTTGCTTGAGGAGCTGCAAATTCAATATCGAGAGGTAAATCAAGTTTTTTAACAACAGCACGTGCAACAGTACCGGCTACAGCAATCTTATCAAATTCTACACCGGAATTTGTTCCTTTGGAGTATACATTTTTAATTAAATCCAAGTCACAAGCTTTAGATCCTCCATTTTTTATTGTTGGGAGGTTAATGACGGTTACTTCACCCACAGTCATATCGATAAGTCCTGTAAGGTTTGTTAAGGAAACGTCCATGTCCTTTTCGGCGTCATCTAATACGATACCGGTTGCATTTTCCTCTTTTTTATGGGCATATAAAACTCCATCTTCCATGAACAATCCGACAATATCGTCTTTTTTAAGGTCTTCTGTTGCAATGGCGGGCCATATGGTTTTATAATGGTTCATTGTTTCGAGAACGGAATCAGAATATTTTCTTAGGCTTATTGCATCCTTTTTTACTTTGTCGATTCCAGCCTGTGTAATTTTATAAGGTGATCTGCCGTCTTTAGAAGTAATATAACCTTGTTCTATTAATGTTTTGATGTTTTCAGAGACTGCTTGTATAGTTATTCCCAATTTATTAGCCAAATCTTTTTGTTTGAGGTGCGGGTCTTGCTTAGAGATTTCACTCAAAATTTGAAAATGTGTAAGTGCACCCCTTTTTTTAAATGATTTCATCATAGTCATTCCTCAATTATACTTGATTAATTAATATTTATAAATTTACTCATATATAAACTAATTAGATATTTTACCGTTGAGGCTTTCATTGAAAATATTGATGAACTCATTTTTATTTTCGGTAGGGATGTATGCACCGCATGCCATGGAGTGTCCTCCACCGCTTCCGCCGACTTTGGAGGCAACTTCACGTATAATGTTCCCAAAATGGATTCCTTCATATGAAAGAAGTCTGGAACATCTTAGGGAAACCTTTATTCCGTCGCTGTCGGTTTGTGTAAATCCTATGATTGGTTTTTTCCAATTGCAGTAACCTAAAATCATGCCGGTTACTGTTCCGACAATTTCAGGTTTGATTCCGTCGCCGTCAAAGTACTGCAGGTTTTCAAGTTCGATGATGTGTGTTTCATCACTGCCTGCAACTTTCTCGATAGCCTGAGCCAAATTGCGCTTATGCTCTTTGCTTACGGCCTCAAGTTCATCGAGCGCTACAAATCTGTCGCCCTTCAAAACTTCCATAGCTATCTTTTCCTGATGGTTTCTGCCGCATGCATTCATGGCTGTTGAAAACTCAGAGGCATCCCTCAGGAAGCTGTCAGAATCCTCTTTCAGGAATGTGTATGCATCCCCGATGATGAGTTGCGGAATGTATCTTACATATTTTCCGGGAACGGCTTTGGTTATCATTTCCCTGAGATATCTGAAAAGCTTCCCCTTCTCTTCGTTTGTCAGTTCATTCAATGTTTTGCGGTTGTGCTTTTCATCAATTCCGAGCTCTTCCAGTATTGCCATTGTTTCTGTGGTATTGTTTGTAATCGGCAGTTTGACATCGCTGAAATATGAAAGGGCTACAAACAGCGGACGGGTGTTTCTTCCATAGATGTTCAGGTCGCTTTTGATGACATGAAGATATCCTCCGTCAATTGCATCCTGCTGGATGATTTCATTCAGTCCTTCAAAATGGCCTGTTTTAGTATTCTGCATATCTCCTATGGCTGATAAAACTCCAATCCAGCTTAAATCATCATATCCGAACTCTTTAGCCAAAAAATAACATAATCCTCCGCCGCAAACGTAATATGATCCGTCGATTCCATGGTGTATTGGATTGATTTCAAGATATGTGTAGTTCTTGTCCTTATTATAGTCCAGGTCTCTTAGGGGTGGGTGGTGGTCAAGTATTATAATCTTTTGGCCTTCCTGGGCCCTGGTGTCGATGTGCTGGCCTGAACCCAAATCCGAAAAGATGGTAAGTTCATGGGTAAGTTCAATGTCATCGAGAACATCCAGATTCACGAATTCGATTTCATGCTCTTTGTTTTGTCTGTCTAGTATGGTTGATAGTATTGCGCCTGAACAGATACCGTCACAATCGATATGTGAGTAGACCTTGATGTCTTCGGAATTTTCAATAATTTCTTTTGCCTGACGGTATTGTTCCTGCATTAATTGTGGTATTTGCATAGTAATCAGTTTTTAATTTCTTTTAGTTTCAGGCTAACTTCCTTTAATAATTCCAATTTTGTTCCTTCCCATTCGACAAGGATTCTGCCGGATTTTTCATACCATTTTCCAGGGTATGCCCTTTCCTTGTCCATGGTGTATTTCAAACCGAGTCTTTTCAAAGCCCTTTCAATGTCTGTAAGGGTGGGTTCGGCTACTGCAAGTTCCTTTGAGACTTTGCGGCCTTCGGAAAGACTTAAATTCTTATCTAGATATTGTGGCCATATGGTAATCATTTTTTCACCTTTTCCAATGTTTTGAATAATAGTTCCATCATGTCAGGAACTGTGTAAGTGTCAGGGTAAATGTGGCTAACGTCATATTTTTCAAGGACCCTTGCAGTAATCGGGCCAATGCAGACTGTTAAAAGGTTGTCATTCAAAAGCTCTGCAATCTTTGCTTTGTTTTCACCTATTTCAAAGAAGTTTTCAACAGTAAGAGGACTTGTAAATGTAATCGCATCTATTTTGCCGTTTTCTATCTTTTCGATTAAATCCTTGACTGCATCTTCATCCATAGGAAACAGTGACTTGTATGCTTCGGCAAGAATAACTTCGTTTCCAAGCTTTTCAAGTTCTTGGGGAAGAACAGGCCTTGCAGATGCGGTTCTTGGAATTCCGATGGTTTTGCCTGTAATCTTCTGATTTTTAAACTCTTCAATCAGTCCTTCTGCAGTAAACTCTTCAGGCATCAAGTCAACTTCAAGACCCTGTTTTTCGGCTAACTTTCCGGTCTTGTTTCCGATGACTGCCAAATTGCATTCAAGAGTTTTCAAAAAGTCTGGATAGAACTTGTTTAGAGAAACGATTGTGGTCGGGGATGTGAAAATTATCCAGTCCAGATCTTCCTTTCTTGCGACAAGATTTTTAAGGGATTCGGTATTGACTGGCTCCAAATCAAGTGTCGGTGCAAGAATGGCTTCTCCGCCCAATTTTTCAACAATTTCACAGGCCTTCTTTGCCCTATCCTTTGGCCTTGTTATTGCAACAACGGGTTTTGACATTTTACATTACCTTCATTAATTTTTAGCACGGTAGAATTATATCAGCTACCCGTACTCATCATACTTTATAATAATTAACTTTATCTTAATTGTGAAAGGATGCCTAGACCTCTTAAAGGTCGGGGATGAATTTCACAAAAATGCATCTAAAGATGTTAAGTCTTCAAATGCTCTCACTATTTATTTATATATTATTTATTAAAATAACTTCCGAATATGATGGCAATGTATTAATCAGTACCATAATTGTAACAAAACATGAAAAAGTTTTGAAGCAATATTTTAAACTATAAAATGGTTGGAGATGTAAAGGTGGTGGAAATGGATAGAAATGATTCAGATAGTGAAGTTGCTAGAGAGACAACTATTGAAAATGAGAATGTTTTATCGGATATTGCTAAAAATGATAAAGATTTCCGGGTTCGTTTAGATGCACTTGAGATGATCAGTAATATGGATATTTTAGCTGATATTGCTATGAATGCCACGGATTCCAAGATTGTTTCAAAGGCGATTGAAAAGATTAGCGATGAGTCTGTTTTAATAGGTATTGTTAAAAATAGTAACGGTCCTTTTCGTAACGAAGCCGCCCAAAAGATTAATGACCAATCAGTTTTAATTGAAATTGCTAAAAATGATGAAGATTTCGTAGTTCGTGCAGCTTCGGCTCAAAAGATTAGTGATGAGTCCGTCTTAACTGACATTGCTAAAAATGATGAAAATTCCTATGTTCGTCGTGCCGCTGCTCAAAAGATTAGTGATGAGTCCGTCTTAACTGATATTGCAATGAATGATGATGATGCCTATGTTCGTCGTGCCGCTGCTCAAAAGATTAGTGATGAGTCTGTTTTAGATGATATCGCTATAAATGAAGAAAGGCTGACTAAAGTTATCTGTGATAAATGCGGCAGTGAAAATATGACTGTCAAATCCCATAAGGCACCTAATCCAGATTATAGCTATTGTGCATGGAAGATAATAGATTATATCTGTAATGATTGTGGCAACATAGTATCCAAACCATTATGAAATAATAAAATTAGAAATGCAGTTCATTAACATGTTTTCTGACAATATGTCCCAAGGAATTCGCAAGTCAGAATCAACTTTACTAGCTTGGAAAATTTAATTCATGTTCGATGCATTCATTTAGTAATTTCCGCCTATTGTTGCGATTATAAACAATTAAATAATAGGAAATTCTTAATTTTAAATAGGTGATATTAATGAGCAATGTATTGATTGCATATTTTTCAGCAAGCGGAGTAACTAAAAGCGTAGCCGAAAAAATAGCCGGCGAAAACGGATATGACATTTTTGAAATTGAGCCGGAGGAAATTTACACTCCTGCAGATTTGGATTATATGGACAAAAACTCAAGATCAACAATTGAAATGAATGACAAGTCATTCAGACCGCCAATTAAGCAGACCTGTGATGTTTCATCATACGATACTGTTGCAATCGGTTTTCCGGTATGGTGGTATACCGCACCGACAATCATCAACACATTCATAGAAAGCGTTGATTTAGAAGGCAAAAAAATCAAGGTATTCTGCACATCCGGAGGCTCAGGAGTCGACAAATGTGTAAGTGACCTTCAAAACACATATCCTGAACTTGATTTCGCAAAGGGAATGAGATTTACAGGAAATGTTTCAAAAGCAAAAGAATGGATTGAGGAGTAGTTAATATGACAAAAAAAGTAGTTGTAATCAGTTCATCACCAAGAATCGGCGGTAATTCCGATACCATGTGTGATGAATTTGTAAAGGGCGCCCTTGACGCAGACAATGCCGTTGTAAAATATAACCTTGAAGAGATTAGATTTCATGCATGCAAAGCATGCTATAAATGCAAGACTCCTGAAATGAAGTGTTTCCAGGAAGATGGGCTTGCAGAAGTTCTGGATAAGATGATGGAAGCTGATGTAATCGTATATGCAACACCGGTTTACTATTATTCAATGTGCGGAACACTCAAAAGATTCTTTGACAGGTGCTATCCTATATTCAGGGATTTGGAAAACAAGGAGTATTACATCATTACTGCAGCAGGTGCAAAAAACGGTAATGTTTTAACTGGAATCAGAGATTTCATCAGTTTTTCAAAAAACCCAACCGAAAAGGCAGTATTTTCTGCATTCGGTGATGTCAAATCCCAAAAGGATTTGCTAAAAGAAGTGTATGATGCAGGTTTCCACTGCTAATTCTTTATTTTTTTTCTTTTTATATTTTATAACTTTTTTTTTAAGATTTCTGCAATTATCTATTTTCATGTCAATATTTATTAAGTTAGGAATTTAGATATATAGTTAGGAAGTGATTCAATGGTCAGTGTAACTAGGATATATGATAAATTTCAAACAGTTATACCCTCTGAAATTCGCAGGGAATTTAATTTAGATAAATCCTATAAGGTTGAATGGAAAATTAATGAAAATGGTAAAGTTGAAGTTGAGTTTATTAAGGATTTGTCTTTAGAGGATATGATTGGCAGATATTCCGCCAATGAAAAAATTGACTCTGTTAAATTAAAACATGATTTTAAAAATAATAAATTATGAATTTCATGAAAATCTTTATATAGTTAGGTATATAATATAAAGTTAGGTGATACAATGGGTATTCTTAAATATAAAAAAATCAATTCTATTTCACCTAAAAAGTTTAGGAATCATAATATGTATCGTAGAAAAACACCACAACACAAAGAGACTGTTTTAGAAGATTTTATAGGAAAGTTTCAAGCAAAAAACAAAATTAATTGTGTTAATTTGAAACATGAATTTAAAAATAGGGAGGCGTGATTAATGTATTTTTTAGACACTACATTTATCGTAGCTCTTTTTGTTTCAAATGATGATTGGCATCCTAATGCGGTAAAAGTCTATGAAAAAATTAAAAATGCAAAATTAGTTACCTCAAAATTAGTCATTGCCGAAACCATCACAGTTCTGAAGAATAAACTTGAAACTAAAGAAATTTTAGAGATATATAGAAATCTTCCGAATTTTTTCCGCATAATAGAAGATGCAGATTTCTATGATGATGCAATGGGTGAATTCGTCAAATATGATTCAACAATTTCCTTTTTTGATGCAATGTATGTCGCATTGATGAAAAAAGAGGGCATTGGTGAAATAGTCAGTTTTGATAGTGATTTTGATAGAATTGAGAATATTGTCAGAATTCATTAAAAGATTAGGAAAGAGATTAATCTTTCCTATCCTTTAAAAGGGTTTGAACTGTCGTAGGTATTATTTCCAACAGTCAATTTGAAGTTTCCGTAATCAATTTTACCTGAAACGGCCAGACTTGACACGGTACTGTCGCCGGTTAATGTCCAGGTTGATCCTTCACCAACATTGACGGTAGTGTTTCCGGTAGAGTTGACTGCACCTTTAAAGTCTGTATTTTTCATTGTCCAGTTAAGGGAGCTTATGGTATCGACAATGACATTGCCGTTGATTTTTTCATTATTTGTGTTCAGTTCAGCCACTCCTCCATTGGACCCGGTTGTTCCCCATTGGTTTTGACCTGCAATTTCCAAAAATGTTCCGCTTCCGAAGTTCAGCTCGGTATTGTCCAGGTTAATGACACATGCGGTGTTTGTTACATGAAACATCGGAGCAGTTTTGTAAAATGAAGAATTGGAAGCTATTGAAAGCTTTGAGTCTTTAGCATTAAATAGGGATGTTCCAACATTGGCGTCTCCGCTCATACTTTGATAAATGAATACGCCACCCAAATCAACGTAAGCGTCACCATCTTTTCTGTTACCCTCAGCGTAACCGGTAAGGTCTGAATTTGTCACTCCGATTGAGTTTTTACCTTCAATACATGCAATCTGAGATACATAGGATGTTCCTTTGGTGTTTTCAAGGGTAATGTTTCCTGTTGAGTATACTAAAGGTGATCCTCTGCCGCTGGTTTTACTTACTCCTGTGTTGATTTCGGAGTTTTTAACATGAACTTGGCCCTCGCCACGGTCTGTTGCAAGAGCAGCACAGCTTTGTCCGTCGGTGTTGATAATCACATTTTCAGCGGTAATCTTACCGTTATAGGTTGCATCAAGTCCCCTGGACTTATCTGAGTGTGTTGTGATTTTCACGTTTTTAATGGTTGCTTCTGTTGTTCCGGAAACTGTGTCCTGACCAGGCTGGCCTCCACCGTTTCCTCCAGGAGCCTGTCCGCCTTCACCGGAACCTTCTCCGGATGGCATTTCGGGTGGTTGTCCTCCGTTTCCGCTTCCGTTTCCAGTAGCTTCAGGCATTTCAGGTGGTTGTCCTCCGTTTCCGCTTCCGTTCCCGGTTGCTTCAGGTGGTTCGCCTCCAGCACCTCCCTGTGAGGAATTGCTTGAGGAAGCATTTGCATTGGTTACAAAAATACCGTTTGATCCTTTGGAATTGGTATTGATTTCAACATTGCTAATGTCCAAAGTACCGTTGGTGTTTACAAGAACGGCGGAATTCACTCCGTAAAAGTCCGCATCGTCTCCACTGGTTTGGGTATCTCCTGTCTTGTTGATTTGTCCGTTTGATATTTTGAATGCCCCTCCATTTTTAACTAAAAGGGCATTGATGTCTGAAGATTCTGAGTGGAAAAATGCATTGCTTTTCTCTAATTTTTCTCCATCAACAGCAAGATTTGACATGTCCTCAAGAGCACTCGCATCAATGCTTATTGATGAACCGCTGTTTGTACCCGTGTTTGTCAGTGCAAACACTCCTATACCTGCAATGGCTATAATGGCTATTGCTGCAATAATAAGTTTTCGATTCATAAAAGTAATAACTCGTATGTTATATTTAAAATTTGCCACATTTTTTTTTTAAAAACTTTTACAAAATCTAGTTAATTTGAACTGAATGTTGTGTGGCATATTTGTGTTGTAGATGAGTTGCAGTTATTTTTTAATTTTTAGATAGCATTTTATAAGAGATTTTCACAAATCATTAACCATGAACAGTTATGCATTTTCCGTTGACCTTGGAGGAACAACAACAAACTTCTCGGTTTTTCGCTCACATGAAGTAATAACAGCATGGACGGTTAAAACACCCAAGAACAATATCATTGACATGCTTGAATGTGAGATCAACGCTAAAATTTCCGAGCTGAACTTAAAAAATACAGATTTTAAGGCAGTCGTGGTGGGTATAGCGGGTATTGTAAAAGACGGCATTGTGGGCAAAGCCAATAATCTGAATTTGCCTGAATGTGATTTTGGCAGGGTTTTGCAGACCAGAATTGGCATAAAAGTGATTGTTTTAAATGATGTGAATCTGCAGGCCATCGGCGAGGCTATAAACTGGGATAACTTGTTTCTGGTAACAATCGGAACGGGAATTGGCGCAGGTCTTGTAATCAACAGTCAGCTGGTGGAAGGCCATAATGGTGCTGCAGGTGAAATTGGTCACATATATCTTGATTCAGCAACACCTGAGCAAAACGCCTCAGCTCAAGGGCTTGTAAAAACTGTGAAGGACTATTTAAAATCAAATGACGAGTATTCTTCACTGAGGGATTTTGAAAATTTCACGGCAAAAGATATTTTCACCCAGGCAAAACTTGGAGATGAAGTTGCCTTAAAGATAATCGGTGATACCTATTTTAAATTCGGAAAGATGCTTGGTGTAATCTGCAGCGCATTTGATCCTGAAGTCATTATAATTTCAGGTGGTGTTTCAAATGCGGGAGATATGCTTTTGGATATAATTCGAAAAGGCTTTAATGAGGTTGCATTTAAAAAAACTGAAATTCAGATATCTCAATTGAAAGAAAAAGCTACGGTTTTTGGAGCTATGAAAATTGTTGATGATTTGCCTTAATTAATGTGGGTAATGATTTATCTGGTAACAATTTATCTGTTGAGGTCAATTAAAAGAAATTAACGTATATTTTTAATAGTAATATGCGTTTGGTTTATATATAATTGAGGTAATATTGTCTATTGATAGTGTTACAGCGTTTATCTTAATCATTGTTGTCTTTCATTCTAAAATTAATCTTTAAAAGAAAATTTATTAACTATTTTAATCAAATTAATATTAATTAAAAATAGATTGCCCATAATTTGATTTAAATATCATAACAATCATATAAAATAAAAGGTTATTTTTCTTCCATTTGGTTCTTTTTTACCCTTTTATTTATCATTAGCTAATTTAATTAAATATTTTCCATAATCAGTTTTTTTTAGAGGTTCTGATAATTCCAATAATTTTTCTTTTGAAATATAACCTAGATTAAAGGCAATTTCTTCAAGGCAAGCAACATAGAGTGATTGTCTTTTTTGAATTGTTTCAATGAAATTGCTTGCTTCTAAAAGTCCATCATGAGTTCCAGTATCAAGCCAGGCCATTCCCCTACCTAAAAGCTCAACTTTGAGTTTTCCTCTTTTTAAATATTCATCATTAACAGAGGTGATTTCCTTTTCCCCTCTATCTGATGGTTTAACATTTTTTGCGATTTCTATAACATCATTGTCATAGAAATATAATCCTGGGATAATATAATTTGATTTTGGTTTTTCAGGTTTTTCTTCAACGGATAATACATTGCCTTCGCTGTCAAATTCAACAACACCAAATGCTTCTGGTTTTTTGGTATAATATCCGAATATTACTGCACCATCTTTAAGTTCGGTGGCTCTTTTTAAAACTTCAGAAAATCTATGTCCATGGAAAACATTATCTCCTAAAATTAGAGCAACATTGTCATCGCCAATGAATTCTTCACCAATTATAAATGCTTCTGCAAGACCATTTGGATTTTCCTGAATTTTGTATTCGAATTTTATTCCTAGATGTGCTCCGTCTCCTAAAAGATCCCTGTACATTGGAAGATCTCTAGGTGTGGAAATTATTAGGATTTCTTTTATTCCTGAAAGCATCAACACTGAAATCGGATAATAAATCATTGGCTTGTCGTATAATGGTAGGAGCTGTTTTGAAACTGCCTTTGTGATTGGGTATAAGCGTGTTCCTGAACCTCCTGCAAGTACTATTCCTTTCATAGTATCACCTTTTAATTTTTACCTAAAATTTCTTTGATGACATATTTATCGTCATCGTCAAAGACTCTTAATAAGTAGATTGCTGCAAAATAAATTATAATTCCGACCGGAAGTGCAACCCACATGTTCAGGTGGAGGATGTTGAGAGCTATTCCTAATATTGCAGATCCAGTAATTATTTTAATTATATCATAATATAATTTCTTGTTAGGCCTGTGGCCTAGTTTATAAATCACATAACTTTGAATAACAACAATTAAAACATCACTTAAAACTGTTGTTATTGCTGCACCATTATATGATAAATATGGAATTAAAATAAGGTTTAAGACAACATTAAATACTGCAGCTATTGCATAAATTTTTGTAACGGTAACTTCTTTGTATGATGCATTTAATAAAGTATTTCCTGCACCGCTGATGAATAATAAGCATACTGTCCAGATTAATATGGATAAAACTGAAGATGATGCATCGTATTGATGTCCGTAAATCAAATGGATGATGTCTGTTGAGTAGTGCATTGTTGCAATTGCTATTGGGATAATTGCGAGCAGTAGGTATTTGATTGATTTTTCATAAAGTGTTAAAAGCATTGATTCATCATTTTTAAAGAATTTGCTCATTACGGGAAATATGACTGCACTGTAAATTCCATAAAATAATGTTAAAACACCAATTAGTTTATATGTTGCATTATAAATACCAGTTGCATAATTTCCAACCATATTTGTAAGCATCACCATGTCAATTGAGTAATAAATTGAAGATAAAATTGCTGTTGCCGCAAATGGGAGTGCAGCTATTGTAATCATTTTACAGAATTCTTTATCAAATTCATAGTTGGGATTTGTAAAATGTTTAGTTAAAATATGATAGCAATAAATTAATGCAATCATATTTGCTACAATATAAGCTATTGCTATCCCATAAAGTCCTAAATCAGTATAAATAGCTATTAAAATAAATATAAAAGTTAATACATTCAATAATGTGTTGCTGATTCCTTGAAACTTTCCTTCCTCAAATGCCTGAAATGTAGCGGTCATCAATTCTACGAACTTTTTTATAATCTGCTCTATTGTAATAAGTAATGTGACGGTTATGGTAAGTTCATCACAGTTCATTAGTATTAAAACAATTAATATTACAAAAAATCCAAAAATTGAAAATAAACCTTTCAGGGGTATTGCATTACCTAAATATTTTGGAGCCGAATCATAATCAGTTGCAATATGCCTCACACTATGAATTCCAATACCAAAATCAAATAAAATGCATAATATTCCGGTCAATGAGACAGCAAATCCAAAAATACCATATTGCTCAACTCCAAGATATCGAGCCATTAAAATAGTCCAAATAAATCCACATATGCTAGTAATTATTTGTGAAACAAATAACCAACTCATATTTTTAAATATTGTTTTTGTTTGACTCATTTTAGCACTTTTTAATAATTATTTATATGCGTGAATAATTCCTATATCTTCAAAAGGTAAATCACTGACCACAACAGGGAAAGTATCTATTTTAAATCCATCTTCTTCTAATTTTTCAATAAGTGGAATGAAATTTTTTCCAGTTATTTTGGAGTGATGTTCAAAAATAATATCATTAAACATTGTCAAATCTTCATTTAGAATTATTTCAAACTCGCATCCTTCACAATCCATTTTTAAAATATCTGGAGTAAAATTATAATTATTTAATATATCATTAATGGTTATAATTTCCATTTTATATGTATCATCATCAATATAATCTTTTATTGATTTTGCATTGATTTGCAATTCTCCCCTTTTTGCACCTACTCCTTTATTAATAAAAGTAATTTTATCTTTTAAATCATCATTTAAATCAATATTTTCAAGAGCTAAATCATATAAATGTTTCACTGGTTCAAATCCAATAACTTCAGAACCTTTTTTTGCAAAATATAGAGAAGTGTCTCCATTATTTCCACCAATGTCTATTACATGTCGATTATTAAAATCAACCATATTCCATTCATCACCATAAAAGTATTCTTCGCTACAAACAGCATATTCATATGGGGAATTTTCTTTAAATGTGGAATTTTTAACATTAATGTATTTAATATTCCCAATTGTTACATATTCTAAATTTTTGTCAATTTCTTCCATATATATTAAAAATTCAGAAGTTTTTTCTTTAGGAATCTTTTTGATTTTTTTCATTATATCATTTAATGTTGATTCATTGTGTATTATTATTTTTTGATGTGAATTTTTTGCTTGAATTTCACATGAATTTTTTAATCCAAATTTAAATTTTAAAGCTTCAATGGGATTGTTTAGATACTTGAAATAATCAACAAAATATTTTATTTTTTTCATTACATATCATCTACTCAAAATTAATCTATTAAATTAAGTTTATTAAAACAAATATTTAATATTTTATAACATATATCAAAATTCATCCAAAATACTTTTCCATATTGTACTTGAATTTTTAACTAAATAATTATTTTCTACGTCTTCATAAGCATTTTTTAATGTTGTTTTATATAATTGGTCATCTTCAATTAAATTAATTAATGCATTTTCCCATTCTTCAGGGGTGTTATTCACAACTATTCCTGTGTTTTTTTCACCAATTTCTTTGTAAGGTCCAATATTGCTATAAACACCAGGAATATTTAACGCAGTGTACTCTAAATATTTAAGATTGCTTTTGCTTCTATTAATATTTGTATCTTCTAAAGGAGCAACTGCGATATCCCAGTCAATTTCATTTTGCATCCAATTTATAAAATTAATATATGGTAAGCTATTATACATAAGACCAAGTCTACTTAAAAAATTTGAAACAAAATTTTTCAAGTAATCTTTAAATGTGGGATTATTTTTATAGTTATTTGGCATATTGATCTTTTTAATCCATTCATGATTTTCAGAACACACACCAACAACTTCAAGAATTATATTTTTATTATTAAATGCTTTTTTAACTTTATAAATTGCGTTTTCTATCAGTTTAACATCGTTTCCATGTGTACGAGTTCCAAAATAACCAATTTTAATTGTTTTTTTATTATTTAAGTTTTTAATATTTGTATTTGGATTGAAATCAAATAATTTTAACAGGGTATTTGGAACAATGGTAATATTCTCATTTAGGTTCAGTAATTGTGTTTTTAAATTTTCTGTAGAAACAGTAACAATATCAGAATTTTTAAGAATAATTTTTAGAGTTTTTTCTATTTTTGAAAATCTGTCATAGCTGACATGTGTTTTATCAATATTTAAAAGATCATCATCAATATCAAATATGATTTTAATATTTTTTTTATATAGTTTATTAAATAATGTTTCAATTTCTTTTAAATTCAATTTTAATTTATCAAATATGTCTCTTTGAATGATAATTATATCTAAATTATTATTTTCCAAGTTATTATAAAATGTTTGGATTGTGTCGTTATCTATAATTAATATACTGAATTCAGAAGTTAATTCATTTAAAGGAGATAATAGTCGAATATATGAACTAGGTGAATAATAATTGGTGTTACCTCCAATTAAAATTCCAATTCTTTTATTATGGGTGTTAATATTTGAGGAGTTATAATTTTTTATATTTTCAAATGTTATTATTACACAACCTTTAATGTTTTTATTTTTATGGTTTAATTTTTCTATATATTCCTCGGGATATATCCAGACTTTTTAATAATATGATTGCACTTTCATAGTGTCCTTTTAAAATAAGGTTATTTATTGGTTTTGCCCATTTAGAATCCAACTTTCCATTAAACTTTATTTCTTTTTCAAAATCATGTATTTTTTTTAAAATATCCTTTAATTTTTCACGAGAAGAAATAAATGAAGTTTCATAAATCAACCATTGAATAGCATTTTTTGCTCTAAAATTTATATGTTCCTCTATATTAAATTTTTTTAATTGATTATACTCATAAATTATGCATTCTATTATTTCGGGTATGTATTCTTCTCCGTTTGTGTGTGAAAGTGAGTCTGTTCGAATATTCCAACGATAACCATAATATTTATTTAAATAGACCATTTTTTCAGAATTTAAATAGTAATCCCATGTAAACATATCATCATCTAATCTGCTATGTTCATTAAATTTTAAGTTATTTGATGTGATTATTTCATTTTTAAATATTTTATTTAAGATGATATGGCTATTGAAATAAAGTAATTCCTCATTTTTAAGAATGATTTTGTCATTTTCTTCAACGCCGTTAACATAGGATATTTTTTCTTCAATATTGTTTGCTTGACCCACCATCATTCTTCCACAAACAACAATGTCTGCATTTTCATTGATAATGGTTTCATATAATGTTTTGCACATGTTTACATCATATTCATCATCATTGTCCATGAACATTATATAATCGCTTGTTGCTGTGTTTAAACCGATGTTTCGACCAAAACCAGGATATCCATGATTTTTTTCAGAGTAATATGGAATAATGTTTTTGTATTTTTCACTATATGATTCAATTATTTTTTTTGAGTTATCATTTGACGCATCATCAACTAAAATTAGTTCAATATTCTCGAATCCTATACTTTGTTTGATAATGGACTTAATACTGTTGTCTAGATGTTTTTCAGCATTGTAAACTGGTATTATGACACTAATTTTATAACTCATTAATATAATCTCCAAAATTAATTTATTTTTCTATTGCATAATAATAATCATTTATAACTTCATAAATATTTGATTTTACAACATTTTTTGCATTTTTTTCGATTTGTTTTGATCTTATTTTTAGATAAGTATTAGGGCAGTATTGCTTAATCATTCCTAAGGGGAGATTATTTGAATCAATATTTTTGAATAATTTATTTATACATTGATGCATGTCTTTTTTACTCATATAGTATCTGCAACGGTCTGAAAAACTGTACTTTCTTTGAAGTTGTTGTTCAAGTTTGTTTCCTTGATAGTATTTTTCCCAATCTTTTGGATTATCCAACATAATCTTTTCAAGAACTTCTATAAAATTAGCTTTTTCATTTTCATCTTTAATCAATTCTTTTTCCATTAAGCTGAGTGAAAATAATCCTTCTCTTAAAGCATATGTAACTGCAGGACCAACTTTTAAGATTGCAATTCCATCTTCAACCATTTCTTTTAATTTTTCTCTAAATTGAAAATCGGTGGAGTGACCTTCAAAGACTAAATGAGGATATTCTTTTAACTTTTTGCATAATTCTTTTGAATCGTTTCTATTATAATCATGAATGTCTTCATTGCTGAATTCCACGCCTGGTTGAACTACAACTGCAATAATATTGCTCCATGCATCTTCAAATCCATTTTCTTTAAAGATTTTATCATATGTGTTTATTGTATTTTCGAAATCAGTTGGATTTGTAACTTCTAAAGTAGCTTTTTCTTCATATTCTCCACCAGGAATAGGAACTTCACTACCAATAACATAAACTGGATGAATTGAATCTGGAAACTCTTTACTTCTTTCAATAAAACTTTCTTCACAGGTTTTATATAATTCAACACCTCTTCTAGCAATTGTTTCATCAGACAATTTTTTTGAAGTATCATCACTGGCTAGAAACATACTGGTATCCAAATGTATTTTAGTGTAACCTGCAAGAACTGCTAGTCTTACAAGTTCCTTTGCATTTTCCATAGCTTCTGATTCATTTTCATCGGCCCATGCAAGAGGTCCAAAATGATCCGCACCAAGAATGATTTTATCTTTAGGAAATTTGATTTTATCTGCAATATCAAACACATAATCCCTAAAATCAGCGGGTGTCATTCCAGTATATCCTCCAAATTGATTTACTTGATTTGCAGTGCATTCAATTAGAACATAGTCATTTGTGTTTAAATAATATTCTAAAATTGTTTCAATAACTATATTATTTGCAGTACAATAGGATGCAATGCCGGAGTTGATTCCATGCTTTCTTTTATCAAGAATTTCCTTAATTGGGTGTTTCAAATAATCACCATTTATTTTTTAGATTCAAAGAAGTAACTGTGAATTGTCTTTTTGAAGATTTCAAGATCGTGAGGATAAGTAATTTTTAAGTTAATAACATTGCATTCAATTGTCTTCATTTTTATGCCATGCTCTAAAGCCATTGCTCCGCCTGAAGTCATTTGCTCAAGTTCTTCATTGTCCGCTTCATCATAAATTGGGAATATTTCACTGAACTTGAATCCTTCAGGAGATGCTCCTGCAACCAATTCATGTCTTGGAATAACTTCTGTAATGAATCCTTCATCGTCCATTCTATAAACTGTATCGTATTGATATGCCCCAAGCGTTGCTCCACCATATTCTTTAATGGCTTCAATAACATTGATGGTTCCGTTTTCATCAACATAAGGATGTGTTGCATCATGAAGTAATACAATATCTTCATCTTTGGCTTTACCTGAAATTGCTTTTAATCCATTATAAACGGAATGTGAACGTGTTTCTCCGCCGGCTACAATAGAAATTGGTTTTTTAATTTCAAGGTTGTCAATCCATTTTTGGACATAATCAATCCACATTTGATTGGATATGATAATTATTTCATCTACACATTCTAATTGATTGTATGATTTTAGAATATAGTGAAAAATAGGTATTCCATCAATTTCTATGTATTGTTTTGGTCTGTCGGCACCTAATCTTGTGCCGCTTCCACCCATCATTAATAATAAATAATTCATTTAAATCACTAAATATTATTTACATAGATTATATTATATATAGTTAAACTAAAAATTATTATTAATATATTTTATTGGATTAATTAAGGGGTTAAAATGATAATTAATAAAATTATTGATGAAGATACAAAACAAATAATTCAAGAAAATGATGGATTAAGTGAATTATATGGTAAGTCTGTAATGATTACCGGTGCTTCTGGAATGATTGGAAGCTATTTTGCATACACTTTAATGAAATTAAATGAAGATTATGGAGCAAATATTAAAATAATACCATTAGTTAGAAGTTTAAATAAGTTAAATGAAAAAATTCTTGAAAAAGATTACGTTAGCCCTATAGTTCAAGATGTTACTGAAAAAATAGAGTATGAGGGTGAAATTAATTATATAATTCATGCAGCTAGCCCGGCTAGTCCTAAAATCATGAAAGAAAAACCCGTTGAAACAAATTTTGCTAATACTCTTGGAACTGCAAATACATTAATGCTTGCAAAAAACAAGAATGTTGATGGTTATTTGTTTATTTCTTCAAGAGAAATCTATGGTCAACCGTTGAATAATCAGGAATATTTTAAAGAAGATAGTTTTGGATTCATTGATCAATTAGTACCTAGAAATGCTTATGCGGAAGGCAAAAAGGCTGCTGAAAATATGTGTGTTGGATTTAATAAGGAATACGGTGTTAACACAAAGATTGTTAGATTGGCACATACATATGGTCCTGGAATGAGTATTTATGATGGTAGAGTGCAAGCGGATTTCTTAAAAAATTTAGTTAAGGGTGAAGATATCTTATTAAAAAGTGATGGTTCATCTATAAGGACATATACTTACATTAGTGATGCTGTAAGTGCTATGTTTAAAATTATATTAAAAAGTGAAGATATCGTTTATAATGTATCAGATGAACGAAATGAAGTTTCAATTAGAGATTTAGCAGAAATTATTGCAAGTATTCCTCAAAAACAATTAAAATTAGTATTTGATATAGATGATGGTGATGATAAGGGTTATGCTCCTTTTAAATTCGGTTTATTGTCATCTTATAAAATTCGAAATGAACTTGGTTGGGAAGCTAAATACTCGGTTAAAGAGGGTTTTAAAAGAACTTATGAATTTTTAAAATTGATTTATAAATAAGTTCATAACTTATCAAAATTATCATTTATCAATTTTAATTCTTTTAATGTTTCTTTAAAAGCAACACTTAATTTTTCTTCATCATTTTCAAATAATAATAAGTTATATCCTGTGAAGTCGTGAATTTGAATATCTGGAGGCATATTCATATAGGATTCACCATACCAAAATTTAAGTAATTCATGGGCATTATTAGGACTTTTAAATGAATATCCCTCGAAATTAATATTTTTAATTGGATAAATCCATTCAGTTTTAAACGCACCAAAATCATCCCATTGGGTGCAATCTATTCCTTCCCCTATTAAAGAGGTTTTATCATATGACATGCCTAATTTTTCAAATATTGTATTAAATTCCTCATCAAATGAAAAATTTGCTTTTTGATAAAGTTTCATAAAATAAAATTTTTGAGAGAGATATTTCTTATTATACTTATTCACAGAGTCTTCTTTGACGTAATCAAAAGGAAACACATCAATTTTCACAAAAGGTTTTAAGCAGGCAAATTGTAAAAATCTTTGTTTATAATCATGATTATCGAAAAAATAATCTCCATATGCCTGAGTATAAATATGGTTCACATCTTCAAATACATTTTCATTAAAATTTTTTAGTAATGTTAATCCGAAATTGTTTTTAATATAATCAATTTTTTTAATTTCATCGGGTAATACTTCTATTAATCTATTGTAATCGTCTCTCATCATGATAATGTCTAAATCTTCATCCCAGGGGATGAATCCTTTATGGCGGACAGCACCTAACAATGTTCCATAGCATAAAATATAATCTATATCATATTTTTTACAGACATTATCAATAAATCTTAATATTTCAACAGATAATTCTTGAACATCTCTAAGAAAACCTGTTGTTTCAATATTTGTATATTTTAATAGGAAATCCATATATTGGTTTGATTTACTTTCTTTTTTGCCTTTAAACTTATCTAATAATTTTAAAAATTTGATAGAATAATAAATAACTGTTTCAGAATTTTGTATTTTTTCAGGTAATTTTTTGTATATTTTATTAAAATCCATTGTACTGCCTTCATTTTTTATAAATTGTTTTAATACATAATTTTTATTTCTATAATCTATTTAGATTAATATTCTCCAAAATCAATTTTTTCGGGAGCTGGTCTAAATCTTTTATCTTCAGGAGGTAATTTCATATAATCTCCATAAATGATTTTTAATATTGCATCGGGATTATTAGGTACATTTACTTCAATATCTTCAAATTTTGCTTTTTTTGGGGGCAACCAATCCTTTCTTTTGTAGATAGGCAACATAATTAATGCAGGAAAATCACATACTTCATCTGAATCAAAATCTTCATATTTTTTATATGTTTTAACACATCTTTTTTTTAGACTTATCTGTGAAATTGGTAGAATTTTTAAAATGTAATATGCACCTTGTTGGACAAACTGTTTTAATTTTGATTCATTTTCATATTTTATTGATCGATGTAGTGATATTTGAGTAAGTAGGAAACATCTCCATTTATAAAAAAATCTTTTCATGTTATTTTCAGGTAAATTATCTAAGATAAAAATGTCCATGAATATATTTGGTTTATAATCTACTTGATTTGCCCAGAATTCTTCAAGGAGGGTATTTTTAAGATTAAATCTGGCAAAAGTATATGGATAAGTTTCTTCATTTAAAACATTAAATAGATGATATTTGTCATTTGGTTTTTCGCTCATAATCTTATTTAACTTTTCAAAATCTTTTCTAAACATCATTAAATCAATGTCGTCATCCCATGGGATGAAACCACCATGTCTGATTGTTCCAAGTAATGTTCCTCCATTTACAAAATAAGTAATATCATTTTCTTCACAAATTTTAATGAAATCTTTTAACATCATCTTTTGAACTTTTTGCAAATGCTTTAAGGTTTCATCATCATATCTTTTAGATTTAAACATATTTTTACCAGCGATATTTTTTTCAGTCTTATTTTAATATATGTGTTGGAAATTTTTAAATATTTCTTTTTTTATAAATATTATATTATAATAGTAATAGGTAATGAATATGAAATCTGATAAACCGATTGTTTACACTTGTTTTTGTACTGATGTAATCCATGATGGACATCTAAACTTAATTAATGAAGCTAAAAAGTATGGGGATGTTATTGTAGGTGTTCTTTGCGATTCCGAAATGGTTAAATACAATAAATTTCCATTAAAATCAACAAAAGAACGTGTTGAACTTGTCAAATCAATTCCGGACATTAAAGAAGTTGTCATACAGAATAAGGTAATGTATGATGATATTGTAAAAGAACTCCGTCCGGATTACATTATTCATGGGGACAACTGGGCTGAGGATTCAATGAAAGCCATCAGAAAAAATATTTTAAAGGTTTTGGACGAATATGGCGGTGAACTGATTGAAGTTCCTTACACCTTCAATCCTAAAGTTCAAAAAATCGACAGGCAGATGAGGGAACAGCTCGCAATGCCTGAACTTAGAAGAAAAAGGCTAAGGCAGCTATTGGATATGGTTCCTGTTGTCAAGACAATTGAGGTTCACAGCGGTTTGACAGGTTTGATTGCGGAAAAAACAGTCATTGCCGATGATGAGCACGTCGATCAGTTTGAAGCTATGTGGATTTCAAGTTTATGTGACAGTACCGAAAAGGGAAAGCCTGACATTGAACTGGTTGACATGACCTCCCGATTCAGAACAATCAACGACATCATGGAAGTTACAACAAAACCTATTATTTTTGACGGAGACACTGGAGGAATTGCAGAGCATTTTGTCTATACTGTAAGGTCTTTGGAGAGAATGGGTGTTTCAGCAGTCATTATTGAAGATAAAATCGGTTTAAAGAAAAATTCACTGTTTGGAACTGAAGTGGAGCAGACTCAGGATGATATTGAACATTTCTGTGAAAAGATTGCCGCAGGCAAAAACGCACAGTTGTCTGATGACTTTATGATTATCGCAAGAATTGAAAGCTTAATTTTAGAGCAGGGTATGGAAGATGCATTAAAAAGAGCATTTGCATTCAGAGATGCGGGTGCTGACGGAATCATGATTCACAGCAGAAGAAAAGAACCTGATGAAATATTGGAGTTCTGTGATAAATTCAGAGAAAAAGACAGTGAAACTCCGATTGTTGTAGTTCCGTCTTCATTCAATACCATAACCGAAGATGAACTTAAAGAGCATGGTGTTAATATTGTCATTTATGCCAATCAGCTGTTAAGAGCAGCATTTCCTGCAATGCAGAATGCGGCAAAATCCATCTTAAAACATCATAGGGCTCATGAAATTGATGAGGAATTACTGTCCATTAAAGATATCATTACATTAATTGATGAATTATAAGAGATTAACATGTCCAGATATGCAATTTTATCAGATATTCATGGAAACCTATTTGCACTAAAGGAAGTTATAAACGATTTGAACAGTCAGAATATCGATTCGATCATTCTTTTAGGCGATTTGATAGATTATGGAATGCAGTCAAATGAAGTAATCGAATATGTTAAAGATACTTTTTTAGAAAAAATAATCTGCAACATCTGGGGAAATCATGAGAAAGCCATTTTAACTAAGGATTTCGCCCATTTTTCAAGCAAAAGGGGAGTTGACTCTGCAAAATTTACAGAATCACAGCTTACATCTGAATCTAAAGATTATTTAAATAATGAATTAATCCATGATGGAAAATACGAATTTGAAATCGACAATAAAAAGATTTTAGCCATTCATGGTTCTTTAAATGACTATTATTGGAAAGCTATTTTTCCGGATAACTTAAATGGAGACTATTCAGATTTTGACATTGTCTTATCTGGGCATTCTCACTATCCTCATGTTTTCCAACATTTTTATGAGGTTGACAATCCTGATATGAGAAACAAGAAATCTGTGCTGTTTATCAATCCGGGATCTGTGGGTCAGCCTAGAAACCATAACCCAAATGCACAGTATGCAATTCTAGACGTGGATTCTATGGGTGTTGAGTTAAGATATGTAAAGTATCCAAAAGATAAGGCCATGGCTTTGTATGATGGAAGTATTGATGATTTTTATCGTTCAAGATTAGAAAATGGAATATAAGAAGGGAATAAAATGAAAATTTTATATGTTATTAGTGGTGTTACAGGCATGACTGGTAATGAGCTGGTAAGACAGCTTTTAAACCAGGATGAGGATGAAGTTAAAATTATAGGATTTGATAACTTCTACGCATCATCAATTGACACTGTAAAGGACTGTTTGGATGATGAACGTTTTGACTTTTACGAATATGACTTAAACGACAAGGAACAGATGGATACCATCAAATCCTTAGTTTTGGATTTAAAAGACGATTTTGATGAGGTTACCTACATTAACTGTGCTGCTGTTGTTCACACAGAGCATTTCTATAATGTATATGAGACTTATGAAACCAATGTTGTCAGCATGAATGATTTTCTCACTCAGGCGATTGATGTTGGGGCTGAAAAGTACATTAACTGTTCCACTTCAGAAATCTATTCCATGAACTCCTGGAATGAGGATGGAGGTGTTAAAGAATCTGACTTCATCACAATGGCTGATGCGGAACACAGCCAAAGGACAAGCTATGCAACTGGAAAGCTATTGACTGAGTTTTTCATGAAGGATGCAGTTGACACAGGCAAAATCAAAGGGTGTTCTATCCGTTTTGCAAACGTATACAGTAAAAATGAAAAACTGCCAAAACACATCATACCTCATATAATAAACAGTTTCAAAACAACTGGGGAAGTTACACTGCTTGAAAACTCCAAAAAGAACTGCAGGACTTTTCTAAACAATTATGACAGTTGCAGTGCAGTATTGGCATTGGCCAAAACAGATTCTGCACTTGACGGAACAATATACAATGTTGCAACCGATGAGGAAATATCAATCATTGATTTGACAAAACTGATAGCAAAGAAAATGGGAATTGATAATCCGGTTATCAAGTTTGAAGGTTATCGTGAATCCGATCCTGAAAGAAGGCTGTTGTCAACAGAAAAAATCAGAACAAGAACTGACTGGAAACCAATAATGGACTTGGATAAGGGACTGGATGAATGTGTTGAAAATTACACTAATTTAGGTGAATAGTTTGAATATAGTTATTATTGGAGTTGCAGGAGTCTCAAGCAGATTCAACAAGGACATCCCTGAAGAAGATAAGATATTGAAGTGTCTGTATTTTGAAGAAAAACCTCAAAATACATTAATTTACCGTATGCTTGAAAAAGTCGGTTATGCTGATAGGATTATTGTTGTCGGCGGATACAAATATGATGATTTGGTTGACTACATTAACAATAACGTTTCAAAAGACCTACAAAATAAAATCATTACAGTTTACAACGACCATTTCAGCGATTTAAGTTCAGGATATAGCTTATATCTTGGAATCAAAGAGGCTTTGGATAATTTCACAGACATTGATGAAGTTCTTTTTGTTGAAGGAGATTTGGACATTGACACAGAATCATTCAACAAGGTTGTATCCTGTGATAAAAACGTCTTGACATTCAACCATGAACCTATTTTTTCAAATAAGGCGGTTGTTTTATACCAGGATGAAAATGACGAATATCATTATCTGTTCAATAGCGACCATGGATTGTTGTCCTTGGACGAGCCTTTTAAGGCAATATTCAATTCAGGTCAGACCTGGAAATTTACAGACATGAATCTGCTTAAAATAGCCAATGATAATTTCTATGAAAATCTCATAGAAGACACAAATCTTGGAATAATCCAAAAATACTTCGATTTAGTAGAAAATAATGATGAAATTGAGATTATTGGCTTAAAACATTGGGTAAACTGCAATACCCGTGATGATTATAAATTAATTAAAGAATACTGGGAGGAATAATATTATGAAAACTTTAGATGAAAGATTACAGGTTGTTGAAAACCATGTAAAAAATGATGAAATTACAATTATGATTATCGGTTTGGGAAGTGTCGGAACCTATTTACTTGACTTTTTGGTAAGTAAAAATGACCCTGCAATAAAACTGGTCGTTGTTGGAAGAAACCAGGAAAAAATGCAATCTGATGTTAACATTGTCCGTGTTGCAAGTCTTATTCGTGAATTGAACAAATCACAAATTTTAATTGAAGGTGGTGTCGATTTAAATGATATTGATGCTATCAAAAAAGCAATAAGCAAATATGATCCGGATTTCATTGTAAACTCAAGCAGGGCTTATCCTGGACTTAAATACGGCAGTATTTCCTGGAGTAACGTAAGGGCATATGGTATCTGGACTCCTTTATCAATTAGATTTACCAAAAACATCATGGAAGCATGTGACAAGGTCGATACCAATGCGGTTGTCATCAATACTTCCTATTCAGATGCGGTTATTCCTTGGCTTAAAAGTGCAGGAAAAGCATATCCTGACTTTGGAAGCGGAAACTTGAATCACCTGATTCCTAGAATGAAATTTGCAGTAGCGGACATTTTAGGTGTTGATGATTTCTGGAATGTTGACTTTAACTTTGCGGCAGCTCACTTTCATGACGTGTGCATAAGTAAAGAAGGTCAAACCGAAGGTGTTGAATTGCCTTTGAAAATATATTACAAGGGCGAAGAAAAAGACATTCCTCATGATGACATTTTCAAAGCATGTTCCATCAGCATGCCTGTTGACCAAAAAAGGAATATGATGAATGCATCAAGTAACTACCGTATAATCTCTGCTGTAATTGATGCAATACGCACTGGAGAAAATCAAAAGGTATTTGCTCCAGGAGTATTCGGCCACATTGGAGGATATCCTGTAATAGTTGGATACAAAGATGGAAAGATTTCCGCTTGGATTGATGAGTCAGTATTCAGTTTTGATGAGATGGATAAGGCTAACCGTGAATCCCTCGCTTTGGATGGTGTTGAAGATATTAGGGACGCAACATTAATCTACACTGATGATTTGATAAGAAAAGTTAAAGATGCATTCGGTGAAGACTTGCCAAAAGAAGTTAAATATGATGATATAGAAAAGACTGCGGAATTCTTAATAGAAAAAATCATCACTCCACAATTATAAAAGAGTTTTAATATGAATGTTGAAGATTTTGTTGATGCTTTGGGCTGTGATTTCTACACTGGTGTTCCTGACTCACAACTTAAAGCATTATGTAATTATTTAATGAATACATATGGTATTGATGAGAAACACCATATCATTGCAGCTAATGAAGGTAATTGTACTGCATTGGCTGCGGGGTATCATCTAGCAACCGGCAAGGTTCCTGTTGTTTATATGCAGAATAGTGGTGAAGGAAACATTATCAATCCTGTCGCTTCACTGTTAAACGATAAGGTTTATGCAATTCCATGCATTTTTGTAATTGGATGGAGAGGACAGCCTGGCATTCATGATGAGCCCCAGCACATCTATCAGGGACAGATTACCTGTGATTTATTGGATTTGATGGATATTGAAAACTTTGTCATTGGTGAAGATACCACTTCTGAAGAGCTTAAAACTGTAATGAATGATTATAATAAAGTTTTGGATTCAGGTAAAAGTGTAGCTTTTGTTGTTCGAAAAAATGCTTTAACTTACAGTGAAAAAGTTGAATATGTTAATGATAATGATATGGTTCGTGAAGAAATCATTGAACACATTGTCAATGTCACCGGTGAAGATCCTATTGTTTCAACAACCGGAAAGGCAAGCAGGGAACTGTTTGAAATAAGGGAATCAAATAATCAGGCTCATAAGTATGATTTTTTAACAGTAGGTTCTATGGGTCACACATCTTCAATTGCATTGGGTGTAGCTATAAATAAGCCTGATGAAAAAATTTGGTGTATTGATGGTGATGGATCTGCATTGATGCATTTGGGTTCATTAGGTGTTGTAGGTAATGTAAAACCTAAAAATTTAGTCCACATTGTTATTAACAACGGAGCCCATGAAACTGTTGGAGGAATGCCAACTGTTGCTTCAACAATGAATCTGGTAAACATTGCCGAATCATGCGGTTATACTTATGCAGTATCAGTTGATAATTTCGATGATTTGGACACAGAACTCGAAAAAGCCAAAAATATGGATGAACTTTGCTTTATTGAGGTGTTGTGTTCTATTGGTGCCCGTGATGATTTGGGAAGGCCGACAACAACAGCTATTGAAAACAAAGAAAATTTCATGGAATTCATTAAATAAATAATTAAAAGTGATAATGTGAAACTTAAAAAATACGACGACGAAACTTTAAAACATATTCATGATGTCGAATTGATGATTTTAAAGGATTTGATAAGTTTCTGTGATAAAAATAATCTGACCTATTTCATGTATGCAGGTTCTCTTTTGGGAACCATAAGGCATGAAGGATTTATACCTTGGGATGATGATTTGGATGTTGTCATGTTAAGGGATGAATTTGAAAAGTTTAAAAAATTATATTTGGCTTCTCCAAATCAGAAATATGAATTGCTGACAAATGAAGCCGAAAAAGATTATTTTTATTTGTTTGCAAAGTTATCACTAAAAAATACACGATTTGAAGAGAAATGGGCATCTCAGCTTGATTTTGACATAGGATTCAACATTGACATCTTTGTTCTAGATGATTTGGTTGAAAACAAATATAAACGTTTTTATCAGCTTAAAAAAGCTTATTTATACAACCGTTTATTAATAATGTCAAAAATAAGACTGGATGATTTGCCATTCATTTCAAAATTAATCACACATTCTATGTACCATATATTAAATATTTTAAAGCTCAATCCTTCCAGATTAACTAAAAAATGCTTGAATTTTCTAAATAAATACTCTGATGCTAATTCTAAAAATGTGTTTGATATTTCAGCAACCGCTAAGGAATATCCTTTAATATATGATAAGGATGATTTTAAAGATGTAATTCAAGTAAAATTTGAGGACACTCATGTCAATGTTCCAAAAAATTATGATAAAATACTGACTGAGTTATACGGTGATTATATGCAGTTGCCTCCCGAAGAAGACAGATATAATCATCCAATTGATATAATTGATTTTGGTAAATATTAATTATTTTTTATTTTTATTTTTCATTTAAATCCTAACCTATTTATTATCTTAACTACAAAAATAATTTACATAATTAAATAGGAAAATGGAAATTATGGCAGATAAAAATGAATGGGGCAGTAACCTGTCATTCATCCTTGCAATGATCGGTTCTGCCGTTGGACTTGGAAACATTTGGAGATATCCTTATGTGCTTTACTCTAATGGTGGGGGAGCATTCTACATCCCTTATATTGTGGCAATTCTTTTGATGGGAATTCCATTTTTGATTTTGGAGTATGGCGTGGGATATAATTTTAAATCTTCTTTTCCAAAGGCGATTAGAAAGATTCACTCCAATTGGGAATTTTTAGGCTGGCTTTTGCCGGTTGCTGTTTTTATGATTATGATTTATTACTCAGCTATTTTGGGCTGGGATGGAATTTACATGATTTTGAGTTTCACAAAGGGTTGGGGTGCAAATCCGGATACATTCTTTGCAACAACTCTTCTCCAGTCAAGTGATTCCATATCTGGCTTATTGCATTTTGTTCCAATCATTGCAGTTGCAATGCTTGTTGGTTGGGTAATCATTTGGCTTATATCTCATAAGGATCTTGAAGAGGGTCTTGGTAGGGTTTCAAAAATTTTAGTGCCTGCACTGTTTGTAATTATGGTTATTATTGTTGCAGTCTCTTTGACTTTACCTGGAGCTTCAATCGGTCTTGCGGAGCTTTTCAACCCGGACTGGTCACTTCTGACACACTTTGAAATATGGATGGCGGCATTCGGACAGATTATATTTTCCCTGAGTTTGGGAATGTCAATAGCATTTACATATGCGAGCTATACTAGGGACAATGCAGATTTGATTACAAATACAATATCAATTGCTCTTGCTAACTCCCTTTTTGAAAATTTCGCCGCTTTAGGGGTATTTTCAATTTTAGGCTACATGTCAATGCAGTCAGGAACTGCAGTATCCGAACTTGTAACCCAGGGAACAGGACTTGTGTTTGTTGCATATCCGACAGTGTTCAATGTGCTGGGTCAATGGGCTTATGTATTGGGACCTCTGTTCTTTTTAACAGTTTATCTTGCAGGTCTTACAAGCATATTGTCAACAATTGAGCCTTTGTCATTTTCAATTCAAAACAAATTTGGATACTCAAGGTCAAAAGCAATGACAATACTGATTATTTTCGGTGCGGCTGTTTCCATGATTTATGCAACCGCATATGGTGGATCAGTACTTGGATATGTGGATACGTTCATTAACCAGATTGCTCTGCTGTTTGGTGTTATTCTTGAGTGTATTGTATTTGCATGGGTATTTAAAGCAGAAAAACTCATTGGCTTTTTAAATGCCAGAAGTAAAACAATCAAATTGGGAAAATGGTGGCTTGCAATTGTCAAATATGTTCTCCCAATCTTCATATCAATTATATGGATTGGAGGATTGATTGATGTACTTAAAACCCAAACATTTGACCAATCAATATTCATGGTGATTGTTGCGGTAATTCTTTTGGTTGCAACAATTGTATTTACAATTCTCCCGGCCAAAAACCCTGACTGGGAGGATGTTGAAGAAAGAGTGTAGGTGTTATGGTTAATCCATAACATTTCTATTTTTTTAGCTTATAAGCTTATTCACGAAGTTTTTCTCGTTGTTCTTTTTTTCCAGATGAATGGTGATTGTTCCGTTTGAATCTTCATGAATTATTTCATCATAATCTGAAATGTTAAGAGTAGGCTCACTGGATTCTGTAAAGTAAACTCCCATCATCAGGCCCAAAACACATAACAGGAATATGAGAAGTATTGCGGTATTTTTCATGTTCATGATTAAATATTATTTTTTGTAATATATAAACTAAATAGAAAACTATTTTAATACCTTATGCTCAAACAATTAATGAAAGCTTTAAGAGGTGAGAATATGAAAAGCTTTATTTTAGTCCTTTTAGGGATTATTGTAGCATTACTGGTTGTCGGTGGTGCTGTAGCATATTCTTTCATGAGCCAATCAGGTGTTAATATGAATGAAAACGATTCTAATATAATGGAAAATATAAAGGATAAAGCAAGTAATGTCGCATCTTTGGAAGGTTCCCAGTCAGATGACGGGAACATTGTAAGCGAAATTGTCAAGGCCAACGGCCAAAACGGCGAAGGATACTATCGTGAAGTCACTTATAGTGATGGAGGCTTCAGGCAGTTCGATGTGGATTCAGGCGAACTGATAGGTTCATCCTACAAATCCGATCAGGACAAACTCCCAAGCCTGGAATGATAGAATGATTTTTAAAGAGTTATTGGAATATTTCAATATCAGGGCTTCATTTCCGGATTACCTTCTGGAACAGACCTTCAACAAGGTTTTTCTTGACGGTGAAATATCACACATCGGAAACAATTATAAGATATCGGTTACAACAAGGCAGAATGTTACCCATCAGATGTTTATCAAGCCAGCCGAAGCGTATCCGGTTACAATTTTATCCGAGCTTCCTAACGGCTCACTGAACGGGATGAAATTCGGTTTGACTCCCGATGATGTGGCATACATTAACAAATTATAACTCTTTTTATTTTTTTTTAACATTAACGACTGTTTTTTCCACTTTTCAACTGAATTTGCCTGCTTGAGATATATATCCTATTTTTCAGTTAACTTTCAAATTCGATATCGCCGATGTTAATGTAAAACTCGGTTTAAATAATAAACAGGTTTGAAGAATGTGTCTGAATTATCAGCCGTTCCTTTGTCATAATCAATTCTAAAATCTTGGTAAAATTTAACTCTGGAATGCATTAGATTAACTAATTTTATATAATATATAATTCAAAAATTATAATATACTAATTTAATAATTTTGTTGATATCATGGAGAAAAAAGAGTTAATTAACGGTGGAAAAGTAAAAAGCGTATTTACTACCGATAACGAAGACCAGGTCATAATCGAGTTTAGAGACGACATGACTGCAGGTGACGGAGAAAGAAAAGAAGTCATGAACAACAAGGGTGCATACAATGCCATAATTTCTACTAAAATATTTAGGGTTTTAGAGGAAAACGGTATTGAAACCCAGTTGATTGACCTCCCTGAACCTAATGTAATGCTTGCAAAAAAGCTTGAAATGATTCCAATCGAAGTTATTGTAAGAAATATTGCTACCGGTAGTTTGGTTCGCAAATATCCAATTGCAGACGGTACCAAATTGGAACCTCCGATTGTTCAAATGGATTTCAAGGCCGATGAGTATCATGATCCTATGTTGAATGATTCAATTATTAAGGCATTGGGCATTGCAACACAGGAGGAAATTGACATCCTCACAGAAAAGGCATTGAAAATCAATGAGGTTTTAACAGAATTCCTTGCAGATGCAGGAATCATACTTGTTGATTTCAAGGTCGAATTCGGTAAGGACAAGGATGGAAACATTCTTTTGGGTGATGAGATTTCCCCTGACGGATGCAGATTATGGGACAGTGAAACATTGGACATGTTGGACAAGGAGTTATTTAGAAAAGGAAAAGACGATGAAGTTATGGCTGCTTATGTAGAAGTATATAACAGAATTATTCCTGATGATGAAAAGGTGATTTAGATGTTATTTGATATTGAAGTAAAGATTTCCCTTAAAAGTGGTATGTTAAACCCTGAAGCTACAACAATCGAAAGGTCTCTCGAATTGCTTGGCTATGAAGTTGAAAACGTAAAAACTGTTGAAACCATCAAATTCCAAATGGAAGGTGAAGACAGGGAAGTAATCAGGGAAAATGTAGTTGACATGTGTGAAAGATTACTCTGTAATCCTGTAATTCATGATTATAAAATCAATGTCATTCCACAGAATATGGCTTGTGGTAAATAGGAGCGATTCAAATGAAAATTGGTGTAATCAGATTTCCGGGAACCAACTGTGACAGGGACGTTGCACAGGCCATTGAACTGGCCGGCCTCACTCCGGAATATATTTGGTGGAGTGAAGAGAACCTCACAGACTATGATGGTATTGTTATTCCTGGAGGATTTTCATATGGGGATTACCTGAGGGCAGGTGCAATGGCTTCCATCACTCCGGTAATTGATGGAATTAAGGATTTGGTTAAAGAGGAAAAACCTGTTTTAGGAATCTGTAATGGAGCACAGATTTTAGGTGAAATAGGTCTTGTCCCTGGAATTTTCATCACAAACGAATATCCTAAATTCAACTGCGAATGGGTGGATTTGAAGGTCGGAACTTCAAGAACTCCATTTACAAAGGCATTTGAAAAAGGCCAGACAATACAGCTTCCTATTGCACATGCCGAAGGAAGATTCTACACAGAGGACATTGACCTTTTAAAAGACCAGGACCAAATCGTATTGCAGTTTGAAGGCAAAAACCCTAACGGTTCAATGGAAGCAATCACAAGCGTATGTGATGAATCCGGACTTGTCTGTGCAATGATGCCTCACCCTGAAAGGGCATGTGAAGAACTGTTCGGTTCCGATGACGGTTTGAACTTCTTTAAAGGATTCTTATAAAAGTGATTTAAATGGTAGTTTATTTGATTGGTGCAGGTCCTGGGGATGCAGATTTAATAACATTAAAAGCAGTGAAAGCCCTTAACAAGGCAGACGTGGTTTTATACGATTATCTTGCAAACGAAGAGATATTGGCCCATGCACCTGAAAGTGCCGAAAGGATTTACGTCGGCAAAAAGGCGGGCGAACATTACAAGACACAGGATGAAATAAATGAGCTGATTATCGAGCAGGCCAAAACCCATGAAAATGTCGTAAGGCTTAAGGGAGGAGATCCCTTCGTATTCGGTCGTGGGGGAGAAGAGATATTGGCTTTAATGGAACATGATATCAAATTTGAAGTTATTCCTGGTGTTACCTCAGCAATTGGAGCGCCAACATCTCTCGGACTGCCGGTAACTCACAGGGCTGTTGCAACATCAGTGACTATTGTAACCGGTCATGAAGACCCTACAAAACCTGAAAGCCAGGTTCACTGGGACTATACTGCCGATACATTAATTATTCTAATGGGAATAGGAAATATCCGAGAAAACACAGCGGAGATTATGAAATACCGTTCTCCGGACACACCAGTATGCGCTGTTGAAAGCGGAACAATGCCCGATGAAAACGTTGTGTTCGGAACATTGGGCGATATTTCCGATAAGAAAATCAACACTCCGGCCATTTTAATTATAGGGGATGTTGTGAAACTTTACAAAGACATTTACAATTATCAAGGTGATTAAATGTGTGGAATTGTAGGTTGTATATTAAAAGAGGATGAAGATGTAGCCCCAATCCTTTTTGACTGCATATCAAAATTGGAATACAGGGGATATGACTCAATAGGTCTTGCCACATTCTCAGATAATAAAATACACATTAAAAAAGATAAAGGTAAAATCATAGAAGTGGACAATAAATTGAATCTCACAGACATGCCGGGCAGTTTTGGAATTGCTCATGTGAGATGGGCAACACACGGGGATCCGTCAAAGATGAATTCTCATCCTCATGTTGATGAGGAAAACACTGTAGCTGTTGTTCACAATGGTATCATTGAAAATTATTTGGAAATTAAGGAAAAATTAACTCTTGAAGGCCATGTATTCAAATCAGAAACCGATACTGAGGTCATTCCCCATCTGATTCAGAAGTTCATGGATGAAAAATTCGACCTGGAGCATGCGGTCAGAAAAACAATCGAAGTGATTGAAGGGGCTTATGCGATTGCAGCAATATCTACAAGGGAACCAAATAAAATTGTTGCAACACGTAAGGACTCTCCATTGATTGTTGGACTGGGTGAAAACGGATACTATCTTGCATCAGACTCACCGGCCATCCTCAAATATGCCAAAGATATTATCTATCCTGAAAAGGGAGAAATAGTCATTGTTGACAGGGAGGGTGTTATAGTTCACGACGAATTCGACAATGTTGTAAACAAGCAAATCGAAACCATTAACTGGACACCTGAAATGGCTGAAAAGGAAGGCTATGAACATTTCATGATTAAGGAAATCAATGAACAGGCCACAGCGGTCACCAACACACTGACCCAAAAGGAAAACATTCAGGAAATCATTGATGATGTGGGAGACCTGCAGAGAGTATGCTTTGTTGCATGCGGAACCTCCTATCACGCTTCATTGACTGGAAAATACTTGATAGAATCCATTGCAGGAATTCCGACAGACGTCATTCTGGCATCTGAGTTCAAATACTCCGTAAATACTCTCAATGACAAGACATTGGTTGTTTTCATATCACAATCCGGTGAAACTGCAGATTCACTCAAGGCACTGGATGTGGCCAATCAGACTTCAAAGACATTGGGAATCGTTAATGTTGCAGGTTCTGCAATAACAAGAAGGGCGGATTATGTGATTCAGACTCAGGCAGGTCCTGAAATTGGAGTTGCCGCTACAAAAACCTATGTGGCTCAGCTGACTTCAATATATCTGTTTGCTGCTGTTCTTTCCAAAAACGAGGAATTGCTCAGTGAACTTGAAAAGGTTCCAGCATTCATCGATGAAGTATTGGAGCAGGATGATTTCATTAAGGAACTTTCAAAAAGATACAACTATGCCCGTGACTTCTTCTATCTCGGAAGAGGATATTCCTATCCGACAGCCCTTGAAGGAGCTTTAAAACTTAAGGAGATTTCATACATTCATGGTGAAGGATATGCTGCAGGAGAACTGAAACATGGTCCTTTGGCATTGATCGATGAGGGAATTCCTGTAGTTGTCATATTGCCTCCGGGAGACAATTACAGAAAAACCATGAGCAATTTGGAAGAAGTCAAATCCCGTGGAGCAAATGTCCTTGCACTTGGTGCTGAGGGTGATGAATCCTTAAAGACCAAGGCAGATGTTGTCATTCCAATAAATCCTGATGTAAAAGAGATTATTGCACCGCTGGTATATATTGTGCCGCTGCAGTTGATTGCATATTACATCACTCTTGAGAAGGGTCATGACCCTGACAAACCTAAAAATTTGGCAAAGTGTGTGACAGTGGAATAGAATTTCCGCCACATTTTACAACTTTTTTTCTTTTTTTCTTATTTGACATTTAAATTAGATTTAAACGATTCTGAATTGGTTTTTCATAAAAATACCTTATTTTTTTATTTACTTTTTAAAAATTTTTGATTAAATTTTACCATGTCTTTTGAACTAATCTATTGGGTAATTAAAGTTTGGTTAGCTATACTTAATATTAAAATTTCTGTTTTTCACCTAAATTTTATCTTTTGATAATAGTTTCACTTAATTTAATCTTTTTAAACTATTTATAAACTTATTATTGTTTATTTTATGCAAATTAAACTTATTTATGCTTTTTTTAAAAATCAAAAGCTTTTTATAGAAAAAGTGTAATAAAAGATATTACGAACAAATGTTAAATGGAGTTAACGTTTATGTTTAATAAAAAATTTAAAATATTTTTAATAACTCTGGCATTTATGTTGTCCGTATCTGCAGTTTGTGCTGCTGATGTGAATTCAACTGATGATGTGATTGCCGGAGAAGTTGATGTGGAACCCCCTTCGGGGAGTGAAAATTTATTGTCTGTAAGTGAAAACGCTCAAACTGCTAGTTCTACCCAAAATTATGTGTTAACTAGTGAGTCAAGTTCATATTACAGCGGATCTAATTATACTGTTGTTTTATCAATGAATAATAATCCGGTGGAAAATGCCTCTGTCAGCTTAAATGTCAATGGCGTCAGCTACACTCAAAGCACTGACAGTGACGGTAAAGTTTCCGTACCTCTTGCTTTGAATGCCGGTGATTATGTTGTTTCTGCAACATACGGTGATACTGTGGAACAATCAAATGTCAAAGTATTGCCTGTTGTTACAGCTAAAGACTTAACCAAATATTATTCCAATTCCAAACAGTACTCCGCCAAATTCTTAAACAGTGACGGAACACTTTTAAAATATGCAAATGTGAAGTTTGTCCTGAATAACAAGACTTATACAAAAAAGACAAATAAGAAAGGTGTTGCCAGTTTAGATGTAAATCTTAAGGCCGGAGAATATACTGTGTATGCAATCCATCCTAATGGATATAAAATTTCTAATAAAATTATCATTAAACCTACAGTAAGTGCTTCTGATGTAACCAAGCATTTCTTAAGTTCCAAGGTTTTCACAGCTAAATTTTTGGATGCTGACGGAAAGGCCTTATCAAAAAAATACATTAAGTTCAAGGCTCATGGAACTAAATTCAATATCAAGACCAATACAAAAGGAGTAGCTAAAATTTCAATCATATCTGATCCGTCTACTTTCGTGATAACTGCAATAAATACAGTGACAGGTGAAAAGTTAACAAAGACTATTAAGATTTTACCGACTATGTCAGCCAAGAAAATGACTGTATTTTCAGATGTGACCTCCAAATTCAAGGTTACCCTTTACAAGGACGAAAAGCTAGTCAAGGATGCTAAGGTTTACGTTTATGTTAATGGTGTAAAAAAGACAGCCAAAACTAGTTCAAATGGTGTGGCCAGTGTAAAATTCAAATTGCCAAAAGGAACTTACACATTCTCATCCTATGACCCATACACTCAGTCATACATAAAAACAAAAGTTACTGTCATTGACCCTACTATCAAGGCAAGTGATGTTACTGGAGCTGAAAACAAAACTTCAGTGTTCACAGCGACCCTGCTGAATGCTGATGGCAGTCTTGCAAAAAATGCCAACATGGAAATTACTCTAAACGGAGTAACAAAAACAGTAAAAACCAATAGCTATGGAGCTGCCAGTATCAGCTTCAATCTTGCTGCGGGCAAATATACTGTAACCTGTAAGGATTCCAGCAACGGTTATACAATTACAAAAACCATTAATGTAGTTAAATCCAATGTTGGAAAGGCGTATAATAAGTATGGTGTTTCAGAAGACGGCTATTCACTTTTGGTTGTCGGAAGATCTTCCGCTCCTGGTGAAATGAGTAAATACGGTTACTCATTCTATACAACAGAATTTGACAGAACCTGTCCTTACTGCGGAAGTCATGAGTTGTACTGGAGCATATTCTTCGCAGGCTCCGAATATAGTGATTACGGAGTTTTCCCAGCAACCGGTAATAAGGAAAACGGTGGTGCTGAAGGTATTATCATCTGTGCAAACTGTGACTGTGACTGGTCAGTATTCGGCCATAATCATGGTGAAGGTATAGCTGATTTAACTGTGGTTACACCAACAAAAGCATGTTCTAAAGAGCTTGCATATCAACTGTTAAGCGGAAAATATGTATCATCATAATTTTCCCATTTTAACTTTTTTTAATCTTTTTTTCATTTCAAGAATTCTGTTTGTTGAGTTATTTTTTTCATCCTGTTTTTCTGCATAGTCGATTTCAGGCTCAACGATGTAGTACGCTTCGGCAGATGTTGTTGATGGTATGTTCATTTTTGCCAGATTTCGCTCAACGCGCCTTTTAAGTTTTTCATCATCCATTTCCTGGCCAAGAAAGATTGGTGTTTTGACGGCAGAGGAAATTTTGGTGTTGTGTCTGGCATTGTGGCGCTCTTCAGTTCTTCTCTCTAAAATGACATCGCTTCTGTCATTCAGATTGGGATCTCTGAACGGAATCCCTACATCGGACAGTGCTATTCTTATCTCATCGTTTTTCGGAAGTGATGTATCGAGCATAAGAGGATTCGGGCTTGCCAGTGTTCCGCCCTGCTTTCTTCCGAATATTGGTCCGAGACCGATATAGAAATCTGCATCAATAAAACCTGCCCTGATTGGCGCAGCTGAGGTGTAGGTTGCAACAATTCCGTCATCCTTGATTAGGCGCCTGAACTGTTTGAAAAATTCAAGCGAAAATAATTCCGGAGCCATATTCTGACTGAAAGGGTCTAAAAATATTGCATCATAGCTGTCGCTTTCAAGCTTTTGAACTGTCTGTCTTGCATCTTCAATGTAGACATTTATGTCAATGTTGTCAGGTATTTCGGCGCTTTCCACACTTAATGCAGCATAGTCCTGTCTGATGAGTTCATCTTCGATGGCTTTTTTGGTAATGTCATGCTCTTTAATCGGGGACGGTACCAGAAGGCCGCATGCAAGTGTTGCCTTGGATATTTCGACCATGTCAATTGTCAGATTGGAACCGCTTGAGTTTTTGATGAAATCAGCTACTGCTGCGGAAGTGTTGTATCCGATTCCGGCACAGATGTCAAGAATCGCAATATCATCATCATAGTTGAACTTCATCGGTTTGATAAATTTCTCAAATGACTCACTTATTGCACCTGTAGATGTATGTAATGTCTCAACTTTATGATTTATTTCTTTTGAATTAATAGAATATGATCCATCATCAGTTAAAACAAAATAATTGTTGTAAGTATCAAAAAAATTAACCCTTCCTTCAATATTTCGACCACTTCTTTCCTGACTGAAACATTGATTGACCAAATCAAAAATATCGTCGTTGATTACTCTTGCATTATTTTCGTAACTCATTATATCAAGGAATAGTTTAGTTTTTCATGCTTAAAAAATTTAGGCAATTCGATACAATTTCACAGGCCGATTTTTTATTCGGGTTTTCAATTAATTTTTAAATTCCCAGATGAGCAAAATTTATATAATTTCTAGCTTAATGTTAATGTAGGTATTATTAACACTCTAATTATTTTAGAGGCTATTTATTTTAGAACTTGATTTTTTTCAACAATTCATATTCTTGTAATCAGGTTCGCAAATCAAATTATTAAGGTTAAATAAAATGTTCGAAATTAAAGCTAAAGATAATATGGGGCGTGTAGGCGTTTTGAAAACAAAACACGGTGACGTTAAAACCCCCGCATTGATGCCGGTCATCCATCCTAGAAAACAGGAAATCGATGTTGGCAAATACGGGGCGGACATCGTCATTACCAATGCATACCTCATTTACAAAGATGAAGACCTGAAAAAGGAAGCTGTCGAAAAGGGATTGCATGAGCTGATTCATTTTGACGGCCCTATCATGACAGATTCTGGGTCTTTCCAGCTGTCCGTTTACGGTGATGTTGAAATCACAAACAAGGAAGTCATTGAATTTCAGGAACTGATTAAAACAGACATAGGAACAAGTCTTGACATTCCGACAGCTCCTTTCGTTGACCGTGAAAAGGCTGAAAGCGATTTGGAAATTACTTTGGAACGTGCAAGAGAGGCTGTTGCATATAAAAAAGAGCAGAACATGGAAATGATGCTGAATTCAGTAGTTCAGGGATCAACATTTCTGGACCTCAGAAGGCAATGCGCAAGGGAACTTTCAAAGCTTGATGCGGATTTATATCCGATAGGTGCGGTTGTTCCTCTGATGGAATCATACCACTACAGGGATCTTGTTGATGTCGTGATGAATTCCATGGCTGAGCTTTCAGACACTGTTCCACGCCATCTTATGGGGGCTGGCCATCCGATGATATTTGCCCTCTGTGTTGCGATGGGTTGCGACCTTTTTGATTCAGCCGCATACATATTATATGCAGATGACGACAGGCTCCTGTCAACAAGAGGGACATATAAGCTTGAAAACCTCCAGGAAATGCCATGTTCATGTGAAGTGTGCACAAAATACACTCCTGATGACTTGAGGGCAATGCCGAAAGAGAAAAGAAGGGATTTGATAGCTCAGCACAACCTGCATGTTTCATTTGCAGAGTTAAGGTTAATCAGACAGGCAATCTATGACGGCAATCTGATGGAACTTGTAGAAGAGAGATGCAGAGCTCATCCTGCACTTCTTGAAGCCGTAAGGCATCTTGGAAACTACTCAAAGGATTTGGAAAAATACGACCCGAGAAGCAAAAAGTCCGCATTTTTCTACACTGGTCCCGAATCACTTTGCAGGAGCGAAGTCCTAAGACACATGCAGAAGCTTCGTGAGATGCCTAAAAAGCGTGACCTGATAATATTGCCTCCTTCAAGAAAGCCTTACTCCAAATTCGTATCAGGAAAACTCGGCGAATTTTATGTATATGGGGCTCAAAAGGATTTGGATTTGGAAGACACAGACTTTATGGTTTTGGATATTCCGTTCGGATTGATACCTCTTGAAATCGATGAGGTTTATCCATTAAGCCAGAATGATGCTCCGAAAACACGTGACGTTGATGCAATAGAGTTTGTGGAGGACTTCATCTCTGAATTTGTGGAATACTATGACCAGGTTCTGATTCACTCAAGGATTGTAAAAGACCTTGAACTCGGACTCTATGAAAAATCCGACTTTTCAGATGAAATCAGATTTAAAAAGGATGATGTCAAAAAGGTTAGGGCAATTGCGGATTATCAGTTCGGTGTTGGAGCGGGCGATGCGCTTTTCACAGGCAACATCAACATAGAGAAAAGTAAAAAGACAGGCAAAATCAGACACATCTATGACGGCAAGGTTCTGATTGTAAATATGAGGGCATCAGATTCATATCTGATTCTATCAAAGGAAGGTGCAAAAAGACTTCACAACAGTATGCCTTATCCGCAAAACAGGGTTGTTGTAAACAAGGACTCAGAACCTTTTGCACTTGACGGAAAAAGCGTTTTCTGCAAATTTGTAGTTGATTGTGATGAAAACATAAGGGCAAAGGATGAAGTTCTGATTGTCAATGAACAGGACAAATTGCTTGCCTATGGAAAGGCATTGCTTGGAGCATGTGAAATAGAACAGTTCCAAACAGGACAGGCAATCAAAACCAGAAAAGGATTTAAAAAGTGATAATATGAGTGACAATGATAAGGTAAACACAGGTCATCACATTGAGAATAAGGAATTGATTAAGAATGCAAGAAAGCCTGAAGGTGAGCTGGGCCATCAGATACTGGACAGGATGAACAGGTCCCATGAAAGCATGGCCCAGTGGGGCGTAAGCCATTTCGAAATCAGCGAAGACAGCAAAATTCTCGATATCGGCTGTGGCGGCGGAAGAAACATTGAACGCTTCGCATCACAGATATCCGATAACGGCAGAGTTGTCGGAATAGACTACTCAGACGTCAGCGTCGAGAAGTCAACAGAACTCAACAGGGATGCCATTGACAGGGGAATCGTCAATGTGCTTCAGGGATCCGTTTCCGAAATGCCTTTTTATGATGAAACATTTGATATTGCAACATGTTTCGAGACAATCTATTTCTGGCCTGACTTCATCAATGATTTGAAGGAAGTAAACAGGGTTCTTAAAAAGGGCGGATTCATATTCATCTGCAATGAGGCCGTTTACAGGGAAGGCGAAATGGACAAGTATGATGATTTGGTAGAATTGTTGGACATGAAAATATATTCCGAGGATGTTTTAAGGCAATCTCTTGAAACTGCCGGATTTAAGGATTTCAAAGCATACCTGAATGATGAAAATGATTGGATTTGTGTTACTGCACATAAAATTTAATTATTCCAATTTTTTCATTTATTTTCAAAAAGATTAATTTAAACGAAACCTTTATATATTATTAAAACATAAGTTTATTTGTTGTTAGTTTTTATGCGGTGTTAGTCCAGCCTGGTTAAGACTCTAGCCTGCCACGTTAGCGACCCGGGTTCAAATCCCGGACGCCGCACTTTTTATGCAGTTGTGGTATAGTCTGGTTATTACTTGGGCCTTCCAAGCCTACAACCCGGGTTCGAATCCCGGCAACTGCATCTGAAATTCCATTCTTTTTTTAAAATTCTTATTTTGTTTAAAAATACTTTTTTATTAGTTAATTTTATATAATAATAAAAATAAAATATTAATAATTAAATTAATTTTTAATGTCGTTCAAGATTATTATTTAAGGTGATTTAATGGTAGGAATAGTAGGATATGGTGCGCACGTACCATCTTATAGAATTAAAGTAGAGGAAATTGCAAAGGTATGGGGAGATGACCCTGTAGCTTTATCAAACGGATTGGTTGTCAATGAAAAATCCGTTCCTTCTGCTGATGAAGACACTGCTACTATTGCAGTAACTGCTGCTAGATATGCGCTAGCAAGAGCTCAAATTGATCCAAGTAAAATCGGTGCTGTTTATGTTGGTTCCGAATCACACCCTTATGCAGTAAAGCCGACTGCTTCCATTGTTGCTGAAGCGGTTTGCGCAACTCCTAAAATGACTGCGGCTGATTTGGAATTCGCATGTAAGGCAGGAACAGCAGGTATCCAAATGACTATGGGTCTTGTCGAATCAGGAATGATTGAATACGGATTGGCTATTGGTGCCGACACTTCACAGGGTGCACCTGGAGACGCTTTGGAATACACTGCATCCGCCGGTGGTGCGGCTTACATTATCGGTAAGGAAAATACAATAGCTGACATTGAACACACATGCAGTTTCACAACCGACACACCTGATTTCTACAGAAGGGAAGGTGAAAACTATCCGTCCCACGGAGGTCGTTTTACAGGTGAACCTGCTTACTTCAAGCATGTTTTAAGCACAGCAAAAATGCTGTTTGAAGAAACTGATTCCAAACCTGAGGATTATGATTATGCATGTTTCCATCAGCCTAACGGTAAATTCTACCTTAGGGCCGGTAAAAAATTAGGATTCACATCTGAACAAATCAAACAGGGACTTTTAACTCCTAATATTGGTAACACCTATTCAGGTGCAGTGCCATTGGCATTATCCAATATTTTGGATGTGGCTGAACCTGGAGATAAGATCTTTGTCATTTCATACGGTTCAGGTGCCGGAAGTGATGGATTCACAATGACTGTTAAAGATGAAATAAAAGAAAGAAGAGATTTAGCTCCAAAAACACAGGAAATCATCAGCAATAAAACATATGTTGATTATGCTGTTTATGCTAAATTCAAAGGCAAAATTAAAATGTAAGGGGGCTTAAATATGAGAGATGTTGCGATTATAGGAGTTTCACAAACTAAATTTGGTGAATTATGGGATTCTTCCTTTAGAGATTTGATTGCTGAAGCTGGTTTAAAAGCTATTGTTGATGCAGATATTGGTGGTGACGACATTGAAGCAATGTTTGTCGGAAACATGTCTTCTGGACTTTTCGTAGAACAGGAACACATTGCAGCACTTATTTCCGACCATGTAGGTCTCAATCCGATTCCAACCACAAGGGTTGAAGCCGCCTGTGCGTCAGGAGGACTGGCTCTAAGACAGGGAATCATGGCGGTTGCATCAGGTTTTCATGATGTGGTAATTTCCGCAGGTGTGGAAAAAATGACTGATGTCGTTGATGCAACACCGGCTATTGCTACAGCTTCAGACCAGGAATGGGAAGCACAGCAAGGAGCCACTTTCCCATCATTATATGCAATGATTGCCAAAAGGCACATGTACGAATACGGAACCACCCGTGAACAGCTTGCACAGTTTTCAGTGGTAAACCATAAAAACGCATCCAAAAACCCGAATGCACAGTTCCCGTTCGAAGTAACTGTTGACAAAGTAATAAACTCAACCATGGTTGCAGACCCATTGACACTTCTCGACTGTTCTCCGGTAAGTGACGGAGCAGCTGCTGTTGTTATGGTGCCTGCTGAAGATGCAAGGAAATACACTGACACTCCAATTTATGTAAAAGCTTCTGCACAGGCTTCTGGAACATTAACATTACACGACAGAAAAGATATCACTACCATTGAATCAACAAAAGTCGCATCCAGAAAAGCATATGAAATGGCAGGAGTAACAACCAAAGACATTGACTTGACTGAAGTCCACGACTGTTTCTCCATTAACGGACTATTGGCAGTAGAAGATTTAGGATTTGCCGAAAAGGGTAAAGGCGGAATAGCTATCGAAGAAGGACAAACTGAGATTGACGGTGACTTCCCGATCAACACTTCCGGTGGTCTTAAGGCACGTGGACACCCATTAGGTGCTACAGGTATTGCCCAAGCTGCCGAAGTCGTATGGCAACTCAGGGGAGAAGCTGGCGGACGTCAAGTGGACGGTGCAGAAATCGGTATGACCCACAATATCGGAGGTACCGGAGGTACTGCGGCCGTACACATTTTCGGAAGAGATTTATAAAATCTCTTTTACCTTTTCTTTTTTTCATGATACTCAATACAGGTACAAGAACTGACATTCCCGCTTTTTTTAGTAAATGGTTCTTGAACAGAATTGATGAAGGTTTTGTACTCAGCAAAAACCCCTATAACAATCAAATCTATAAATATAACTTCAATCCCAAAACAGTCGATGTAATATGTTTCTGCTCCAAAAATCCAAAGCCTTTGGTAAAGAATTTGGACAGGCTGTCAGATTATAATCAGTTTTGGTTTACAACAATAAACCCTTATGATAAAGACATTGAAGTCAATGTTCCCGATTATAAAAAAGTCATAAAAACATTCAAGGTGTTGTCCGAGACATTGGGGACTAATGCCGTGTCCTGGAGATATGATCCGATTTTAATAACTGAAAAATACGATTTGGATTTCCACACAGATAAATTTGAAGAAATGGCATCAGAATTGTGTGATTATACTTCAGACTGTACAATCAGCTTCATTGATTTGTATCAAAAGGTTTTAAGAAACTTTCCTGAAGCCCGTGAAGTTACAACTGAAGAGCGTCTTGTGATTGGTGAAAATTTCGCAAGGATAGCCGATGAATATGATATTCAAATGAAAACATGTGTTGAAGGCACACTGCTTGACCAGTTTGGTTTTGATTCATCAGGCTGCATGACCCAGCAGGTGTTGGAAAAGGCTATTGGAAATAATCTAAAAGTCCCTAAAGGAAAATATCACAATCGCGAATGCAACTGTTTAATGGGAAGGGATATTGGATTATATAACACATGTCTGCACGGGTGCAAATATTGCTATGCCAA